>DASPNA010000059.1:0-28557 GCA_035626775.1 Thermoanaerobaculia bacterium
AAGTCGTTCTTCAGTCCCGCGGTCAGCGGCGTGCTGGCCGAGGAGTACATGCAGCAGTTGCAGGAGCGAGGGCTGACGGATTCGTACGATCTGCTCACCGACCGCGAGAAGGAAGTGCTGCAGCTCCTCGCCGAAGGGCGCTCGAACAAGGAAGTCGCCGCGCTACTCGACGTCGGTCTCTCGACCATCGAGACGCACCGCGCCAATCTGATGCAGAAGCTGAATCTGCACAGCAGCGCGGAGATCGTGTTGTACGCGGTGCGCAAGCGGCTGGTGATGTAGGGACGACCGGGAGGCCGGAGGCCTCCGGGTCGTCTCCTACTTCACGAACAACTTCGCGAACGCGCCGGTCGTCTGTGCCAGCACGGCGCTTGCGGCGGCGGTGTAGGCCTCGTTCGTCGTGGTCGCGCGGTTGATGAACTTCTTGCTCTTCGAGTCGGGCCCGGTGAGGCTCAGCACGCGCCCTGATTTCTCGTCGACGCGTTGCATGTCGGCGAACTCGATGTCGGTGTCGATTGGCTTTGTCAGTGAGAGCGCGCCGTCGTCGCCTTTCGAGACGATGCCGCCGTAGCGCGTCTGCTCGGCGCGCACGACGCGCGTGTAGAACGTGGGGATGCTCATCGCCAGAGACGCGCCGACTTCCGCGCGCCGTGCCAGGAGGCCGCTGCGATTGCCGCTCGATTCCATGTGCGCGAAGTCGACGACGATGAGCGGCGCGATCGTCACGGGCGCGTTCAGCTTCTCGGACTGCACGTTGAACGCGCGCATGTTCTTCTGTCCCAGTCCGGCGTCGCCCCATGCATCGCCGATCTGCCACCACAGCGGGATGCCGGTCGGGCTGAAGGCCTTCCCTTTGAGCAGTCCCGTCTTCACTTCCTGTGGCACGGGCGTGGTCACCTTGAAGGCGGCGTACGACGACGCCTCGGGGGTCACCACTTCGCGTCCTGCCGCTTTCAACTGATCGACGAAGAGCTGATACGCGCGATCGGTGATGGCCTGCAGCGTCGCGTCGTCGACGCCGACGAGATCGACTTCCATCTTCGCGCGCGCGGTCCCGGTCTCGCGTCCGGGCAGATAGCTCGCACGCACGACCGCGCGTGCTTCGTTGTGCGTGACGAAGACGACGCGGAAGCCGGTGACCGCGACGCGGTTGCTCTTCGCGAATGCGGTGACGGTTTTCGCGCCGAACGTGCCGCCCATCTTCCCGTCGAACCATTCGTTCGGATTCAGGTCGGGAAGCTGGATCGGCGCCGGGTCCTGCGCGAACGCAGGGCAGGCGAACAGGAGGATCAGCCCGAAAACAGAGACGGCGCGGCGCACGTTCATGAGTTCTCCAAATTGTCCGGATGAGGGGATTGCTTACTGAGGATCGCGCAAACGGCGGGCAAACTCCCTCACGTGGCGGCGTGACGCTTGCTCTGTGACGCCACATGCGCATCGTTCTCCTCATCACGACACTCCTGCTCGCCACATCCTGCGCGAGCTCTTCTCCCGCGCCAGCACCACCCGCCGCCGCAACTCCGCGCGACGTCCTCTCCGACCTGTCCCATGAGCGCGTCGCGTATTGGGTCGAGCGCTTCAGCAAAGGCGACAAGCGCGCCGAGATCGCCGCCGCGTTCGCGCGCAAGCCGCAGGTCGAGCAAGTGATCAGCGACAAGCTCCGCCGCCGCGGAATGCCGCAGGAGCTGATCTATCTCGCGATGGCCGAATCCGGCCTGAATCCCGAGGCGCACTCGACCGCGGACGCCGTGGGCATCTGGCAGCTCGTGCCCGGCACCGCGCGTCAATACGGTCTGCGCGTCGATGAAACCGTCGACGAGCGCCGCGATCTCGAAAAGTCCACCGACGCCGCGCTGTCGTATCTGTCGTATCTCTACAACCGCTTCGGCTCGTGGTATCTCGCCGCGGCCGCATACAACGCGGGCGAGAATCGCATCAGCGGCATCATCGAGTCGGGCACGGACGCCGATTATTTCCGCGTGTGGGATCAGTTGCCCGGCGAGACACGCGACTATGTGCCCGCGATGATCGCACTCGCGCGCATCGGGCGCGATCGGGCGCGGTACGGCTTCTGAGTGGACGACCGATGGGCCTCCGGAGGCGCCTCGGTCGTCCGCTCAGCGCACGAGCCCGCGCACGACCTCGATCAGATCCCGCGGATCGAAGGGCTTCGCTACGTGCCGTTGAAACCCCGCGGCTTTGGCGCGCTCTTCGTCTTCGGCGCGCGCGTACGCCGTGATCGCGATGGCGGGAATGGCGTCGTGCGATTCGCGGATGCGGCGGATCAGTCCGAACCCGTCCTCGTGCGGCATGGCCAGATCGCTGATCAGCACATCCGGACGCCACTGCGCGGCCATCGCGAATGCCTCGGCCGCGGTGCTGCACTCGCGCACTTCCGCGCCGGCCCATGCGAGCGTGATGCGCATCAGCTCGCGCGTGCCGGCGTCGTCATCGACGATGAGTGCGCGGACCCCTTCGAGCGCCGTGTGACGCGCGCGGTCCTCCGGTGCGGCGGCCGGACGGACCGTGTCGCTGCGCTCGATGAGCGGGAGTGTGACCGTGAACGTCGCGCCGCGATCGAGGCCGTCACTTCCGGCATACACGCTTCCGCCGTGTGCGGCGACGAGCGATGACACGATCGACAACCCGATGCCGAGACCTCCGTGCCGACGGCTGATCGAGCTGTCGGCCTGGCGGAAACGTTCGAACACATGCGGCAGAAACGCCTGCTCGATTCCCTCGCCGCTGTCGTGCACGATCACTTCGGCATTTCCGTCGCGTTCGCGCAGCCCCACGTCCACTCGTCCGCCGGCCGGCGTGAACTTCACCGCGTTCGACAACAGATTCCAGAACACCTGCCTGAGCCGCGCCGCGTCGCCTTCGATCGTGGTCACCGCGCGCAGATCGACGCGGAGGTCGATGTCCTTCGCCTGCGCCGCGGGCCGCACCATCTCCACCGCCGCATCGACGATGCCGCCGAGGTCGACGGGTTGCAGGTGCACATGCATCTTGCCGGCGGCGACGCGCGAGACGTCGAGCAGATCGTCGATGAGGCGAATCTGCGTGACGAGGCTTTCCTCGATCGCGCGCATCCCGCTTTGCGCGAGCTCCGGATCGTTCGTCCGCGCGAGCAGCTTCACCCAGCCGAATGCCGACGTGAGCGGCGTGCGCAGCTCGTGCGACAACGTGGCCAGAAACTCGTCTTTCGCCTGTTCCGCGAGCTTGCGGTCGGTGATGTCGATGATCGAGCCGATGTAACCCGCCACTTCGCCATTCGTGCCGAAACGGGGGCGTCCGGAGTCGATGGCCCAGCGATACTCGCCATCGCTGCGCCGCACACGAAAGTCGATCGCGAACGGCTCGCGTTGCTCGCTCGCCGCGATCATTGCCGCATGCACGTTCGTGCGATCCGCCGGATGGACCGCGTCGAGCCAGCCGAAGCCGAGGCTCTGCTCCTCGGTTTGTCCGGTGAGCTCGTGCCAACCGCGCGAGAGGAACGAGCACGCGCCGTCGCGCTCCGTGATCCACAGCGTCGCGGGCGCGGTATCGGCGAACTCGCGAATCCGCGCCTCGCTCCTGCGCAACGCTTCCTCGGCGCGCTTGCGATGGGTGATGTCGACCACGGAGCTGAGCACGCACGGCCGGCCATCGATCTGCACGACCGCGGACGCGACGACGCCGGTCAGGACCTCGCCGTTGCGAACGCGGAACCGCGCCTCGATCTCCGGCACATCCTTTCCGGCGCGCATCCGTTCGAACCGTTCCGCGCGGCGTTGCGGATCGATCCACAACCCGAGCTCGTCGGGCGAGCGGCCGATCGCTTCATCGCGCGTGTAGCCCGACATGCGCACGAACCCCTCGTTGACTTCGACCAGCTTTCCGTCATCGAGCGATGTGATCGTCAATGCGAGCGGACTGCGCGCGAACGCGATCGAGAACTTTTCCTCCGATGCGCGTAACGCCGATTCCGCATCGCGCCGGTTCGTCACGTCGCGTGCGACGACCAGCACACCCACGGCCTCGCCGTTCTCCATCACCGGCGCGATCGTGTACGCGAACGTCTGCCTGCCGCCGGGCATCTCGTACGTCGATTCTTCGGTGATCGTGCGGCCGGTGGACATCACCTCGCGCCGTTGTGCATCGAACCGCGTGGCAATCTCGTTCGAGATGCCCACTTCCTCGGGCGTGCGGCCGATCATGGTCTCGGGCGTCTGCGCCAGCGAGGCTGCGGCCGCCGTTCCGACGAAGCGATAGCGGCCGTCGCGATCAACGAAGTAGATGACGTTCGGAGTGCTGTTCAGGAGCGTGTGGAAGGCGGTGATTTCGTCGAACGGCATGGATCGTGGTTGAGCATGACACAGCGCGCGCCGTCTGGAGTGCGCGCTATCATTTTTCCGACATGCCTGAAGGAAACAATACGCACGTGTCCGGCTCGCGGGCTGAAGAGTTTGCTCTGCTTGTTGACGCCGTCGAGGACTACGCGATCTTTCTTCTCTCGCCGGAGGGAGAAATCCGCTCGTGGAACCGCGGCGCGGTGCGCATCATGGGCTATCCCGAAGCCGAGGTCATCGGCCGGCATTTCTCGATCTTCTACGACCGGGAAGACCTGCAGTCGGAGAAGCCGAAACACGAGCTCGAGACCGCCGTGCGCGAAGGGCGCGTGTGGGACGAAGGCTGGCGCATTCGCAAAGACGGCAAACACTTCTGGGCCAGCACGGTCATCACGCTGCTCCGCAACGACGACGGCAGCGTGCGAGGATTCGCGAAAGTCACGCGCGACATGACCGCGCGCCGCGACGCCGAAGAAGAGCTGCGCCGCGCCGCGGAGATCTTCCAACTGCTGGTCTCCTCGGTGCGCGATTACGCGATCTTCATGCTCGATCCCACGGGCCGGATCATCACCTGGAACAAGGGCGCGCAACGCATCAAAGGCTACACGCCGAGCGACATCATCGGCCGTCACTTCTCCACGTTCTATCCTCCCGAAGACATCCGCAACGGCAAACCGGAGCGGGAGCTCGAGATCGCGCGCGCGGAAGGCAGCGTCATCGACGAAGGATGGCGCGTGCGGAAGGACGGGACGCGCTTCTGGGCCTACGTCGTCATTACCGCGGTCTACGATGAGACCGGCGAGCTGCGCGGGTTTGCAAAAGTGACGCGCGACACCACCGCGCAGCGGCAGGCGCAGGAAGAGCTCCGGCAGAGCCTGGAGATCTTTCAACTGCTCGTTTCATCCGTGCGCGAATACGCGATCTTCATGCTCGACCCGGACGGGAACATCGCGACCTGGAACAGCGGCGCGCAACGCATCAAGGGCTACACGCCCGAGGAGATCATCGGCTCGCACTTCTCACGCTTCTACACCGAGGAAGACAAGCGCGATGGGAAGCCCGAGCGCGAGCTCCAGATCGCGCGCTCCGTCGGCAGCGTCGAGGATGAAGGGTGGCGTGTGCGGAAGGACGGCACGCGCTTCTGGGCGAACGTCATCATTACCGCGGTGTACGACTCACACCGCGAGCTGCGCGGATTCGCGAAAGTCACGCGCGACTTCACCGATCGCAAGGAAGCGGAGATGACGCAGCTCGCGCTCCTCGAACAGCGCGAGGCGCGCGTACAGGCCGAAGAGGAAAGGCGTCGCGCCGAGGCTTCGTATCGCGTCGCGCAGGAAGCCAATCGCGCCAAGGACGAGTTCCTGATGACGCTCTCGCACGAACTGCGCACGCCGATGACGTCGATCCTCGGCTGGTCGCGGCTGCTGCCGACGATGGAGTCGCACGATCCGCTGTTCCACGAGGCCATCAGCTCGATCTCGACCGGCGCGCAACTGCAGGCCAGGCTCATCGACGACCTGCTCGACGTCTCGCGCATCGTCTCCGGAAAACTGCGGCTCGCGCCCGAAACGATCGAGCTGCAGCGCGTGATCCTGAACGCGGTCGACGCGGTTGCACCGACCGCCGAGGCGAAACAGATTTCGCTCACCACGTCGCTGTCGCCGGGCCTCGGCGCGATGGTTGCGGATCCGACTCGGCTCCAGCAGGTGATCTGGAACCTGCTCACGAACGCTGTGAAATTCACGCCGCGGCACGGCAAGGTCAACGTGTCGGCGATGCGCACTTCATCGCATGTGCAGATCTCCGTGACCGATACCGGCGAAGGAATCGATCCAGGCTTCCTGCCGCACATTTTCGAGCCGTTCCGCCAGGCCGAGTCGCCGCAGACGCGTGTGCACGGCGGGCTCGGACTCGGCCTCTCGATCGTGCGCTACATCGCCGAGGCGCACGGCGGCAACGTCTCGGCACAGAGCGAAGGGCGCGGCAAGGGATCGACGTTCGCCGTGACGCTGCCTGTGCGCGCGCTCGGTTACGAGCGCAGCCCGCTGCGCAACGCGATGGGCGAGACCTTCCTGCATCGCGACCGGCTGCGCGGAATCCAGATCGTGCTCGTCGATGACGATGCCGAAGCGCGCAAGATGGTCTCCGCGGTGCTTCGTGCAGCGGGTGCGAACGTCGTCGCGGTCGATGCAGCCATGGCCGGCCTCGAAGCGGTGAACGAGCGTCGACCCGATCTCGTGATCACGGACATCGCCATGCCGGAGATGGACGGCTACGCGTTCACGCGCGCGCTGCGGCAGCGCATGCCCGATTTGAAGATCGTTGCGCTGTCGGCGTTCCCGGCGCCACAGGGACAGCCGAAGGACTTCGACGCGTACCTGACGAAGCCGGTCGACCCGTTCCATCTGGTCGACGACATCGCGCGCATCGCGCTGCGGCCGACGGGGTAGCAGCCCCCTCATCCGGCCTTCGGCCACCTTCTCCCCGCGTTGCGGGGCGAAGGCTACTCAATGACGTGCCCTATGTAGCCTTCTCCCCTCCGCGAGGGGAGAAGGTGCCGAAGGCGGATGAGGGTGATTAAGGCCGACGTCGCCGACGTCGCGAAGACGCCTGACTTGCAGGCGCCGCCGGACGCGCGTTTCGCGCGGGCGCCTTCGGCTTCGCCGGCGGCGCCACCGCCCTCCGCTCGGCTTTCGCTTTCGCGCGCGCGCGGTCTTCGGCTTTGCGCGCGCGGATCGCCGCGATCCGTTCCTGGATCGGGATCTCCAGCGGCTCGGCGGCTTTGCGCGAGTAATCGAAGTCGGGCATCGTCACGCGCGGCAGGCGCTTGCCGATGGCGCGCTCGATGGCGCGCAGATCGTTCTCTTCATCCGGTGCGACGAACGTGATCGCGTCGCCCGCCAGCTCCGCGCGCGCGGTGCGGCCGACGCGATGGATGTAATCCTCGGGCAGATTCGGCACGTCGAAGTTCACGACGTGCGAGAGCGCCTCGACGTCGATGCCGCGCGCGGCGATGTCCGTCGCGACGAGGATCTGATACTTGCCGGCCTTGAATCCCGCCAGCGCCTCGGTGCGCTGCACCTGGCTGCGATTGCCGTGGATGCGCGCGACGTTCACCTTCCGCTTCTCGAGTTGCTCGAACACGCGATTGGTGCGGTGCTTCGTGCGCGTGAAGACGATCGCACTCTCGATCTCGCCGCGGTCGATGAGCGTATCGAGCAGGTCCAGCTTGAGGTCCTGCGGCACCGGATACACCGACTGCGCGATCTTCGCCGCGGGCGCAGCTTTGCGCTCGACGGAGATCATGGCCGGGTTCTTCAACATCTCTCGCGAGAGCTGCACGATCGGTGACGGGAGCGTCGCGGAGAAGAAGAGCGTCTGCCGTTTCACCGGCAGATGTCTGAGCACGCGGCGGATGTCGGGCAGAAATCCCATGTCGAGCATGCGATCCGCCTCGTCGAGCACGAGGATCTCCAGCCCTTCGAGCTTCGCGTACGGATACTGGAAGTGATCGAGCAGGCGTCCAGGCGTGGCCACGAGGACGTCGACGCCGCTGCGGAACGCGTGTTCCTGCGGCCCCATCCCCGCGCCGCCGTAAATCGCGGCGCCCGAGATCGGCGTGTGCACCGCGAGGTCGCGCAGATGTTCATCGATCTGCGCCGCGAGCTCGCGCGTCGGCGTGAGGATCAACGCGCGCGTGGTGCCGCGCTTCTTGTCCATCAGGCGATGCAGGATCGGCAGCACGAACGCGGCGGTCTTGCCGCTGCCGGTGGCTGCGGCGGCGAGGACATCGCGTCCCTGCATCGCGGGCGGAATGGCGTCGGTCTGAATCGGCGTGGGTCGTTTGAATCCGAGCTCCTTGATGCCGCGGAGCAGGTCGGGGTGCAGTTCGAATGAGGAGAAAGGCATGCGCGGCGGATCGTCTCACATCGGCTGCTATTCTTACCGACATCGAACGCATCGCTGCCGGGAGCCGCCTCGGGCCGTACGAGATCGTGTCGCGCATCGGCGCGGGCGGCATGGGCGAGGTCTGGCGCGCCAACGACACGCGCCTCGGCCGCTCGGTCGCGGTGAAGATCCTCCCGCCCGAGCTCGCCCAGAACGCGCAACTCAAAGTGCGCTTCGAGCGCGAGGCCCGCGCGATCTCGCAACTCTCGCATCCGAACATCTGCACGCTCCATGACGTCGGAGAGGACAACGGCACGTCGTTCCTGGTGATGGAGCTGCTCGAGGGCGAAACGCTCGCGCAGCGCATCGAACGCGCGCCGCTGCCACTGCATGAGGTGCTGCGATACGGCGTGCAGATCGCCACGGCACTCGACCGCGCGCATCGCCAGCACGTCGTGCACCGCGATCTGAAACCCGCGAACGTGATGCTGACGCGCAGCGGCGCGAAGCTGCTCGACTTCGGCCTGGCGAAGACCGTCGGCGGCGCGGCGGTCGTCGAGAAGGTGATCGCGTCGGCGATGACGGAAAAGCTCGTCGATCGTGATCAGCCGCTCACCGCGGAAGGGACGATCGTCGGCACGTTTCAGTACATGGCGCCGGAACAGCTCGAAGGTGCCGAGGCGGATGCGCGGACCGACATCTTCGCGCTCGGTGCGGTGCTGTACGAGATGCTCACTGGCCGGCGCGCGTTTCAGGGGAAGACGCGCACGTCGCTGATCGCCGCCATTGTGCGCGGCGAGCCGCAACCGGTCGCGCAGTTGCAGCCGCTCACGCCGCCCGCGCTCGAGCATGTGATCGCACGTTGTCTGGCGAAGGATCCGGACGAGCGCTGGCAGAGCGCCGCCGACGTCGCGGCGGAGCTGGAGTGGATCAGCCAGGCCGGTTCCCAAGCGGGAGCCGCGGCGCCTGTCGTCGAAAAGCGCAAGCGTCGCGAGCGGATGTGGATGGCGTTGGCGGGACTGCTCGCGCTGGCGGCGATCGCTCTTGGTGTGCTGCTGGCGCGAAAGACGATACCCGATGCGCCGATCGTGCGCTCGCAAGTCGTCGCGCCGGCCGGGACGTCATTCGAGTTGTTTCGCGGACATGGCGGGTCGCTGACCATCTCGCCCGATGGAAAGTGGATCACGTTCGCCGCGCAAGCGTCCGCGGAGGACGCGCCGGCACTCTGGATCCGCTCGATTGATTCGCTCGAGCCGCGAAAGCTGATCGCGGAGTATTTCGAGTATCCGTTCTGGAGCGCCGACAGCAAATCGATCGCGTACTTTTCCGTCGGAAAGCTGAAACGCATCGACGTCAGCGGCGGCCCGCCGACCATCATCTGCGATGCGCAGGAAGGGCGGGGCGGCTCGTGGAACGCGGACGGGACGATCATCTTCGCGCCGCACTGGCGCGGTCCGGTGCATCGCGTGTCCGCCACCGGCGGCGCGTCGCGACCGTTGACGCGGCTCGATGAGAAGAGCGGCGAAACGACGCATCGGTTCCCTGTCTTTCTTCCAGACGGCAAGCACTTCATTTACCTCGGTGGCACGCACCTCGCCGGACCGAGCAGCGACCGCAACGGTCTCTATCTCGCGTCGCTCGATTCGAATGAGCGCAAGCTGCTCGTGCGCGCGCGCTCGAACGCCGCGTACACGAATGGGCACCTGCTGTTCGTGCGCGAGAACTACCTGCTGGCGCAGGAGCTCGATCCGGACGACTTCGCGTTGCGCGGCGAGCCGAGGCGGATTTCGGACAGCGTCGAGTACGAGGCGGGATTCTTCACGGGCGCGTTCGCGGCGGATCACAACGGGACGCTGGTGTACGCGCCGAAGCTGCCGGTTGCCAGTCAGCCGATGGTCTGGCGCGATCGCACGGGCAAGATCATCGGCACGATGATGACCGCGCCCGATCCATGGCATCTGCGCCTTTCGCGGGATGCGCGTTTTGTCGTGATGGCGTACGGCGACCCGGGCGACGTCTGGATCTACGACCTTGCGCGTGGCGCGCGCCGGCGCATGACCCACGATCCTCTGAATGATTTTCTACCGATCTGGTCCAACGACGATTCGCGCGTGGTCTACGGCTCCGACCGCTCCATCGTGACCCATCTCTATGCGCGTCGCGCGGACGGCACCGGCGAGGAAGAGATCATCCTGAAAAACGATCAGACGAAAGCGCCGAGCGACTGGTCGCGCGATGGCCGCTACCTCTTTTACGAGGTGGCCGCCGACCACGACACATCGCGAAACGATCTGTGGGTGCTGGACATGGTCGAGCGCAAGCCGCGGCAGTTGACGGCGACGACCTTCGACGAGTTTGGCGCGCGGCTCTCGCCCGACGGCCGCTGGCTGACCTACCTCTCGGACGAGAACGGCCGGCGCGAGGTCTATGTCGCATCGTTCCCGTCACTCGCGCAACGTCAGCAGGTGTCGACGAACGGATCGACGACGCTGCCGCCGTCATGGGCGACCGGCGGTCGCGAGATCATCTACGTGACTCCCGATCGCAAAGTGATGTCCGTTGGCGTGACGGTCACAGGCGACATGCTGCACGTGAGCGCGCCGAAGGAGTTGTTCACGATGCAGCCGCGCGCCCTCCTCGACGTGACCGCCGACGGCAAGAAGTTTCTGCTCTACGAGCCGCCGCCCGCGCCGAATGTGCCGCTGACCCTCGTCACGAACTGGAAGTGAACGAGCTCACGCCAGGCGATGTTCGACGATGCTGGTCGTGAACGTCCGTCCATTCACATCGACATACAACTCGCGCTCCGTGATCGACAGCGCGACGTCGACGCGCCGGTCGAGCACCTCCGCGATCGCGCTCACGAACGCCGGCTCGAACGCGTAGATCGGGATGTCGCTTGCGCGATGAATCTTCCTGCCGGTCAGCTCGCCGAGGACGATGCGGATGGGGCGATGCGTGTAGACGGCGGTGCGCTCGGCCAGCTTGCTGCCGCGATGAAGGCGTTCCGCATCAGGCGCGCCGACTTCGATCCAGGCGCTCAAACGCCCGGTGAGATCGCGCACCACCACAGCCGGCTCCTCCCCCGCCGCGACACCTTCGGTAAACGCGATGCCGTCCGTGTACTCGAGGCAGTACGCGAAGAAGCGCATCAGCATGTACTCGACCGTTTCGGACGGCTGCCGCGCCATGCGCAGATCGAGCGTCTCGTAGACACCGCGATCGATGTCGGAGAGTTGCGTGGCGAAGTTGTAGATCGTTGCGGTCAGGGCCATCGTTGTCGGCCGCCATCACGGCGTCCCCTAAACTAACACCATGGCGAAAGCGCAGCAGACCGTCCTCGAAGTTGCAAGCCGCGAAGTCGTCATCACCAATCCGGACAAGGTCTACTTTCCAACGGCGGGTTACACGAAGCTCGACCTGGCGAAGTACTACGCCGCGGTCGCGGAAGGCGCACTGCGCGGCATCGCCGGACGACCCATCGTCCTCAAGCGCTACGTCAACGGCGCTGATGCGGAGCCGTTCTTTCAAAAGCGCGCGCCCGATAAACGCCCCGACTGGATCGACACCGTCGAGCTGCGTTTTCCATCCGGCCGCACCGCGTGCGAGATCGTCATCAACAACGCCGCCCAACTCCTCTGGATCGTCAACCTCGGCTGCATCGACCTGAATCCACATCCCGTGCGTGCGAAGGATCTCGAACATCCCGACGAGCTGCGCGTCGATCTCGATCCCGGCCCGGGCGTCGCGTTCGAAGACGTGCGGCGCGTGGCGCTGGTCGTGCGCGATGTGCTCGAGGAGCACGAGCTGCGCGGCTGGCCGAAGACATCCGGCTCGCGCGGCATTCACGTGAACGTGCGCATCGAACCGCGCTGGACGTTCGATCAGGTCCGCCGCGCGGCGCTCGCGGTCGCGCGTGAAGTCGAGCGGCGCGTGCCGCAGATCGCGACCAGCAAGTGGTGGAAGGAGGAGCGCCACGGCGTGTTCCTCGATTACAACCAGAACGCGAAGGACCGCACCGTCGCGTCGGCATGGTCGGTGCGGCCCACTCCGGACGCGCGCGTTTCGATGCCGCTGGAATGGGATGAAGTCGCGGACTGCGATCCCGCAAAGTACACGCTGATCACGGCGCCGAAGTTTTTCGCGAAACACGGCGACGCGTCCGAAGGCATCGACGATGCGGCGGGATCGCTCGAGAAGCTGCTCGCCTTGTCGGCAGCGCAGGAAGAGGCCGGACTCGGCGATGCGCCATGGCCGCCGAACTACCGCAAGCAGGAAGGCGAGCCGCCCCGCGTCGCGCCATCGCGCGCAAAAACGAATGCGAAGAAAACCGGATCAGGGCGACGCCAATCGAAACATCCGCTGATCACCGTGGCGAACGCGGAGCATAAGGAAGACGCGCTGGCCGGCCTGGAACGCTGGAAGAAGCGCCATCCGAAAGCCGCGGCGAAGCTGGAGGTCGACGATGTGCTGATCGATGCGATGCGCGGGCGCTCGAGCACGTGGACGCGCATTCGCGTGAACCTGCGCAACGTGCCGGAAAAGGAGCGGCCCGCGGAAGAGACGCCCGATCCTGATTACGATCCGTGGGCGCGCGTGCGCTCGCCGAAGACGCGTTCGAGCTCGTAGGCAGGCGTGACTTCGAGCTGGTCGTAGCGGCATTCGCTCGGCGGTTTATCGGGACGCCAGCAAACGAATTGGGCCGCGTGGCGGAAGCGCGTGCCTTGCATGTGATCGAATTTCACTTCGCACACGCGCTCCGGCCGCACCGGCTCCCAGCTCAGATCCTTGCCGCTGTTCCAACGGCTTTGCGCGCCCGGCAATCGCTGCCCCTGCGCGCTCGCCTCCGCCTGCGCCTCGGCCCAGTCGCGCCACGGATGATCTTCCAGCGCGTTCTCGCGCAGCGGTGCCAGCTCTTCTACGAGCTGCTTGCGCTTCGCCGTCGTGAACGCCGCGGTCACGCCGACGTGATGGAGCATGCCTTTGTCGTCATACAGGCCGAGGAGGAGGGAGCCGACCATGGTGCCGGGACCCTTCTTGTGCCACCGAAAACCGGCCACGACGCAATCCGCGGTGCGCGTGTGCTTGACCTTGATCATCGTGCGCTCGGCCGGACGGTAGGTGGAGTCGAGTCGCTTGGCCATGACGCCGTCGAGGCCCGCACCTTCGAAGCGATTGAACCAATCCTCCGCGAGTTCGCGATCGCGCGTCGCGGGCGAGAGATGCAGCGGCGGCGTGATGTTCGCCATCACTTCCTCGAGCCGCGCACGCCGCGTTTCGAGTGGTACCTCGCGCAGGTCTTCATCCCCGATGGCGAGCAGGTCCCACGCGACATACGAGGCCGGCGTCTGCGCCGCAAGCAACTTCACGCGCGACGCGGCCGGATGAATGCGCAGCAGCAGCGCCTCGAAGTCGAGCCCGTGCTCGCCGGCGATGACGATCTCGCCATCGAGCACGCACCGCTCCGGCAACGCGAGCGCGAGCGGCTCGGCCAGCTCGGGAAAGTAGCGATTCATCGGCTTCTCATCGCGGCTCTGCAACGTGATCTCATCGCCATCGCGGAAGACGAGCGTGCGGAACCCATCCCACTTCGGCTCGAACAACCACCCATCGCCCTCGGGCAACGCATCCGCCGCGGACGAAAGCATGGGCGCAAGGGGCGGGGAGAAGGGAAGCATGGGGGGCGAATCGTAGCGCAGCGCTGTGGAGTGCGGTGGCGGGAGCTCGCACTGGCCTTACTTTGTGATGCTAAGAATAAGGAGAGCGTCATGCCGACTTCAACGTTGACGCGTGGTCACTCAGTTCGCCGTATTCGAAGTGAGTTACGTACTGCAGAGTTTTTACGGCGTCCCCGCCGCGGATGTGGCGAAACTCGTGCGCGACATGATTGCTCTTCCCGGCGTCGTCGTAATCGACGATTGCCCTTGGAAGAAGGTTTTTGAATACTGGCCGGAGCCACTGCCAGGAATGGCTGATGCGGCAACCGTGGCCGTAGCTGTCGCGAATCGGTACGACGCCGTGGCGACGTTCGACCAGAAGATGCGTCGGCGCATGCTGGCCGTCGGCGTGAAATCGTGCTGGTAGCTTACTTCCCCCGCACCGCCACCCACCCGGCGATCGGCGCGGCCAGCAGCGAGGTCGCGATCGCGAGCAGGATGGGCGTGCTGACGCGAATCGTGGCCACCGCTTCGCGCACACCAACCGCCACTTCGGAGCCGAAGAAGGAGACGAGAAGCGCGATCGCGACAGCCAGCGTCACGGCCTGGCCGATGATCAGCGTTCGCTGCGCCGTGGCCGCGGCTTCCTGGCGCTGGCGAAGGCGCATGCGCCACCACATCGTGCCCGAGGATGGCACCGGCGCTTCCATCATCGCCATGGCGCGATCGTCGAGCAGTGCACCCGCCACCGAGCGCAGTTCACTGCATGACGCGCACGACATCACGTGCGACTCGAGCTCCGCGCCGACGTAACCGGCGCCCAGCGCGTCGAGCAGTTCGTCTTCGCGTTCGCAGATGCCGCTCATCGCCGCACCTCCGTGCCGGTCAGGAATCCCGCCAGCTTGCGCCGCGCGCGGAGCAGCAGCGTGCGCACGCTGATCGCGCGCAGGCCCAGGATCTGCGCGATCTCTTCGTGCGACGAGCCTTGCGCGTATGCGAGCCACAACAACTCGCGCTGCAGCGGCTCGAGTTGCTCCATCCCGCGCGCGAGATCTGTACGGATCGACGCCTGCCGCTCGGGCGCCGGCGCATGACTGCGCGGCATCACATCGAGCGGCAAGCCGTCGTCGAGAGGCACGTCATTGCGCAGCTTCGCGCGGCGTGCGGCATCGCGCACGATGTTCGTCGCAATGCGGAACAGGGAGTTGCGGCGATGCGTCTCGTCCGTGTGCTGCATGCCGGCGCGATAGAAGCGGTAGTACGCCTCCTGCAGCACGTCGTCGGCCTCCTGCCGGTCCCGCGCGATGCGCGCCAGATACGACCACAGCGGACGCGACGTGCGCTCGTAGAACGCGCGGAAGTCCTCCTCGTCCATCACCGGCAGGACGCTGTCGAGATCGCGTTCGGCGAGGGCAGCATCGTCGAAGACCAAAGGCATTCTCACGTTGCCCATCATTTCATGAGTCCCGGCTCGTCGATGCGATGGGCCGACTCCCACAAGCCGAGGCGGCGCGAGAGGAAGAGCGTGATCGCCGCGGACGCGATGAAGCCGAGGCCGATGGCCAGCGCGATCGCGCCGAGGGCGAACAGTCCCTGGCCGTGGTCATCCTTGTAGCCGCTGCTGACGACGAGCATGCCGATCGCGCCCGCCGCGATGATGATGCCGATCTGAATCGACCACATCACGCGGCTCAGGGGCGCGTTCGGCACCGGACCGCTCGACGGCTCGTGCAGCGGAATCGGCGCGGACTCGAGGAACTTCGTCCCCGCGGGCGTCTTGATGTATTCGATCAGCTCCGCGGTCGTGCCGAAGCGGTCGAGGATCTTGTTGTGCACTTCGCTCTGCGTCTTCGAGAGGCGGCTCCAGCGCTTCTGCTCGATCAGCGTGCGGATGAACCACGAGAGCGCGAGCGCCAGAAGGCTGAATCCGCTGATGATCAACAGCGGTTCGAGGACCTCCGCAATCGGCCCGCGCTGCGGCACGCGATAACTGAACTCCTCGAGATAGAACCCCGGATGGTTCCGCACCTCGGGATGCGCTTTGACGAAACGGGAGAGCTCGGGGTAGCCGGCCAGGAACGCGTCGTTCGACAGGAGCGTCGGTTCGAGCGCGAGGATCGATGCGAGTTCGGGAGGGCTGCGGCGGAGCAGCGAGCCGAACTGGCCCCGCGTTTCGTAGCTGTTCTGCGACGTCGGAGCTTCAACGGCAGCTCTTTCTGTAACTTCGGCGGTGCTCGTGGCGGGCTCGGCCGATTCGGTCGTGATGGTGGAAGTCTCGGCGACGGAGCCGGTTTCCTGCGCGACGAGCGCGCCCGGCAGTGCGAGCATGAGGATCAGGACGGTGCGGGTGAGGATGCTCATGCCCGTCTATACGAGCGGCAGCGGGAAATGTAGACAAGCCAGCCACACGCGCCGCACTTCGCTCGCGCCGCGCGCGTTCGGCTCGATGATCGACTCGCGCAGATACCACTGCTCGTCGACCGTCGCCGTCAGTCCGTGGCCGAGGAAGTGGCGGTGGATGTCGGCCAGCCGGAGCCGCGAATCGGTGGCGATGAGCTCGCGCACGCGATCGTTGTACTCGTCGAGCCACGCCGCTTCGCGCTCGAGCGGTCGCGTGTAGCCCGGCAGGCGCTTCGTACCGTCGGATGGATCGTAGACGGTGCCGACGAGGACGACCGCGTTCGGACGCAACTCGAGCACGCGCGCGATGGCGCGGCGCAAACGCTCCGCGATCGCGGGAGCCGGACTCGCGCCGCTCCCGCCGATGGAGCCCAGGAGATCGTTGCCGCCGGCGGTGATGGTGACCAGCGTGCTGTCATCGCCGCGATCGATGCGCTCGACCTGGCGAAGCAGGCTTTCGGTCGTCGCGCCGTCCGCTGCGAGATCGTCGCATCGCGCGTCGAAGCGCAGCGTAGGTTGCAACGTGTGCAGATCGCGGCCGCGAAACTCGGGCCACAAGCGATCATCGTTGCGCACGAACAGCGACGCCGCGCCAACGCGATCGTTGTCGGTGACGCCCGGATACCGCAGCGCGACGTCTTCAGCCGGATAGATGTCGATGGAGATGCTGTCGCCGAGCGCGATGTAGCGGTGCATGGAAACGGTTCCTCGGGTTCCTCGGAGTCCCTCGGAGGAGCGGGGGTTGATCTTTCCCCTCCGAGGAACTCCGAGGTACCCGAGGTACTCCGAGGTACTCGTTAAAGCGCTTCCCTTGCCTCCGCTACTGTCACGTCGCGGTTGTAGATCGGCGCGTCGGGTTGTTGCCTTGCGCTGTCGCGCAGCGAGCCGAGGTCGTACGGGCCGAAGCCGATCTCCTCGATCAGTCGCGACACGGTCGCTTTCGCCTCGGCATCGTCGCCGGAGATGAAGATGGCGCGGCGGTTCTCGAGCGGCGCGTTCTTGTTGCCCTTGGTCTTCAGATGTTCGAACCAGATCGTGTTGAATGCCTTCACGACGCGCGCGCCGTCGAGATGCGCTGCAACCATTTCACTCGACGTGCTGTTGCCGGCGTCGAGTTCCGCGTAATGGCCGTCGCGGTTCGGGTAGTAGTTCATCGCGTCGATAGCGATCTTGCCGCGCAAGTCCGCGGCGGGCAGCGTCTTGTGATCCTTCAGCGGAATGGCGAGCAACACCACCTCGCCGAAACGCGCCGCTTCTTCCGGGGTCGTGGCACGCGCCTTTGCGCCGAGATTCGCGACGAGCTCGCGCAGCGTTTCCGGTCCGCGCGAATTGCTGATCGCGACCTCATGTCCCGCGTCGATGAACAGCCGTGCCGTGGTGCTGCCGATGTGTCCTGCGCCGATGATTCCGATTTTCATGAAGCGATCATGCACCGAAAGCAGGTTCTCCGCCCATGCGGATGCCGCTCTTGCGCAATAGATCGAACGGCGGCACGCCGCCGGCGAAGATGAAGACGTAGTCGTTCGCGAGCTCGCGTTCCTCGTCGCCGATTTTCAGAATCACACGATCTTCGGCGATCTCGGTCGGCTGCGAGTTGAAGAGCGTCTCGATTTTTCCCGCGCCGACGAGCTTCGCGAAGCGATCTTCATTTTTCTTTTTGATGCGCACGAGCTTGTCGCGGCGATACGACAGCGTCACGACGTTCCCGGCCTGCAGCGCGAGACCGATGGCCGCTTCGACGGCGCTGTCGCCGCCGCCGACGACGAGCACGCGCTGATTGCGATAGCTCTCGGCGTCCATCAGGCGGTACATGACCTTCGGCAACTCTTCGCCCGGTACGTCGAGACGCCGCGGAGTGCCGCGGCGGCCGAGCGCGAGGATGACGGCGCGCGTGCGATAGGCGCCGCGTGCGGAGCGGACGAGGAAGGTCCCATGGGTGGCCACATCGGCCTCGCGCGCGATCTCCTCGACAGGCTCGCCGAAGCGAACTTCCAGCGATTTCTGCGCCACCAGCTCTTCGAACAGCTCCAGCAGGCTCTCCTTCGCGTACTCGTCGCGGTCGAGCGTGACGCCGGGCGCGATTTCGACCGGCTGCAGCAGCACCATCTTGCGTCGCGGGTAATGCAGCAGGCTGCCGCCGAGCGATTCTTCCTTCTCGAGCACGATGCACGTGAGGCCGCGCGCGACTGCCTCGGCCGCGGCGGCGAGTCCCGACGGACCGGCGCCGACGACGACGACGTCGAGCGCGGTGCCGTCGCCTTTGGCGATGTTGCGAATCACTTCGCGTCCCTGCTTCACCGCGTTGCGCACGAGCGAAAGGCCACCGAGCTCACCGACGACGTAGATGCCCGGCACTGTTGTTTCGTAGGTGTCGTTCAGCAGCGGCACATCGGCGCGCGACTTCAGATCGCCAAGCCCCACTTCGATCGCGCCGACCGGACACGCTTCTTCGCATCGCGCGTGGCCGACGCAACGCAGGCCGTTCACGACCACCGCGGTGCCGCCGACGATGCCGAGGACGTCGCCTTCGGGGCAGGCGCGGACGCAGGCGCCGCAGCCGATGCAATGCGCGGGATCGATGAACGGAAATTGTGCGGACGGCTTGTCGATGCCGAGCTGCGATGCTTCCAGTTTGCGCGCGCGATCGTGCGAGATGCGCCGGCGGAACTGAATCGCGTACGGGATGATCACGCTCGCCGAAATTGCCACCGCTCCGCCCCACCAGAGAAGCGACTCGGCGATCATGGTCAGAACCGGTAGCCGGCGCCGATGTTGATGCGATGACCGGCAGGTGCGTCGCCGCCGGCCAGCTCGACTTCCGCGCGCGCGAAGACGTCGTACGGCAGCTCGATCCAGACACCGCCACGGATCCACGTCGTGACCGTCAGCTCTTCGATCGCCGCTTCGTCGACCAGCAGCGCGCCGGCGGTGAGCTCCGCGAGATGACCGGCGCCGAAGCGGCGGCCGAACCGTGCGTTCGCGAAGACGCCGTCGTTGATCGGCGACGAGTACACGGTCGCGTTGAGACCCGCGCCGACGCCGAACAGCACGCTCGGATGCGACACGCCGGCGCTCGTGGAGTATGTATTGTCGTCGTCGGAGGCGGTGTTGTTGTCGTCGCCGGTGCGGATACCGCCGCCGATGAAGAAATTCGGGTGGCGGATGGTGACGCGGAAACCCTGGCGCAGATAGTCGTCGATGACCTGATCGGTCGTGCGCAGGTCATCGTCGATGCCGGGCTGCACGCGCTCGTACGATGCGCTGAGCGTGGTCGCGGCGCTGATGCGTGTGACTGCTGTGAGGATCGTGTCGACGCCGCGCTCGTCGGTGTCATCGCCACTGATCGCGGCACGGCCGTGCGCGAAGAGCGAGAGCCGCTCGCTCGGCGCGTAGCGGCCGTCGACGGCGATGAACGAGCTGTTGTCGCTGCCGCTCTGCGTCTGCACACCAGCCACCGTCAGCTCGGCCATCGGTACCGGCGCGATGCGGACGAACGCGCCATACCTGGTCGTCGAGGTATCGGGCGCCAGGTTCGCGTGGGTGGGGCGATAGCCGTAGAACGCGCCGACGTCGAAGCCGTCGATGATGCGCACGCGTGCGAGCGCGCCGTCGAGATAGCCGAGGCCGATCGCGGGCGAGTTGCCGATGCGTCCGGCCTGCACGGCCACGCGCCCATCGAACGGCTCGTACAGCAGCGAGAGCTCGTAGAGGCGATTGCGGCTCGGGTCGGACTCGGTCTCGATGCGCGCGCGCGTGCGTAACGTCAGCGGCAGTCCGGCGATGCGGCGCGCGCGGGCGCTGACGCGTGCGAATGTGCGGCCGTAGTCGCGCTGGTTGGTTTCGTGATCGAGCGACACGCTGCCGCTGAGCGACATCGATGACAAGCCGCGCGCGTCGCCGCCGCCGAGTCCCGGCATTGCCGGTGGCGGTGGTGGCGCCGAAGGAACGGGCGTGCCGATGCGCCGCACGGCATCGCCCGATTGAATGGCCGTCGATTCGGAGACGATGCGCGCGGATGCGGACTGCTCCGCCGCGAACCGGATCTCGATCGTGGCGATGACGTTGCCGCCGCGCAGGACCTCGAATCGATCGCCGACGTTCACGCCTGCGGCGGTGCCGGCGTTGATGTAGATCGTGTTCTCGGTGCGATAGCGGACCGCCAGTTGCGCGTTTGCGGCGGACGCAAGGAGCAAGGCGGCGAGCGTCAATTGCAGTTTCATTCGCGCCCGTCCGGGTGGCACGAGAGGCAGGCGGTGCTCTCGTAGCGGTAATTGCGCACGTCGTCGTGTTCGTCGTCCATCTCGTCGCGGCGATGCTCGTGGCAGGTGACGCAGGAGAAGACGCGGAAGTTGTTCTGATTGGTGTGGCAGTCGGCGCACGAGTCCCACGCGTTGCGATGCGGGCCGGAGAAGATCGGGAAGAGGTGATCGTGATTGGGGAAGAACGCGCCTTCGAACCGCGCGGTGGAATGGCAGGTCTCGCACTCGCGCGGGAAGCCGGCGTGCGACGGGGTCGCGCGCGCGAGGTCCTGCGCGTGACAGACGATGCACTCGCGTTGCGCGCCGAAGAAACGTTCGGGCGAGCGCAGATGGCAGGCCGCGCATTCGACGCTCACGTGCGCGCCGGTCAGAGGGAAGAGCGCGGCGGCGTGAACGTCGAGGATACGCGCGCGGTTCTGCCAGCCGGTCGTGTCGTGGCAGCGCTCGCAGTCGAAGCCGAGCTCGGCGCGATGTGGATCTTCGTGGCAATCGGCGCATGCGCTGCCGACGTGCGAGAAGCGCAGGTCGCGATGGCAGCCGGAACAGTTCACGCCCTTGTGCCCGAACCGCAGCGGAAAGCCGGTGTGCTGCGTGTGATCGAACAGCAGCGGCCGCCGCAGCGTGGTCCAGGCTTCGGCCGTGTGGCAGTTCGAGCACTCGACGGCGATGGGGCCGTGCGGATTCTCGACGCGGGTCTGGCTGGAAAGACGGAAGGCAACGGCGAGGATCGCCGTCATCGTGACCACGCCGCACAGGAACGCTTTCACGCTGAGTTGCGAGGCGTTTGCAAACGGCGTGTCACCATATGGAGTGCGGCGGCAGAGCCGCCGCTTTTCAACGCGGCGGCCGCAGCCGCCGCACTCCATAGCCGCTAATGACACGCCGCGCACGCGCGCGGTAGGCCCTTGAATCCCTTCGCATGACACGCGGCGCAGCGCACTCGTGCGTGCGCGCCTTCCAGCGGAAATCCCGTGCGCGCGTGATCGAACGCGATCCGCGACCACGATTCGATACGATGACAGCTCGTGCACGCGCCGAAGCGCGCCGTCTCGCCGCGATGCGGGTCGCGATGGCAAGCGGTGCACTTGCTCGACGCGACGCGGAACTGCGTGACCTTCTCTTTCTTCGCGTGACACGAATTGCACGGGACAGCGAGGTGCGCGCCGGCGAGCGGGAACTTCGTCCGCTGATGCTCTTCGACGCCGAACGTCGAGGGGAGGAACCGTTCGATCGTATGGCAAGTCGCGCAGTCGCCTTTCAGTTGGCCGGCGTGCGGATCGCGATGACATCCAGCGCATTGATCGAAGCGCGGGAACTTCAACGCGCGGCCTTTCGTCGTGTGGCAGGCGTCGCACTTTGCGTCGCGATGCGCTCCGCGCAAGGGGAAGCGGGTCTTGTCGTGATCGAACGACGTGACGTTGGTGAAGCTCGCGGTGCTGTGGCAGCGCTCGCACGAGTTGCCGAGGCGGCCTTTGTGCGGGTCGGTGTGGCAGCCGTTGCAAGTGAGGGAGAGGCCGCGCAACTGGGCGGCCGTGTGGCATTGCGCGCAGCGGGTCTTCGTATGCTGGCCGGTAAGCGGGAAGCGCGTGCGATTGTGATCGAAGTTCGAGACGGCGCGGAATGACGACGTCGAATGGCAACGCTCGCACGACTTGCCCATCCGCCCTTCATGGATGTCTCGATGGCAGGAGTGGCACGCGCGCGGGGTGCCCTTGAATTTGCGATCGCGGTGGCATTGCGCGCACGGAGCGCTCTTGTGAGCGCCGGTTAGAGGGAATCCGGTCTTCGCGTGATCGAAATTCGCGGTGGCCTGTACGGTCCAGCCGGCGGTGGAATGGCACTGCGTACACGTCGTGCCGAAGCGGCCTGCGTGCGGGTCTTTATGACAGCCAGTACAGCGCTGGAACGCGACGCCGCGGAATACCGCGGTGGCATGGCATTTCGCGCACGCCACTTTCACATGCAGCCCCGTCAACGGAAAACGCGCTGTCGCATGGTCGAACTTTGGCGCCGGTGTCCACGCGGTCATCGAATGACAGCGTATGCAGGGCGTCAACTGGCCTTTGTGCGGGTCACTATGACAGGACGTACACGATTGCGAGAGGCCGAGGAATGAGCGCGTCTTGTGGCATTCGCGGCATTGGGCCTTGGCGTGCGTCCCTTCCAGCGGAAATCCAGTAATGCGATGGTCGAAGTTCGTGGGATCCCAGTGAATCAGCTTGAACGCGCGGCCGTGATGTTCATTATGGCAACGCTCGCACGATTGGTAATTCGGCTGCGCATGCAATCCTTTTTTTGCCTGAATGCGCGCGCGTAATGCCGTGTGACAGGCCAGGCACTTCGCAGGACTGACGCCGCGCTTCGCCTCGTGGCATTTCAGGCAATTGGCGGCGCCCTCGAGCTTCGCGTGCGGCTCGCTCAATGGTCCGGGCGAGATCTGCGCGCCGAGTGGGAGCGCGAAAAGAAGCAATAAGAGAAGCCGTTTCATCGGAACCCATAGCCGGTCATCGTCACCACCACGATGTGTACGATGAGGAAGAGATACATCACAATCGCGAACGGCTTATGGAAAACGTGCCAGTGATGGAAGACCTCCTGCAGGCGATGCCAGCGCAGGATGCGCCGCTGCAATTGCGCCTTACGCTCGATGACGTTCACGAGCTGACGCCCGCCGTGCACGCGCTCGAACGCCCGTAATCGCGACCGGCGCGTCCAGCGGCTCTGAATCGCCGCAATGGCGTCGAGCTCACGGAGTTGTTCGTCCGTCATACCCAGCTCGCGCAAACGCGTCGAGAGCGCACGGCTTTCCTGTTCGACATCTGAGAGCGTGCGCTCATCCCCCGCACGCGTCCGCGGGATCTGCAGATAGAGATAGCGGCCCACCACACCGGACAGCGCGACGGCGATCATCGACCAGAAGCTCAGCGCCACCAGCCCCTGCACCTTGAACGAGCTGTGCAGCACGATCAGCAGCGGTCCGATCACGCCGCAGAAGATGTGAAAGTCGAGCCAGATGCTGAGCGGTCCCGCCTTGCGCAACGGCTTTACCCGCTTGCGCACGGAGTAGAGCAGCATGATGGTCATCAGCGCGGCACCGGTGCTGCCGAACGCCTGGCCCAGCGTGCCGCCCGGCTTGAGCGACCAGAACTGCGGATGATGCGGCCGCTCGATGAGCGGCGTGCGGTAGTACGACCAGCCCTCGCTCAGGTAATGCGCGAGCGCAGCGAACGCGATCAGGTAGAGCAAGGCGAGAAGTGCTCGATGCGGTCGCACGCATGGCGTGCAGATGCGACCGGCGCGCCATTCGCGGACTACCGGGAGGCTGCCGGAGGCCTCCCGGTCGTCACGCGCATGACGCGCGGAAGCAACCGCACATCCATCTTCTCCGCGAATGCTGCGAACGCGCTCGTCGCGCCGCGCCACTGCAGCTCGTCGACCGAATCGAACAGCGCAGCATCGCAGCGCAGCGTTGCGAGATCTTTGAACAACAACGCGAGCTCCTGCTGCTCGCCGAGAACGGCGGCGGGGAACTGCTCGATGGCGCCGTGCTTCAGGATCAGGCGTGCGGCGGTCTTCGCGCCCACGCGCGGGATGCCGGGATAGCCATCCGCGGCGTCGCCGACGAGCGCGAGGTAGTCGGGGATGTGTGGCGGCGCGACGCCGAACTTCGCGCGCACGCCCGCTTCATCGCGGATGTTGCCGCTCTTTCGATCGACCTGCACCACGCGCTGACCGACCACGCATTGCGCGAGGTCCTTGTCGGGCGTCCAGATGCAGACCTTCTCGACGCGCTCATCGCGCGCGGCGGCGCAGGCCGCGGACGCGAGCGCATCATCGGCCTCGAGCTCGATCATCGGAAACGTGGCCACGCCCATCGCCATCAGCGCGTCCTCGAGCGGGCGGAACTGGTTCCACAGCGCGCGCTCGATTCCCGCGCCGGTTTTGTAGCCGGGCCAGAGATCGTTGCGGAATGACTCGATGACGCGGTCGGTGGCCACGGCGATGTGCGTCGCGCCGCTCTCGAGCATCTGCACGACGGTGCCGAGGACGCCGGCGACGGCGCCGAGGGGCGGGTCCTTCTCGCTGAAACGGCGGATGCCGTAGAAATGCCGGAACAGCTCGTACGTGCCGTCGATGAGGTGGACGATCATCGTTGGGGAGAGTATCTCGGGTTCCTCGGGTTTGCGGGTTCCTCGGGGTCCTGGGGGTCCACCGCGACTCCCCGAGGGACCCGAGGGACCCGAGGAACCGAGGAACCGTACTCGTCGGGAACTCCTCTTGCAATCGGCGGAGCCCGGTGGCCCTGATCACGATCACCTGCGCTGACTGCGGCCTGACGCAGACCATTCCGGACCTCGCGCCCGGATCGTCCGCGAATTGCCATCGTTGCGACCGCGAGCTCGCCCATCGCTCGCGCCTCGGTCTCGATCTCACGCTCGCCTGCGCGCTCGCGCGGTTCGTTCTCCTGCCGCCCGCGGTGTTCCTGCCGCTGATGGACTCGACGATCAAGAACCTCGTCTTCGAAGAGAGCCGCCTCGTCTCCAGCGTCGGCACGATCTACACCGAAGTGTGGTTCCCCTTCGCGTTCGGCTTTCTCTTCTTCGCTTTTCTCTTTCCGGCGCTGCGCTCGTTGTTTCAGATCCTCGTGCTCGGCTCGGTCAAGTGGGGCTGGAAGATCTGGCAGCGCGGGCGCATCTTCCGCTGGAGCGAAGAGCTGCGGATCTGGAGCATGACCGACGTGGTGCTGATTGCCGGGATCGTCGCGTACTACCGCGCTGATGTCTCTGCCGACGTCGGCGTACGCATCGGCGCGATGTGCTATCTCACCGTGGCTGTGCTCGCGCTCATCGGCGATCGCGGTCTCGATCGCCGCGCCGTGTGGAATGCGATCCTTCCCGACCTGGGCAAGCCGCCCGAACGCCACATCGCCTCGTGCGACGTCTGCGAGTACGCGGCGGTTGCGCGCCGTTCCGGCGATCCGTGCCCGCGTTGCGGGAGCAGGCTCGATCGCAACATCGCGCCGCGGTTCGCGCCCGCCATCGGCGCCATCGCAGCGGCCATTCCGCTCTGCATCCCCGCGTACGCCGCCGCGGTCATGGTGAACGACCAGCTCACTGGAGTGCTCGAGCACACCGTCATCGGCACGGTGCAACTGATGGCTGATCGCGGCTACTGGCAGTTCGGCGTGATCGTGCTCGTCGCCGGGGTGGTCATTCCGATCGTGGAACTGCTCGGCATGATCTGGCTGCTGGTGCGCGTGCGCTTTCCGCGACGCGATGGCCTGGTGATCCGCACGCGGGTCTACCGCGTCCTGCGCCGGCTGATGCGCTGGCCGATGATCATTCCGTTCATCGCCGCGCTGGCCGCGCCGATCGTCGACTTCCGCGGCATCGATGACATCGTCGCGGGACCGGGCGCGACACCCTTGTTCATGTTGATCGCTTTGATCATGTACGCCAATCGCATGTTCGAACCACGTTTGATGTGGAAGACCGCCGGAGAGGAAGCCCGATGAGCGAATACGACCATCACGGCGAGGAGCGGCGGCAACAGCCGGAGCATCCGGAAGCAAAGGTCCAGGTGGCGAAGTGGTCGCCGTGGATCTGGGTGATTCCCGCGCTCGCGATTTTCTTCGTCGGATACCTGATCGTCCGCTACGGATTCTTCGGCGGCGGCGACATCACGGTGCGGTTCGCCGAGGCGCACGGGCTCGATCGATACAGCCCGGTGCGATACCGCGGCGCGAAAGTCGGGACCGTCCAGAAGATCACCATCGATGAGGAGATGGGCGGGGTCGTGGTGCGCATGTCGATGGACGCATCGATGAACGACGCGCTGCGCAAAGGAACGCGCTTCTGGATCGTCGAGCCGGGACTGGAAGGCGGCGGCATCGGCAGCATTCTGTCGGGCACCTACGTCGGCATCGCGCCGGGTGAAGGGGAGGACACGCGCGAGTTCATCGGACAGGAGTACGCGCCGGTGCTCAGCCCGATCGAGGCCGGTAAGACGTTTATCCTCGAAGGCCGCGGCGTCGGCTCGATCGCAGTCGGCACGCCGGTGCACTTCCAGGGCATGCGCGTCGGCAGCGTGCTCGGATCCGAATACGACACGAAGCGCGGCCTCACGCTCGTGCACGTGTTCGTCGTGCAGCGATTCGCGAATGACGTGAAACAGAGCACGCGCTTCTATCGCGCCGGCGGCTTGAACATCTCCCTGGGTGGCGGCGGCGTGAATTTCGGCGGCGGCGGACTGGCGTCGATTCTCACGGCGCCGATCGCGTTCTACACGCCCGAAGTGTTGGCGGGCGCGCCGGTCGCGGAGAAGACGCGCTTCGAGTTGTATGAATCGGAGTCGGCCGCGATCGCAGCAGCGGACGGTCCGCATCTCACGTACCTCGCGTACTTTGCGGGACCGGTGGGCGGACTCACGCCCGGCACGCCGGTGAAGATGCGCGGCGTCGAAGTCGGACACGTGCGCGAGGTGCGGCTGCGCTACATCCCGCAGAGCGCGAGTCTCGAGACGCCGGTCACGATCGAGATCGATCCGCGCAAGCTCGAGTTCCAGGTCACCGAAGTCACGACGCGCGCGGACCTGCGCGGCATGATGAACGACGCGCTCGCGCGGCTCGTGCAGAAAGGGATGCGCGCGTCACTGGCGACGAGTCTCGTGTTGCCCGGAGCGAGCGCGGTCAATCTCGACATCGTCGCGCGGCCGGGAACGGGACAACTGATCGTGACGCACGAGCCTCCGATCATTCCGTCGGTATCCGGCGGCAGCGGACTCGAAGGCGCGCTCGGCGCCGTCAACGACATCGCCGCGCGCATTCGCAACATCCCGATCGAGGAGATCGCGGGCAACCTGCGCTCGGCGTCGCAGCGCATGAACGCGCTCGTTTCCGATCCGATCCTCGATCAGAGTCTGCAGCGCCTGAACCGCTCGCTGGCGGACGTCGAGCAGATCACGGCCAAGACACGCGCGAACGTCGATCCGATCATCTCGAACGTGCGCAGCGCGTCCGAGTCCGCGGCGAGCGCGGCCAGGACGATCGATGCGACTGCGCAGAAGGCGAGCGAAAGCGTCGAGCCGATCGTGACCAGTCTTCGCAACGCGGCCGCTTCGGCGGAGACCGCGGCGGGACGCGCGCAACAACTCATGGGCAGCTCCGCGCGCCAGAACTACGACCTCGGCGCGCTGATCAAGGAGCTCACGCGCGCGGCCGAGGCGGTGCGGGCGCTGGCGTCGTATCTCGAGGAGAACCCCGACGCGTTGCTCAAGGGGAGAGGCAAGGCGAAATGATCAAGCGCACTGTTGTGGTGTTGTCGCTCCTCGCTGCGGGATGTGGATTTTTCTCGCGAACGAAGAACAACTTCTATTCGCTCGAGCGCATCCCGCCCGCGGCGCCGATCGTGCGCACCGGAACGGGCGCGCCGGTGGCGATCGACGCGATCGAGTTGCCGCCGGGATCCGACCGCCGTGAAGTGGTGGTGCGCAAGGCAGGTCAGCAGTTGGACGTGCGCCCGAACGAGCAGTGGTCGGCCGGGTTCCAGGCGATGGTGCTGCACACGCTGGCATTCGACCTCGCCGCGCGATTGCCGGACGGGATGGTAATCCTGCCGGGACAAGCGATTCCGACGGGCGCGACGCGATCGGTGTCGGTTGTGTTCGAAGAGCTCGCGGCCGGCCCTGAAAATCAGGTCGTGCTCGACGCGCGTTGGGTGGCGGGTGGTGTGTCGCATCGCGAGCGGATCGTTGTTTCAATCCCGTCGCTGGAGAGCGCGGAGATCGCGAACGGCATGAGCCAGGCGCTCGCGCAACTCGCGGATCGCATGGCCGCGGGGTTGTGACGACGCACCCCTCATCCGCCCTTCGGGCACCTTCTCCAGTTGTGTCTGTCAAGTTCTGCAAAAAGTGGGATGGTCGGTCTCCGGTCGTTCTCCTCGTCTCTTTCTTCCTAGCAGCAGGCGCTGTGGGAGATGTGGAAAACGCCGGCGGCAGTTTGCCGGCGTTTTCCAAGTCCTGTGG
>DASPNA010000060.1:0-23460 GCA_035626775.1 Thermoanaerobaculia bacterium
GCCGACGGCCCGATGCCGCAGACGCGCGAGCACATCCTGCTTGCCCGCCAGGTCGGCGTGCCGGCCATGGTGGTCGCCCTCAACAAGGTCGACGCGGCCGATCCGGACCTCCTCGAGCTCGTCGAGCTGGAAGTCCGCGAGCTGCTTTCGAGCTACGACTTCCCGGGCGATGACATTCCCATCGTTCGCGTCTCGGCGCTCAAGGCGCTGCAGACCACCGACAACAACGACGAGTGGGCCGCCAAGATCATCGAACTGATGGACGCTGTCGACAGCTACATCCCGATGCCCGAGCGCGCCATCGACAAAGACTTCCTGATGCCGGTCGAGGACATCTTCTCGATCTCCGGCCGCGGCACCGTCGTCACGGGCCGTATCGAGCGCGGCATCGTCAAGGTCGGTGAGGAAATCGAGATCGTCGGCATCCGTCCGACCATCAAGAAGGTCGTCACCGGCGTCGAGATGTTCCGCAAGCTCCTCGATCAGGGTCAGGCGGGCGACAACGTCGGCCTCCTGCTCCGCGGTGTGGAGCGCAAGGACGTCGAGCGCGGTCAGGTCTGCGCGAAGCCGAACTCGATCAAGCCGCACACGAAGTTCAAGGCCGAGGTCTACATCCTGACCAAGGAAGAGGGTGGCCGTCACACCCCGTTCTTCAACGGCTACCGCCCGCAGTTCTACTTCCGCACCACCGACATCACCGGCTCGGCGCAGCTTGCCGAGGGCGCGGAGATGGTCATGCCGGGCGACAACACCTCGCTCACGATCACGCTGATCAACCCGATCGCGATGGAGAAGGGTCTCCGCTTCGCGATTCGTGAAGGCGGCCGCACCGTCGGCGCCGGCACGGTCACGGACATTCTCGAGTAGCACTTTGATGAAGGAGCGGCGATGAGCCGCTCCTTCCTGTTCTTTAAAGGTACAGAACGATGATGAACGAAAAGATTCGCATCCGACTCAAGGCTTACGACTACCGCGTGCTCGACCAGTCGACTTCCGAGATCGTCGATACCGCCAAGCGCACGGGAGCAAGGGTGGCGGGACCGATTCCGCTGCCGACGCAGATTTCGAAGTACACCGTGCTGCGCAGCCCGCACGTCGACAAGAAGTCGCGGGAGCAGTTCGAGATGCGGACCCACAAGCGGCTGCTCGACATCCTCGAGCCGACCACGCAGACGGTGGACGCGCTCATGAAGCTCGAGCTGCCGGCCGGTGTGGACGTCGAGATCAAGGCATTCGGGAAGTAAGCGTTCGCGAAACGCTCCCATACACATGAACCCTGCGGGGTTCCAAGTGGAAAGAACATACAAATGGCAATCGAAGGAATCATTGGCAAGAAGGTCGGGATGACCCAGGTGTTCGCCGACGACGGCGCGCTGATCCCTGTCACGGTCATCCAGGCCGGCCCCTGCCTCGTGGTCCAGAAGAAGACCAGCGAGAAGGACGGCTACGACGCCGTTCAGATCGGGCTGGTGGAGAAGGTCTCGAACCGCCGCATCAACAGCGCGCTTCGCGGACACTTCGAAAAGGCGGGCGTGCAGCCCGTGAAGACGCTCGCGGAAGTGCCGTACTCCGGCGACGCGAACGTCGGTGACCGCGTGCAGGTCGACATCTTCAAGGCAGGCGACTCGATCGACGTCGTCGGCCAGTCCAAGGGCAAGGGTTTCCAGGGCGTCGTCAAGCGCCACGGCTTCGGCGGCGGACGCGAGTCTCACGGCTCGATGTTCCACCGCGCCCCCGGCTCGATCGGCGCCTCGGCGTTCCCGTCGCGTGTCATGAAGGGCATGCGCATGGGCGGCCGCATGGGCGGCGATCAGGTCACGGTCAAGAACCTTCGCGTGGCGAAGGTCGATGCCGAGAACAACCTGCTCTACATCCGCGGCGCGGTGCCGGGCGGCCGCAACGGCCTCGTGTACGTGCGCTTTTCCAAAAACGGAAAGCGGGGTGAGTAACCATGCCGACCATTGACATCAAGAACTGGGACAACAAGACGGTCGGTTCGGTGGACCTGCCGGACGAGATCTTCGCGTACCCGTACAAAGAGCATCTCGTGCACGAGGCGGTGCGCAACTACCTCGCCTCGCTGCGCCAGGGCACGCACAAGACCAAGGTCCGCTCCGAAGTGAGCGGCTCGGGCAAGAAGCCGTTCCGCCAGAAGGGAACCGGCCGCGCGCGTCAGGGTGGAGCGCGTCCGCCGATCCATCGTCACGGCGGCACAGTCTTCGGTCCGCAGCCCCGCGACTACTCGTACAAGATGAACACCAAGGAGAAGAAGGCCGCCCTCAAGTCGGCGCTCTCCCGCCGTGTGAAGGAAGGGAAGCTCGTCGTCGTCAACGACATGTCCGTCGATGAGTCGAAGACGAAGTCCTTCGCTCTGAAGATGGCCGGCATCGGCGTCGAGGGCAAAGCGCTCCTCGTCGACACGCTCGAGAACACGAACGCTGTGCTGGCCTCGCGCAACAACCCGAAGCTCAATTTCGTGGACGCGCTGCACGTCAACGTCTATGACGTCGTCAACAGCCGCTACGTCGTCCTGAGCCAGGCCGCGCTCGATCGTCTGACGGAGGCACTCAGCAATGAACGCTAATCAGATCATCCGCCGGCCGCTGGTCACCGAGAAGAGCACGATCCTCCGCGAAGAGGGAAACGTGATCGCCTTCGAAGTGGACGGCAATGCCAACAAGATCCAGGTCAAGAACGCGGTCGAAGAGCTGTTCAAGGTGAAGGTCGAAGACGTTCGCCTGTTCAACGTCCGCGGAAAGATGAAGCGTCTGGGCCGTTTCGTCGGCAAGCGCCGTGACTGGCGCAAGGCCTACGTCCGGCTCAAGGAAGGCGAGAAAGCTCCCGAGTTCATCGAGGGCGTGTAATCGCCTCAAGCCGATAAGAAAGACAAACTATGGCTACGAACAAATACAAGCCGACTTCGCCGGGCATCCGGTTCCAGTCGCACGCGTCGTTCCAGGACATCACCAAGACGACGCCGGAAAAGGCTCTCACCAAGGGCAAGCCGAAGACGGGCGGCCGCAACAGCAAGGGCCGGATCACGTCGCGGTTCATCGGCGGCGGTCACAAACAGAAGTATCGCGACATCGACTTCAAGCGCGACAAGCGCGGGATTCCCGCGAAGGTCGCGGCGATCGAGTACGACCCGAACCGCACCGCGCACATCGCGCTGTTGCACTACGTCGACGGCGAGAAGCGCTACATCCTCGCGCCGAACGGCCTGACGGTCGGCACGATGATCACCGCCGGCGAGGACGCCGACATCCTGGTGGGCAACGCCCTGCCGCTGTCGAAGATCCCGCTCGGTACCGTGATTCACAACGTCGAGCTGAAGGAAGGCAAGGGCGGCCAGATGGTCCGTTCCGCCGGTGTCGGCGCGCAGCTCATGGCGCGCGAAGGCGACTGGGCCACGCTCCGTCTCCCCTCGGGCGAGATGCGCAAGGTTCACGTGCGTTGCTACGCCACCATCGGACAGGTCGGCAATCTCGAGCACGAGAACGTGTCGATCGGCAAAGCCGGCCGCACCCGTCACCTCGGCAAGAAGCCGCACAACCGCGGCGTTTCCATGAACCCGGTCGACCACCCGCTCGGTGGTGGTGAAGGCAAGACCTCAGGCGGCCGTCATCCGGTCAGCCCGTGGGGTCAGCCGACCAAGGGATTCAAGACCCGTCGGAACAAGCAGACGAACAAGTTCATCGTCAAGCGGAGAACCAAGTAAATGCGCTCACTGAAAAAAGGTCCATTCGTGGACGACCACCTCATGAAGAAGGTGGAGACGATGAACCGCGAGCGCGACAAGAAGGTCATCAAGACCTGGTCGCGGCGCTCGACGGTCACTCCCGACATGGTCGGCCACACCATCGCGGTCCACAACGGCCGCAAGTTCACGCCGGTCTACATCTCCGAGAACATGGTCGGCCACAAGCTCGGCGAGTTCTCACTGACGCGGATCTTCAAAGGCCACAGCGGCAAGAAAGTGGAGAAATCCGCGAAGCCGGCCGGCAAATAGCGGAGACGAACCATGGAAGCAACCGCAACTCTCAGATACTTGAAAGCATCCCCGCAGAAGGTCCGGCTCGTGGCCGACCTCGTGCGCGGCAAGAAGGTCGAGGAAGCGCTCAACATCCTTCGCTTCACGCGCAAGTCGTGTGCGAAGGACCTCGAGAAGCTCCTCCGCTCGGCGGTCGCGAATGCGGAGAACAAGGAAAACGCTCCCGACGTCGACGAGCTCGTGGTCTCGCGGATCTACGTCAACGAGGGGCCGCGTGAGAAGCGCGTCCAGCCTGCGCCGATGGGCCGTGCCTATCAGGTGCAGAAGCGGAAGGCGCACGTCACGGTGCATGTCTCGGACGAAGTGAAAGCGGTCAACGAGCGCAGCGGCGGCAAAGGCCGCGCCCGCGCCAGGAAATAGGGGAAACGATGGGTCAGAAGGTCAATCCTTACGGTTTTCGCCTGGGCTTCAACAAGACCTGGCATTCGCGCTGGTTCGCCGGAAAGAGCTACGCCGAGACGCTGCATCGCGATCTGAAGCTCCGCCAGGACCTCAAGAAGCGCCTCAGCCACGCCGGCGTGTCGGAGATCGACATCGAGCGCACGGCGAACAAGATGCGCATCAACATCTACACCTCGCGTCCGGGCATCATCATCGGCCGCAAGGGTGCGGAAGTGGACAAGCTGCGCGACGAGCTGCAGAAGCTCGCCAACGGCGAGGTCTACATCAACATCCAGGAGATCCAGCGTCCGGAGCTCGACGCGCAGCTCGTGGCCGAGAACATCGCCACGCAGCTCGAGCGCCGCATCGCTTTCCGTCGCGCCATGAAGAAGGCCATGGAGTCGGCCTTCCGCTTCGGTGCGAAGGGGATCAAGGTTCGCGTTGGCGGTCGCCTCAACGGCGCTGAGATCGCGCGCACCGAGTGGTATCAGGACGGACGCCTTCCGCTGCACACGCTGAAGGCCGACATCGATTACGGCCTGGCCGAGGCGCACACCACGTACGGTCTCATCGGCGTGAAGGTGTGGCTCTACAAAGGCGATCTGGCCAAGGCGCGCAGCCGCCGTCGCGCATAGCAACGATCAGTATCCAGGAGAAACCGCATCATGTTGATGCCGAAGAAAGTCAAATTCAGAAAGCAGCAGCGCGGACGTCGCCGCGGACTCGCCACGCGCGGGGCCAAGGTCTCGTTCGGCGATTACGGGCTGCAGGCGCTCGAAGTGGGCTGGGTCACCGCCCGCCAGATCGAAGCTGCCCGTATCGCGATGACGCGTCACGTCAAGCGCGGCGGCAAGATCTGGATCCGCATCTTCCCCGACAAGCCGATCACCAAGAAGCCGCTCGAGACGCGCATGGGCAAGGGCAAGGGTGCGCCGGAAGAATGGGTATGCGTGATCAAGCCGGCCCGCATCCTCTATGAGATGGAAGGTGTGACGCGCGAGGTCGCCGAAGAGGCGTTCCGCCTGGCCGGTTCCAAGCTGCCCATCAAGACGCGTTTCGTGACGCGCGAGCAGACGGAGGTCGGCGAGTAATGGCCAGCAAGAAGACGATCACCACGCTTCGCGACAAGAGCGTCGACGAGCTCCGCAACCGCGAGCGCGACCTGAAGGAGCAGCTCTTCAAGCTGCGCTTCCAGCGCGCCACCGGCCGTGTGGAAAACCCCATGAAGATGCGTCAGGTCCGCCGCGAGATCGCGCAGATCGAGACGCTGCTCAACGAGCGCGCGCGCTCGACGAACGCGTAAGGAAGCAACGATGGCAACGAAAGACAAGAACGAGCAGGCAGCCGACGCGAAGAACGCGCGCACGAAAGTGGGCGTGGTGGTCTCCAACAAGATGCAGAAGACCGTCGTCGTGGCCGTCGAGAATCTCGTCAAGCACGGGATGTATCAGAAGTACATCAAGCGTACGAACAAGTTCCTCGCCCACAGCGAGCAGCCGGACATCAACATCGGCGATCGCGTGGTCATCGAGGAGACGCGGCCTCTCTCCAAGCTGAAGCGCTGGAAGATCCGCGAAGTGCTCGACAGAGCCAGCTAGCAGTCAAGAACGGTCAGGAGTCAGTCATGATTCAGATGGGAACAATTCTGCAGGTCGCGGACAACACGGGCGCGAAGAAGATCGCCTGCATCCGCCTGCGCGGCGGATCGACGGCCGGTCAGTACGCCCGGGTCGGCGACGTCATCACGGCCTCCGTCAAGGAAGCCTCGCCGGACGGCACCGTCAAGAAGGGCGCGGTGGTGAGAGCCGTCATCGTTCGGACCGTGAAAGAGACCCGTCGGCGCGACGGTTCCTACATCAAGTTCGACGACAACGCAGCGGTGCTCATCAACGACGCGCGCGAGCCGGTGGGCACGCGCGTGTTCGGCCCGGTGGCGCGCGAGCTTCGTGAGCGCAAGTTCATGAAGATCATCTCGCTCGCGCCTGAAGTCATTTAAAGGAAGCACACCATGGGACTGTACGGACGTACCAAACAGCAGGACACTCCGCGCTACAAACCGCATGTGAAGAAGGGCGACTCGGTGGTCGTTCTCTCCGGCAAGGACCGCGGCAAGCAGGGACGCGTGCTGCGCGTCAACGCCACCAAGGGCACGGCCATCGTGGAGCGGGTGAACTTCACCAAGAAGCACACGAAGCCGAACCCCGGCAAGAACGTCAAGGGCGGCATCCTCGAGCGCGAGTCCCCGATCAACGTGGCCAAGCTCCAGGTGATCTGCCCGAGCTGCAACGAGCCTTCGCGTACCGGCTCTCATCGCGATGAGAACGGTGACGCCGTGCGCTTCTGCCGCAATTGCAAGGCGAATCTTACGAAGTAAACACATCGACCAGGCTCGTACTACGCCGAGCCAATATAAGGACCCAAGATGGCAGCAAGACTCAAAGAGGTTTACCAGAAGGAAGTTCGCCGGAAGCTGGCGGACGAGTTTCAGATCAAGAACCCGATGGCGGTTCCCAAGATCGAGAAAGTCGTCCTGAACATGGGCATGGGTGAGGCGATCGCCAACGCCAAGCTCCTCGACACCGCCGTCGAGGACCTGACCACCATCACCGGTCAGAAGCCGGTGGTGACCAAGGCCAAGAAGTCGATCGCGAGCTTCAAGCTGCGCGAGGGTCAGTCCATCGGCACGATGGTCACCCTGCGCGGAGAAAAGATGTACGAGTTTCTCGACCGTCTGATCAACATCGCTCTTCCGCGCGTCCGCGACTTCCGCGGCGTGCCGACGAAGTCGTTCGACGGCCGTGGCAATTACACCCTCGGCGTTCGCGACCACGTGATCTTCCCGGAGATCGACGCGGGCAAGGTCGACAAGTCGAAGGGCATGAACATCACGATCGTCACGACCGCGAAGAACGACGAGCAGGCACGCTCGCTCCTTCGCGAGCTCGGGATGCCGTTCGCGAAATAACGAGGACTATTCAATGGCAAAAACGTCAATGATCGTCAAGGCAGAGCGGAAGCCGAAGTTTTCGGTGCGCAAGCGCAACCGCTGCAAGCAGTGCGGACGTCCGCGCGGTTTCCTGCGCAAGTTCCAGCTCTGCCGCATCTGCTTCCGTCTGCTCTCGCTCGGCGGCTACATCCCCGGCGTGACCAAGTCGAGCTGGTAGCTCGCACGACCGATAACAGGAGTCACAGAATGTCGATGACAGATCCCATCGCGGATATGCTGACCAGAATCCGCAACGGAATTCAGTCGCGTCACGAGCGCGTCGAGATGCCGACCTCGAAGTTGAAGGTCGAAGTTGCGAAGATCCTCAAGTCCGAAGGTTTCATCAGCAACTACAAGGTCCTTCCCGCCGAGGAAGGCAAGCCGCAGGGAAGCCTGCGCGTGTACCTGAAGTATTCGGGAGACGGCGAGCCCGTCATCCACGGCATCGAGCGCGTCTCGCGCCCGGGCCGTCGCGTCTACCGCGGCAAGGAAGAGCTGCCGCAGGTGCTCGGCGGACTCGGACTGGCGATCGTGTCGACCTCGAAGGGCGTGCTCTCGGGCGCCGAGGCCGCACGCACCGGCATCGGTGGCGAAGTGCTCTGCCAGGTTTGGTAGCGAACATCTGGTAGAGAAGGAGATCCGCACATGTCTCGTATTGGTAAGAAAGAGATTCCGCTGCCGAACGGCGTCGAAGTCAGCCAGAGCGGCGAAGCCGTCGTGGTGAAGGGGCCCAAGGGCAGCCTGACCACCGCGGTGATCCCGGGCATCTCGATGAAGGTCGAGAACAACGTCGTGAAGTTCGAGCGGCGCGACGACGAGGGCAAGACCCGCGCGTTCCACGGCCTCATGCGCGCGCTGGTGGCGAACAACGTCAAGGGCGTGAGCGAAGGCTTCAAGCGCGAGCTCGACATCGTCGGCGTTGGTTACCGCGCCGAGGTGAAGGGGAAGGAAGTGGTCTTCCAGCTCGGCTACTCGCATCCGGTCCGCTTCCCGGTTCCGGACGGCATCGACATCACCGTCGACGCGAAGACGGGCCACATCACCGTCACCGGCATCGACCGCCAGAAGGTCGGGCAGACGGCGGCGGAGATCCGCAGCCTGCGCGAGCCCGATCCGTACAAGGGCAAGGGCATCAAGTACAGCGACGAAGTGATCCGCCGCAAGGCGGGCAAGGCCGCGGGCAAGTAAACGCGCGCCATCACCTAGTGCGCCGGCCATACAACGTCGGCACAGAGGAGCGACATGGATAAAGCAAGACACAGAGTGGAAGCACGCGGCCGGATCCGCGACCGGATCCGCCGGAAGGTCACGGGAACGTCGGAGCGTCCGCGCCTGGCGGTGTACCGGAGCCTGAAGAGCATTTACGCGCAGGTCATCGACGACGCGTCGGGCCGCACCATCGTCTCGGCTTCGAGCCTGGAGAAGGAAGCGGGCGCGAAGGGTTCGAACGCGGCTGCCGCGAAAGCGGTCGGTGCGCTCATCGCGAAGAAGGCCAAGAACAGCGGCATCACCCGCGTGGTCTTCGACCGCGGCGGCTACCTCTACCACGGCAACATCAAGGCGCTCGCGGATGCGGCGCGTGAGAACGGACTGGAATTCTAGGAGATCACATGCAGCGTCCAATGCAGCGTCCAGGTCAGGGCTCTTCGCGCGGCGATCGTCGTCAGGACGAGCGCAGCGAGAGCGGGATGATCGATAAGGTCGTCCACATCAACCGCGTGACGAAGGTCGTCAAGGGCGGTAAGAACTTCAGCTTCAGCGCGCTCGTGGTCGTCGGTGACGGCAAGGGCAAGGTGGGCTTCGGATCGGGCAAGGCCAAGGAAGTTCCGGCCGCCATCAAGAAGGGCATCGAGATCGCGAAGAAGAACATGATCCAGGTTGCCTTGAGCGGCACGACGATCCCGCACACGATCGTCGGCCACTACGGCGCCGGACAAGTTCTTCTGAAGCCGGCCTCGGAAGGTACCGGCGTCATCGCCGGTGGTCCGGTCCGCGCGATCCTCGAGTCGGCCGGCATCCAGAACATCCTCACGAAGTCGCTCGGCACCGCCAACCCGCACAACGTCGTCAAGGCGACGTTCGAAGCGCTCAAGCTGCTCCGCACCGCGGAACAGTACAAGGCGCTCCGCGGCGGAGACGAAGCGGCGGAAGGAGCCGAGGCGTGAAACTGAAGCTCTTCCGCAGCAGGGAAAAGAAGTCGGGCGGCAAGACCATCCGCATCCGCCAGATCCGCAGCGGCATCGCATGCCCGGTGGAGATGCGCGAGACGCTCAAAGCGCTCGGCCTCGGCCGCATCAACAAAGTCTCCGAGCGTGTCGACACGCCTTCGGTGCGCGGCATGATCGCCAAGATCCCGCATCTCGTCGAAGTCGTCACTGAGTAACGAACGAGGACCATCATGGAACTGAGCAATCTGAAACCGAAAAAGGGCGCCCGTCACGCGAAGAAGCGCGTCGGCCGCGGTCCTGGCTCGGGTCACGGCAAGACGTCCAGCCGCGGCGAGAAGGGACAGAAGTCCCGCTCCGGCTACAGCGGCAAGCGCGGTTTCGAAGGCGGCCAGATGCCTCTGCATCGCCGGCTTCCGAAGCGCGGCTTCACCAACATCTTCAAGAAGGATTACGCGGTCGTGAACGTCTCCGATCTGGACCGTTTCGACAACGGCGCTTCGATCGACGAGGCGACGCTCCGTCAGGCCGGCCTGGTCAAGGGATCGCACGACGGCGTGAAGGTCCTCGGCGACGGCGAGCTCTCCAAGAAGCTCACCGTGTCGGCCACCAAGTTCTCCAAGTCTGCACGCGAGATCATCGAAAAAGCCGGCGGAACCTGCCAGGAGATCCAGTAACGTGCCGAACGTCGTCGATACAGTCCGCAACATCTGGGCAATCGAGGACCTCCGCAAGCGCGTGCTCTTCACGTTCGCGCTGCTCGCGGTTTACCGCCTTGGATCGCACATCCCGACGCCGGGCGTCGATCCTGTCGCGCTCTCGGAGTTCTTCAAGTCGATGAGCGGCGGCGTCTTCGGCTTCCTCGATCTCTTCTCCGGCGGTGCGCTCTCGCGCCTGTCGGTGTTCGCGCTCGGCATCATGCCGTACATCTCGGCGTCGATCATCCTGCAACTGCTGACGGTGGTCTGGCCGTACCTCGAGAAGCTCTCGAAAGAGGGCGAGATGGGACGGCGCAAGATCAACCAGTACACGCGCTACGGCACGATCGTCCTGGCCATCGTCCAGGCGCTCGGCGTCGCTTTCTGGCTGCGCAGCCAGACTTCGCCGGGCGGCGCGCCGCTCGTCCCGCCGCACATTCAGGACGCTCTGTGGGGCATCGGCTTCCCGATCATGACCGTGCTCACGCTGACGACCGGTACCGCGTTCGTCATGTGGCTCGGTGAGCAGATCTCGGAGCGCGGCATCGGCAACGGAATCTCGCTGATCATCTTCGCGGGCATCGTGGTGGGACTCCCGTCCGCGACGATCTCCACGGTGCAGGACATCCGCACCGGCCAGCGCAGCATCTTCGCGATCCTCTTCCTGCTGGTGTTCATGGTCGCGGTGACTGCGTTCGTCGTGTTCATGGAGCGCGCGCAACGCCGCATTCCGGTGCAATACGCAAAGCGCGTCGTCGGCCGCAAGGTCTACGGCGGTGCGAACACCTACCTGCCGCTGCGCGTCAATACCGCCGGCGTCATCCCGGTCATCTTCGCGTCGTCGATCCTGGTCATTCCGCAGACGCTCGCGCAGGTCATCAATCAGCCGTGGGCGAAGTCGATCGGCAACCAGTTGCAGATGGGCGAGCCGCTCTACTACCTGCTGCAGGTGGCGGGCATCATCTTCTTCGCGTACTTCTATACCTCGATCGTTTTCAATCCGGTCGACACGGCCGACAACATGCGCAAGTACGGCGGCTTCATCCCCGGCATCCGCCCGGGCAAGAGGACGTCGGAGTACATCGATCGCGTCCTCACGCGCATCACGTTCGTCGGCGCCCTGTATCTCGCGCTGGTCTGCGTGATTCCCGAGTTCCTCATCTCCGGTATCCACGTCGCGCAGATTCCGTTCGGCATCGGCGCGTTCCTCGACAGCGTGCTGCCCGACTGGATCACGGTGGGCATGGGCCTCAACTTCTACTTCGGCGGCACGTCGCTGCTGATCGTGGTGGGCGTGGCGATGGACACGATGCAGCAGATCGAATCGCAGCTCGTGATGCGCCACTACGACGGATTCATGAAGAAGGGCCGCATCCGCGGACGCCGCGGCTGATCGAAAGCATGAAGATCATCTTCATCGGACCGCCGGGCAGCGGCAAGGGAACCCAGGCGAAACGGCTTGCAAGCCGTTTCGGCATTCCGCACATCTCGACGGGCGACATGCTCCGCGAGGCGGTGACGGACGGGACCGAGCTCGGCCTGCAGGCGGCTCCGATCATGGCGTCGGGCGGGCTGGTCTCCGACGACCTGATGATCAGTATCATCGACGAGCGCCTCGGCAAAGCGGACGCGAGCAAAGGCTTCATCCTCGACGGCTTCCCCCGCACGATCGTGCAGGCGGAAAAGCTCGATGGGATCGTCGGAAAAAGCGCGGGGAATGGCGATGGAGGCCTCCGCGTTCTTCAACTGCTCGTCCCAGACGACGCCATCGTCCGCCGCATCACTCAGCGACGGACGTGTGCGCAGTGTGGGGCGATTTACCATCTCGAAAACAATCCTCCGGCGACGGGCAGCGTGTGTGATCGCTGCGGCGCGGAGGTCATCGCACGTGCCGACGATACCGAACAGGCCGTGCGCAAGCGTCTCGAGTCGTTCCATCGGCAGACTTTGCCTGTGGCGACGTACTACAAGGCGAAAAGCATTCTTCGGGAAGTCGACGGGGTTGGTCCCGTCGATGAGATCTTTGAACGAATTGAAAAGTCCCTGGCCGTATAGCTCGAAGAGGAAAGCGTGCTCGATCGAATGAAGGGACCGACGCTCAAGAGTCGCGACGAGATCGCGGTGATGGACCGGGCCAACCGGATCGTCGTCGAGATCCTCGAGATGATGCGTGAGATGGTGCGCCCCGGCGCGACCACGGCGCAGATGAACGCGACGGCGGAGCAAGAGCTGGCGAAGCGCGGCGCGAAGTCGCCCTTCAAAGGCTACTCTCCGATGGGACTGCCGCCGTATCCGGCCGTCCTCTGTTCGTCGGTCAACGATGTGATCGTGCACGGCATCCCCAATCGCGCGAAGCTGCAGGAAGGCGATCTGGTCGGCCTCGACTTCGGAGCCATCTTCGAAGGCTTCGTCGGCGATGCCGCCATCACAGTGCCCGTCGGCAAAGTGACTCCGCGAGCGGACGAACTGATGCGAACCACGCGCGAGTGCCTGGAGCTGGCCATCGAAGAGATGCGGCCGGGCCGGCATATCGGCGACATCGGCGCAGCGGTGCAGGAGCACGCGGAGTCCCGCGGCTTTCACGTGATCCGGACATTTGTCGGACACGGCATCGGGCGCCGCATGCACGAGGAGCCTCAGGTCTACAACTTCGGCAAACGCGGGCGCGGTCTCGAACTGAAGGAAGGCATGGTCCTGGCGATCGAGCCGATGCTTTGCGACATCGGCGTGAAGCTGCGGTCGCGCATCAGCAGGGCAGGGACGAATGGAGTGATCCAGGACGTACGGACGGACGCCGATGGGTGGACCGCACGGACGGTCGACGGTGAGCTGGCGGCGCATTTCGAGAATTCGGTGGCCGTCACGGCAAACGGACCCTGGGTTCTGGGAAAGTAGCATTCCTGGACAAGTAGGACGTCAGAAGCAAAAAGGAAGGTATGTCGAAGGAAGAAGCGATTGAAGTGACAGGAACGGTCCTGGAGACGTTGCCCAACGCGATGTTTCAGGTCGAGCTGGAGAACAAGCACAAGGTACTCGCGCACATCTCCGGCAAGATGAGAAAGCACTTCATCCGCATCCTTCCCGGAGACAAGGTCCTCGTGGAGCTCTCGCCGTACGACCTCACGCGCGGGCGCATCACGTACCGATACAAGTAGAGAAATTGGCTCAACCAGAGCCGCGAGTGAAATCATGAAAGTTCGTTCGTCAGTCAAGCGTATCTGCACCAAATGCAAGGTCGTCCGTCGCCAGGGCGTGATTCGGATCATCTGTGAGAATCCGAAGCACAAGCAGCGTCAGGGCTAATCAGGAGCAATAGTCAATGGCACGTATCGCGGGTGTTGATCTTCCCCTCAACAAGCGGGTCCAGGTGGGCCTGACGTACATTTACGGCATCGGCCGCACGCGGGCGACGACCATTCTCGACAACGCGGGCGTCAACAGGGACGTGCGCGTCAAGGATCTGACCGAGGATGACGTTCGGAAGATCCGTCAGATCATCACGGACGAGGGCAAGGTCGAAGGCGATCTGCGCAAGGACGTCGGTCTCGACATCAAGCGGCTGATGGAGATCAACTGCTACCGCGGCATGCGCCATCGCCGCGGTCTCCCGGTCCGCGGCCAGCGCACCCACACCAACGCGCGCACGCGTAAAGGTCCGCGCAAGGGCGCGGTTGCCGGCAAGAAGAAAGCAACGAAGAAATAAGGACGCATTCAGATGGCAACTGCTAGAGCACCCAAGGCGGGCGCGCGCCGCGCCGGTACCAAGCGCAAGGAACGGAAGAACGTTCCGCACGGCGTCGCGTCCATCGCGGCGACGTTCAACAACACCATCGTGGCCATCACGGATCCGATGGGCAACATCCTCTCCTGGTCCAGCGCCGGCCGCATCGGCTTCAAGGGCTCCCGCAAGGGCACCCCGTTCGCCGCGCAGGTCGCCGCGCAGAACGCCGCGCAACTGGCCCAGGAGCATGGCATCCGTTCCGTCGACGTCAAGGTCAAGGGTCCGGGCGCGGGTCGCGAGTCGGCCATCCGCGCGCTCGCGGCCTCCGGCCTCGACATCAAGTCGATCAAGGACGTCACGCCCATCCCGCACAACGGCTGCCGCCCGCCCAAGCGGCGCCGTGTGTAGCTCGCGCAAAAGCGCGAGTTGAGAGCTCAGGAATCGTCACGCCGAGCAGCAGCCGGCGTACACGCAACGCGCCATGGTGGCGCGGGTGCGAACAACAGGAGGCATAGTGGCTCGTTACACCGATCCCGTCTGCCGGCTTTGCCGGCGCGAGGGCATGAAGCTGTTTCTCAAGGGTGACCGCTGTTTCAAGGACAAATGCGCCATCGAGCGCCGCAACTACGCGCCCGGCCAGCACGGACGCCGCCGTTCCAAGGTCCTCGGCTACGGTTTGCAGCTTCGTGAGAAGCAGAAGGTCAAGCGCATTTACGGCCTGCTGGAAAGCCAGTTCCGCACGTACTTCCAGCGCGCCGCCAGCCGCACCGGCGTCACCGGCGACAACCTGCTCCGCCAGCTCGAGCTCCGGCTCGATAACGTCGCGTACTCCCTCGGCTTCGCCTCCTCGCGAGCCCAGGGCCGCCAGCTCGTCCGCCACGGCCATGTCGAGGTGAACGGCAGAAAAATCAACGTCCCCTCGTACCAGGTGCGCAAGGGCGACGTCATTCAGGTTCGTGAGAAGAGCCGGAAGAACGATCAGATCCGCCAGGCCGTCGAAACGGCAGCGGGACGCGGCGTTCCTTCCTGGTTGCAGCTCGAGCCGGATGCGTTCCGCGGCACGGTGACGGACCTTCCGAAGCGCGAAGACATCCGCCTGCCGATCCAGGAACAGCTCATCGTCGAACTCTACTCGAAGTAAATTTTTTCGGATGAAGGGGCAGGCGCGCCAGACGCCTGTCTGTCCTCATCCTTGACGCGAGGAGGCCGCTCACATGATGTGGTCAGATTTTCAGAAACCCAAGAAGCTCGATTACGATCCCGAAACCCTCACCCCGAATTACGGGCGCTTCACCGCCCAGCCGTTCGAGCGTGGCTTCGGTACCACGATCGGTAATGCGCTGCGGCGCGTCCTGCTCTCTTCGATCGAAGGCGCGGCCATCACCGCCGTTCGCGTCGAGGGCGTTCTCCACGAGTTCTCGTCGCTCCAGGGCGTTGTCGAGGACATGACCGACGTCGTCCTCAACCTCAAACAGGTCCCGTTCCGCCTGCACGGGTCGGGTCCCAAGACCCTCTACCTCGAGAAGAAGGGGCCGGGCGTCGTCACGGCCGCCGATTTCGAAGAGGATCCGGACATCGAGATCCTCGATTCGTCGGCGCATATCGCCACGCTGTCGAAGGAAGGCTCGCTCAAGCTCGAGGCCCGTCTCAAGAAAGGCCGCGGCTATGTCGTCGCCGATCGCAACGCCGACAACGACCTGCCGCTCGGCTACATCCCGGTCGACTCGATCCACTCGCCGGTTCGCCGCGTGAACTATCACGTCGAGGGCGCGCGCGTCGGTCAGATGACCGACTACGACAAGCTGATCCTCGAAGTATGGACCAACGGCGCCGTCTCGCCGCAGGAAGCGATCTCGCTCGCCTCGGAACTGCTCGGCGATCACCTGCGCATCTTCAGCGCGTTCGAAACGCGAATTGAAGAGCGCGAGGAAGCCGCCGCGCCCGAAGTCGATCCGCGCATGGCGGAGATGCTGGCCAAGCCGATCGAGGAGCTCGACCTCTCCGTCCGCTCCGCGAACTGCCTCAAGAACGCCAACATCCGCACCCTTGGTGACCTGGTGCAGCGCACCGAGCGCGAGATGCTCTCGACCAAGAACTTCGGTCGCAAGTCTCTCGACGAGATCAAGGACGTCCTCGGCAGCCTCGGCCTCTCGTTCGGCATGTCGCGCATGACGGCCAGCCGCGGGTACGACGTGCGCGACTAACGTCGCCAGCAGGGAAGGGGTACATCAATGAGACACGGAATGGCAAACCGCAAGCTGGGACGCACCGCGAGCCATCGCAAGGCGATGTTCCGCAACCAGCTCGCGTCGCTCATCGACAACGAGCGGATCATCACCACGCTGCCGAAGGCGAAGGAGCTTCGCCCGCTCGCCGAGAAGCTCATCACGCTGGCGCGCAATGACAGCGTTCACACGCGCCGCCAGGCGTTCCAGCAGGTGCCGAACGACGCGCTGATCGCGAAGCTGTTCGATACGCTGGGACCGCGTTTCTCGACGCGCCCGGGCGGCTACACGCGCATCATGAAGCTCGGTTCGCGCCGCGGCGACGCCGCGGAGATGGCCATCCTCGAGCTGGTCGAGCGCTCGGCCGACAAGGTCGACGCGAAGGCCGAGCCGAAGACGCCGGCCAAGGGCAGCAAGAAGAAAGCCGCGCCGAAGGTCGAGGAGCCTGCTGCCGAAGAGAAGCCGAAGCGCACGCGCAAGGCCGCTCCGAAAGCGGAGGAATCCGCGCCCGCCGAAGAGAAGCCGAAGAAGACACGGAAGAAGAAAGAAGAGTAGAGCGATTGCTCTCGTGAAGACGCCCGCCGCAAGGCGGGCGTTTTTGTTTTCAGCGCGCGAGAAATACACGCCCATTCGGAACGTCGAGCGTGACGCGGAAGCGCTGCAGGATTTCCGCTCCGATCAAACCGTGACTTCCCGGCGTGCCGACGAACGGGCTGCCTGCCGCGGCGAAATCAGTCTCGATATCCATCAAGTCGTGATCGCCGAGCCGGAGGCGGCGCACACGTCCGACCGTTCCGCGTAACGCACCCTGCACTCCGTGTCCCAGCGTCGTCTGCGCCGCGGCCACGGGCGGGGTGATGCGTGGGTCGCTGCCGACGTCGAGGCCGAGGGCCAGGTTCGCACCGGTGTCGAGCGAAAGGCTGACCGGAAACGCTCCCTCGGCGATCGTCAGCGACGCGGTCACGTAGGGCAGACCTGCATCATCGAACGTGAGCGGCAATGCAGCTGCGTCGTGTGGTGGCCGGAACGTGTCGGGCTCGTAAAGACGCACCCGCCGCGCGGTCCAGTCGATCTCGACGACGTAGCGGTCGAAGAGCGGCTTGCCGATCACGCCGAACGTGCTGAGCGGCGGCTCGGGCGGCGCGGGCCGGTCCGGGACGACGAGCTCCGCGAGCATGAACGTCGCGGTACCGATGCTGATCTCCACGTTACCCGCGAGTTTCGCCTGCTTCCGCTTTCCTGACCCGGCGCCGCCCACGTTTGCGATGCCGATGATCTTGAAGTGGAACGACGCCGGATCGGCGGCGCCGCGAAGATTTGGCGTCTGGCTGGCTGTGTCGAGCAGGAACGGAAGCGGTGCCGAACCGTTGATGCGCAGCGGAATCAGCGGCCGTCCGCGATCGAGCTCGATCGCCACGTCCGCAACCGGCGCCGGCTTCGTGGACGCACAAGCGGTGAGTAACAGGAGCAGCAGCGGGATGGCGCGATGCATCGAGTGATTCGAGCACAACATGCAGGCGGTTGCCTTGGACGCCTCGAAGCAATCTGGTACACGCTTAATGGCGCTAGAACGTCGCGCGCGTCCGGGTGCGCACTTCCGTTGCGCGCGCCGGCGCAACCCATCCTCCACCGATGAGATCGCGCATTACTGACGTATTGATGTCGATCATGCGAGGTATTAGCATGTGCGAATGCGGAAACTTACTCTTCCTTTCGCACTCCTCGTTTGCTTCGCCTTCGGCCCCATCCTGGAGGCTTGTCAGAAGTGCCGTCAGTATTACGATTACCAGGCATTGGCGTGGTGTTGGTATTGCGATTCAACTAACTGCGGTCTGTTCACCTGCGATGTACGCCAGGACCCTACCGTCGGTGACTACTGCGACGGCGAGGAAGGCTGTTTTGTGACGAGGACGGGGAGGCATTGCGCGTTCGCGCCGACGGAACATGGCACGAAATGCACTCCACCGGATCGTCTCGACAGAACGTGGAAGTTCGCCGGCGTTCGGGTCAGTCATCCTGGCAGGACGATCATGGCCGCCCGTCGAACACCCGTCATTGTCCAGTAACGCCGCCGAGCATGAATCGCTGGATTATTGGACTAGTCGCCTTCGGCATATCCGCCACCGGCATCGCGGACGATGCTCCTCTTAGCGGGCGCCTCTGCTTTACCTCGGGCGAATGCCGCGATAGCGCATGCGGTTCGCCTGTCGAACCTGCACCGCACCGCCGGCTCTTCACACTGACAGGAAAGACGGGCGACACGACTCTCGTTGGGGCTCTTCCGGAGAACGCCAACACGGTTCCGTGCCTCGGCTCCGGGGAGATCGAGCTTCGTGTTCCGCCGCGTAAACTCGAGCGTGGTTCGATCGCGCGTGTTCGGATTAGAGCGGGAAAGGATGACGCGTGGGAGCTCGTGACGAGCGCGCGGCAGATGGTCAAGCCGTTTCGCCTGCTGATGCCTCATGCCACCTATGAGGTCTCCTTCGTTGCACCACATTTCTCGGCATACCGCAAGACCGTTTTCGTTGACGCGAAACCGCGGGTCATCAATGTGGATCTGAAGCCTCTGCCGAAGTTGACCGGCGTAGTCGTTGACGGCGTCACGGGTCGTCCGGTTCCGGGAGCGATCATTCGCACGGACGTTGACACAAATGTGATCGCAGACGGCACAGGACGATTCACCATCGAAGCAGATCCAGAGCGGTGGCCGAAGGCAGTCACCGCGAGCGCGGCGGGCTATTCCGACTCGAGCCTCCGCGTCGCCTCGCCGCGCGTGAGCACGACCCTGGATGAGATCCGGCTCAGCCGCGGGGGAACGGTGGCGATTGCGATCGAACAGGATCGACCCGGTGACGTCGTTTCGGTCGAATTGCAGAAGCTCGGTGACGGCGGGCGATCTGTCGGCGCGACCGTGCAGACGATCGAGGTGACCGCTAAGGAACCAACCATCGAAACCCGGTTCACGAACGTCGAGCCCGGGGAATACATGGTCCTGGCGAAGGGCGACGAGCCGTGGGAGCGACTGGGCGAACGGATTGAGGTCCGCGCTACCGAAGAAGCGCAGCTCACGCTGCGCATCGCACCGTTCCGCCTCCGCGTTCGAACATCCGCAAGCGGCGAGACTCTGCGGGATGCTCGCGTCATTCTCAAGAACAGGGACGCTCTCTGGCGAGCGGCGTTCACCACGGATTCCGCGGGCGAGGCGACTGTGCAACTGTGGCAGGGAGGCCCGATGCAGCTCACTCTCGAGTCGCGTCGTTACGGGCTGCCTTACCGGGAGTTTCGCACCGTTGACGATGGGATCGATTCCGATTGGCTCGTCGAGGTGCCGCCGTACGAGATCGCAGGCATGGTCATCGACAACATCACGGGCAGGCCGATCGCGGGAGCAGCGATCGCTCTCCATATGGAAACCGCGCGATTTTCGTTCGGTGTCCAAACGAAAGCTGCGGAGGACGGGACGTTCCGTTTCGCGCCCGTCGCGCCCGGCCAGCACACTGTATCGGCCGCTGCAGCCGGCTATCCACCTTCGGAGCTCGTTTACACGTTCGCCGACACCGAGCCGATCAAAAACGTGACGCTGCGGCTGGAAGCCGCTCCGTTCGTTCCAGTCACAGTGGTCGATGCTCGCGGCAATCCCATTCACGCCGCTCGGGTGATGGACTTCATCGGGAACAAGCGGCGTGGCGTCGGATTCACGGATGCAAACGGCGCTGTAGGCGTCCAGGTGTCCGCAGGTGAGACGCGTGACGTCTATGTAATTCCTCGCGATGGCTCGCTCGGTTTTCTGCAGATCCGATCGGGATCGGAGAAGGAAACGGTGCGCATCGCGGACGGTGTTTGCCGGATCGTCCTGCAGATGGAATCCGAGAAGCACGCTCCGATTCCGAACGTCTGGGTGGCGATCCGCTACAACGGCGTCACACTGCCGGAGGAGTTGATCTCCACGCTCGTATCGCGGGGCGCACGCGTAAGGTCCGATGCCCAGGGCCGGATCGTTCTCGATCACATGCCTCCGGGCGTTTACGAATTCTGGCCCGTTGGCTCGCCCGCGGAACTGCGACTCGTCGCGGCCGGCGACGGATCGCAGGAAGCTCCGGTCAAGGTCACTGCGGTCGCCGGCGAGAACATGGCGGTCATGACCTTCGTCGCAGTCGAAGAACCGTAGACCAGTTCTCAGAACGTCGCGCGCGTTCGCGTGATCGTGACGTCACCGTCCTGAATGGTCATCGCGTTCGACGCGTCCCGTGCGCGCAGCAGCGCGGCGCCTTCGGACGGGAATGCGAACGTGCTGTCGCTGGCAATGACTTCGACCGGACCGGTCGCTTCGACATCGACGATGAGCTCTTCGACGCCGCTCGCGTTTGTGACCTGCCATCCATTCGCCAGTTGGCTGCGATGCCGCGTGATGGGCGGAGGGGTGACGCCGTTCGTGCGGCGGATCGTCCCGCCACGCACGAAGAGAGAAATGCGACCCGCGTTCCGGTGCGATGCCGCACGAATCGTGAGCGCGCTTCCGTTGCGCTCGCCGCTGACGGTGATGCGCCGCAAGCGCAGATCGGGCGCCGGCGCGACCCATCCTCCGCCGCGATTCCACGGCGTGAGCTTCGCGTCGGCGCGCGTGAACTTCGCAACGTTCGCGAGCGCCGGCGTGACCGTGTACGTGATCCATTGCGGTTTTCCCGCACCGGAATCGTCGACGTAGTAAAGCGGGATGACGTCCGGTTTTTCTCGCGTGAATGACGGCTGCAGCAACGCGACGATCGCGCAGACGATCGCCAGCGCGATCGCGGCCACACCGTTGCGCGCGCGAGCGAACAGCGGCGCGATGAGGGTCGCGTGCGTTCCCGCAATCAGCGCGATCACGGCCATGAGGCCGCCGCCGAGGGCTTCGTAGATCATGATGCCGATGGGGAAGATCACGATGGCGGCGACAGTCGCCGCCACGATGCTGGTCGTTGCCTCGCTCGCCTTCGCGAGCGCGCAGATCGTCACCGCCAGCGCCGGCATCAGCATGAGATACGCGGTGCCGGGCAGCGCGATCGCGAGTGCGATGGCGATGGCGTGCCACACGATCGCGACGCCGTAGAGCATGCCGCGCGCATCCTTGCGCCGATCGAGCAATGCCGCCGCGAACAATGCGGCCGCGAGTCCTGTGAAAGCCAGCGCAAGGATGCCAGCCAACGGCCGCGCCACCCAGTTGACGTCCATGCTGCGCAGCCGCACGAGCCATGACATGGCCATGCCGCCCGCTCCGGCAAAGAGCAGCGCAGTGAAAGTCGAGAGCACGCCGAAGGTCATCGATCGCGGCGGCGTCTTGCGCACAGCGAACAACAACGCGATGAGACTGATGATCGCGATCCACAGCGTCCATTCCTGCGGCCACCAGATCACGAAGAACTGCAAGACGTCGAAATATGTGGCATCGGTGCGGCTGCGCGCGGCGAGATCGGCCGCTCCGAGCGCCCGCAACGTGGCCAGCGCATGATCGCCGTGATGCTGCAGGGTGCGAGGACTGGCGTGCACGAGATCGTCGAGCGGCGTGTGATACCAGTTCACGCCGCCGATCGCCGCGAAGTTGACTGCCGCCTTGCCTGCGCGCTTGAACACCGTGACGTCCGTGTCGTTCGGCAGCAGCGAATAGATGGTGTAGAAGAACGAGCTGGCCTGCGGCCGCGGCAACGTCCGCGCGAGGTGCCGGATCAGCCAGCGATTTCCTTTGCTGGTCTCGAAGAGGTTGCTCGCGCCGTGCGTGCCGCGCATCTCGAAGTTGATGACCACATCCACGTCGCGCAGCAGCGTCTCATCCGCCACGAACGCCTCGGCACCCAGCAATCCGGCTTCTTCGCCATCGGTGAGCAGGAACGCGACGCGGTTGACCATCTTGTGGCTGCGGATCGCGCGCGCCACTTCGAGCAGCGTGGCCACGCCCATCCCGTCATCGGACGCGCCGGGACCGGCGGGAACGGAGTCGTAATGCGCGACCAGCAGGATCGTATCCCCTGCGGGCGCGTTGGGATCGTGAACGATGATGTTCTCGACGGTCGCGCATTGTGCGTTGCCGTTGCACGCGAAGCGTCGCTGCACGGCGGTGTCGTAACCCAGGGCGCGGAAGCGCGATTCGATGCGTTGGCGGATGCGCGCATTCGCGGGCGAGCCGACCGGATGCGGGATCCCTTCCGCGAGCAGTTCGCGCAAGACGCTCATCGCGCGCGTCGCCGAGAAGGTGTCCGCCGGAGCGTGCGCGTCGCGTGGCGGCGGCCCCTGCGCGCGCCAGATCGACAGCACCAGAACCACGGCCAGGGGGAGGGCGACGGTGACGGCGCGGCGCATGCGCGGGCGATTCTACGCAACCCTGGCGCGGTGCGTCCGTACCAAGAGTCGTACCTAGCAACACAGCGGAGGACTCCCATGCGTAAACTTCTCGTTACCGCGACCCTGCTTCTCGCCACGACTGCCGGCGCCGCCGAGCTGTCCGAAACGATCGACCGCACGTTCGACGTCCGTGCCGGCGCGACCTTCACACTCTCCAATGTCAACGGCCGCATTACGATCAACGCGTGGGATCGGTCGAAGGTTCGCGTCGTCGCGGTCAAGGAAGTGGACGGCGATCGCGATGAGCTGAAGGAAGCGATGGCCGCGCTGCGCGTGGAGATGCAACCGCGCAACGGCGGCCTCGCCGTCATGACGCACTATCCGAAGCACGAGCACGGCATGGGCTCGATCCTCGACTGGCTCGCCGGAGATCACGTCGACGCGAGCGTCCGCTACGAGATCACCGTTCCGCGCACGATGAACGTCGACGTCACCAACACGAACGGCACCATTCATCTCGATGGCGTCACCGGCCAGCACGAGCTCGACACGACCAATGGGAAGATTGATGTGAAGCGCTGCGCGGGCTCGCTCGACGCGTCGACGACGAACGGCTCGATCGACGCCGAGCTCGTGCGCGTGGCGCAGGGTCAGCCGCTCCGCTTCGAGACCACGAACGGCAGCATCAAGGTGGCGTTGCCGGCCGGTGCCGCCGCCGACCTCGACGCTTCGACCACGAACGGCTCGATCGATAGCGACCTGCCGGTCATGACCACGCGAACCAGCAGCAACTCGCTGCGCGGCACGATCAACGGCGGCGGCACGCCGCTCCGCCTGCGCACCACCAACGGCGGGATCGCGATCAGGACCTTGCAGTAACGTGCTCTCTGGACCGACGGGCTCTCAGCCCGTCGCCGG
>DASPNA010000061.1:0-13817 GCA_035626775.1 Thermoanaerobaculia bacterium
GGCGCTGCGCGAGAGCGAGGAGCGCCACCGAGCCATCGTCGCGAGCGCGCGTGATTACGCCATCGTCACGATCGACGTCGACGGGCGGATCACCAGTTGGTCGCCCGGTGCGGAGGTCGTGTTCGGATGGACCGAAGCCGAGGCGCTCGGTCAGCCTCTGGCCATCACCTTCACGCCCGAAGACCGCGCCAGCGAACAACCGGAGAAGGAGCAGCAGACCGCGCGCTCCCAAGGCAGTGCCGCGGATGTGCGCTGGCATTTACGCAAGGACGGAACGCGGATCTTCGTCGACGGAACGATGCGCGTGCTTGTCGACGTGAACGGCTCGCCGCGCGGTTTTCTGAAGATCGGACACGACGTCACGCAACGCCGCTACACCGAACAAGCGTTGCGCGACTCCGAGGCGCGGCTGCAGGCGGTGGCGAACGTCGTTCCGGACCTGATCTGGAGCAACGACGTCGGCGGTGCCGCCGATTGGTTCAACCAGCGTTGGCTGGACTACACCGGCCAGACGTTCGACCAGGCGCGCGGCGACGGCTGGCTCGACGCGATTCACCCGGACGATCGCGCCGAGTCGCGCGCGCGGTTCCAGGCCGCGATCCAATCCGGCGAGCGCCTGCGACACGAGCACCGCATCCGGAGCAGCAACGGCGAGTTCCGCTGGTTTCTCGTGCAGGCTGAACCGCTCCGCGGCGGAAATGGACTGACCTTGCGCTGGTTCGGCGCCGCGACGGACATTCACGAGCAGCGCATCGCGCGCGAAGTGCTCGAGGAGCGCGTGCGCGAGAGAACGCGTCAACTCGAAGACCTGAGCGCGCAGCGCCAGCAACTTCTCGACCGGCTCGTCACCGCCACGGAGGAAGAACGCCGCCGCATCGCACGCGAGCTCCACGACGAACTGGGTCAGCACATCACCGCGCTTCGGGTGGGGCTGCAGGCGGCGCAGCCGCGGGATCAGTCGATCTCGCGCATCGACGCGATCGTGCAGCGTCTCGACGAGACCGTCGACCGTCTCATCCTGGAGATGCGATCACCCGCGCTCGACCACCTCGGACTGCACGGAGCGATCTCCTCGCTCGAACAGGAGTTCTCCGCCGCCAGCGGTCTTCGCGTGGACGTCCACCTCACCGGCATCGAGGGAGTACGCTTCAGCGACGCGATCGAGACCACGATCTACCGCGTCGTCCAGGAGGCGCTCACGAACGTCTGGAAACATGCTCGCGCGTCGACGGTCAGCCTGATCGTGAAGCGCGAGGACGGCGCGCTGCGCGTGATCGTCGAGGACGATGGTCAGGGCTTCGAAAGCGAGGATATCTTCGAAGGCGCACCGGCGCGTGGCCGCTTCGGCCTGGTCGGCATGCGCGAGCGGCTGTCACTCATGCGCGGCACGCTCGACATCGAGTCGCAACCCGGCAGCGGCACGACGGTTTACGTCCGTGTTCCGCTGTCTGAAGCGAAGTCCACGGAATGAACAAGGCGCGCGTCTTCCTCATCGACGATCATGGCGTCCTCCGCGAGGGCCTGCGGCTGCTCATCGACGCGCAGCAGGACATGTTCGTGGTCGGCGAGACCGAGCGTGGGCGCGGCGCGGCCCATGCCATCGCCGGCGCGGGCGGCGCCGACGTGGTCGTGCTCGACATCTCGATGCCTGACACCACTGGGACGCAAGTCGCCGCCGAGCTGCGCGCCGCGTTGCCCGATACGAAGATCGTCGCGCTTACGCGCCATAGCGAAAAGGCGTATGTCCAACAGATGCTGCAGAATGGGGCGAATGGTTACGTGCTGAAGCAAACCGGCGGCGAAGTGCTGGTCACGGCAATCCGCACGGTCATGACCGGCCGGACATTTCTCGATCCGGCGGTCGCGGGAAAGATGTTCGAGTCCGCCTGGTCGATCCGCGGAGCCGTTTCGGGCGAGCTCACCGTCCGCGAGCGTGAAGTCGTGACCATGGTGGCCTGGGGCCACACCAACAAAGAGATCGCCTCCGTCCTCGGCATCACGGTCAAGACGGTCGAGACGCACAAGACGAATGCGATGCAGAAACTCGAGATCGGCAGCCGCGCGGACCTGGTGCGGTACGCGATGGCGCAGGGCTGGCTCCAGAGTCAGTGATCGCGGCGGCTCGCGGCCGTCCCTGCGAGCCGCGCGGCGACCATCGCCGCGGCGCTGAACACGGTCGCGCGCGTACTGCTGGTCTCGATCTGCGCCGCATCGGCGAGAGTTACCGACAGCGCACGCATGGTGCGGCGCATCTCGGCACGAAGCACCGCCTCACGCTGAGAAACGACCGGAACGGACAGCAGGTCCTCCAGACTCGGGACGCTGCGGACGAACCGTTTCAGCGAGTCGAGCTCCGCCGGCGTGCCGGCGCATGTTCTGGCAGTGTCGACGAGCTGGCCGAGATCGAACGGCTTGGCGATGATCGCGAAGACGCGGTCCGATCCGATCGCTTTCGTCGCGCGTGCAGCCGGCGCCGTCGTTGTGACGATGGTGCGCCGCAACACTTCCGGCGCTGTTCTGTCGAGTTCCCGAAGTGCCCGCTCACGGCCGCCGGGCGTCAGGTTCACGTCGCGCACGATGACCGCGAACTGCGACACATCGCCGGGCGCGAGCGCCGCGAAATCCTCGACCACACACGTGCGGAATCCGGCGTGATCGAGCGCAATTGCGATCAACTGTCGAATGGAAGCAGCGCTGTCGACGATGAGAACCGAGGCGTGGCGGGAGGACTCTGTGACCATGGGCAGGTGACAGAGTCGGCGAAGCGGAGGAATACGTCGCTACGGGAAAACCCTGAGCTATCGTTTTCTGCGGCGTACCGCGCGTTGCACGCTCAGCAGTTCTTCCCGTAACAAGTCGACGGTCGAGACGAGGTCATCCAGCACGGGCTGGAGATCTTTTCCCTTCTGCCGCCGGGACGAGTCCATGAACACCTTCGTCCGTTGGGTCGGCGGCAGCGCCGCGACCCGACGGGAGAGCGACTGGAGGTCCCCGCTTTCATCGGGCTCGCGGAGAATGTCAGCCGGCGACACGCCGAGGATGCGCGCCAGCGTCAGGAGCAAGCCGACTTCGATGCTCTGCTTGTTCGTCTCGACGCGGGAGAGCGTGGCGATGCTGATGCCGGCCTGCTCTGCCACGGCGGCCAATCCGATGTCTTGTTCAGTGCGCAAGCGGCGGAGTGTCGGGCGAACGGAGGCGGCTTCGTTCATGTGGTTTCCGGTCAAGAGTAGGTGCAAGAGTGCGTGCGGGACGCTGCCAAAGTCACGCCACGTCACGAATCCGAACCTTCGGCCTCCAATGCTCCAGGAGGCCACAATGGATCAACGACTCAATGCAGCGTTCTGGACGTTGCGCATCGCTTTCGGACTCACCGCGTTCCTCGCCGGGCTCGACAAGTTTCTCAACCTGCTGACGAAGTGGGAGCAGTACGCCAGTCCGCTCGTGCTCGACCTGGTCCCGCTTTCGGCGGGAGCATTGATGCGCCTCGCGGGCGTCATCGAAATCATCGCCGGCATCGCCATCCTCGCCGGACTCACGCGCCTCGGCGGCTACGTCGTCGCGGCCTGGCTGACGCTCATCGCGCTCACGCTGTTGACGACCGGCCGCTACTTCGACGTCGCGGTGCGCGATCTGGTCATGGCGTGCGGCGCGTTCGTGCTCGCGCGTCTCTCCGAGGTGCGTGAGGATGCGCCGGTGCGTTCGCCGAAGCGGGTCGGCTCGTTGCGTCCCGACGCCGCGGTATGACTTCGATCGACCTGCAGCAGGGCGTGCGCGCGAGCGAGATCGCGGACGGAGCGATGATCGCCGGCACCGTCGGCGAAGACGCGGTCCTGCTCGCGCGCAAAGGCGAGGAGTTCTTCGCGCTCGACGCACACTGCACGCACTACCACGCACCGCTCGCCGACGGCGTGCTCGCCGGCGAGACGGTGCGTTGTCCGTGGCATCACGCGTGTTTTGACCTGCGCACCGGCGGCGCGGCCGGCGCGCCAGCGATGAAGCCGCTGCGCGTGTTCACGGTCGTGCGCGATGGCGACGTCGTACGCGTGCTGTCCGATGCGCCGACGATCCCGACCTTCGTCGCGCAAACCGGCGAGCACATCGTCATCATCGGCGGCGGCGCGGCCGGCTCGTTCGCGGCCGCGGAACTGCGCCGGATCGGATTCGGCGGACGCGTAACGATGCTGACGCGGGAGAATCACCCGCCGTACGACAAGCCGAATCTGTCGAAGGACTACCTCGCGGGCAGAGCGCCGCAGGAGTGGATTCCGCTGCGCCGCGAATCCGATTACATCCACGATCGCGTCGATCTCCGTTTGCGAACGACCGTCGATCGGATCGATCCGGCGCGCCGCCAGGTACGCCTCGCAAATGGCGAGACCATCACGTTCGACCGTTTGATTCTCGCTCCCGGCGCGATCCCGCGGCGACTCGACATTCCGGTCGCGGCCGAGGCGCGCGTGCACTATCTGCGCACGTGGGCGGATGCGGACGCGCTGCGGCTGTCCGCTGATGACGCACGCAAGGTCGTCATCATCGGCGCGGGCTTCATCGGGCTCGAAGCCGCGGCGTCGTTACGCGAGCTCGGTCTCGACGTCACGGTCATCGGACGCGAGGCCCGGCCGCTCGAAGCAGTGCTCGGCCGCGAGATCGCCGACTTCATTCACCATCTTCATGAATCTCACGGCGTTCGCTTCCGCCTCGGCCGCCGCCCGCTCGAGATTCGCGCCGATGGGGTGGTGCTCGATGACGAGAGTGTGGAAGCGGCCGATGCGGTGCTCGCCGCGGTCGGCGTCGAGCCCGACGTCGCTCTCGCCGCGAACGCGGGACTCGCCATCGATCGCGGCATCGTCGTGAGCAGTACTCTGCAGACGACGTCGCCGAATATCTTCGCGGCCGGCGACGCGGTGCGCTTTCCGTACGCGCGTGGCGGCACATCGATTCGCGTCGAGCACTGGGCGGTGGCCGGCCGGCAGGGTCAGGTCGCGGCGCGCAACGCGATCGGCCGCCGCGAACGCTACTCGGCCGTGCCGTTCTTCTGGAGTCAGCACTACGACCTCGTGTTCGCGTACGTCGGACACGCGCAACGCACGGACGATGTCGAGCTGTTCGGATCGCTCGCAGAAACGAACGCGGCCGCGATTTATCGCGAAGGTGGCCGCCTCGCAGCGATCGTCACGCTCTTCCGCGACGACGTCAGCCTGGCCGCCGAAGCCGCGATGGAACGCGGCGCCAGCGATGAAGCGATCGTGGCGCTCGTGCGCAACGCGTTCTGATCAGCGTCGCTCGAATGTCAGCGTCGCCCAGATGCTTTCCCAATCGACGCCGCTCGTTTCGGGCGCGTCGACCATGTGCACGGCCTTGATGAGCCACGCGCCGTTCTTTGCGATCGGCAACGTCACGCGTCCTTCGTGATCCGAACGCTGCTGCGCGGTCAGCTTGGCGTCGTCGCGATGCATTGCCGTGACGAGCGTGCCGGCCACTGGCTTACCTTCGAACAGAAGACGAGCCACCAGCGCCGTGCGGGCTCGATCGTGCGGATCGGTCTCCGGAATGATCTCGAAGCGGTATCCGAGGGGCTCGGCGAATCGCTTCGGGTCGCCGGCGTGCAGCAGCGATTTCGCGCTGCGCGAATACATCTCCGATCCGCCGCGCTTCGCATGTCCGCGGCCCGCGCGAATGTCGATGATGCGCTCCAGCCCTTCTTCGCGGAGATAGGCCTCGAACGCCGCGGCGGTCATGCCGCGGTGGCGCAGGGGCCGCGTGCGATAGCCGATGACCGCGTCACCGGCCGCGATTTCGTCGATGCGACCCGCGGGATCGACCCCATTCACGCCGCCAACAGCGCGCGTGCCGCCGTCGCCGCGAACGATGAATTGTTCGATGCGGGTGTCATTGCGCCGGACCGGCTCGCCGCGAAAGTGCTCGCCCTGCATCAGGCGAATGGTCAGCGCACTTCCTGCCGCTGGCCGGTACGTCGCCGGCTCGATCCAGAAATCGTGCGCGAGCACGCGTGGCGTGAGAACGAAGAGGATCGCGAGAGTGGAAACGGCTTTGATCATCGAATGTCAGCACTACGGCTCTCCCGATCCAACGGATGGGTCAGCGACTCATGCCCTGACCGCGAATGAGCGTGGGCCAGCTGGCGCCCGGAAATATCCGGCGCCCGTGCACCGATTCGAAGACCCGATGCGATCGCTCCTTTCCCTCCTCCTCGTTGCGTTCATTCTGGTTGGGCTTCCGCTCGCCGCGGAGGATCGCGCCGTGTGCGCGGTGTGCGGGCCACGCGAAGGTGCGGGCTTCGAGCCGGTGAAAGCCACAGCGACGTACAAGGGGAAGCAGTACTTCTTCTGCAGCGTCGAGTGCAAGGTCGAGTTCCTCAAGGACCCCGACGCGTTTCTCATCACGGATGAAGGGAAGCCGGCGCCGGATTTTCGCCTGAAGACCTTCGACGGACGCGCGGTGTCGCTCGACGACTATCGTGGCAAGGTCGTGCTGCTGGATTTCTGGGCCACGTTCTGTCCGCCGTGTGTTGCCGCGCTGCCGGAGTTGCAGGCGCTGCACGCGAAGCACGGCGCGCGCGGATTCAGCGTCGTCGGCGTGACTGTCGACGATCGCGCGGCGCTCGTGCAGAAAGCAACCGGCCGCGCCAAGGTGACGTATCCGATCCTGCAGGCGACGCCGGAAGTCTGGAATGCATACAAGGTCAACGCGCTGCCGGCGTTGATCCTGGTCGGCCGCGACGGCCGCATCATCAAACGTTACGGCGGTGAGGCCGACAAGCAGGCGATGCTCGCCGAGATCGAACGCGCGATCAGCACGCCATGAACGCGCTCGTCGCGCTCGTCCTGTTGACCGTAGCGGCGCAGGAGCCGCTTGCGCCCGAGCAGTGCCGCATCGTGACCGATGCAGCGTCGGCAGTGACGGTCATGCACGCCGGCAAACCGTATCGCCTCGCGAACGAGCCCTGCCGCGCGCAGTTCCTCTCCGATCCCGAACGCTACTCCCAACTCTACGACGCGCTCGCGGAACTGGAGGCAGCGGGCAGACCCGCGGCCACCGCACGCGCATCGCTCGTTCCGAGCTGACCCGGCTGACCCGGCGAGGGCATGGCGGTCCGTGGGACTGCCTTCGATGGCGCGAAGTGGGAAGTCTCGCATCGGTATCTCACCGGACAGATCGCGCGCGCCACGCATCGCACCGTGGTGATGCATCAGTTGCGGCCCGATCTGAAGATCGGGATCGAATGGAACCCGCGCGCCGAGGAGGTCGGCCTCGTCGCGAACTGGCGCGCGCTCGCCGAGACGCAACGCCGCCCCGCGGCGATCTTCGGTACGAGCTCCGATCGCATCGGCACGCCGGAAGGGCAGTCGTATTACGTCACGTTCAGCAAGAGCCTGCACCACGAGACCGGCTTGCCGATCGCGCCATACGCCGGCGCGAGCTACAGCGGCTACGAGAATCGCCTGCTGTTTCCGTTCGGCCTCAACGTCGCCCTCGGGCAGCAGTGGTCCGCGATGTTCATGAACGACGGCGTGCACTCGCACGTTTCCGCGACTTACGCATGGAGCCGTTACGCCGTGACGGTCCTCGCGGTCGAGCGCCGCGACGTGGGCATCACGCTCGGCGCGCGCTTTTGAGACGACCGGGAGGCCTCCCGGTCGTGCTCAACGTCGATTCTTGTCGACGATCGCAATCACGATCACGACGAACGCCGCCAGGCGCAGCAGGTAGAGCGGCGCCTGTTGCTCGAGCAGGTCCTGCGTCAACGCGATGGCAAGGCGTTGGGTCGCCAGCAATCCGAACGCGGCGGAGAACATCGCGAACAGGCGGTCGCGCGACGTGGTCCAGAAACGGAGGAAGAACAGCGCGATCACGACGTACAACGTGAAGAGGACGCCGGAAAGGAGCCCGCTCATTGCGTCTCCCACACCAGCCCGTACAGCAGCGCGCTCGCCCCCGCGATCGCGGGAAGGATGCGCACCACCGAAAGGTCCGTGTCCGTCAGCACGCTGGTGTCGACGAGCAGCAGGATGTTGTTGAGTGCGAGGCCGACGAAGCACGCCGCGCTCCACAACAGCAGACGCGCGCGCGATTGGCGGTAGCCGCGGATGAGCAGGATCGCGCAGAGGCTGCTGGTCGCTGCGCAGAGGATGTAAACGATGATGCTGAACATTGTCCGCTGGTCCTATTTCTTCAGCTTGAATGCATCGGCGAAGCTGCGGATCGGATCGCGCGTCCCGCTGTCGACGACCGCCAGAATCGCGTTTCGGTCCGCGGCGTAAGCCTGCGCCAGTTCCGCGATCAACGCGTCCGTCGCTGCATCGGAGCCTGTATAGCGGTAGCGCGGCACGCCGCTCGGCTCGAACGCGAGGACTCCCGAGGACGCGAGCAGGAAGAGGCGCATCGCCGCTGTTTCCGGTGCGATTCGCAACTCGTTCGCGACTTCAGGCGCTGTCCATGAGCGAGTCGAGTCGCCGCGCAGCAGCAACACGACCTCGATCTGTTCGAGCGACGTCAGGCGCTCCTGCAGAAAGCGCCGCAACCCCTCCGACACGTCGCTCATCGCGCGCACGATACCCCGCGCGACCGAGTCCGCGCTATCCCCCATTTACGGGATGGACCGCGCCGCGTCACCGCGCTACGGTCGACGCATGAAATTCACGATCGAAAAAATGGATCTCACCGGCGTCAAAAGCGCGCTCGACTGGAACGCGTCGCCCGCGCCGCGGCAACTTTGCGAAGCGGACGGAGCCGACGCCGGCGCCGTGCTGACCGCCGTCGTCGCGAAGGATGGCGGCGTGCAACTCGGCGTCGCCGCGTCGTTCGCCGACGGTCAGGCAGTCACGATCGCGCTCGAAGGCGACACTGTCTACGCGCTGCGCGCGATCCCACGGATCGAGCTGCGCTGAGAGACCGACCCAGGGAGGCCTCCGGCGGCCCGGCCGCCAGAGGCCTCCGGTCGGTCTCTCACAACACGCTCGACCGCCGCCGCCCACCCGCGCGGCGCGGGCGCCGGCGCGATGTGCGCGTGCGGCACTTTCGCGAGCAGGTCCGAATCGGCCTCGCCGTTCGCTCCCGGCACGATGATGGCGATGTTCGCGCGCGACAGAAACCCGGCGTCCGCGAGCGTGCTCCCGACCGCGATGGCGACGTCGCAGCTCAACTCTTCGCGCAATCGCGTGAACGCCTGTCCCTCATCGCATTCGCGGCACAAATGCAAAAACCGTCTGCCGCGCCGCACCGAAAATCCCGCGTCGGCCGCCGCATCTCGCACGGCATCGAGATCGCCGCTCTCGATCGTGAACGGAATCTCGCCGGCGGAGTGCACGAACAGATTCGCGCCGGTGCGGTCTTCGACCTCGCGCACGACGTCGAGCAGCGTCTCGGCCGGCAGTCCGCAGGCTTCGACGTCCCATCCGCCGCGATTGCGTCGCGCGATCGCGGCGCCGCCTTCGATGATCGCGTGATCGAAGCCGAGATCGGCGGCGATCGGCGCGAGCTCGCCGAGCGTCATTGCAGTCACCGGGACGACGGGGATGCCGAGGTTGCGGAGGCGCGCGATGGTTGCGCGGGCGGCGCCTGCGTCGAGTGTGTGCGCGTCGAGCAACGTCCCGTCGAGGGCGGTGAAGACTGTCAGTCGTGCCATGGTCCCGCACGGTAGACCGGCGCGCGCGCGATGGGTATCGGGCAAAGGGGGGAGATGCATTCGTCTCCGGTCAAGACCCGATGTACATCGCCATCGCGCGCCTCTACGGTGGTGGACGATGACAGAACACCTGGTAGTGATCGCGAATCGAGAGCCGTACGCGCACGAGTGGGATGACAGCGGCAACGTCGTCGTGCAGAGGCCGGCCAGCGGTCTGGTCACCGGCATCGAGCCCATGCTGCGTGCGGGTGGCGGGACATGGATCGCCTACGGCGGCGGCTCGGCCGACCGCGCGACCTCCGCTCGCAACGGATGCGTGGCGGTGCCGCCGGAAGCGCCGGAGTACACGTTGCGGCGGATGTGGATTGGCGAAGATGAGTACGAGCGCTACTACTCCGGCTTCGCCAATGAAGGACTGTGGCCGCTGTGCCACATGGCGCACGCGCAGCCGGCCTTCCGCGCGCGCGACTGGGATGCGTATCGATCGGTCAACGAAACCTTCGCGCGGGCGGCCGTCGAGGAGACGCGCACCGGCGGCATGCTGCTCGTGCAGGATTACCACTTCGCGCTCGTGCCGCGCATGGTGCGCAATCGTGCGCCCCACGCGGTGACGAGCCTCTTCTGGCACATCCCGTGGCCGCACTCCGACGTCGCCGGCATCCTGCCGTGGAAGGAAGCGGTGCTCGACGGCATGCTCGGCGCGGACGTGATCGGCTTTCATACGCGCCAGTACTGCTTGAATTTTCTCGACACCGTCGAGCGCTATCTCGAATGCCGCGTCGACCGCGATGCGATGTCGGTGACGTACAACGGACATCGCACGCTGGTGCGCGCCTATCCGATCAGCGTCGAATGGCCGTATCCGTCCGCGTCTCGTGCGGACGGTGCGACGTTGCGGCGCGAGCTGAACATTCCGAAGCAGGCGCACGTGAGCATCGGCGTCGATCGCGCCGACTACACGAAGGGACTGCTCGAGCGCATGGAAGCGATCGAGCTGCTGCTCGAGGAGAACCCGTCGCTGATCGGCAGGTACGTGTTCGTGCAGCTCGCATCGCCGACGCGCATGCGCATCCGCCGCTACCAGCAGCTCGCGGATGACCTGCGCGAGCTCGTTGAGCGAGTGAACGCGCGCTTCGCCACCGCGAGCTGGAAGCCGATCGTGTTGCAGATGCGGACGTTCTCGGCCGACGAAGTGCGGCGGTATTACGCGATGGCGGACAGCGCGATCGTCACGCCGCTGCACGACGGGATGAACCTCGTGGCGAAGGAGTACGTCGCCGCCTGCGACGACGGGGACGGCGCGCTCGTGCTCAGCGCGTTCGCGGGCGCGGCGAAGGAGCTCGACGGTGCGCTGATCGTGAATCCGTACGACGCCGAACAGGTCGCGCAGGCGATCCTTCGCGCCATTCGCATGCCGCTGCTCGAACGGCGCGCGCGCATGCAGGACATGCGTGCGCAGATCGCATCGCATTCGATTCACCACTGGGCCGCGAAGATGCTCGGCGATCTGCGCGACATCCGCCAGCGGCGCGCGCGCTTCTGGCCGCAGCGTCTGCCGGTCGTCGCGCAGGAAGCGCGAGAGGTCGTGGCCGGATGACTTCGGGATCGACCTTGCTCGCGTTCGATTTCGACGGCACGCTCGCACCGATCCGCGACGATCCGTCGGAAGTGCGCATCGAGCGCGCCGCGGCGGCGTTGCTCGCCGAGACGACGCAGATGGAAGGCGTCATCGTGGCGATCGTGTCGGGCCGCGATGCGGACGATCTCGCCGCTCGCGTGAACGCCCCCGGCGCATATCTCGTCGGCTCGCACGGCCTCGAGATCCGCGCGCCCGGAGGGATGCTCGTGCGCGACACGCCGCCGCTCACGATCGAAATGGAGTCCGATCTCGCCCGTGAGATCGCGGTGAGCGGACTGCGGCTCGAATCGAAGAAGCACGCGCTTGCCTTGCACTGGCGCGGCGTGCCGTACGAAGCGATCGAGCCGGTCGTGGAGATGTTCCGCCGCTGGGCGCGCCACGTAAATCTCGATCTGATCGAAGGACGCTGCGTCGTCGAAGCGCGCCGTGCCGGCGGTGGCAAGGAAGAAGCGCTGCGCTGGCTCACGCGCGCGGTGGGGGCGACACGCGTCGTGTATGCCGGCGACGACATCACCGACTTCGGTCCGCTTCGATTCGCCGCGCAGCACGGCCGCGCGCTCTTCATCGCCAGCAGCGAGCGCGTCCCTCCCGCGGGCGTGACCGTCGTCGGCTCGTTTCGCGAGCTCTTCCGTCTGATCCGCCAGGAAGTGATGATCTGACGGTGAGTGTTGTCGATGGCTGCGATGCGATTTCTTCGTTTCCGGACGTGGCCCGTGGCAGCGGCCGCGCTCGCCGGCCTGCTGCTGCTGATCTACACGTCCGTCGCGACCACCACGCGCAAGTCGGAGGAGATCTACGCGCAGCTCGATCAGTTGAACACGCATCATCGCCACGTCGAGAACAACCTGCGGCGTCTGCGCTCGGACGTTTATCTGTCCAGCATCTACATCCGCGATTACCTGCTCGATACGGATGCCGAAGAGGCGACGGAGTATCGCCGGCGGCTGACGGAGTTGCGGCAGCAGCACGCCACGAGCGTGCGCGAGCTGCGCCGGTTCCTGCCGCGCGACGCGGCGCCACGCATCGACGAGCTCGAGCGCGGCATCGAGGAGTATTGGCAGGCGTTCCAGCCGCTCTTCGAGTGGAGTCCGTACGAGAAACTCATGCGCAGCGGCCGCTTCCTCCGTCGCGTCGTGCTGCCGCGTCGCGAGGCCGTGCTCACCCTCACGCGCGACATCGAACAGCTCAACAACACGAACCGCGCCTCGCAGCGGGCGGAAGTCACGCGGCGCCTGGAAGGTTTTCGCGATGATCTCCATCGCCGCCTCTGGCGCACCCTCGCCCTCGGCATCATCGTCGCGCTGGTCGCGGTGCTGCGACTGCGCGCGCTCGAACGGCGTTCCGAGCGCCAGCGCGAACACGCCGAGCAGGCCGAGCACGAGATGCGTCTCCTCTCGCAGCAGCTCGTCGCCGCGCAGGAAGAGGAGCGCAAGAAGCTCACGCGCGAGCTGCACGACCACGTCGGGCAGATGCTCACCGCGTTGCGCATGGAAATCAGCCGCGCCGATCGCGCGCGCGGCGCGGATACACAGGTGAGGAATGCGATCGGCGAAGCCAAACGCCTGCTCGACACGATCCTGCGGTCCGTGCGCGATCTGGTGATGGGACTGCGTCCGAGCATGCTCGACGACTTCGGCCTGCAACCCGCGCTCGAGTGGCACGTGCGCGACTTCCGCCGCCGCTTCGGCATCCGCGCGGATCTGATCCTGTCCGGCGAGCTCGATACGCTGCCCGATCAGCATCGCACGTCCGTTTATCGCATCGTGCAGGAGGCGCTCACGAACTGCGCGCGTCACTCCCACGCGAAGCGCGTGGAGGTCGTCGTACGCTATGAACAAAACACGCTGCACGTGCGCATCGCCGACGACGGCATCGGCATCGATCCCGCGCGCGCCCGGGGCATGGGACTGCTCGGCATCGAGGAACGCGTTCGCGAGCTGCACGGTTCGTTCGAGATCACATCACGCGATCCGCAGGGAGCGGAACTGCACGTGACCATGCCGGTCGTCATGTCCATCGAGGAGGCTCAACTTGCGCGTGTTGCTGGCTGACGATCACTCCATCGTGCGACGCGGAATGCGCTCGCTGCTGGAGACGGAGTCGTCGATCGAAGTGGTTGCGGAGGCGGCCGACGGGCTCGAAGCGTTGCGTCTCTGCGAGGAGCATCGTCCCGATCTGCTGATTCTCGACGTGGCGATGCCGAAGTTGAACGGCATTGACGTTGCCGCGCGCTCGCAGAAGATGCAGCCGCCGCCGATGGCGATCATGCTGAGTATGCATCTCGACGAGTCGTACGTGATGCGCTCGATCAACGCGGGCGCGCGCGGGTATCTCCTGAAAGACGCAACCGACGAAGACCTGCTGCCCGCCATTCGCGCCATCGCGGCAGGGAAGTCGTTCTTCAGTCCCGCGGTCAGCGGCGTGCTGGCCGAGGAGTACATGCAGCAGTTGCAGGAGCGAGGGCTGACGGATTCGTACGATCTGCTCACCGACCGCGAGAAGGAAGTGCTGCAGCTCCTCGCCGAAGGGCGC
>DASPNA010000062.1:0-70613 GCA_035626775.1 Thermoanaerobaculia bacterium
TGGCTGCTTCTGGCTTCCTACGTAAAGCGCGATGGTGAGCTTGTCCGCGTGATCATCGATGCCGACCCAGTTGCTAAGATGTGCCATGACCCGTTCCTCCTGTATGTAGCTCTGCACGTGCACCTCGCCGCGTAACCTACGAAACGTACACGACGGAGCGGGTCACTCCATCTTGTCTAAGCTGCGCGGCCAGGGCACTCGTGAGGAAACCCAAGCGGCGCGGCGGTTGCGGGCGAGAAGTTGCCTGCGACGCCTGCCGAACTGCAACCGCCGTGACGCCGTCACGCTGGCGATGACGTAGGCAGCTCGGCTGCCGGACCGAAGCCGGGCCGCGCCAGCTTCAGCGTGAAGTTAGCCAGCAGTTCATATGCGGCGCAAGTTGACGTATAGCCTCAGGACAGGATTGACGAACTCGTAGACTCCCTGTCTCTCCGTGAGTCGGCGGAGAACAGGACCGAAATTCTCGTCAACTAACCGAGGGATAAGTTGGTCAACATACCTGACATCAAGATCTTCGGCCGTCTTTCGCGCCTCCTTGAGCACAACGCGGCCGAGATCTTCGTTGTAGTGCGCAACGTCTTCACGTTGCTCTGCTAGCAGGTGCAGCAACACTTGGCGATCTGGCGAATTGCCGATCGCGCGTTGGTAGGCGCTCTCCAGCGTCGGAAAGGCTTTACCCGAACGCACATCCTCAAGCACACGGGCATAAACCTCTTCCGATACGAAATTCGTATTCAGAGTGTTCGCTTGGCTTACACATTCCTTCCCGAGCAGCTGAACGAAGTATGGGTATCCCTGTGACGCGGCGGCAATCTTCGCAGCAACGGTCGGGTCAAATCTGATTGCGCCGTCGAATAGCTTTTCAGCAGTGGTAACGATCTGGGTCGCCTCCGGAAGCGACATTGGGTGAACTTCGAGCGCGCCTTCTTCGAGCAGTCGCTCCACCGACGCATGATCCGTGACCAGATCCGTAAGGTCATGACCGATGCCGCTGATCGCAAACTTCACTTCGTCTGAGCTGAGCGACTTGATGAGAGAACCAATGCTGGACTTGTCACGAATTACGTCAAACTCGTCCAACAAGATGAGGAGGCCGTCGCGTCGCATGCGTTTCTTGACTTGATGCGTGACGATGGACGACACGAAGTTGCGGAAGGTCTGCACAATGTCGTTCGGTACGATCCGCGCATAACGTGATGACTCGACGCCTTTTGCTCCCCAGGCGATCACCTTCAGATCGGTTCCCGCATGGACCTCTTTCGACCGTTCGAACTCAACGAGTTCCTTGCCGTCGTCCGGAACAAGACGCAGAAGTCCGTCCTCCTCGTTCTGATCGTTGCACAAACGCGCGAGCAGATCCGTCGCATTGTGAATGGTGGAGTCGCAGACATAGTAAGCCGTGAGGTACGATCGCGGGTGAGATGGAATGGCGTGGCCAAGTCCAGCTTTCTTCAGCAGCGTGAAATCGCCCGTGGCCATCGCTTGCAATTGCCTCATTAGCGATGACTTACCGACGCCTCGCTTGCCGTAAACGGCGATTAGACCCAACGGTGTGTCGAGAGATTTCAGGCAATCCTGAACGAGCTGCGCGCGGCCAACGAAACGGCTCGGATCTCGAATGACGCTGGACGTGAATCCGATCTCAGGATTGACTGGCATGGACGGATTATCTCACGGGCGTTCCGTCGGTCCGCCGAACTCTTACGTCGGCTGGTCCGCGTAGCGCGATCTTTACGTGGTGCTGACTATTCGTCCCCTGCTTACGCGGAGGAACCTTCCGCGTTATGCGGCGAATCACGCCGCATATTCAAGCCGGGGGTCGCTCGGCGCCATGTAGCACGGTATGTTTCCTCTGTTCGTCGGGTCGTGTAGCAAAACATGGGGCTCGGCGTTGCGCGATTCAACGGCGGCGCATGAGGCATGCACCGCGTTTTCGGGACTCGGGCGGGCGGGACGCCCGCCCGGGTCCCTCGCTACGCTCGGAATGATGTTCATTTGACAGCCACCGCCGTCACGTAGCGGATATCGCCCCCGCCCTGAGCAAGGCGGAACGGGTGGATCTCGACCTGATCTTCGTCGCGCACTACCACCACCACCCCGCGGCTGATGCCCATTGGGCCGGCTGCGAAGTAGCGCACGCCGATGTGGTACAGGCCGCGATCGAGCTCGCTGGTGCGCACCACTTCCGGGCCGAGGCCCTGCGTAATGTCTTCGTATAAGCCGAGGCCGGAGCGGGTGGAGCGGTGGGAGTAGAAGCATTCCTCGCCGTTCGGATCGACCACGTGCAGGTCGACGTCGTTTGCGTCGGTCTCCCACGCCAGCGTCACGCGTAGTGCGTCGCGGCGATTGAGGTCGACGTCGTATTCACGCGCGCGCTCGGCGATGTCGGTGCTGCGCGACGGGTCGTTTTTCATCCACGCGCGATACACGTAGCCGAGCTCCTCGCGGATCACGCGTTGCACGTCGCGGTACCAGCCGGGGAACGTTTGCCGCGTCGCCGACTCAAGCACGCGCGCCGCTTCTTCGTAGCGCCCCTGGCTCCACAACATGAGCGCGAGATGGCGATAGCCGTTCGCGCGATCGGGACGCACTTCCAGAGCCTTGCGCAGCGGCGTCTCCGCCAGTCGCGCGCTGCGCGTACGCAACAGGAGCAATCCCGCACGTTGAAGTAATTCGGTTTTCGCCGGCGCCACTTCGATCAGCGACGCGAACGCGCGCGCCGCTTCCGATTCGTGCCCGAGCTCATCGGCCGCGAGGCCGAGGATTTCGTAGACCTGCGGGTTCTCGGGATCGTACGGCTGCCAGCGCAGCGCCATGGCGCGCAGGTTCGACCATTCGCCGAACGCGGCCAGCGTCTCGCTGAGCTGGTTGTACAGCTCGCGGTCGCGCGGGTTGTCGCGCAAATGCGCTTCGAGCTCCGCGATGCGCGCGCGGGATGGCTTCTGGATCTTCGTCCACATGACGTCGGCGCGCTTCGGCTCGGGTGCAGGTGCAGGCGCCGGTGCGACGCGACGCAAGCGAGACCCAGGCGTCACGGTGATCGCCTCGGACACAGCGCCGGGTGGCGCGGCGCGCGGCGCTTCCTGGTCCGCACTCTCGACGCGCAGACTCTGCCTGCCTGAGGCTGAGTCAAAGGCGGCAACCGTGCCACCGGCAACGCCTCCGACGACTCCGCCGACGACTCCGCCGACGACTCCGCCTTCGACTCCACCTTCGACAACCGCGACCTCTTCGTTCGCAATGAAATCCTGCTGCGGCGCGGACACTGGAGACGGAGTGGCCAGGGGCGGCGGCGGCGCGCTGTTCACGTTGCGCTTCTGCGCGACGACCGGCGCCGTCACCACCTTCATCTTCGGCCTGTCCAGCCGTCCGATGCCACCTGCATCGATCGTCAGGATCTGCGCGAGCGCGCGCCGGTTGAGGCCGAACCGCTGATAGTCCCACTCCGTTTCGAGCACGAGCATCGTGGTGCGCGGAATGACCACGCGCTGCTCGATGCTCACCCTCACCTGCTCGGCCGCGAGCGCGCGCCGCACCGCATCCGAGCTCTCGCCCGCTTCGCGCTCGGCGAGATGTTCGAGGTATGCGCGATACGCCTCGCGCTCGAGCAGCGGAGCAAACGTCGACTGATCGAGACGGCGCGTCGTACCAGCGACGAGACGCGGCTCGTCTCCCGGTTTTACTTTGCCCATGACGAGGACTTCGTCGCCGGGCGCGATGTCGTCGAACTGCGCAGGATAGATCCATTCCGCACCGGGATCCGCGAGACGTACAGACCCGCCGAGCGGCCGACGCAGTTCCTCCGCCGCCTCGGCCGCGCGCGACGCCAGCGCATCCGTGAACGGCACACGCACGATGCGTCCGCGCTTCGCGGTGATGGCCTTCGCCGTCGGCGCGTCTTCGCGGCTGCCAAGAATCAGGGCGTGGACGCGGGTGTTGGCGGGGATGTTCGCGATCGCGTTCTGCAGATCGTGCGCGGCGGTCGTGCCGAGCGTGGCCACGAGGTCGCTGGCGATGACTGCGGTGCGCGACGGATCTTTCTGCGCGCGCGAGGAGAGATCACCAATCACCGCCGCCAGATCGGTGCCGCCGATGAAGAGGCGGTCGCGGAGCAACTCCCCGACGCGGCGCGAAAGCGAGGAGGCGCTGCCACGCGCGAGCGGCACCACGTCGTTGTCGAACGCGACGAGTTGCACGTCGTCGCTCGCCGGCAACGATGCGAGCAACTCCTCCAGCGCGCGAATCCGATGCGGCGCGCCTTCCGCCGATGATGCCGACGTGTCGACGTAGAACAGCCAACTGCTCGGCGGCGCCTGCTGGTCGGCGCCGGAAACATTCGGACGCAGCGCCGCGAGATAGAAATCACCCGCGCGCAACAGGATCGGCGCGTTCCCTTCGCCGCGCGACGTGAGCACGATGTCGCGATCCGGCGTCCAGTTCTGTTGATCGAAGCTCGTCACCTCGGCACTGCTCGTCGTGAACTGGCCCGGCGTCGCGGCGTTCGGGATCGGCGTGACGAACGCGCGGAACGTCAACTTGTTGACCTTCGCCAGCCCGCGCAGCGGCAGCGTGTACGTGCGCGTGCCGTCGCGCAGCGGCAGCAGCGTCGTGTACGACAGGACCAGGCGCACCGGCGCGTTCGCCTCGATCGGGAAGACGCGCGCGGAGAAGCGGTTGCCCTGGTCCTGCTCGAGCAGCGCCGGGTCGCGCATCTGATGCAGGAATTGCTCGTAAACCTGATTGGCGCGCAGCCGCTCGACGACCTCCCCTTCCATGAGTTGCCCGTTCACTTCCTTCGCGAAGCGGCTGATGGCCGCGTTCGCGGGAAGGACGCAACTGAAGCGGCCCTCGATGCGCCGCGCCTGCGGATTGCGGAAGCGCAGCTCGAGCTCGGTCAGCGACAGCATCCCGTGGATGGCCGTGCGCACGGAGAGCTCCTCGAAGATCAGCTCCTGGCCGTCGGGATCCGCGAATGTGATCGGAGGCGGCGGCGGCGCGTCCGGCTTCGCGATACGCCGCGCGGGCACGAGCGTCATGGCTGCCGAGTCCGGCTTCTGCTGCGGCGCGGCGCCGAGGAGGAGGCCGACGATGACGGCGAAGAGGAGGGTGGCGGTGAGCGAGAGCGAGCGAGTGTAAGAGGACGGCATGCACGCTTAGACAAGGGCATGGGCGCGGAGGAAACCAGCATTTCTCCGTGCTCTTTGTGCTCTCTGTGGTTTTTTTTCACCACAGAGAGCACAGAGAGCACGGAGGTCGGTGCGCAAAATCACATAGAGGCTAGCCCTTCGAGGCGATAATCGGCGGTCCATTCGTCCCGAAAGGTCCGTCACCATGCACGCTCGTTCACTGAGAATCCTCGCTCTGCTCCTGTTCTTTGCCACGCCGCTTGCCGCCGATACGTTCACGCTCGTCGCCAGCGGCGGCAGTTGGAGCAACAACACGGTCTGGTTGCAGAACGGACTGCCCGCGGTGCGCTATCCCGGCTCGCTCGCCGGTACGGTCGACATCGTCAATCTGACGGTCCCGCTCTACACGGTCGCGGTGGATGTCGTGTTGAGCGAAGGGGTCGAGCTGCACGCGAACTGCCCGAGCAACACCAGCACGTGCGTGGTCGACGTCGGCGCCGCCGGCCTGCTGCGAACGTCCGGCGGAATCTCCACGATCACCGATGACGCGCACCTGAAGCTGACCGGCGGCACGATCGAGGTTCGCGGCGCGCTCTCCCTCGGAGTCGGTTCGAAGTTCGACTGGAGCTCGGGGACGCTCACCGGCGTCGGCGCGACCGACATCGCGTACGACAGCGTCGACCCCGCGATTCTCACTCTCGTCAACGGCATCCTCGACGGCCACTCGCTCACCGTGCACGGCAAGGCGATCTACACCGGCAGCTTTGGCATCAACAACGGCGGCCAGGTCGACATCACGACGAACGGCATCTTCGACATCCAGACGCTCGGTCCGATCACGACGAACAACCCGGCCACGTCGAAGATCGTGAACGGCGGCACGTTCGAAAAAACCGGCGGCGCGGGCGGCACGAACATCTCCGTTCCGCTGAACAACAACGGCATCGTGAAGGCGTGGTTCGGCACGCTGGTGCTGAGCGATGGCTCGCATACCAACGGCACGTTCGACGTCGCCTCGACGCACGGCCTCGAGATCGCCGGCACGTTCAATGGCACGTGCACGATCCAGGGCGCGGGCACGACCAAGATCGTCGGCACGCCCGTCATCGAGAACGGCGCGACGCTCAACGTCAACGGCGCGCTGTCGATGCTCGGCGGCTGGCTGCAGGGTCCCGCCGCCGGCACCGGCGTGGCCAATGTCAGCAGCGTGGTCACGTTCGACGGCGGCGCATGGCGGCGCAATCTGACTGTGAACATGCTCACCGCATCGACGCTCGATGTCACCGGCGTGGCCAGTGTGGTTCTCGACGATGCCACCGTCGTCGCCGATGCCGGCGCGCTCGTGAAGATCAATCCCGGTGTGAGTCTCGCGATCAACACAGGCAGCTCGATCACGAACAACGGCACGCTGCGGCTGACCGGCGACGTGACCGTTACGTCCGACGGCGTGTTCTCCCCGTTCATCGTCAACAACGCGCTGCTGGAGAAAACGGCCGGCGCGGGGATCGCGCGCATCGCCACGAAGGTCGACAACAACGGCACCGGCACCATCAGTGTTGCCAGCGGCGAGCTCGCGCTCAACGGCGGCGGGACGAGCAGCGGCACGATCAACATCCCCGCGGCCACGAACCAGCTCGTGTTCGAGAGCAACACTTACACGCTCGCAGCGGGATCGTTGTTCAACATCACCGACCTGGGCTGGTTCCGCGTCGACGGCGGGACGTTGTCGCTCAGCGCGCCGCTCACGCTGAAGTTCGTCCATCTCCGTTCCGGCACACTCCGCGGATCGACGTTGATCATCAACAACGGCCTGAAGTGGAACGGCGGCACGATCCTCGGACCCGGTACCACGCAGATCGCCAGCACCGCTTCCGTCGACCTCGCGAACCTCACCGGATTCGCACTGCTCGACCAGCGCACCATCGAGAACGATGGTGCGGTCACGTACAACGCCGGCTTGTTCGGGCTGCGCATGTCCAACGGCGCGATCTGGAACAACCGGAATGGCGCGAGCTTCACCATCACCGGCGACGGCGCGATCGAGAGTCCGTCCGGCGTCAACGCGTTCAACAACCTCTCGGGCGCTACGGTCGCGAAGAACGGCGGCGCCAGCGGCACGCGCTTCGACGTCATCCTCACCAACGCCGGCACGATTTCCTCGAACTCGCCGAACGGCACGATCATCGTCAACAACGGCGGCTCGATGACCGCGGGCTCGCTCGTGGTCAGCAACAGCGCGAACATCCACTTCTTCAACGGCACGTTCGCGATCAGCGGCGGCGTGATCACCGGCTCACCCGGCGTGGTGACGGTGCTCAACAACGGCCAGTTGAGCATCACGGACAGCGTCGTGTGCGCGGCGGCGTTCTCCATCTCGAACGGCGGCGTGCTCGACGTCGCACCGCTCAAAGTCTTCGCCATTGATGACTTTTTCTGGAGCGGCGGCTTGATCCAGGGCGGCGGCCAGGTGCGCGTCGCGGTGAGCGGCCTCGTGACGAATGCGGCGCCGACGACGCTGAGCGGCGGAACGGCGCTGACGATCGACAACACACTCGACTACGACGCCGACGCCATCAACCACCTCACCATCAACGACACCGCGCAACTCAGCCTCGGCCCAACCGCCGTGATGAGCCTGCGCCTCGACGGCATCCTCGCGGGTGCGTCGACGGCGACGATCGTCAATCAGGGCACACTGAAAAAGACCGTTGGCACCGGTACGTCGCGCATCGATGTACGCATCAACAGCAGCGCCGGCGCGGTTGGCGTGACCACGGCCGGATTTCTCCACCTCAAGACAGGCGGCGGCACCGGCAGTCTCGCCGGCACGCTGATCGACACCGGCACCGGCAGGATCCAGTTCGACGGCGACTATCTGATCGGCGCCGGCTCGTCGTTCATCGGCACGGGCACGGTGCAGATCGTATCGGGGATCGTGTCGATCACGCCGAACGTGACCATCGAAAACCTCCTGCTCGATGGCGGCGCACTTTCGGGCAGCGGCGTCGTGGCGATCAACGGCGGCAAATGGACCGGCGGCGACATGGACGGCGGCGGCACCACGAGCGTCAATGCCGGCAAGACCTTCGAGATCGCCACCGGCACGACCAAGAAACTGCGCCGGTCGCTGATCAACAACGGCACGCTGCTGTTCCAGAACCTCCCGGCCGCGTTGACGATGGAGAACGGCGCGACGCTGACCAACAACTCGCTCACCGAGCTGCAGATGAACACCAACTTCTTCTGCACCTGCACGCCGTCCACGTCGCGCTTTCACAACACGGCCACGGGCACGCTGCGCCAGTTCAACGCCGCGGGCACGAGCAACTTCCTCACCGTGTTCGACAACGACGGCGACGTCGACGTCGAGACCGGCATCCTGAACCTGATGAACGGCGGCACGCATACCGGCTCGTTCGGTGTGGACGCCGTGACGTTCCTGCAGTTCAGCGGACCGGGCGACACATTCTCATCCGCGTCATCGATCGGCGGCGCAGGCGCAGTCGGGTTCGCCGGCACGAACAGCGTCTTCGCCGGTACGTACACGCTGACCGGCGCGAATGCGAAGACGATCGTGCAGGGCAACGTCACGTTCAACAGCAACGTGAGCACGCCCGCGCTCGAGCTTCGCTCCGGCACACTCGGCGGCACGGCGAATGTCGTCATCGCCGGCGGCGGCCCGGTGAGCAGTTGGCAGGGCGGCACGATCCAGGGCAGCGGCGCGCTCACCATCGCATCGGGCGCCGTCGTCGACCTCAACACATCGTCGGCCGTAATCCTCGTGAGCGGCCGCACCATCACCAACAACGGCACCATCAACTACACGGCGTCGGTCAATCCGCTCACGCTCGGCGGCGGCGCCTCGATCGTGAACGCGCTCACGCTCGACGTGCAGACCGACACCGCGATCGCCATCGGCGCCGGCGGCGGCTCGATCACGAACAACGGCACGTTCACGAAGACCACCGCCACCGGTACCACCAGCATCGCACCCGCCTTCACGAACACGAACCTCGTCGACCTCACCAGCGGCATCGTCGACTTCGGCGGCGGCTTCACGCAGAGCGCCGGCCTGACGAAGCTCAACGGCGGCAACATGGGCGGTTCGTCCGTCGCGCTCAACGGCGGCACGCTCTCCGGCAACGGCACCATCACCGCCGACGTCACCAACGGCGCGACGTTGTCGCCGGGCACGAGTCCGGGCGCGATCACGATCAGCGGCAACTACACGCAGACGAATGCAGGCACGCTCGCCATCGATCTCGGCGGCACGACACCCGCGACACAGTACGACCAGCTCAACGTCACCGGCACCGCCACGCTCAACGGCACACTCAACGTCGCATTCTTCGGCGGCTACATCCCGACCGGCGGTGAGACGTACGACGTCCTGAACTTCGCGTCGCGCAGCGGCGACTTTGCGGTGAAGACGCTGCCGGTGTTCCCGGCCGGCGGCTCCATCGAAGCGAATTACTTCCCGACGAAGCTGCAGCTCGCGGCAGTCGTAACGCAGACCGATCTCGCGGTCTCGCAGACTGATTCCGGTCCCGCGCTGCACAACGACACCGTGACCTTCACCGTCACCGTCACCAACAACGGTCCTTCCACCGCGGCCGGCGTCACGCTCGTCGATACGCTGTCGAATGCCACATTCATCTCCGCGACGTCGACGGTCGGCACGTGCAGCGGCACAGGACCGATCAACTGCAACATCGGCGGCCTCGCGCCGACGCAGAGTGCAGTCATCACGATCACGGCCACCGCGAACTCGGTCGGCACGATCACCAACAACGCGAGCGTGAGCTCATCGACATTCGATCCGGACAACAGCAACAACAACGCGCCGACCGCCAGTATCATCGTCTCGCCGAAAGCAGACCTCGGCGTCACGATCACCGACGCAATCGATCCGGCCAATCCGCTGCAGAACGTGCTCTACAGCGTCAACGTCGTGAACAACGGTCCCGACAGCGCCGCATCGGCATCCATCGCGGTGTCGATCACCAATGGCTCCATCACCAGCGCGTCCGGCGCGCCGTTCACGTGCAGCGGCACCGGGGCCAGCGCAACGTGTACGTCCGCCTCGCTCGCACCGGGCAGCTATGTCATCACCGTGGCCGCCCAGGCTCCCGCACAAGGGACGATGACGCTCAGCGCCACCGCGTCATCGAGCACGACCGATGTGCCGACGACGAACAACACCGCCAGCGAGACCACGACCATCAATTCGTTCGTCGACCTCACCATCACGAAGAGCGGTCTCACCAACGCCACCGCCGGCAGCGGCATCGTCTACACGATCACCGTGAAGAACACCGGTCCGTCCGACGCCGCGAATGTGGTCGTCGACGATCCCACTCCCGCCGGCCTCTCATTCACCGGCAACAGCGGCGCGTGTTTCACGACGTTCCCCTGTTCGCTCGGCACCTTGACCGCGGGCCAGACCAAGGTCATCACGTCGCAATGGAACGTGGAACCCGACACGCAGGGCACGGCCATCACGAACGTCGCCACCGTCTCCACGACGACTGCCGACACCGCCCCCGGCAACAACACCGCCACCGCGACGACCACCGTTGATTGCACGAACACGACGCCAACGAATCTCCAGCCTGCGAACGGCGCCACGGTTGCTGCCGATGGCACGCTCTCCTGGAACGGCACGGGCAGTTCGTACACCGTCTTCCTCGGCCCCGCCGGCAGCGGCTGCACCACTCAGTTCGCAACCACCACTTCCACCTCGGTCACGTACTCCCTCACGCCAGGCACCACGTACGAATGGCGGGTTCGCAGCCACCTCGGCAACTGCGCGGTGCAGACCTCGAGCTGCATCACGTTCACGACCGCGCAGCAGTGCATCGCGCCGCAGGCTCCACTCGCACGCGTCGTCGCACAGACCACCACCGACAAGACTTACGCGGTCGAGTGGGACCTCGTGCCGGGCGCAACGCGCTACGAACTCGACGAAGCGACCAACGCCGCATTCACGAATGCGCAGACGTTCCAGGTCACCGGACTCTCGAAGTCCTTCAAGCACGACGTCACCGAACCGACGGCGTTCTACTACCGCGTGCGCGCGTTCAACGATTGCGGTGTGGAAGCAGGACCGTATTCGCTCGCCATCCGCGCGGTGATCGTGCCGCTGCCCAGCGGCGACGACCCGCAGGACGTCAACGTGCCCGCCGGCTCCACAGAGCTCATCGTGCAAAGCCTCTTCGTCCCCGGCGAGCCGGACCAGACGTTGTTCTTCAACGCCACCGCCGATCGTCCGTGGCTCACCGTGCGGCCCGCCAGCGGCGTGCTCACGCCCAACGGCGTCACGCTCGAAGTCACCGCCGATCCGCGCAACCTGCCGAACGGTACGTTCACCGCAAGCGTCATCGTCACGTTCGACGAGGGCTCTGGCATTCGCACGAACGCGAGCACGAAGAAGACGTTCCCGATGGCCATCAACCTCGTCACACCGGTTTCGCCCGTCCCCGATAAAGGCGCCACGTCGCAGTTCGCGATGATCATCCCTACCGTCGGTCACCTCGGCGGCATCAACTCGCAATGGCAGTCCGACGTGCGCGTCACGAACGCCGGCTTCCTCCCCGCGCGCTATCGCCTCACGTTCACGCCCGCCGCCGGCACCGCGCACGGCGTGCAGCAGACCATCATCACCGTCGACGCCGGCGCGACCACCGCGCTCGATGACATCATCAGCAGTTGGTTCGGCATCGGCGCGCTCGGCGAGAACGCCAGCGGCATGCTCGAGATCCTGCCGCTCGATGACGCCGCGGTCGCCGCCGCCAGCACCGTCGCGTCGAGCCGCACGTACAACGTCACCGCGAACGGCACGCTCGGGCAGTTCATCCCCGCGATCCGCTACGGCGGCTTCATCGGCAAGGCTCTCGAGAACGCGCTGCCGCAGATCCTCAGCCTGCAGCAGATCGCCGAGACCGGCGCGTATCGGACGAACGTCGGCATCGCCGAAGGCTCGGGTGAAGCCGCGTCGGTGCTGATGCGCTTCTTCGACGGCGGCGGCGCGAAGCTGCTCGAGCTGCCGCTGGAACTGGCGGGCGGCGAACAGCGGCAGATGAACGCGATCCTGGCGCAGCACGGTTTCTCCGTCGCCGACGGCCGCGTCGAAGTGGAAGTCCTCGGCGGCACCGGCAAGGTGACTGCTTACGCGTCGGTGGTCGACAACCTCACCAACGATCCACTCCTGGTCAGCGGCACGCTGCTCGCGCAGGACGGCACGACGCGCTGGGTGCTGCCCGGCGCGGCGAGCCTCGACACGGCCATCGCGCATTGGCGCACCGACATGCGCGTCTTCAACTACGGCGCCGCGCCGCAGCCTGCGACGCTCACGTTCTTCCCCGCCGCCGGCGGTGCGCAGGCCAGCACGGAAGTGTTGCTCGAGCCGGGCGAAGTGCTGACGCTCGACAACATCGTGAAGTCGACGTTCGGACGCGACAACGCGGGCGGCGTCGTGCACCTCGACACCGCGACGAATGCGAACCTCATCGTCACCGGCCGCACGTACAACGAGACCGCAGCCGGCACTTACGGCCAGTTCATCCCGGCCGTCACGAGCGCCGAAGCAACGGGAATCGGCGGGCGCACGCTGCACATCCTGCAGGTCGAGGACTCCGTGCGCTATCGCACCAACCTCGGCCTCGCGGAAGTGACAGGGCAGCCGGTGACGGTGGAAGTGCAGGTGTGGCTGCCGGACTCGAAGGTGACGCCGACGGTGGAGGTCCCGCTGGCCGCAAACGAGTTCCGCCAGTTCGGCCTCCGCGACCTCGGCCTCGGCAGCGTCTACAACGCGCGCGTCACGGTGCGCGTGATCGAAGGGACGGGTCGCGTCACGGCTTACGGTTCGGTGATCGATGAGCTGACGCAGGATCCGACGTATGTGCCCGCGCAGTAATCTGGAGCGACGGGCTCTCAGCCCGTCGAAAAGCAGGCGGGCTGCGAGCCCGCCTCTCCAGATGGCCTCACGTGATCTCTCTCACGGCGGTTGAGCTCGCGAAGCCCTACATTCTTCGCGGGTTCCTGCTCACAGTCGGATTGAAACGTTTATCATCGTTCGATCACTAACTGACTGCTGATCGTTTGCGCCGGTGGCCGCTTCCACCGTACGCGCGCGTGTGTATGTGAACGTCCAACGGGAGAGCTCTGCGATGTCCGGTGTTGCTGGCTGTCGGCGGTTCTTGTTATGTGCAGTGATGTTCCTGGCTGGTGCCGCCTCCGGGCAGAGCGTCGATCTTCGCGTCACCAACCTCTTCGACAGCATCGATCCGATCACCCTCGGCACCGGCGACGTGGCCTACTCGGCCACGATCTTCAACGGCAGCGCTACCGCGGGCACGAATCCAGTCGTCACGTTCACGCTCCCCGCGGCCTCGACGTTCGTCTCCGCGAGCGCGAACCTGAGCGGCACCTGCAACGCGCCGAGCGGCGGCACGCTCACCTGCACCTGGGCCGGCAGTTTCGCCGCCAGCAACACGCGCACGGCAACCATCACCGTCACCCCGACTGCCGGCGGCAGCATGAGCGTTACCGCGAGCGTCACCGGGGATCAACCCGACCCGACGCCGTCCAACAACTCGCTCACTGAATCGACCACGGTCAACGCGCAGATCGATCTCAAGATCAGCAGCCTCTTCGACAGCATCGATCCCATCACGCTCGGCACCGGCAACGTCACCTACACCGCGCAGATGTTCAACGAGAGCACCTCGAAGGCCACGAATCCCTTCGTGACCATCACGCTCCCGGCATCATCCACGTTCGTTTCCGCGACCGCGAACCTGAGCGGCACCTGCACCGCGCCGAGCGGCGGCGTGCTCACGTGCAACTGGACCGGCGACTTTCCCGCGAGCAACACCCGCACTGCCACGGTCACCGTCACTCCCACCGCGGGCGGCACGATGACGCTGACGGCAACCGCCGGCGCCGATCAATCCGATCCCGATCCGGCGGACAACACGGCGTCGCACAACACGGCCGTCAACGCGCAGATCGACCTCAAAGTCAGCAGCCTGTTCGACAGCATCGACCCGGTCACGCTGGGCACCGGCGACGTTACCTACACCGCGCAGATCTTCAACGAGAGCAGCTCGAAGGCCACGAATCCGTTCGTGACCGTCACGCTCCCGGCGTCATCGACCTTCGTCTCCGCAAGCGCAAATCTCAGCGGTACGTGCGGCGCGCCGAGCGGCGGCGTCCTCACGTGCAACTGGACCGGCGACTTCCCCGCGAGCAACACCCGCACCGCCAACATCACCGTCAGTCCGACCGCGGGCGGCACGATGACGTTGTCGGTCACTGCCGGCGCCGATCAATCCGATCCCGATCCAGCGGACAACACCGCGAGCCATAACACCACCGTCAACGCGCAGATCGATCTGAAGGTGAGCAGTCTCTTCGACAGCATCGATCCCGTCACCCTCGGCACCGGCGACGTCACCTACACCGCCACGGTCTTCAACGAGAGCAGTTCCAAGGCCACGAATCCGTTCGTGACCTTCACGCTCCCCGCGTCATCGACCTTTGTCTCCGCATCCGCGAACCTCAGCGGCACCTGCGGTGCGCCCAGCGGCGGGGTCCTCACGTGCAACTGGACCGGCGACCTGCCCGCGAGCAACACGCGCACCGCCACCGTCACCGTCACACCCACAGCGGGCGGCACGATGACGCTGACGGCAACGGCCGGCGCCGATCAGTCCGATCCCGACCCAGGGGACAACACCGCGAGCCACAACACCACCGTCAACGCGCAGATCGATCTGCGCGTCAGCAGCCTGTTCGACAGCATCGACCCGATCACGCTCGGCACCGGCAACGTCACCTACACCGCGCAGATTTTCAACGCCGGGACCTCGAAGGCGACCAACACGTTCGTCACCATCACGCTCCCCGCGTCGTCGACGTTCGTGTCGGCGAGCGCAAACGTCAGCGGCACGTGCACCGCGCCGAGCGGTGGCGTGCTGACGTGCAATTGGGCCGGCGATCTCGCCGCGTCCAACACGCGCACCGCCACCATCACCGTCACCCCCACGGCCGGCGGCACGATCACGCTCACCGCGGTCGCGGGCGGCGATCAACCCGATCCGAACAACGCCGACAACACCGTCTCGCACAACACCACCGTCAACGATCAGATCGATCTGCGCGTGAGCAGCCTCTTCGACAGCATCGACCCGATCACGCTCGGCACCGGCAACGTCACCTACACCGCGCAGATCTTCAACGCCAGTTCGTCGAAGGCCACGAACGCGTTCGTGACCATCACGCTGCCCCCGTCATCGACGTTCGTCTCTGCGAGTGCGAACGTCAGCGGCACGTGCACCGCGCCGAGCGGTGGTGTGCTCACCTGCAACTGGGCCGGCGATCTCGCCGCGTCCAACACGCGCACCGCCTCCATTACCATCACGCCCACCGCTGGCGGCACGATGACGTTGACCGCGGTCGCCGGCGGCGATCAGCCCGATCCCAACACCGCAGACAATACGGTTTCGCACAACACCGCCGTCAACGATCAGATCGATCTGCGCGTCAGCAGTCTCTTCGACAGCATCGACCCGGTCACGCTCGGCACCGGCAACGTCACTTACACCGCGCAGATCTTCAACGCCAGTACGTCGAAGGCGACCAATGCGTTCGTCACCTTCACCCTCCCCGCTTCGTCGACGTTCGTGAGCTCGACCGCGAACGTCGGCGGCACCTGCACCGCGCCGAGCGGCGGCGTGCTCACGTGCACCTGGGCCGGCGATCTCGCTGCGTCCAATACCCGCACGGCCACGATCTCCGTCACTCCCACCGTTGGCGGCACCATGACCCTCACCGCGGTCGCCGGCGGCGATCAGCCCGATCCCAACACCGCCGACAACACGGCCTCGCACAACACGACCGTGAACGCGCAGATCGACCTGCGCATCAGCAGTCTCTTCGACAGCATCGACCCCATCACCCTCGGCACCGGCAACGTCACCTACACCGCGCAGGTCTTCAACGCCAGCTCGTCGAAAGCGACCAACGCATTCGTCACCTTCACGCTCCCCGCTTCGTCGACGTTCGTCAGCTCGACCGCGAATGTCGGCGGCACCTGCACGGCGCCGAGCGGCGGCGTGATGACGTGCACCTGGGCCGGCGATCTCGCCGCGTCGAACACCCGCACGGCTACCGTCACCGTTACTCCGACCGGCGGCGGCACGATGACGTTGACCACCACCGCGGGCGGCGATCAGCCCGATCCGAACACCTCCGACAACACCGCGTCGCAGAGCACCACCGTCAACGCCACGCTCGACCTGCAGCTCTCGATCAGCGACAGCCCCGATCCGCGCATCGTCGGCGCCGGGAACGTCACCTACACATTCAACCTCCTCAACGCCGGCTCATCGAAAGTTACCAATCCCGTGTTGACGTTCACCATGGCGCCGTCGACCACGTTCGTCTCCGGGACCGCGAGCAGCGGCGGAACGTGCGGACATTCGGCCGGCACCGTCACCTGCAACTGGACGGGCGACTTCAACGCGTCGACCGGTCGCACCGCGACCGTCATCGTCACGCCGACCGTAGTCGGACAGATCAGCGCCACCGGCACCGTCAATGCCGATCAAGGCGACCCCGCGCCCGCGAACAACACCGAGACCGAGACCACGAACATCTATCCGGCCACGGCGCCGACGATCACCGGCTTCACGCCGATCAGCGGACCGGTCGGCACCGTCGTCACGATCAGCGGCTCGAGCTTCTTCTCGACTTCGTCGGTCTCATTCACCGGCGCCGGTGCGACGTTCACCGTTGTGAACGACACCACGATCACCACCACCGTCCCCGTCGGCGCGGCGACCGGCAAGATCACCGTGCTGAACACGATCGGCTCGACGCTGAGCGCGGCCAACTTCACGGTCACGCCCGCTCCCGATCTCACCATCAGCAAGACCGCGTCCGCCGCGACGGTGCCCGTCAGCTCGCCGTACAACTACACGCTCGCGGTCAACAACGGCGGCGCCGGCAGCGCGAATGACGTGACGGTCACCGACACGCTCCCGCTGGGCGTCACGCTCACGACCGCCGCCGGCACCGGCTGGACCTGCAGCGGCACGACCACGGTAACGTGCACGATGGGCGCGCTCGCACCGGGCGCGGCGCCGTCGATCACGTTGAACGTGACCGCGCCTGCGACCGGCACGACCGTCAACAACATCGCCAACGTCAGCACGACCACGCCCGAGACGAGCACCGGCAACAACTCCGGCAGCGTCGCAGTCGGCATCGTCGGCTGCCCGACCACACCGGTCGTCACCGCACCCGCCACCGTGTGCGCCAACTCCACCAATCACACCGCGTCGACGCCGCTCGTTCCCGGCGGCACGTACGCGTGGTCGATCACGAACGGCACGATCACCTCGTCGACCACCAGCAACATCATCACGTTCGACGCAAACTCGAGCGGACAGGTGCAGCTCGACGTCGCTGTGTTCGTGAGCTCCTGCCCGTCGGCGTTGAACACCGCGTTCGTGAACATCTCCGTGCCCACCGCCACGATCACGCCGAGCGGCCCCACTACATTCTGCAGCGGCGGCGGCGTGATGCTCACGGCCAACGCCGGTTCTTCCTACCTCTGGTCCACTGGCGCGACCACGCAGTCGATCAACGTCAATACCGCCGGCAGCTACACGGTCGCGGTGACAAATGCAGACGGCTGCACCACGACGTCCGCAGCGACGAACGTGAGCGTGCTGCCGCCGCCGACGGCCACGATCACGCCGAGCGGTCCAACCACCTTCTGCGATGGCGGCAGCGTCACGCTGAGCGCGCCCGCGGGCATGACCAACTATTCCTGGTCGAACGGCGCCACGTCGCAGTCGATCAACGTCACCGACAGCGGCACGTTCACCGTCACGATCACCAACCCCAGCGGCTGCAGCGCCACGTCCGCGCCCGTGAGCGTCACCGAGCTCGCGCCGCTGGTGGCCACCATCACGCCGAGCGGCCCCACCACCTTCTGCAGCGGTGGCAGCGTCACGCTCGACGCCGGCGCCGGCTTCACGTCGTATCTCTGGTCGAACGGCGCCACGTCGCAGTCGATCAACGTCGCCGCGTCCGGCACGTTCACCGTCACCGTCACCGACGCCAACACCTGCAGCGCCACCTCGGCGCCGACTGTCGTCACGATGAATCCGAATCCGACCGTGACGGTCAGCGGCCCCTCGACTGCGTGCGGCAGCGCCGTGCTCGACGCCGGTCCCGGATTCGCGACGTACAACTGGTCCAACGGCGCGACCACGCAGACGACCACGGTCACGACCACCGGCGGCTACTTCGTCACTGTCACCGACGCCAACGGCTGCTCCGCGACCTCGTCGCCGAAGAGCGTCACCATCAACTCCGCGCCCGGCGTCAACATCGCCGGCCCGCTCAGTGCGTGCGACAGCGCGAACCTCGACGCCGGCGCCGGCTTCGTCTCGTACCTCTGGAACACCGGCGCAATCTCGCAGTCGATCAACGTCACCACCAGCGGCGTCTACACCGTCACCGTGACCGACGCGAACGGCTGCACCGGCACCGACACGCACACCATCACCATCGATGCGACGCCGGCCGCGACGATCACGCCGAGCGGACCGACCACGTTCTGCGCGGGCGGCAGCGTCACGCTCACCTCCAGTCCGGCCGCGTCGTACTTGTGGTCGAACGGCGCCACGACGCAGTCGATCGTCGTCACCGCATCCGAAACGTTCACCGTCACCACGTCGAACGGCGCGTGCAGCGCGACGTCGGCTCCGACCGTCGTCACCGTTTCGCCTGGAGCAACCGTCGACATCACCGGTCCCGCGGCGACGTGCGCGGGCGCCGCGGTCACGCTCGATGCGGGCGCGAACTTCGCGTCGTATCTCTGGAGCACCGGCGCGACGACGCAGACCATCACCGTCACGCCGTCGACGCTTACGACCTACACCGTCAACGTCACCAACGCCAGCGGCTGCAGCGCAAGCGACACGCACACCGTGAACGTCACCGCGAATCCGGCCGCCACCATCAACGCGCCCGCAACCGTCTGCAGTCTCGCCACGAATGCCACCGCCTCGGTCGCACCGCAAACGGGCGCGACGTACGCGTGGACGATCGCGAACGGCACCATCACCTCCGCGAACAACACGCCGTCGATCACCTTCACCGCCGGCGCCAGCGGCTCCGTCACCCTCGACGTCACCGTCACGAACGGATCGTGCGTCAGCACCGGCTCGTCCGTCATCCCGATCGGCGCGCTCACCGTCAACATCACCGGCCCCGCCGATAGCTGCCCCGGCGACCCGTTCACGCTCAGCGTGCCCGCGGCATTCGCGAGCTATCTCTGGTCGAACGGCGCAACCACGCCGTCGATGACCGCCGCCGCACCCGGCACGTACAGCGTCACCGTGACCGACGCAACCGGCTGCACCGCGTCGGCGTCGCACACCGTGGCACCGCTCACCGCGCCGCTCGCGACGATCAGCGCGCCAGCTTCGGCGCCCGCCGATAGCGCCGGCCACATCGCAAGCGTGCCGCTGTTCGCGGGTGCGGCCACGTACGCGTGGTCGATCGCGAACGGCACGATCACCGGCGGCCAGGGCACGACCGTGATCACGTTCCAGACCGGCAGCAGCGGCACGACGACGCTCGGAGTCGTGATCGTGGGCAACGGTTGCTCGTCGAGCGACAACGTTGCTGTCGCAATCACGGAAGCCGGTCCGGGCTCCGCCGATCTGTCCATCTCGAAGACCGCGCCGTCATCGGTGCAGGCCGGCGCGCCGTTCGCGTACACGCTGGTGGTGACCAACAACGGCCCCGACACGGCCGGCGACGTCACGATCGAAGACGTCCTGCCCGCCGGCGTCACGCTTTCCTCCATGAACGACAGCGTCTTCACGTGCATCCCCAGCGGCCTGCCGATCCACTGCACCGGCGGGCTCGCCGCCGGCTCGTCACGCATGATCACCTTCAACGTGCTCGCGCCGCCGACCACCGGCACGATCACGAACACCGCCACCATCGCCGGCGGTCCCGGCGATGAGAACGACGCGAACAACACGTCGTCCGCATCGACGAACATCGTCGCTGCGCCGCCAAGCTGCTCGACCGTGCCTCCGTCGCTCATCGCACCGGCGAACAACGCCACCGTCCCGTCGCCGGTGACGTTCACCTGGAACCCGGTCAGCGGCGCGACCGAATACGAGCTCTGGATCGAGTCGTCGCTGGCGGGCACCACCAACGCGACGTCGCTCACACTTCCGCTGCCGAGCGGTGCCGCCACGTGGCACGTCGTAGCGCGACTCGCGGAGAGCTGCACGCCGCTCGTTTCCGCGGAGCGCACGCTGTTCGTCGCCACCTCGAGCACATGCGACAACGGCCGCCCGCAACTCCTCGCGCCGACCGCGGGCTCGACGCAGACGTCGCCGGTCTCGTTCCAGTGGACCTCCGTCGCGAACGCGATCGGCTATCGCCTCTGGATCGAATCGAACGGTACCGCCGCGCAGGACGTCGGCACCACTACCGGCACCACGCTGACCGGCAACATCGAGCCGGGCTCCGCGATCGCGTATGTCGACGCGCTGTTCAGCGGCTGCGGTCCGACGCGCTCCGATGCGATCCCGTTCAACGTGCCAGCACCCGATCCGTGCGCCGCGCGCGCGACTGCCACACCGATCTCGCCGAACAACGCGATCCTCAGCTCGTCGCTCGTCACGTTCCAGTGGCATGCGGCCGCCGGCAGCGCTGGCTATCGCGTATGGGCCGCGATCGACGGCGCCGCGCCGGTTGTCATCGGCACGACCGAAGGCACTTCGCTGCAGGCGTTCATCGAGGACGGCGACGTGCTCTGGTTCGTCGAGTCGCTGTACGAAGGTTGCCCGTCCACGGAATCGCAACGCTTCCACTTCACCATCCCACCGGCACAGCAATGCGGCACGAGCCCGCTGCCGAATCTCGCGCAGCCGGTCAACGACTCGACCACGCAGGATGGTGAGATCGACTTCCGCTGGACAAACGTCCCGAACGCGATCGCGTACGAGCTGTGGCTCGGCTTCGCGGACGCCGCTCCCGCACTCGTCACCACGACCAGCGCGACCGAGCACACACACATCGTGGCGCCCGGCACGTACGACTGGTTCGTGCGCGCGATCATGAATCGCTGCCCGTCGCGCGATTCACAGACGCGCACGTTCACGTTCACCCCGCCGCCCGCCTGCACCGCGAATCAGCGTCCGACAGCAATCGAGCCGCTGCCCGGCGCGACGCATACGCCGGCAGTGGCGTTCTCATGGGGCGCCGTCCCGAACGCGACGCATTACGAGCTCTTCATCGACGGCGCCGCCGTCACGAACACCAGCACTACGCAAGCGACGCGGACGCTGCTCACCGGACCGCACCGCTGGTTCGTGCGCGCGCACTTTGCGAACTGCGCACCGCTCGATTCCGCCGCGCAGCCGATCAACGTCGTGCAGCCGCCGCAAGCGTGTGCGCCATTGCGCGCGCCCGCGATCTCCGCGCCCGGACAGATCTCCAGCGGCGTCGAACTGCGCGTGCAATGGTCGCCGTCGCCCGGTGCGACTGCGTATCAGGTGCAGTTCGCGTCGACGAGCGATTTCCTGGACGCTGAAGTGATCGTCACGAACGCAACGCAGCACTCGCTGCTGCGCGTGAACGACGGCACGACGCCACTCTCGATCTTCGCGCGCGTGCGCGCCATCGACGCGCGTTGCAAGCCGACGCCATCGGTCTCGCCGTTCGGGCCAACGTCCGTCCTGCACATCCTGCCGGCATCGGCCGAAGCATCCGTGCCGCTGACGAACAATGACGTGGCGACCTTCACCGTGCCGATCGGCGCCGAGTTCGCCGGCCAGTCGTTCACCGCGACGGTCAAAGAAACGTGGCTCACCGTCACGCCGTCGTCCGGCATCGTCCCCGCCGGCGGCACCACGCTCACCGCCCAGGCGAACACCAGCGTCCTCGGCGTCGGCACGCACCTCGGCGCCGTCTTCCTGACGTTCGAAAGCGCGGGCAGCATTCGCACGAACGCCACCACGCTCAAAGTGCCGACGATCTCGATCAGCAAAGTCACGCCGGTCACGCCGTCGCCGAAGTCGACGCCGCCGCCCGACGCGCTGATCATCCCCGCGGTCGCGCACGCGAGCGGCATCAACTCGCAGTTCCAGTCCGACGTGCGCGTGACGAACAGCTCCGCGGAGCTGCTGCAGTATCAACTCACGTTCACGCCGACCGGCACCGACGGCCTCGCCTCCGCGCGGCAGACGACGTTCTCGATCGATCCCGGCCGCACCATCGCGCTCGACGACATCCTGCGCACGATGTTCGGCACCGGCGGCGACAGCGTCACCGGCACGCTCGAAGTGCGGCCCATGACCGAAAACGACTCGACGACGACGTCGGATTCTTCGCTCTTCGGCGGAGCGCTCGCGGATCTCGTCACCTTCGCGTCGTCGCGCACGTTCAACGTCACCTCGAACGGCACGTTCGGCCAATACATCCCGGCCGTGCCGTACGCGAATTTCGTCGGCATGAGTCCGACGGTGCTGTCGCTCCAGCAGATCGCACAATCCGATCGCTACCGCACCAACCTCGGCATCGTCGAAGCCTCCGGCAGTCCGGCCGAGCTGCTCGTCAAAGTATTCGGCAGCGACGGCCAGTTCCTCAAGGAGTTCCCGGTCAACCTCGCGGGCGGTGAGCACACACAGCTCAACGGCTTCATCTCCACGCAGGGCATCGGCACGTTGAGCGACGGCCGCGTCGAGATCTCCGTGATCGGCGGCACGGGCAAGGTCACGGCGTACGCGTCGGTGCTCGACAACGCCACGAACGATCCGCTGCTCGTCACGCCGGTCGCGCTGAACGATGCGGGCGACACCAAGTGGGTCGTGCCCGGCGTCGCCGATCTCAACAACGGCTTCGCGAACTGGCAGACCGACATGCGCCTCTTCAACGCCGGCTCGACCGACGTCGACGCGCTGCTCACGTTCCACTCGCAGGGCGGCGGCACGCCGAAGACACAGTCTGTGACCATTCCCGCGGGCCAGGTGCGGCAGTTCGACAAAGCGCTGGCCAGCGTCTTCGGCTCGGCCGGCGATGGCGGCGCGATTCACATCTCCACGCCGAGCGCCACCCGCCTCGTCGCCACGGCGCGCACGTACAACGAGACCAGCGGCGGCACGTATGGCCAGTTCATCTCCGGCATCACGCCGAACGAAGCGACCGGTACCGACTCGCGCCCGCTGCAGATCCTGCAGGTCGAGGAGTCGAACCGCTTCCGCTCGAACATCGGCCTCGCCGAAGTCACCGGCAAACCGGTGACGCTCGAGCTGTCGATCATTCCGCCGGACGGGAAGTTCATCGCCGTGACCGAGGTCGAGTTGCAGGCGAACGAGTTCCGCCAGATCAATTCGCTGCTGAGGACTGTCGGCCTCGCCGACACGTTCAACGCGCGAGTGAGCGTGCGCGCGATCGAAGGCGAAGGCCGCGTGACCGCGTACGCGAGCGTCATCGACATGCTCACCAACGACCCGACCTACGTGCCGGCGCAGTAAGTCTATGGAGTGCGGCGGCGCAAGCCGCCGCACTCCAAGTTACTTCATCAGGTTGAGCAGCTCGTCGAGATGCACGGCCTTGATCTTCACGTTCGTCAACAAACTGTCCGTGAACACCGGCGTCGCGTAGCCGTGAGCTACGCGCGCCTGCGACAGCGCAGCGCGAAGCTCGTAAACGTCCTGCGCCAACACGAATCCGGTCAACGTGCCGGTGAACGAATACGGCGAAAGATTCGCGGCCGCGCGCAGTGCATTCACGCGCGTTCGCAGCCGCGTAAAGTCGGCCGCGAGAACGGGCATCCCCGCCGTGATCGTCGACGATTCGTGACTCGTCGTCGTCGCCAGATCGATCGCGCTGTACGGCGAGTAATTCGGCGCTCCGTCGGCGGCGCGCACTCTATAAACGTACGTCGTTTCCGGCGTACGCTCAGTATCTTCGAATGATGGAGCGAATGCCGAACCGGCCACGCTCCAGGTTCCGTCGGGCGCGCGGCGCGAGATTTCGTACTGCGTCGCGCCTTCAACGGCGCTCCAGGACATTGCGACCGACGTCGTGCTCGTGGCGGTAGCGACGAACTGTTGCGGCGTCGTGAGCTCGTACGTGAACTGCTTCGGCGCCGTCATCGGATCTTGGCCCGGCACCGACACCACGACATTCACCAATCCGCTCGCGTGCAGCGGCGACACCGCAGTCATCTGTGTCGGACTGACGACGGTGCTGCTGGCGGTGATTCCATCGAACGTCACCGTCGCGCCAGGCACGAATCCGCTGCCGTAGATGGTCACGTTCGTGCCGCCCGCCGGAATGCCGCTGAGCGGCGTCATCGACGTGATGCGATCCGCTTCGCTCAACTCGTACACGTCGCCGAGGCCATTGCTGCTGTAGAAGAGGTACGTCTTGCCGCCCTGCTCGACGATGCGCAAATCGAGCAGAAACTGGGCGAATAGGCCCGCTTGCGCATAGCCGCTGGGCGCGAAGTAGTAGTACTTCTGGAAAAATCCGCCGGTGTCGAGCAACTGCGGCACGCCGGCGGCGATCTTCAGCAGCCGAAGGTCCGTCGCCTGAGTTGCGTTTGCCGGACTTGCCGTGCGGCCGCCAACCGCGATGTAGCCCGCGCCGGCATGCATCACTCGCGGCGAGAATGCCGAGCCATACACGTCATACGTCGTCGTCGTATAGCCGCTCTCCGAGGGCGTCAGCTTCCACAGCAGGTTCGTCGTGCTGGCGATCGTTGATTCCGTGAACCACAGGTTGCCGTCATCGTCGAACGAGAGGCCGTTGAAGAACTTTCCGGACGTTGGAGCCACGGTGGCCAGCGGCGCCGCATCCGCGATCAGGTCGGCAACGGTATAGATCCGGATCTCGCCCTGCAACGTTTGCAATGCGATGCGGCCGCTGGTCTCGTACTTCGACCACCGCATGAACACCTTGCTGTTGCCGGTGCGGGTTGCGACATGCGCCGGAGTGGCAGGCGTGGTGACGTCGTATAGCTTCGATTGCGAGCTCATGTCGGACGTGAAGACGTAATACGAGTCGCCGTTTCGCAGCGATACCAGCAATCGTTCCTGAACGTTCGTGTTCGGTACATGGACGACCGACGGCAACTGCGCGCCGGTCGCATCACCCTGGTCGGAGATGATTCCCCAGCCGAAGTCAAAGGTGGCGAGGTAGAGATAGCCGCGATCGTCGACGTCGATATCACCCACGACTGAATTGCTGTCGTGGAGGGGCGTGTCCCAACCCGAACCAGTCGACTGCGCGTGAAAGTAACGGTCGGGCTTCGCGAGCTTCTCGAATGGGTTCCGGCCGCCGTAAATCGATCCCGTCGGAATCGTGTTCACGGGAATCATCGCCTCTTTCAGCTTGGTGCTGAAGAATGTATCCAGCGTGAACGCGCCGACCATCGAACCGAGTTGGAGGTAGATCCGGTTCCGCGACGCAGGCGCGACGCGCACGATCCCTGTGCGAACGGTAATCATGCCCCGCGAATCGGTCTGCGTGTTCGACGAATCCACATACCGTCCCGCGTGCAGCGCGATCGGCGTTTCATACGGAAGCGTCGGCTTGTCCGCGTTCGGCTCGCCGGCGCCGTTGTTCCCCGGACAGCCCGTGCAGATCACCGGCGGATCGGGCACCGCGCCCGGCATCGGATGGTTTTGCGCCGCCGCGGAAAATGCGCACGCGAGCAGCACGGACACAACGGCAGACTTCGGCAACCAGTGCATGGGGACCTTGAGAGCGGATTTGGACTGCCTGCGATTCACGCCTGCAAGGCGCGCAAACGCAACCGAATTCCTTTGGAGTGCGGCGCAAAGCCGCCGCTTTGAAGCGGCAGCTTTGCTGCCGCACTCCGGAGTTACGCGCCCCGCGCGGCCTTGATCAGCGCTTCCATGTGCTGGAGGTATTTCTCCAGGGCGCGCCGTCCCGAAGCGGTCAGCGAGTACTCGGTCTTCGGAATCCGCCCCTCGAACGACTTCTTACAGGCCAGATATCCGGCTTCTTCGAGCTTCCTTGTGTGCACGCTCACATTGCCGTCGGTGGTCTTGAGGATAGCCTTCATCTCGTTGAAGGTGACCGAGGGGTTGACGGCGAGCGCGCTCACGATCGCCAGCCGCGTTTTTTCGTGGATCAGTCTGTCGAAGTCGGGGATTTTCGTCTCGACGACCGGCTCGCGGCGCGGCATCGGAGCTTCGGATTTTCTTGCTGCCCTGGCCATCGTTCAAAATCCTCCTGTGTCAGCCGCCATGATTTCTTGCGATCGTCCAGCCGAACACGATGTGCAGGCCGCCGAAGCCGGCGCCGAGCAGCGCGTTGGCGACCGGAAACGGGACCAAACATGCCGCGATGCCGAGGAGCATGAAGCAAACGCCCATGACCGGGACGACCGGGATCGAGTACGCGCCGCTGCTGATGAACGACGCGCCGTAGAGCAGCAGCCACGTCGCCGGCAACGCCGTCAGCATGCCGCTTTTCGCGAGAAAGAACGTCAGCACTGCGGCCGCGACGATCGGCGCGAAGTAGCTGATGAAGAACCGCCGCGCCGGCGTTCCGCGGAACGACACATTCGACCGCGAAGCCTTGATGTACATCGTCGCGCCGGCGATGAGCGCCGCGAGGATCGCCTCCGCGAGCCAGATCAGCAGCCACTGCCGCGAGAGGCCCGCGCGTCCCGCGAGCACCGACGCGACCAGCGCCGTGACCCCCACACCCACGCCGCCCCATCCGGGGATCGACGTGAACGCGCTGGCGCGCTCCATCGCCTCGCGGATGTAGCGGAGGTTATTGAGGGCGTGATCGCGGATCGGGGCGGGCTCGGTCATCGGCCACATGGTAACGCAAAGCGCTTTGTTCGGGACATCGCGTACAATAACTGTCCCAGGTTCGTCGGGTCCGGAGGATTCATGCGTCACGTAGTGTCTCTTGCAGTGGTGTTGTGTCTGGCCGTCGGGTCGATTTCCGCGGCCACATTCGAGACCGTCACGGATGCCGCTCTCGTCGAGCGCTCCGAACTGGTCGTGGCCGGACGCGTGCTCGATGCCGCTTCGAGGCAGCTCGAGAACGGCTCGATCGTCACCGACTACCGCCTCGCGGTCGACGACGTGCTGAAGGGCGCAGGCGCCGCTTCGATCGTCACGATCACGGAGTTCGGCGGCACGGCCGCGAGCGGCCTGATGCTGATCATCCCCGGCTCCGCGCGCTACACGCCCGGCAGCCGCGTGGTCGCATTCCTGAACGCGCGCAACGACGGCACGTACTTCACGTCGCACATGGCTCTCGGCCACTTCAAGTTCGAAGCGCGCCGCGACTTCGAGGTGCTGACGCGCGATGCGGATGGCGTCGAGCTCGAGAACGAAGCGCAGGCGCTGCGTCCGCGCACGGCCGCCGCGTTCGTGCGGTACGTTCGCGACGCGGCGAGCGGCATCGCGGTCGAGGCCTACGCGCCGAGCGTCGAGCCGGTAGGCGCAGATGACCCGCGCAAGACGCCGAAAGTCGACGCCGGTGCGGATTACGCGCTGAAGAACGGTTCTACGCCGCTCCGCTGGGAAGGCTGCGAAGCAGACTGCGTCATCGGTTACTTCTGGAGCGGCGATCAAGGCGGCGTCGTCAACGACGCGGGCAGCATCGAAGCGGCGATGGACGCCTGGAACAGCCATGGCGACTCGTTCGTCAACCTCGGCCTCGGCGGTACGTCGTTGGCCACGAACCTCACCGTCTTCGATAACGAGAACACGATTCTCATCAACAACACCTCGTCGCCAGACTTCGGCCTCTGCAACGGCACGATCGCGTGCGGCGGTGTCTGGGGCAACACCAGCACGACGCACGTCTTCAAAGGCACCACCTATCTCTCCGTGCTCAACGGCGACATGCTCGTGCGCCCCGGCACCTACTCGAGCACGCAGTTCGAATCGATCGTCGCGCACGAGCTCGGACACACGCTCAGCCTGCGTCACTCGAACAGCGGAACCCCGTCCAGCACCAATGCGCTGATGAATTCCTCGCCGCCGCTCAGCGGCGCCGTGTTGCGCCAGTGGGACATGGACGCGATGGCGGAGCTCTACGGCGAAGGCCTCGCGTGCGCTCCGCCGACGAACCTCATCACCACCGGCGCCGGCACGATTTTCAGCGGCCAGACCAGAACGCTGACCGTCAGCGCCAGCGGCACCGCTCCGTTCAGCTATCAGTGGTATCGCGGCAACTCCGGCGACGACGACAATCCGGTCGGCACGAACTCCAGCCAGTTCACCACGCCGCCGCTCACCGAGACCACCTCGTATTGGGTGAAAGTCAGCGGCTGCACACCCGCGGTCAGCGCGAACAGCAACACGGTCACCGTCACCGTCGACGAGTGCCCGGAGCCGGGCATCACCTCGCAGCCGCAGAACAAGAACATCGCCACCAACACCTCCACGACGCTCAGCGTCGCGGCCCAGGGCGGCGCGCCGTTCAGCTATCAGTGGTACCGCGGCGAACAGGGCGACATCACCAACCCCGTCGGCACCAACTCCCCGAACTTCAACACCGGCAACCTGACGCAGACGACCTCGTACTGGGTAAAAGTCACGAACGTGTGCGGCCTGCACGCGATCAGCCAAACTGCCACGGTCACCATCCAGGCGTGCCCGCGGCCGGCATTCACGACGCAGCCGCTCAGCCAGAACATCGCGTCGAACACCACCGCCACGCTGACCGTCGCGACGACGAGCAACACCACCGTTGCCTATCAGTGGTTCCGCGGACTCGTTGGCGATACGTCGAATCCGGTCGGCATCAACTCGACGAGCTTCACCACGCCGGCGCTCACGCAGACCACGTCGTACTGGGTGCGCGCGACGAACAACTGCGGCCCGACCAATAGCGCACAGGCCACGATCACCGTCGGTCCCACGTGCAATACGCTTTCGATCGCCTCCATCCCCTCCACCGTCAACGCCACCCTCGGTGACGGCCTCACGATCAACGTCACCCCCTTCGGCACCGCGCCGTTCACGTATCAGTGGTTCGCCGGCGAATCGGCGGACGATGCGAATCCGGTCGCGGGCGCCACGAGCTCATCGCTGCCGCTGGCGCCGTTCACCGCCACCGGCACGTTCCGCTACTGGGTTCGCGTCGGCGACGCCTGCGGCAACACGCTGAACAGCCCGACCGTCGTCATCAACGTGGCATGCGGATCGCCGACCACGCCGATCATCTCGGCGCCGTCGATCTCGCACTTCAGCGCCGGCTATGACGTGCAGTGGCTCGCGAACCTCGCACAGACGTCGAACTTCGAGCTGCAGGAAGCGCGCGACGCCGCGTTCACCGTCGGTGTGAAGACGTTCCTCGTCGACGAGTTGAGCGAGCACATCGATCCGCATCTCGAGATCACGACCGACACGCGCTTCTACTATCGCGTCCGCGGCATCGGCAACTGCACGCAGCAGCCGACACCGTATTCGAAGACCACCAGCACCGTCATCACCGCGCCCGAGCCGGCGAACAGCAGCGAGTTCTCGATCAGCGTGCCGCAGAGCACGACACAGACGTTCACGCAGCCGTACCTCGTGCCCGGCTTCGGGGAGATCGCGACCGCGGGCGACACCTTCTCGATCGTCACCGACGCGGCGTGGCTGACCGTCTTCCCGGCGTCCGGCGCGCTGTCCGCGGGCGGCACGACCGTGCAGTTCACGATCAATCCGTCGCTCCTCGAGATCGGCTCGACCACCGGCTCCATCGTCGTGACGCGCACGCAGGGCACCGCGGCACGAGGCGGCATCGTCACGAACGCGACCAGCAAATTGACGCTGCCGATTACGATCAGCAAAGTCACGCCGGTCACGCCTTCACCGCGCGACGGAAATGCGCCGCTCGGCACGCTCGTCGTTCCCGCCATCGCGCATGCGGCCGGCATCGGCACGCGCTTCCAGTCGGACGTCCGCATCGTCAACGCGTCGGGTGAGCCGGTCTCCTACGAGCTGTCGTTCACGCCGTCGCTCACGAACGGCACCGAGACCGGCAAGCAGTTGCCGCTGACGATTGACGCGAACGGCACGGTTGGCCTCGACGACGTCGTGAAGGCATGGTTCGGCGCCGGTCTGCTCAACGAAGGCGGACTGGGCACGCTCGAGATCCGGCCGCTCGACGGCGCGAATCCACAGGCCACGTTCGCCTCCAGCCGCACGTACGCGATCGACACCACCAGCATCACCGCGAATGCCGACTGCACCATCCTCCGCTGCACGCTCGGGCAGTTCATCCCGGCGCTCGGACTCGAGAAGTTCGTCAGCAACATCGGCAGCGATCCGCTCGCCACGATCAGCATGCAGCAGCTCTCGAACAGCCTCGACTCGAGCGGCTTCCGCACGAACCTCGGCTTCGTCGAAGGCTCGGGCAACGCCGCGAAGATGCTGCTCACGCTGCGCGACGGCGCGAACAACATCCTCCGGCAGGTCGAGCGCGACATCGCGCCGTACGGCCACGAGCAGACTTCGCTTTCCGCGGTGTTCGGCGCGCAGGCGCTGAGCGACGGCCGCGTCGAAGTGCAGGTCATCTCGCCGGGCGGCAAGGTCTCCGCGTACGCGTCCGTCGTCGACAACTCCACGAGCGATCCGCTGCTCGTCTTCCCGGTGCAGGCCGCGCGCATCTCGGCGCAGCATTACGTGCTGCCGGGCGTGGCCGAGCTCAACAACGGTCCGTCGTCGAACTTCCACACCGACATCCGCGTCTACAACGCCGGCGCCACGGCGGTGACCGCGACCCTGAACTACTTCCCGCAGGCCGGCGACAGCACGCCCCGTCCGCCGACGGTGGAATTGCTGATGCAGCCGGGCGAAGTCAAGGCGATCAACAACATCCTGCCGGAGCTGTGGCAGCTCAGCGGCACCGGCGGCGCGCTCGCGATCGATGCACCGAGCGCGGCTTCGCTCGTCGTCACCGGACGTACGTACAGCCGCGACAGCGACGGCGGCACCTACGGCCAGTTCATCCCCGGCGTCACCGCCGCCGACGGCGTCGGCGTCGGCGAGCGCGCCCTCGAAGTGCTGCAGCTCGAGCAGTCGGATCAGTACCGCACCAACCTCGGTCTCGTCGAGGTCACGGGCAATCCCGTCAACGTCGAGATCGTCGCTCAGACCGCCGGCAAGATCACCGCGCGTACGGAGTTGGGGTTGAGCGGCAACGAGTTCCGCCAGCTCGGCCTCATCTTCAGGCAGCTCGGCTTCACCGATGCGGCGTACACAGGCCGCGTGAGCGTGAAGGTCCTCAGCGGCAACGGCAGGATCGCCGCGTACGGCTCGGTCGTCGACAACAAGACCATCGATCCGACGTACGTGCCCGCGCAGTAGACAGTTCCCCGGAGTACCTCGGGTTCCTCGGAGGGGTTTTAACCCCCCGAGGAACCCCGAGGAACCGAGGAACCCGAGGAACCAGCGGCCGCGGCCGCAGCCGCAGCGGCAGCCGCGTCCACGAACCACCACGAATCCAATCCACTCGTCGCAACGGCGACCGGATGCTGTACACCCTCCCGCACTTCGCGAATCACCTTCGCTTTTCCCGCACCCGTCGCTAACACGAGTCGCTGTTTGGCCGCGCGAAGCACCGGCATGGTCAGCGTCACGCGCCACTGATCGAGTCGCGGAACGAACACTTCACTCGCGATGCGATCGTGTACGTCGAGCACCGGCGTCCCGGGAAAGAGCGACGCGGTGTGACCGTCGTCGCCGCATCCGAGCAGAACGAGATCGAGGTCGCCCGGCCACTCTTGCTCGAACGCACGCGCCGTCGCGGCGGGATCATTCAGCTCCGTCTTGAATCGCAGCCATCGCTCCGGCACGCCACGCGCGAACAATGTTCGCTCGATCATCGCGGCGTTCGATTGGGGATCGTCCATCGGCACGTAGCGCTCGTCGACGAGCACCCACGTCACATCGCTCGGCAGCGACTTCGACAAAATCTCGTACAGCCGCGTCGGCGTGGAACCGCCCGTCACGCCGATCGTTTTCGCGTTCGATTGCAGGATGGTTCGCGCCGCCGCCTGCGCGAGCGATTCCGCGTCATCGAAGACGCGCAGATTCACGCGGCCAGTCTCCGCGCGATCTTCAGCGTCTTCAGATACACGCGATCCGCTTCCGGACGTTTCAGCAGGCGCACGATGAGGTCTTCACTCTCGCGCGCGAGCGAGCGCGTGATGCAGTCGACCGACGTTTCGATGCCGTCCGAGCTGGCGATGACGACACCGCGTTCGCGATCGTGGCGGATGCTCGCGACAGAATCGTCGAAATGAATCTCGATCGATCCGATGCCCGCCTCATGCCCATCTTGTGCGAGCTCGAACGCGATCTCCGTCCCGCTCTGCGCCGTCAACCACGCTGCGTACAACAGCCCCTCTGCATTCGCGCCGAATGACGCATCGCCGCCGCTGATCACGCGCAGCTTGCGGATGTTGCGCATGCGTTCACGCATCGACGGCGGATCGAACAACGCGGCCGTCGCGGCACGCCACTCCTCGACGCGTGCCCAGTTCAGGTCCGCGGGTGCGGTCGTGGTCTGCTCGCCGATGCGCGAGACGAGCTCGAGGTCAGCCGCGCCGTTGAAGTGCGACGAGTCGACGATCAGTCGATCGGCCGGATCGAGCAGCGTCTCGACATAGCCATGCTGTTCGTTCGGCAGATCGCCGAGCCACCACACCGCGACCGGCATGTCCGGCAGCAGCAGCGCACTGACCAGCGGCGGGATGTGATGCACGCGCTCCCCCGCCGCGACGATGACCACTTCTTCCGAGCACACCTGCTTGCCGCCGCCGATGACGTGGCAGTTCGCGGAGATCCATGACGCGATGTCGGCGGCGCCGGCGGGATCCGCCCGAACGACGATCGTGCGCTGTGGCACGCGAGCACTGGCGCGCGCGAGCACTTCCGTCGCGCGCGCATGTTCATCCGGCGTCCACGTGTGCGCGACGACGTTCCACAACGCGGCGCGCGTGACCGCGCGTTCGTCTTCATTCTTTTCGGCGCGCCACAGCTCCGCGAGCTGGCGCTCGATTGCGGTTACATCGACCCGCACATCCGCCTTCTCCCCTCCCTGAGGGGAGAAGGTGCCGAAGGCGGATGAGGGGTGAGCGCCAGTCACGGTCTCCGCCATTTGCGTCCGTCTTTCTCGAGCATCTCATCCGCCGCTTCCGCGCCCCACGCACCCGCGGGATGGAAATGCAGCGGCGCCTCGTTCGCGGCCCACTGCTTCAGCAGCGGATCGAGCCACGCCCACGCGGTCTCGATCTCATCGCGGCGCGCGAACAGCGTCGCGTCGCCCAGCATCGTCTCCAGCAACAACCGTTCGTACGCCTCGGGTGGCTCCGCGCCGAACGACGTTGCGTAGCGAAACTCCATCGTCACCGGCGCGGTGCGCACCGTCGGTCCGGGCAGCTTCGATTCGAACTTCAGCGAGATCCCTTCGTCCGGCTGGATGCGGATCGCCAGGACATTCGCGTGCATCTTCATGCCGAGGCGGCTGAAGAGCGGATGCGGGGCGGCGCGGAAATGGATGGAGATGTCGGTCACGCGCTTCGGCAGCCGCTTTCCCGCGCGCAGATAAAACGGGACGTCGGCCCAGCGCCAGTTGTCGATGAAGATCTTCAGCGCCGCGTACGTCTCCGTCATCGACTCCGGATTCACCTTCTCTTCGGTGCGATACGCGGGCACGGGCTCGCCGAGGACAGAGCCTTCTTTGTATTGCGCGCGGACCGCATTGCCGGACGAGAGTGGCCGGAGTGCGCGAAGCACCTTCACCTTCTCGTCGCGCACCGCATCCGCTTCGAAGGCCACCGGCGGCTCCATCGCCACGAGTGACACGAGCTGGAGCATGTGGTTCTGGATGATGTCGCGCGTGATGCCGGCGCCGTCGAAGTAGTTGCCGCGTTTCTCGACGCCGATCGATTCCGCGACCGTGAGCTGCACGTGATCGATGTACTGGCGGTTCCAGAACGGCTCGAAGATGCCGTTCGCGAACCGCAGCACGAGCAGGTTCTGCACCGTCTCCTTGCCGAGGTAGTGATCGATGCGGAAGACCTGTCGCTCGCGGAACGTGTGCACGGCGACGCGGTTCAGCTCGCGCGCGGATTCGAGGTCGTGGCCGAACGGCTTCTCCACGATCACGCGCGTGTACGGACCGCGGCCCTCGGGATCGTTGACCATCCCTTTCGATCCGAGCGTCTCCGAGATCGCGGCGAAGAAATCAGGCGGGACGGCGAGGTAATAGATGCGCCGTCCGCCGGTGCCGCGCGTGCGATCGAACTCCGCCATCCGTTCCTTGAGCCGGTCGTAGCAGGAGAGGTCGCCGAACTCGCCCTGCACGTAGAACAGCCCCTTCGCGAAGTTCTCCCAGACCGCATCGTCGACAGGTCGCGTGCGCGCGTGTTGATTGCACGCTTCCTTCATCGACGCGCGGAACTGCTCGTCGCTGATCGCCGCGCGCGCGAAGCCGATGATCGTCTGTCCGCTCGGCAACAGCCCGTCGTGCGCGAGCGAGTACAGACCGGGAATCAACTTGCGCTGCGTGAGATCGCCGGAGGCGCCAAAGATGACGAGACATGACGGCTCCGGCACGCGCTCCTGCTCGAGCCCTTCCCGCAGCGGGTTCGGTTGCATGGGGCAAGTCTAGTGCCTCGGAGTACCTCGGAGTACCTCGGAGTACCTCGGAGTTCCTCGGGTTCCTCGGAGTTCCTCGGGTTCCTCGGAGTTCCTCGGGTTCCTCGGAGTACCTCGGGTTCGTAGAGTTGTAGAGGAGCTTCGCAATGGGTGTCCTCTACGACTCTACGACTCTAAGACTCCCTCCGAGGTACTCCGAGGAACTCCGAGGTACTTCGTGTGCGGTATGCTCCGCCCCATGACGTGGCAATACTCACCGCGCGTAGCCGTCGTCGCCGGACTGCGCACTCCTTTCGCGAAATCGGGCACGCATTACGGGCATCTCTCCGCGCTCGACCTCGGCAAAATCGTGGTCACGGAGCTCGTGCAGCGCTCGGGCATCGATCCGAATGAAGTGCAGGAGCTCGTCTTCGGCAACGTCATCCCCTCCGTCAAAGCGCCGAACATCGCGCGCGAGATCGTCCTCGGCACCGGCCTGCCGCGCCGCATCCCCGCGTACAGCGTCAGCAAGGCGTGCGCGTCCGCGAACCAGTCGATCACGGCCGCGTCCGACATGATCGCGCGCGGCTACGCCGACACGGTCATCGCCGGCGGCGCGGAATCGCTGTCCGACGTGCCGATTCTCTTCTCGAAAAAATTCGCCGACGCGCTCGTCTCCGCGAGCAAACAGAAATCGCTCGGCGGCAAGCTCGGATCGTTCTCGAAGATTCGTCCGAAAGACCTCGCCCCCGACGCGCCCGCGATCGCCGAGTCGTCGACAGGGCTCACGATGGGCGAATCGGCCGAGAAGATGGCCAAGGCCAACGGCATCACGCGCGAAGAGCAGGACCGCTTCGCGCTGCAGAGCCATCATCGCGCAGCGGAAGCGACGGCGAATGGGCGGTTCAAGGACGAGGTGATGCAGGTTGTCGTGCCGCCGTCGTTCGACAACATCGTCGACCAGGACAATCTCATCCGCGGCGACACGACGCTCGACGCGCTTTCGAAACTGCGTCCGGTGTTCGACCGCAAGTACGGCACGATCACCGCGGGCAACGCCTCACCGCTGACCGATGGCGCGGCGGCGGTGCTGCTGATGTCGGAGGAAAAAGCGAAGGCACTCGGCATCAAGCCGCTCGGCTTCATCAAGAGCTACGCGTATGCCGCGACCGATCCGTTCGATCAGTTGTTGCAGGGCCCCGTGTTCGCGCTACCGGTTGCGCTCGAGCGTGCGAAGGTGAAGCTCGAAGAGATCAAGATCATCGAGATGCACGAGGCATTTGCCGCGCAGGTCTTGTCCAACATCCAATGGATCGGCTCGAAGAAGATCGCGCAGGAAAAGCTCGGACGCAGCGAGCCGGTGGGCCAGATCGATCCGGAAAAGATCAACCGTACCGGCGGCTCCATCGCCCTCGGCCATCCGTTCGGCGCAACCGGCGCGCGCATCGTCACGACCGTGTGCAACGAACTGCAGCGCACCGGCGAACAGTACGGCCTCGTGACCGTGTGCGCGGCGGGCGGCATCGGCGTGGCCATGGTGTTGGAGCGCGAGTAGTGGCGCAGCTGGTCCGCGCCGTGTGCCCCCACGATTGCCCCGACACGTGCGCCATGCTCGTCACCGTCGAAGACGGACGCGCCATCCGCATGGCCGGTGATCCCGATCATCCCGTCACGCAGGGCTTCCTTTGCACGAAGGTGGCGAAGTATCTCGAGCGCACGTATCACGATGGACGTCTGCTCTATCCGCAGATCCGCACCGGCGCGAAAGGCGAAGGGAAATTCCGGCGCGCGACGTGGGATGAAGCGCTCGACGTCATCGCCACCAATCTGCGGCGCGTCATCGACACGCACGGACCGCAGGCGATCCTTCCCTACTCGTACGCCGGAACCATGGGGTTGATCCAGGGCGAGTCGATGGACCGCCGGTTCTTTCATCGCATCGGCGCGTCGCTGCTCGATCGCACCATCTGCGCGAGCGCGGGCGTCGAAGCGCTGAATGCGACCTACGGCACGCGTATGGCGCCCGATCCGGAAGACGTCGTGAACGCGAAACTGATCGTGCTGTGGGGCACGAACACGCTAACGTCGAACCCGCACCTCTGGCCGTTCATCCGCAAGGCGAAGGCGAACGGTGCGACCACGGTCTGCATCGATCCATTGCGCACGCGCACGGCTGTCGCGTGCGACGAGCACATCGCCATCCGTCCCGGTACCGACGCGGCGCTCGCGCTGTCGATGATGCACGTGCTCTTCCGCGACAACCTCGCAGACCGCGGCTACCTGAGCGAGATGACGATCGGTTGGGAAGAGTTGCGCGAGCGCGTGCTGAACGAATATGCGCCGTCACGCGTCGCGGAGATCTGCCGCATTCCTGCCGAGACGATCGAACATCTCGCGCGGCGCTACGGCACCACGCGGCCGGCGTTCATCCGTCTCAACTACGGGCTGCAGCGCCACGCAGGCGGCGGTTCCGCCGTGCGCGCGATCTCGATCCTTCCCGCGGTGACCGGCGCATGGGACGACGTCGGCGGCGGGGCGATGCTCTCGACCTCCGGCACGTTCTCCGCGCTCGACACGACCACGCTGCAACGCACCGATCTCATCCCACCCAACACCCGCACCATCAACATGACTCGACTCGGCGAAGCGCTTACGCGCATCGACAATCCGCGCGTCATGGCGATGATCAACTACAACTCCAATCCCGCGACGATCGCGCCGGATCGCGAGAACGTGCTCGCCGGCCTGCGCCGCGAAGATCTCTTCACGGTCGTGCTCGAGCACTTTCAGACCGACACCGCCGACTACGCCGACGTGCTCCTGCCAGCGACGACGCAGCTCGAGCATGAAGACGTGCACCGCGCTTACGGCCACACGTTCACGATGTTCAACGCGCGCGCGATCGAGCCGCTCGGCGAAGCGCTGCCGAACACCGAGATCTTCCGCCGCATCGCCGCGCGGATGAATCTCGACTTTCCCGAGCTGCAGGAAAGCGACGAGACGATGATGCGGCAGGTGCTGGCGAAGATGCCGTTCACGCTCGAGGAGCTGCGCGAGCGTTCGTGGATCCGCCTCGACATCGCCTCGCCGCATCTTCCCTATCGTCGCGGCTCGCGCGTGCCGACACCGAGCGGCCGGATCGACATCGACTCGGCACGCGCCGCGGCGTCCGGAGTCGATCGCATCCCCGAGTACGTACCGCCATACGAATCGGAAGAGCGCGATCCCGAGCTCGTGCGCCGTTATCCGCTCGCGCTACTCTCGCCCCCCGCGCATTCGTTCCTCAACTCGACGTTCGTGAACGTCGCATCGCTGCGCCGCGCGGCCGGCAAGCCGACGCTGGAGATCCACGCGGACGACGCACGCGCCCGCGGCATCGAGTCGGGCGTGAAGGTCTCGATCTTCAACGATCGCGGCGCGTTCACCGCGGAAGCGGTCATCACCGATCGCGTGCGTCCCGGCGTCGTGTCCGCGCCGTCCGTGTGGTGGGGCAAGCTCACAGATGACAAGAACAACGCGAACCACACCACGTCGCAGGCGCTGACCGACCTGGGCAATGGCGCCACGTTCTACGACAACCAGGTCGATGTGCGCCTATGGAGTGCGGCAGCAGAGCTGCCGCTTGAAAAGCGGTGGCTGCGCCACCGCACTCCATAGGACGCTGCGCTACACTGCGCGCGCGCATGCTCTACGCGATCTCCGCCCTCTTCGTCATCGTGGTCTGGCTCGCGATCGTGCTCCTCAACGAGCGCTACGGCCTCCTGAGCTGCGACCGCTTTCCGTCGACCGGCGCGAAGTGGTTCGCGTACGTCTGGCTGCTGCTCTTCATGGTGGGGCTGGCGCTGCTCGTGACGCAGTCCGCGCTCAGGCCGACGACCACGAAAGAGCTCGCGAACATGCCGTTCTACGCGCTGTTCTCGATGCACGCGATCCTGGTCGTGTTCCTCATCGGCTGGTGGGCTGCGACGGGATTTCCAAGCCTTCGCGAGTTCGTCAACATCCGCCACGAGCGACCGGCGGAAGTCGTCGCCATCGGAGTCTCGGTCGGCGTCGGCGGCTGGATCTTCACGCTCGCGTTGGCGATGCTCATCGGTTTGCTATTGCAGGCCACCGGCTTGATGGATGAAGCGCCGGATCCGCCGGCCATGATCGGCTGGATGGCCGCGCTGGCCGGCTGGAAGAAGGCGCTGATCATCCTTTCGGCGATGACCGTCGAAGAGGCGTTCTTCCGCTCGTTCCTGCAGAAGCGCGTCGGTCTGATCGCGTCGACGATCCTCTTCTCGCTTGCGCACTTCACGTACGGCAATCCGTTGATGCTGATCGGCGTGACCATCGTCTCGCTCGTCATCGGAATCACGTTCTATCGCACCAAGAACGTCATCCCCGGCGTCATCGCGCACGGCGTCTTCGACGCGATTCAGCTCTTCGTCATCGTTCCGTTCGTCGTGAAGATGATGGGCATGGGCTAGCGATGAGCTCCTACGCGGACGCTCTCAGTGCGCTGAGGTCGGGCGGCAACGTCGCCCGCGATGACGTGCGCAAATGGATCGATTCCGGCGACCTGCTGACGTGGAGCGTCGTGTACGCGCTCGCGGAGACCGGATGGGCGCGCATTCAGCCGGAGATCCCGGGCGACGAGCACACTGATTTCATGCGCCGCTACTTGTTGCGTTGCATCGAAGAGAACCCGCCGTCCGGTGATTATCTGCACGGCGGATACGAAGCAGCCTGGGAGCTCGCGGCCACGCTGAAACACTGGCGCCTCCTCGGCGGCCGCATCGCCGCCACCGTCCGCGGCGTGGCGCTCGATCTCGAAAAGATTTACCGCCGCGGCGAACCGGCCACGCAGAACCGCATCCTGTGCGGCGTGATGGAGCACGCGTTCGAAGATCCCGCCATCCGGCCGTACTTCGTCGACTGGGAACGGGATCCCGACCTGCGCGACGCGTACAAGCTGGCGCTCGAATGGGGCGCGGCGCACGAGTAGGCGTGTACCGCCCGCAAGCGGGGCGAGGGTTACCCTTGTAGCCTTCTCCCCTCGGCGAGGGGAGAAGGTGCCCGAAGGGCGGATGAGGAGTGCGTTTACTGCTCGCTGACGACCACGCCGTCGCCTTCGAAGCGGATCTTGAATCCGGCCACGCCCTCCTGCAGGATCATGACATTCTCGAGTGACGCATCATCGACGACCGTCGGGATCACATTGCCCGTCCACGCCACAAGCGCGTTCGAGGAGATGGAGAGCGGATACTCGCGCGTCACGCGCAGCGTGAGCGGCTCGATCGACGTCGAGATCGCCAGCGAGCCTTTGCCGAAGATCTTCACGACGTCGATCTTGCGCTGGTACGACGCGTCGTAGATCGGCTCGACGCGATATGTGAGCGAGTCTTCGAGCGCGAGCAGGTTGCTCCCTTCGATGTAGATGAACTCGTCGTTGAGATCGAGCAGGAAGGTCTTGCGGCCTTTCTCGTAGACGAAGATCTTCCCCTGCCCCACCGCCTTCACCAGCGTTTGCGCGGTGGTGCCCAGGAGGCCGGATTCGGCGACGAACTTGAGGTTGCCGGAGTAGCTCGAGACCGTACCGCGCTTGCAATGAACCGAGCGCGCGAAGTTGATCTCGAGGAAGCCGTTCTCGTGCAGCGCGAACGTCCTCGATGCGCCTTCGATCTTGCGTCCGACGTCGATGCGTTTCGCTTCGACATGCTGCGGATCGTCGACGGCATCCTGCAGTTTGCGCGCTGCAGTCACGGCTGCGACGGAGATCGGCGCCGTGACATCGGGCGGCGGCGTTGGTATGCGCGCCACCGGTTGCGGCGGAGGCGCGGGCGCTGCACCGGGCATCGTCCGCGTTGGTATCGCATCCGGCTTCACGGCCGGGATCTTCTGCGTGATGTGTGGCGGCGCGGGCGCAGGAACCGGCGCGGGCGGACGCATCTCCAGCTCGACTTCGCGCACCAGTTTGTCCGCGCCCGCGAAACGCAGATGCTCGATCGCCAGTCCGAACTTTTTCTTCTGGCGGTACAACAGGCCGAGGTAAAGGTGCGACTTGGCGTAGTTCGGACGCAGCTCGACAGCGCGCAGGAGGTAGTGCTCGGCTTCGTCCTGTTTGCCCTGCTTGAAGAGGATCAGGCCGAGGTTCGAATGGAGGATGAAGACGTTCGGGTTCTCCGCGATGAGTCTGCGATAGATGACTTCCGCCTCGGGGAACGCGTTCGTTTTGAAGTAGACCAGGCCGAGGAGATTGAGGACGTCGGCGTCGTCGGGGCGGAGACGTTGCGCGGCCTCGAGCTCGCGCCGTGCCTCCGCATACCGCCCTTCCTGAAACGCCTCCCGTCCTCGGTTGTAATGCAGCAGGAAGACGCCCTGATCGAAAGGCGGCGCAACAGCCGGATCACGCTCGGGCATGCGGCGAAATTGTACTCGACCGAGCGGAGACGGTACCTCGGGTTCCTCGGAGGGAAGCCGCGAAGAACTCCGAACCCCTCCGAGGTACTCCGAGGTACCCGAGGTACTCCGAGGTACTACTTCTTCAGTGCGACCCGAGATATTTGGCGCCGGGGATCAGCGCCGCGGCCATCGGCTGCACCACGCCCGTGCCGAATCCGCCGCGTAACTTCTTTCCGCCGCGACGTCCCGCGAACGAGACCGCGCCGCCGAACGGACGGCCGTGATAGACCGTCAGCGCGCGCTTCACGTATGTGCCGGTCTCCTCGTACGGCGGGATGCCGCCGTATTTGAGGACTGCATTCTCGCCCGCGTTATAGCCGGCGAGGACGCGCGTGAGGTCATCGTTGAAGAGGCGCTGCAGGTACGCGAGGTAGCGCACGCCGCCATGGATGTTCTGCTCGGGATCGTGGATCTTCGTCACGCCGAAACGCTTCGCGGTGGCCGGCATCAGTTGCATCAAACCGCGCGCGCCCTTGTGCGAGACGCAGTTCGGATTGAAATCGGATTCGACCTGGATCACGGCGCGCACGAGCGTCGGATCGACGGCGTATTTCGCCGCGTAGTGTTCGATGATCGGGTCGTACTTCGACGGACGATCGTGGCGTTTGGCGAGCCAGTTCAGATCTCCGCCGCCCCCGCCGCGGCCGGCGTTGTAGATCACCTTCTTGCCGTTGCGCTGTACCGCGATGCGAACGTCCGCGTTGGCGTTCGCCGCCGCGATCAGCACACCCAGCACGAGACTCAGGGACCGCATCGGCCAGGATTTTACAGCATAGACTTCGGAACATGTCCTTCAAGCCGGTGCAAGCGGAAGTCGACGCGTGGATCTCGCAGTTCGAGGAAGGCTACTTCGCGCCGCTGCCGATGCTCGCGCGCCTCACTGAGGAAGTAGGCGAGCTCGCGCGCGTGCTGATGCATCAGTACGGAGGGAAGAAGCCGAAGACCGGCGAGGATGCGGGCGACGTAGGAGACGAGATCGCGGACGCGATGTTCGTGCTGGTGTGCCTCGCGAACTCGCTGAACATCGATCTCGATGAGAAGTTCGGGGCGATGATGGAGAAGTATCGGACGCGCGACGCGGAGAGGTGGAGCAGGAAGACTTAGTCTCAGAGTCTCAGAGTCTCAGAGGGTATCCTTCAGGCGCTGCTGGTGAGGCCGACCCTCTGAGACTCTGAGACTCTGAGACTCTGAGACTCTGAGACTCTGCTTCCGCGTCCCCCTTTACCGATTACACATCGCGTACGCCTCGCGGAATGTCGGGTTCTCGATCAGCGCGCGGTTCACTTCGAAATAGCTGCGTACGACGTCATTGGTCTGCAGCAGGCGCCGGCGCAGATCGATGGCGATCTCGCGCCAGAACTTGGCGGCTGCCGCGGGGTTGTTGCGCAGGAACGCCGCGAGGTCATTCATCGAGATCGACACGATCTGCACGTCCGTCACTGCTCTCAATGACGCAGACGCGACGCCGTCCTCAATGATCGACAGCTCGCCGAATGTCTGGCCGTCGCCGAGGTCACAGAGCGGCACTTCGTGATCGTGCACGCGGCGCCACACGCGGATCCTTCCGCTGCGCACGATGTGCAGCGCGCGGTTCGCATTTCCTTCCTCGAGAATCACGTCGCCGGGCGCAAAGTGCGATGCATGCAAGAGCCTGCGAACATGGTCGAGCTCGTCCGGCTCGAACTCCACGAAAAGCGTGACTTTCTTAAGAAAATCGTCGTTCTCCACAATCCGCTCTCCGTTTTTACGCTATCATTCCTGCATCCAAAAACATCGGTTGTATTCACCGCGAGGCCGGAGAGGGTACCGCGGCAGGGTTGCCTGTTCAAAGGACGGAGTCCTGGAGGAAGTCATGGACGGATTGTTGCGGTCGCTCATCAAGACAGTGCGTCGCCGCCTTCGCGCGGATGAAGAAGTCACGGTGGAAGCCGTGACCAAAGAGCTCGGCTACACGCGACAGTACATCTCCGGCCGATTCCATCGCATTACAGGCCGCCTCCTCAGCCAGTTCCTCAAGGAGAAGCGACTTGAAAAAGCAGCGCGTCTGCTCAAAGCCGGCAACGTCCGCGTTTCGCAGGTGGCGCGCCGCTGCGGCTTCGACTCTGAAAATTACTTCCGCCAGCAGTTCCGCATCCGCTATGGCATGTCGCCGCGCCAGTTCCGCGCAAACGGCACGCTGCGCGCGGCGCCGCGGCGTCCCGTCGTCGAGATGGCCACCGCGTAACGCGATTACGCGCGCTCCAGCTCGTCGAACGCGCTCTGCAATTTCTCGGTCACCTCGCCGCGTCTTCCATTACGGATGACGCGGCCGTCGATCTCCGTCACCGGCATGACACCCTGGGTCGTGCTGGTGATGAAAGCCTCGTCGAGATCGAACAGCTCCGCCTCCCGGAGCGGTCTTTCATCCACACGAACCTTCGCCCGCAGCGCCAGTCCAATCACGCGATCGCGCACGACGCCCGGCAGGATGTGCTCGTCCAAGGGATGCGTAATGACCGCGCCGTTCTTGACCGCGAAGAAATTCGAGCTCGCCCCTTCGCGCACGAATCCGTCCGCCAGCAGCACCGCCTCATCGGCACCCGTGCGCTGCGCCTGTTTCTTCGCCAACGCGTTGCCGAGGAGGTTCACCGATTTGACGTGACAACGGCTCCACCGGCAATCCTCGGTCGTAATGACGCGAATCCCGCGATCCTTGCGCGCCGCATCGGGAAACTTGAAGCGCCGCGAGTACGCGAGCGCCGTGGGCTCGACCTCATCCGGCCAGAAATGCGCGCGTTCAGCTTCGCCGCGCGAGACCTGGATGTAGACGATGCCGTCGTCGAACGAGGTACGCCGTAAGAGCTCACCCATCGCGTCCGCGAAATCCGTTTCGCTCCAGGGACAGCGGATCTCGATCTCGCGCAGTCCCTGCGCCATGCGCCGATAGTGCTCGAGCAGGAACGCCGGTCGCCTGCCGACGAACTTGAACACCTCGTAGACGGCGTCGCCGAACTGGAATCCGCGGTCTTCGACGCCGAGGACGCGCTCGTCGGTCGTGGTGAATCGGCCGTTGAAGAGAAGAACGTCTCCCATTGGGCGCGAATGATACGCGCCGCGCCGAAATGCGGGCCGCATCGAAATGCTTGCGGTAGACTCCGGCTCAGGAAGGCGTCGGTCCATACAAATGGCTCATCGTTCCGCGCGCTACGCCGCGAAGGTGGTCGCGCTCGCGGGCGTGCTCGCACTGCTGAGCATCGCCGCACAGAAACTGCAGCCGGGCGGTCACGTCACGCTCGTCTATCCCGCAACCGGCCTCGGCGCCGCGCTGCTCTGGGGATTTGGCGTTCGCTGGTGGCCGGCGTTCGTGCTCGCGCAGTTCGTCATCAGCCTGCGCGCCACGCATGGCTCGGTGTGGGTCGCGTCGTTCGTCACCGCGACCGAGCTGCTGGTCATCCTTCTCTTCTGCGGTGTGGTCCTGCGCTATCGCGTCACTCGCGATCTCGAACGCCTGCGCGATCTCGGCATCTTCCTCGCTGCGGTCGTGCTGACGCCGGTCGTCGGCGGCGCCGCGACGATGATCGGCGAGTCGATCTTCGAAAAGCCGCCGTTCGAGCGTCTGCTGTCCGACGGCATCTCGTTCTGGCTCTCCGACTTCGTCAGCATGCTGATCTTCGTCCCGCTCGTCCTCGGCTGGCGGCGCTGGCCGTTCCCGACGCGCATTCAGTTCCAGCGCTGGCTCGCGCTGGCGGTCTTGCTGATGACCCTCGGCGCGGTGATCGCGGAGCGCGGACCGGCGTCGAACACGCTCTTCCTCCTCCTGCCGATCGTCGTCTTCACGGCACTCGTGGCGGGCATTCCGGGCGCATCCGCGGCCGGCGCAATCCTCCTCTTCATTCTCCTCGGCATCGGCGGCATGCACGACATCGCGCGCGCGGACGCGATCATCCGCGTCGTATTCATCGGCACCGCGACTGCGACCGGCTACATCCTCGCCGTGATCTGGCGCGAGCGCGAACAGGGCGCGCTGCGCCTGTTCCACCTCGCGCATCACGACTCGCTGACCGGCATGTACAACCGGCACGAGCTAGAAACGCGATTGCAGAAAGCGGTCACGGCCGGACCGCCGGCATCGCACGCGCTGCTGTATCTCGATCTCGATCAGTTCAAGCTCGTCAACGACACGTGCGGCCACATGGCCGGCGACCGCATGCTCCAGGAGCTCGCGCGCGAGCTGCAACGCGCGCTCCCCCGCGGCACGACCTTCGCGCGCCTGGGCGGCGACGAATTCGCGATCATCCTTCTGCATGCGACCGAAGAGAGCGTTCTGGAAATCAGCGCGGCAATCCATGACGCGACGGCGCGCTATCGCTTTTCGTACGGCTCGATGAGCTTCGCGGTCGGCGTGAGCATCGGCATTACGTTCTTCCCGGACGAGCGCGGCGACACCGCGGATGCCGTGCTCGGACGCGCGGACGTCGCGTGCTACGTCGCCAAAGAGGACGGCCGCCATCGCTCGCACGTCTACATGCCGCGCGATGAAGTCATGCTGAAGTGGCACTCGTCGATTCACGAGGTGTCGCAGCTCGAAAAGGCGATGGAGCACGGCGGATTCCGGCTCTATCGGCAATCGATCGTCGACCTCGAAGGCGGCACGCGAACCAACTTCCACGAAGTGCTGCTGCGCCTTGCCACGCCGAGCAACGAGGGCGTGCGCACGAGCGCCGAGTTCCTTCCCGCGGCACAGCGTTTCGGCATGATGGATCGGATCGATCGCTGGGTGCTCGAGCACTCGTGCCGCCATCTCGGCGATTCACGCGATCGCGGACTGAAGCTGAGCGTGAACGTCTCCGGCTCGACGCTGAACGATCCCGCGTTTTACGACCTCGTCGTCGCGGCGCCTGAAAAGTACGGCTTCAATGCGCGACAGCTCTGTCTCGAAGTCACCGAAGGCGTGATGATCCATCGCCTGCGGCAGGCCGTCGAAGCGATGAAGGGATTGCGCGCGCGCGGGTTCGACCTCGCACTCGATGACTTCGGCGCGGGCGTGGCGAGCTTCGCGTATCTACAGGAGTTGCCGGTCACGTATGTGAAACTGGACGGCCGCATCGTACGCGGCCTCGGCACCGATCCCGGCAGCGAAGTGATCATCGGCGCGCTGGTGGGGCTGGCGAAGCTGCGCAACATCGAATGCATCGCGGAATGGGTCGAGAACCAGGCCGCCATCGACATCCTCAAGAGCCTCGGTGTGCGTTACGCGCAAGGCTTCTTTCTGGACATGCCCGCGCCGCTGGAGGCGTAGGGCATACGACCCCCTCGTCGAGGGGAGAAGGCTACACGAGGTCGTAGCCCTCGCCCCGCTTGCGGGGAGAGGGTGGCCGAAGGCGGATGAGGGGCTACACCGCGACCGCTTTCACGATCACGATCGTGCGATCGTCCTCGTCTTCGCGTCCCCACTTCGCGACGCGGCGGAGCACTTCCTGGCCGATCTCCTGCGCACTGCGGGCGCGCGTCGCTTTCACGATGCGGATCAGACGATCGGTGCCGAACTCGCGATCCTGGCGATCGTGCGCTTCGATGATGCCGTCCGTGTAGAGGCACAACAGATCGCCGGCTTCGAGCTGCACGTAGCCGCGCATGTACGTGGCGTCCGGAGTCGGACCGAGGACGGGACCGCCGTTGCGCAAAAACTCCGTCTTCCCATTCTTGCGCAGGAGGAACGGCGGATTGTGTCCTGCGTTGCAGTAGATGAGGATGCCGCCCGTTTCGAGCTCTCCGTAGAAAAGCGACACGAACTTCGTCGTCAGGCGGCCGCGATGGATGATGTGATTCAGCTTCTCCAGCGTGCGGATGATCTTGAAATCGCGGTCCGTGGCCATGCGCAAACCCATGTACACGTCGCGCACGACGAGCGCCGCGGGCAGTCCGTGGCCGGAGCCGTCGGCGATGGCCAGGCCGAGGATGTTGTCGGAGACGGGAATGTAATCGTAGAAGTCGCCGCTGACGATTTCCGCGGGCACGGTGCGGCCCCAGATGTCATAGCCCGCGTACTGCGGAATGCGCGATGGCAGGATCGACTGCTGGATGCGCTGTGCTTCGACGATCAGCGACTCGTACCATGTCGCGCGGATGCGCTGGTTGATGACGTAACGGATGAGATTCAGCGAGAAGAGGATGTCCTCGCGCCGGTGCGACGACGAGACGTTGAAGGCGATGATGTAATCCTCGTCGCCGACGGAGATCGCGCAGAAGCGATGCGCGCCGAGCTTCTCCTCGAGCACAGGATCGAAGCCGGGATCGGTCGGGTCCATGACCACGATCCCGTTCTCCGTGACCAGCTCGATCGGCTTGTAGTCCTTCGGCACTTCGATGCCGATCGCGCCGTCATGGGACTCGCCGAATCGCGAAACCAGCTCATACGTGTGTTCGCGCGATTCATAAACGCGCCCGCCGGTGATCCCCAGCTCGACGCGAAAGTTCGTGGCGATCGTCTCCGCGATCTGCGAGACGGTGGCGGTCCGAGAGGCAGAGGTGTCGGTATCGAGCTGCTCGAGCGTCCGCTCGACCTGGGTGAGAAGGCGTTTGTAATCCATGGTTAATCAGTGGATGAGGTGCTGATCTCGGCTGAAACGCTCACGCGCCCGCTCGTCGCGGTCGTAGACCATCGCCTCGAAGGAACGATATTTTACGGACGCGCGGTGCTGGCCGCTGCGGAGGCAATAAATGGTTCACGAGCGCATTCAGGATGTTGAGCCGCTCGCTCAGCGTGAATCCAGGCCGGGCGAATTCAGCGGGCATGTCGTCAACGGCTTCAGTGCCGAAACGAAGTGCGACTCCATCGACATCGACGGTCTGCGTTCGGAATGACTTCGGAGACGCCGCCAAGAGATCGATGTACATCGGCGATCCCGATCTGGAGCGACGGGCTCTTTGCCCGTCGACGGGCTGAGAGCCCGCCGCTCCCGATGGAAGGACATCGGCTTCGGGCCAGACATCACGGACAATCATCACTGCAGCATCACGGGCGAACATCGCGAGCAAATCCCCGACTTCCATCGCTACCGCAACTCTACTCCATCCAACTCATACGGCGCCTTCACGCCCAGCGCGCCGAGCACGGTCGGATACACGTCCGCGATGTAGGGCGCGCGCGTCGTGGTCAGCTTGCGGTTCGTGAAGAAAATGCCTTTCACGATCTCCGGGTCGACCGAGCAGTGGTCGCCGCTCCATACCGCTTTGTTGTCTTCGAACAGTGTCTTCGGCACGCCGCCCAGCGAGGTCTGCCAGGAGACGCGGTAGCCGTCGTTGTTCATCACGAAAAGGTCCGGGATCATGTTCGGATCGAACTTTTTGTACGCCTCTTCGCGCGTGAGCACGCGGCGCACGGGATGTTCGTTCGTTTCCGGATCGACCATCTGCACGAGCCGCGTCTGCAGCTCTTTCTTGAGCGCGTCGTACTCGGCGCCCGGCTCGACGATGCCTTTCGCCTCGCGACCTTTCAGGTTTACGTACACCTCGCCGAGACCCATGGCGTAGGCGCGGGTCTTTGACCAGTCGACGTTCTCCCAGAACTGTCCCTGATCGAACAGCATCTCGACGTTGCGGTCCTTTACCTGCACTCCGGTCTTCAGCGTCATGTAGCCGTTGAGCACGAGCCAGGTGTTGTAGTGAACGTGCCGGCGGAACGACGCGAAGCCGTGATCCGACGCCACGATCAGCAGCGCGTTCTTCCGCTCGGCCGCTTTCATCGCATCGCCGACGATCTCGTCCATCAGTTGATACGACTTCAGCAACGCGTCGCCCCAGTCGGCGGCGAGCTTCGCATCGTACGCGGGATGTTTCGGATCGACGATGCGCCAGAAGACGTGACCGACGCGGTCCGGAAACTCGAAGCACTGCACGATCAGGTCGTCATCGCGCTGCAGCAGCGCGTTGAAAATCTTGCGCGACTGCGTGACCGTCCACTCCATGTCGTCCCAGAAGATCTTCTCGGTCGCGAAGCCTTCCGAGATCGCCCACGTGTCGATCTGCCAGCCGATGGTCTTGTACGGACCGTGCTCCTTCGCGAGCTGCGGCGCCCAGTCATCCGGCGCCGAGACATTGAAGCCGGGCGGCAGATGCCGCGGATCGAAGTTGATCGGCGAGAGGTACAGCTTCACTTCCGGCTGCACCGACAGGAGATGAAACCGGCTGATACCGCGCAGTTTGATGAGCGGGTTGAATGGAAAGACGAAGTCGACCCATCCCGTCCACTCCCCCGCTTTCAGACGATGTTTGCTGCCGCTCACTTCGATCTCGATCGAATTGCGATCTTCCGCGATCGCGATCGTCATCGGGATCGAGATGTACGGCGGATCTCCGAAGAGCTTGTTCGGCGGGCCCTGAATGGTGGTCTGCACGACGCCTTTGTTGTCCTCGAGTTGCACGACCTCGATCGAGAACTCGTTCGCGCCGCTCCGTTTGAAGTCGAGCTCGGACGTGAAGTAGAACGGTTTGCCGACGCGGCCGGAGATGTCGGGCACGCCAAGGCCGGAAAGCATGTGGCCCCGATGATCTCCATGGCCAAAATCCGTTGCCGGGAACGTCACCGGCACATGCACGATCGTCGACTTTTTCCCTGCCTGCGACGCTGCCTCCCAGAACGGCGTGCCCTGCCGGCGATTGATCACGCCGGGTCGTTTCGTCGGGATGTACTTCTGCACGGCGTAGAAGACACCCGCACCGACGCCGAGACCAAAGGCGAAGACGATCAGCGCGCCGAGACGACGCCGGCGCAAAAGGAAAATCGCGGCGATGACCGCGAACAACAACACGCCCGCCGCCGCGAACGCGACTGCATTGCGCTCGCCGAGGAGAAACGGCTCCGTCGTTTCATCGAACGCGGCGAAGACGGGAAGGTACGTCTTCGGATCGCGGCGCAGGAAATCGAAAATGCCCGTGCGGCCGGGATCGATGCCGGTGCTGAAAGTCGACCATGACACCGGCGTCTGCGCAGGGATCGTTGGAGTCAGCGGCCGGAACGTGCCGTCCTGCCGCAGCTTCGCCAGGTTCGGCAGTTTCCCCTCGTTCATCCAGCGCTCGGTATAGTTCGCATCCACGCCGTCGAAGCCGAGAACGATCACTTTCTGCTGCGCGGCCACGCTCAGCGAGCACGCCAGCGCGGCGGCAAGGATCAATCGTCTGAGTGACATACGCCGCGCATGATACAAGTGCTGCGTCAGCCGGGCACCCGTCTTGTAAATCGTCCGGCGGAGGAGTAACGCAATGAAAACTCGCCCGTTGATCGCGGCAGCGATCGCTACCACGCTCGCCCTCGCCGGATGCGGCGGCGGTGAGAGGAAAGACGGAGGCGGTGGCGGGGGAAGCGCGGACGCGAACCGTCTCATCATCGGTCTCAAGAGCAGCCCCACCAACCTCGATCCGCGCGTCGGCAACGACAACGCCTCGGGACGCATTCAGGATCTCTGCTGCGCCGGCCTCATCCGAGTCACGCCCGAGTTCGACTACGCACCCGACATCGCCGCGAGCTGGGAGACGCCAGACGACAAGACCATCATCTTCAAGCTCAATCCGAACGCGAAGTTCCAGAATGGGCAACCCGTCACCGCGCAGGACGTGAAGTGGACGTACGACTCGGTGATGAACTCGCCGCTGGTGACGACGAAGAAATCCGGCTACTCCGCCGTCGCAGCGATCGAGGCACCGGACGCACAGACCGTCATCTTCCGTCTCAAGGAACCGAACGGCGGTCTGTTCGACAACCTGAACATGGGCATCGTCCCGCAGGGCACCGACACGAACGTCGCAAAGTCGAAACCGATCGGCGCCGGTGCGTACAAGGTCGTGGAGTTCAAGACCGATGAGCGCGTCGAGCTCGAAGCGTTCGACCAATACCATGGCGGCGCGCCGAAGATCAAACGCGCTACGGTCCGTATCATCCCCGACAGCACGACGCTGGTGCTCGAGTTGCGACGCGGCACGATCAATCTCGCCATCAATCAGATCCCGTTCGAGAACGTCGGCGAGTTCGAAAAGAGCGACAAGCAGCAGGTCATCAAGAAGCCCGGCTCGGTGTGGCAGTACCTCGCCTTCAATCTGAAAGATCCCATCCTCTCGAAGGTGGAAGTGCGGCGCGCGATCGCGCACGGCATCGATCGCGAGAAGATCACCCGCGACCTGTTGCGCGGGCACGGCGTGCCCACCGACAGCATGTTCGGGCAGGGTCACTGGGCGCGCGCAAACAACCTGCCGACGTATGCCTACGATCCGGCGCGCGCGAAGCAGCTCCTCGACGCGGCCGGATACAAGGATCCGGACGGCGACGGGCCGCAGCCGCGTTTCACGCTGTCGTTCAAGACGTCGACGGACACGGAAGCGAATCTGCGCGCGCAGATGATCCAGCAGATGCTGCAACAGGTCGGCATCAAGGTCGAAGTTCAGACCAGCGAGTTCGGGACGTTCTTCGAGGACATCGGCAAAGGGAACTTCCAGATGTATTCGCTGAGCCGCAACGGCATCGGCGATCCCGACTTTTTCTACATCATCTTCTTCTCGAAGAACATACCGCCCGAGGGACAGAATCGCGGGTATTACGCGAACCCGCGCGTCGATCAATTGATCACAGAGGGACGTGCGACGTTCGACCGGGCGAAGCGCAAGCAGATCTACGGTGAGATCCAACGCATCGTGCAGGAGGACCTGCCGTACATTTCGCTCTACCACCAGATCAATGTCGCGGTGATGGATAAAGGCCTGCAGGGCTACACGATGTATCCGGCCGGCTTCTGGCTGGGCATCCCGCAGATGAGCTGGCAGCAGCAGTGATCATCGACTTCTCTGCGGCCATCCTCCGGCTGGCATTGGCTCTCGCGTTCGGCGCGTTCATCGGCGTCGAACGCGAGCTCCGGCAGAAGCACGCCGGTCTCAAGACGATGGCCCTGGTCGCCCTCGGCGCCGCGGCCTTCGCGATGATGTCCGACACGTTCGGCACCGACAATCACAATCCCGGACAGATCGCGGCGGCGGTCGTCGGCGGCATCGGCTTCATCGGCGCGGGGGTGATCATGCATCGCGGTGCGACGGTGCAGGGCGTGACCACCGCCGCGACGTTGTGGGCCTCCGCCAGCGTCGGCGTTGCGCTCGGCCTTGGCCAATACGCGCTAGCAGTCGCGCTCACTGCCGGCATCCTGATCGTGCAATTCGTGATGCGGCCGTTCGAAACGAAGATTCTCTATTCGTGGCGCCGCGCCGCGCCGGGGCGCTTCGAATTGCGCATCGACTGCGACGGCGAAGCGTTGCCCGCGCTGAACACCGTGCTCGCGCGACACGTGGAGCTCGTGCCGCTGCGACGTTCCGTGCAGCGCGCGCCCGAACATCTGACACTCCGCGCGGTGATGCGCATGCAGACCGGCGTCGACCTGACGAAGATCGAGGAAGAATTGGTTGGCGTGACGGGAGTGCGGAAGGTGGAGATCCGCCACCTGGGAATCGACGAGATCGAGTGAGCGACCCCTCATCCGCGCTTCGCGCACCTTCTCCCCTCGCGGAGGGGAGAAGGCTACATTAGGGAGCACTCAGTAATCGCCGCAGACCGTTTCCATCAACATCGCGCACACCTGATACGGATCCATGTTCGCGGCCGGACGGCGATCTTCGAAGTAGCCCTTGCCGGTGTTCGACGTCGCCATCGGGATGCGCACGGACGCGCCGCGATCGCTGATGCCCCAGCGGAACTGATGGATCGGCGCCGTCTCGTGCAGGCCGGTCAGGCGCTCTTCGTTGTGTGCGCCGTAAACCTTGATGTGCTCGTCGTGGCGCTTCTCGAGCTTGCGCATCGCTTCTTCGATGATCTTGAGACCGCCCTCTTCGCGCATCGACTTCGTCGAGAAGTTCGTATGCGCGCCCGCGCCGTTCCAGTCGCCTTTGACCGGCTTCGGATAAAGCGTCGCGCTGATGCCGAAGTCTTCGCCGAGGCGGTACAGAAGCCAGCGAGCGAGCCAGAGCTCATCGGCGACGTCGAGCGGCCCAAGCGCACCGATCTGGAACTCCCACTGCGCCGGCATCACCTCGGCATTCGTGCCGTAGATGCTGATGCCCGCGCGCTGACACGCTTCGGCGTGCGCTTCGACGAGCTCGCGGCCGAACACTTCATCGCTGCCGACGCCGCAGTAGTAACCGCCCTGCGGCGCGGGGAACCCGTGATCGGGCCAGCCCAGCGGACGATTGCCTTCGAAGAGCGTGTACTCCTGCTCGATGCCGAACCACGCGTCGTGATCCTTGTACTTTTCGGCGATGACGCGCAGTTGCGCGCGTGTGTTGCTCCAATGCACGGAGCCGTCGGGATTGAGCACTTCGCAGAGCACGAGCACGTCGTTCTCGCGGTGCAATGGATCGGGCACGATCTTCACGGGCCGCAGCAGCAGGTCGCTGAAGTGACCGCTGGCCTGGCTGGTGCTCGAGCCGTCGAAACCCCACTCCGGGATGTCTTCGACTTTCTTCACGGGCGCGTCGAGAATCTTCGTTTTCGAGCGCAGTTTTGCCGTCGGTCTTTGTCCGTCGATCCAAATATATTCAGCGGTGATCTTCGCCAAGATGAGTTACCTCCAGAAGCGGCTTGAGTTGAAGAATCGAGAAGATAGCACGGTCGTGCTAAGGCTGTATCGAGGTTGTCGCGACCAACGATTCATCCCACACCACGACCTGATTTTTGCCCAGTGATTTCGCGCGATACATGGCCATATCGGCACGGCGCAAGAGCTCGCTGCGCTCGAGATCGAGCGGCACATCACGCTTCGGATCGGGCACGTGTCGCGCGACGCCGATCGACGCCGAGAGCACGCCGCGCAGGTGCAGCGGCGGCATGCTGAAGCCCCATTCCCGCTCGAGGAATGTCGTGCCCTCGATGGCCTTGCGGATGTCTTCGCAAACGCGCAAACCTTCTTCGATCGATGTGCCGGGAAGGATCATCACGAATTCGTCGCCGCCGTACCGCGCGACCGTCGCATCTCCGCGCTGCACGATGCGCTTGAGCAGGAAGCCGACCTCGCGCAGCACCTGGCTGCCCGCGAGATGTCCGTGGCAATCGTTCACGACCTTGAAGCGGTCGAGGTCCATGAACAACAGCACCGCTTCCTTCCCGCTCGTCCTTGCGTCAGTCAACGTTTCGCTGAGCCGCACGTGGAACCAGCGGTCGTTGTACAGCCCCGTGAGGTCGTCTTTCTTCGCCAGCTCGTGCGCGCGCTTCGCGTCAAGTGCGTTCTGCAACGTGAAAGACGTGTAGCCCGCGAAGATCTCCAGCAGCGTCATGTCGCGGCGCGTGAAGCTCTTCCCTTCGAGACGATTGATCAGCTCGAGCACGCCGCAGACGTGCTTGCCGATGTAGATCGGCACGGCGACGACGGAATGCGTCTTGTGCCCGAGCGCTGTATCGATATTCGCGTAGAAGTATTGGTCCTTTTCCACGTCGGCGGAAAGGTACGGCGTGCCGGTCTGGTAGACGCGGCCGACGATGCCGTGCTGCGCGGGAAGACGGCGGCCGACGAGATCGCGCGCGGCATCGCCGAACGTGGCGATGAACACGAGCTCGTTGTCCTTGCGCGAGGCGAGCTTGCGGAACGGATCGTCGAGCAGGATCGAGCCCGATTCCGAGGGCACGAACTCGTATGCCTTCTGCAGGATCTGCCGCAGCACGAGATCGAGATCGACCTCGTTCTTGAGCGACAGCCCCGCTTTCTGCCGCTCGAGGAAGCGCTCCAGCTGCGGGGTTTCCAGCGAATGGAAGTGGATCATCGGCTCGACGGTCATTTGATTATAGGACCACCGGCTCGTGCTCGGCGCGGACGGCTTCCTGCTCGAACGAGATCAGGTCGTACGCCTTGCTGATCGACCGCACGCGCGCGAAGTGCAGTCCGAACTCGTACATGTAGCGCCAGTAGAAACGAAGAAGGCCGAGGCGGTTGATCTGACGGACGTGTGCGAGCTCGTGGCGGAGGAGGCGCGCGGCCGAGGCAGGCGCGGCTTTCGCGCTGAGGTAGATGCGCCGGCCGAGGGTAATGCCGACGACGTCGCGCATCAGCAAGGTACGCAGCCACCACGGATAGCCGACCCGCACTTTCGCGTGTGCGTCGGCGACGGCGTCGGCAACGTCGCGCGGCAAGTTCATATAATCGCCGCCATGCGCACACTGTACCGCTCTCTCGCAGCCACCGTCATGCTCGCGCTGAGCACCTCCGTTTTCGCACAGCGCGACTTCAGCCAGGTCGAAGTGAAAGCGACGAAAGTCGCCGGCAGCGTGTACATGATCACGGGCGCCGGCGGGAACATCGGCGTGTCGGTCGGCGACGATGGCATCGTGCTGGTCGACGATCAGTACGCACCGCTCGTGCCGAAGATCGAAGCGGCGCTGAAGGCGATCTCGACGAAGCCGCTGCGCTTCATCATCAACACGCATTACCACCCCGATCACACCGGCGGGAACGAGCAACTCGGCAAGTCCGCGCCGATCGTCGCGCAGGAGAACGTACGCAAGCGTCTGAAGGAAGGGACGATGACGATGTTCGGGCCGATGGCGGCGCAGCCGAAAGGGGCGCTGCCGGTGGTCACGTTCAACGACGCACTCACCATTCATCTCAACGGCGAGGACGTGCGGGCGGTGCACTATCCGAATGCGCACACCGACGGCGACTCGGTGATCTGGTTCACGCAGTCGAACGTCGTGCACATGGGCGACAATTTTTTCAACGGGATGTTCCCGGTCATCGACATCGACAACGGCGGCGGCGTGCGCGGCATGGCTCGCACGGCGCTCAAAGTCGCGTCGATGATCCCCGCCGACACGAAAGTCATCCCCGGCCACGGCCCCCTCGGCGACCGCGACTCGCTCCGCAAATTCAGCGAGATGCTGACCGGGACTGCCGATGCGGTTCAGGCGGGCATCACGGCCGGCAAGACGGTGGAGCAGCTCAAGACCGAGAAGGTGCTCGCGGCCTGGGAAGATCCGTGGGGCAAAGGCTTCATCAAGACCGATCAGTTCGTGGAGCTGCTGTACAAAGATCTGTCGCGGAAGTGATCACGATTTCCGTTTGAGCGACAGCGTCAGCTCGAAGCGCGCCACCGGCTCGTCGCCGAGCTTCGACGGCACGGTGGCGATGACCGGCACGGTCGCTTCCTGCCGCTCGCCCGTTTCGATGGCGCGGCGCAGCATCTCCTGAATCATCGGGCCCTGCGTATTCGTGAAGTGCACATCGCCTTCCGCGCGCTTGAGGAACTCCGCTTTCATGTCCTTGAAGACGAAGTTCGCGCGCAGCTTGCGCTCGTTCACGAGCTTGAATGCGATGAGGCCCGCGGCGACGTCGGCGCCCATGCACAGCGTGCCGAGGTACATCGCGTGAATGTCGCGGCGGCGTGTGCGCCAGTTGAGGGGCACGCGGACGACGCAGCGCTCGTCGGTGAGCTCGACGATCTTCGGCGATGCGAGCCAGAGAAAGAAGACGTTCTGCAACGCCCAGAGGCGAACCATCGCGGTAGTCATGATGGCGGAGTCTACTTTACGAGGTCTTGCGGCGCGCGTATGGAACCATCATCCGCTCGTACAGCGCGTCGGGGAGCAACCGGGTGACGCGCATGAGTAGCGACATGCGGCGCGGGAACTCGACGACGCGGGCGCCGCGCTCGATGCCGTCCGCGATGATGCGCGCCGCGCGCGGAGCGTCCATGAGGAAGGGCATGTGGAAGCGATTCTTCGCCGTCATCTCGGTGACGACAAAGCCCGGGTTCACGATCGTGACCCCGACGTCGTACGGCACAAGCTCGATGCGCGCCGCCTCGAGAAATGCCTGCACGGCAGCTTTGCTCGCCGAATACGGACCGGAGGTCGGCAAACCGCGCAGACCGGCGACGGATGCGATGCCGACGAAGCGCCCGTTCCGCCGCTCGATCATGCCGGGAATGACGGCGTCGTAGAGGTACATGACGCCGAGCACGTTGACGCGGATGACCTGCTCGGCGTCGGCTAAGTTGAACTTCGACGCATGGTTCGGAATGCTGACGCCTGCATTCGCGATCGCGACATCGAACCCGCCGCCCAACTCCTGCTCGCCGCGCTGCACAGCGTTTCGAACGGCCGCGGCGTCGAGGACGTCGCACCCCATCGCCACCGCCCGACCACCCTTCTCGGCGATCTCCCGCGAGAGCGCATCAAGCAATTCAGACCGCCGCGCGAGCAACGCGAGATCGTACCCGCGCCGCGCGAGCTCGCGCGCGAGCTCGAAGCCGATGCCACTCGAAGCGCCGGTGAGGATCGCGCGTTTGGGGGTCATGCGCGGAGGATGTTAGCAAGGTGTTGGGGCGGTCAACTGGTCGAGGAGGATCAGTCGAAACGCATCGAGGCGCGCCGCCGCGTCACAATTGACATCCGCGAACGTGGCAAGGCGATGGCGACCGCCACGCGTTCGCGACGATTCACCAGTGCTTCGACATCCATGAGATCGCGCAATTCCGCACGCTCCAGCGGCGCGCAGAGTGTCTCCGCGAGAATCGCACGCGGGGCGCTCCCGCGAAGACAGGAGTGCCGCCCATGAGATCGGGCGAAGACCTCACGACCGCGCTTTTCATCACATTCAGCTTGCCAATTTCCCATGCGGTGGTTATTGCAACTTCGGCAGTTTCACGCGATCCTCGAACACTTTCGCGAAGAGATCCCCCACCTTCGCCAGCCGCTCCGGCATCGTGCGGATGTTGAATTTCTTGGGATCGAGTTTCTTCGTGATCTCGCTCCATTGCAGCGGCGCGGAGACCGGGGCGCCGTCGATGGCGCGGGGTGAATACGGCGCGACGACGGTCTTGCCGTAGCCATTCTGCATGCAGTCGAGATAGAGCCGTCCGCGACGGCCGGCCAGGCTGCGCTCGACGGTCATGCCCGGAACTTTCGCCGAGACCGCGGCGGCGATTGAGCATGCGAACTCCGCGACCTCTTCATGCGAGTAGCCCGCTTGCAGCGGAATGAGGATGTGGATGCCGCGCTTGCCGGACGTCTTCGGCACGCTCGGCAGTTCGAGGTTGTCGAGCAGGCGTCGCATCACACCCGCGGCTTCGATGGCCTGTTCGATTCCTTTGCCTTTGGCGGGATCGAGATCGAACAGGATCCAGTCCGGCTCCTCGAGACTCGCGCCGCGCGACGACCACATGTGCACCGTCAGCACCGACATCTGCGCGAGCCAGCGCAGCGCGTCCACGCTGTCGACGACCAGATGCTTGACCGTGCTGCGCTTCACCGTGCGCGTCGGCGTCTCGATGACCGACAACCAATCCGGCGCTTCCTTGCCGAGGTGCTGATGGAACCATGAGGGCTTGTCGATGCCCTGGTTCCAATGTTCGAGCGCGAGCGGCCGGTCCTCGAGCGCGCGCAGCATCGGCTCGGCCACGGCCTCGTAGTACGCCGCCAGCTCCGCTTTCGTGATCTTGTCGCGCGGATAGAGCAGCCGGTCGGGATTCGACAACTTCACCCGTCCCGCCGCCGGCGCTTTCTCCGGCGTCTCGCGCACGACGTCCTTTGCGGTCGCGCTCTTGTCGTCGCGCAGGCCGAGGAAGGAAGGATGGCGCAGGCGATTGTCGGAGGTCCATTCGGTGAATGAGACTTGCGCGACGAGCCGCGGCTTCACCCAATGCGCGGTCTTCACGCGCGGCGCGTCTTTGACGAGCGACTTCGGCACTTCGTCCTTGGCCAGTTCCGCGCGCAGCGTTCCGCGCAGCTTCGCGGAGAAGCCGGTGCCGACCTTCCCCGCGTAGCGCAGATCCCCTGCGTCGTCGAAATACGCGAGGTGCAACGAGCCGATGTCGCGATCGCTCGCGGTGCTCGGCTGCCACCCAACGATCACCAGCTCCTGTTGATGAATGGCCTTCACCTTCAGCCATTCCTTGGAGCGCCGGTTCTCGTAGATCGAGCCGCGCCGTTTGGCGATGATCCCTTCCCAACCCCCTTCGGCGGCGTGCGCGAGCGCTTCCTCGCCGGTCATGTCGAGGGTCTGGGCGATGAAGATGCCCGCGGGCGGTTTCAGTTTCTTGAGCAGCTTGCGGCGTTCCTCGTACGGCCGGCGCCGCAGGTCTTCGCCGTCGAGCCAGAGAATGTCGAACAGGATCATCCGCTCCTTGCCGCTTCCCTGTTGCAGCAGTTGAAAGCGAGGCGCACCTTTTTCGTCGAGCACCACGATCTCGCCGTCGACGACGATCTCTTTCGCCTTCAACTTCTGCAGCGTCGCGAACGTGCGCGGAAAGCGCGTGGAGAGATCGAGCTCATTGCGGCTGAGCATCGCGATGTCGCCGTCGACGATTGCGGTGACGGCGCGGAAGCCGTCGTATTTCAGCTCGTACCGCCAGTTCTTCTCATCGTCCGGCGGGCCGTCGGCGAGCGTGGCCAGCATCGGCGGAAAGAGCTTCTTCAGCAGTTGCTTCGGATTCATGCAGGAATGCTTTCAGCGCGGATCACGCGGACCTCGTCGAAGCCTTCGTTGAACGTTGGCGGAACGATGCGTTTCGCCGTGACGAAGATCGCGACGTCGGGAACGCGCGCTTTTCCTTCACGCAGGCGGTTGCGCGCGACCGCGTCCTTCGGTGCGATCTCGAAGTAGCACGCGATCACGCGAGCGCCGTGGCGGCGTCCCTGCTCGATCAGCGGTGCGCGCACGAGCGGCGTCGGATTGGTGTTGTCCACCACCACCGACCGTCCCGCGGCGAGCGCCTGCTCGATCATCTGCTGTTGCCGCTCGTCACGATTGCGCGTGCTCTTCATCAGGTCCTTGCTCACATGCACGTGCGTTGCCGCGAAATGGGTCGCGTAGTACGTCGACTTCCCGGCCGCCTGCATCCCCACCAAGATGATCAGCTCGAGTGGCATCCCCATCGACAGTATCTCGTAACAAAGGACGTGCGCGACCGCATGTTAGGATCGGCCGATCCGCAGCGAAGCAGTCGACAGTCCCGGGTGATCCATGTTCGAAAGCGTCGCACCAGAAACATTCGTACCACGCAGCCGCAAGATCTTCTACGAGAGCTTGCCTGCCTCTATCGCCGTGCACGTCGCCGTCGCGGCACTCCTGGTCGTGGCCGGAACGTGGAACGTGACGTTCCCGAATGAATCGCCGCACATGACGACGATGTACACGCTGGCACTGCCGCCGTCATTACCACCTCCTCCTCCGGCAGCGGCGGCGGCACCGAAACCGGTCGCCACGCCGAAGCCGGAGCAGCAAGTGGTGGTCAAGAAAGAGGAAATCGTCGCGCCGACGATCATCCCCGATGAGATCCCCGTCGTCCTGCCCCCGCAGGAAACCAAACCTGTGATCGATCTGGTCCCGGTCGCCATCGACGTCAGCGGCATCGTCGGCGGTATCGAAGGCGGCGTTGGCTCCGGCGGAAACGGCAGCGGCGACGGCGCGCCGGGCGGAATGGCCGGCGGTATGCCGGGCGGCGTCGAAGGCGGCATCCCGCCCGACACGGTGGTCATCAAACGCCATCAGCCGCTGCCGATGTCGATGACGCCCGTCTCGATGGTGTATCCGTTCTATCCCGAGGAAGCGCGGCAGCGCGGTTGGGAAGACGCGGTGACGGTGCGCTACGTGATCGGCAAGGATGGCCGCGTGAAGACCGTCACGGTGCTCGAAGCACCGCAACGTCCGGTGTTCGAGAAGACCGTGGTCAAAGCGATCAGCCACTGGCGCTTCCGGCCGCTCGTGAAGAACGGCGTGAAGCATGAAGTGATTCACGAGCTGGTCGTGAATTTCCGATTGACGGGAGGCTCATGGCGCTCGGACAGCTGAAGCAGGAAGCTCTCGCCGTTGCCGACGCCATGAAGGCCGCTGGCGGCTCGAGCGAAACGATTGCAAACACCGGCGGCGGCTCGCGTCATCGCGGTCTGCCCGAAGATCTGCGTGCGCGTTTCATCGCGGTGCGCGCGGAATTGTTCGATCGCGGCGTCTATCACCCGGTGCTGGTGCGATTCGATAGCGCGACCGTGCCTCAGGCGCCGACGAGCGAGATCGCGGATGAGCTGGCGACGCTGGCGGCCGCGCTCACGCCAGACGAGCCGTGATTCGCAGGTAGCAGTCCTCGCCGCCGAGGATCTGCACCTGGCCGTTCTGTTCCCACTCCCGGAAGCGCTGTTGCACGCGTGGGTGCATGAGATGCGCGTCATCGCCGAAGAAGCCGAGGAGCAGCGCGCGCGGGACGTCGGTCGAGCCGGACGCGCGGAAGCGCTCCATGCCCACGAGCAGCGCGTCGAGCCGATAGTCGATGTCCTGATCGTGAAGCTCCGCCGATGTGTTGGTGACGGCGCCGAGGCCGAGGAATGTCTCGAAAGTCAAGGCGTGAAAGTCCTTCACTCCACGCGCGAGCATCTCCTCGTCGGTGAGATCGTCGGCGAGCATGAGGCCCGCGATTTCGGTGCCGATGCCGTCGATCTCCCATCCGATCCAGCGCTCCTTGCCGAGCAGCTTGATCCGCTGAAGGTAGCGAGCCATCGCGCATTCTTGTAGCACGATCCTTGCTCTGAGTGGCGGCGTCCGGGTATGTCCGCCAACGATCCTCTCCGCTTCCCCTATCGCAGCGAACTGCTCCTGCCGGTGATCGGGCTGGAAGCGGAATTCAAGGTGTTCCTCGACGAGAAGGAAGTGATTCCGGAGCAGCTGTGGCGCACGCCGGCCGCGTTCATCGAGCGGCCGTTGCTCTCGCGCACGTCGAAGTCGTCGCAGTTACCGACTGGCGGCGCGGTGTACTTTGACGGTGGCGTGCTCGAGGTCGTCACGCCGGTGATCGAGATCGCGCCGCAATGCACGGCGCGCGTCGTGCGCAGTCTTTGGGAGCAACTCGGATTCGTCCGCGATCAGCTCGACCGGTGGGAGAAACGCAATGCGCGCCGCGTGCGGCTGCAGGCGTTCAGTTGCCACTTCAACATCTCCTATGAAGTGCCGCGCGAGGAACGCGGCCGCAATCGGACCATTCAGAAGCTGGCGTTGCTGCTCGCGCATCTCCTCCCTCTCCCCGTCCTCCTCCTCGCCGCGAACCGCCAATCCTCCGGCCTCGGCGTCCGGCCACGCCGCGATCGCATCGAGATCACGATGGACTTCACACCCGATCCCGGACTGATGGCGGCGGCGACTGCGCTGATCGTCGGCATCGTGCGCGATGTCATCGCGTGGCCGTCGTATCGCATCGAGGAGCTGGCCGCGCGCGGCATTCCGATCGTCGCGGGGATCGCCCCGGGCAGACATGCGACGCGCAAGGGATGGCTGACGCGCGCACGTCATTTGCCGCGCGATCCGTTCGCCACGCCGGTCGACGAGCGCCTGTGGAAGCTGACCGATGGGCGGATGCTCTCGATGCGCGAAGTCGCGCTCGGAACGGCGATAAAGTTCGCCGACTCGATCCGCAAGTGCTCGGATCCATTCAGCGATCGCGTGCTCTTCTCGGTGTTGCACGGCGAGACGCCATCGCTGCTCGAGCTCAAGACCCGTCCACGCGCGTATGAAGATGTCGGTCGCGAAGTGCGCTGGGGCACGACGCTGCCGGAGCTGCACAATTTCGAGAGTGCGATGACGGCCGATGACGGACCGCGGCGTCGCCGCGCGGATCTCGAAACGCTTGCGCCGCCGTGGCGCGGCGAAGGGAGCGACCGGCGCGAACGCGTCACGCTGCCTGCGCGAATCGAACGGCGCCGCACGACCGAGCGCCGCGCGAGCGCGCCATCCTCGGCGTCGCCGCGCTTGTCACGATCGCAATATGAGAAGGTGTTCCGCCAGCTGGCCAGCGGCAAGCGGCTGCAAATCGGCCGGGAGTTGCTCACGCCCGTCGGCGTAAAGGGCTGGTATCACGCGGTATTTCGCAATGCGCGCGGCGAAGAACGACTGCTCTCGATCGACGACGTACTCGAGCACATGGACCGCTGGCGGGTGTGACCTGCACACGGAAGACGACCGGAGGCCGCCCGGTCGTCTTCCGTTGTGGCACGTCATCCGCAAACGCCCCTTGCAGCAGCGCTGGCAGTACAGGAAGCGCGCCGATATTCGCAAGGCGGTCGGCGCGCTTTTTCTTTGGAGTGCGGCAGCAAAAGCTGCCGCTTTCAGCGGCGGCGGCAGCCGCCGCTCGCGAAAACCTGGAAGAGTCCCGCCCCGTACATGGTTTAGCCGCAAAACCACGTATTTCCGAGAAAAGGACGCTCTTCCATGCAACGTCTCCTCACCGCCGCAGTGACAACGCTTTTCCTTTGTCTTCCCGCCTTTGGCGTGGAGACGGTGGCCGGGCTCGATGAGCAGTACTCCGCGCTGAAGGTCGGACCGTCGTCCGCGATGCGTGCGCAGACCTTCGACTCGGGTCACATGAAGATCACGCTCAGCGACGGCGCGGCCGCGCCGGTGATGGCCGGATCCGAGGTGATCGGCCTCTACTTCAAGGGCGCGGGCAGCTTCGAGTACGTTTCGGCGGATCCGGCCGAGGCGGCGGTTGCGGCGACGAACATCCGCAGGGCGACGAAGCTCAAGAGCGAGAAGACCGACAAGGGCCTGGTCATCCGCGACAACTTCGACGAAGTGTTTCTGTGGGTCGCCGGACGCGACTTCCCGAAGCCCGCCGGCGGTGGCGGCGCGGCGCTCGAGCAGGCCTTCGCGGCGCATCGCGAGACCTTCGGACGCGACCGCGACTCCGAAGCGGCGTTTCTCTTCATCCAGCAGAAAATCGACGCGCCGACCACTCCCGTGGTACGGGCGGAATTCAAGGGCGGCACGGAGACCATGGTCTATGTCTACGACCCCGTCGTCGCACGTGCCGAAAAGCTCTACAGCTTGCACAAGACCCAGACGACGGTCCGCGAGTACCAGCAGGCGCTCTGGCCGGTGCTCTTGTCCGAGCAGCTCATCGGACACACGCGCAAGCAGTTCGTCGAGCCGAACTACCTGCTCTTCGATCTGAACTACACGCTTGTCGCCTCGGAGAAAAACGACGCGACGCTCGACGTCACCGAAACCATCATCCCGCGCAACCGCGCGCGGCGCGTCTTCCGCTTCTACCAGTACGACACGGTCTACGACAACAACAACCGCGCTCGCCGTTACACCGTGCGCTCGGTCAAGGACGAGAGCGGCAAGGACGTGCCGTTCGTCCACCGCCGCAACGAGCTGCTGGTTGGGCTGCCGGAGGCGGCGGCGGCGAATACGCCCTTCAAGCTGAAGTTCGACATCGCCGGCGACTTTCTCATTCGTCCCAGCGGCGACAGCTACTGGGAGCTCGGCACCGAGCCGTGGTTCCCGCAGCCGGAGCTGAACGGCCAGTACTACACCATCCACTCGACGGTGAAGGTGAAGAAGCCGTACATCGCCTTTGCACCGGGCGAGACGGTCCGCCGCGTCGAGGAAGGCGACTACAACGTCGTCGAGAACAAGATCGACAAGCCGGTGCAATTCGCGGTCGTGCTGGCCGGGCGCTACTTCTACGAGGAAGAGACGCAGAACGGCCTGACGATCCGGGTCGCCTCCTACGCCGGGAAGAATACCCGGGCCATGAAACAGCTCACGAACCTGGCCTTCAAGATGATCGAGTTCTACGAGCCTTTCCTGGGACCATTCCCTTTCAAGGAATTCAACATCCTCGAGATCAACCAGTTCGGCTATGGGCAGGCGCCGCCGGCCACGATGTTCATCACCAAGGAAGCGTTCAATCCGATCGGCGCGGAGATGAACCAGATCTTCTCGCAGGGCATCAACCACCGCTTCGCGCACGAGATCGCGCACCAGTACTGGGGCCACGTGGTGAAGATGGGCTCAGTCGAGGAGCAGTGGGTCACCGAGTCGTTCGCGGAGTACTCGTCGTCGTTCGTGGTCAAGCAGCTCAAGGGGAAGGCGCAGTACAAGGCGATGGAGAATCGCTGGAAGGCCAACGCGAACGAAGCGAAGGCCGAGTCGTCGATCGCCATGGCCAACCGTCTGAGCGATCCCGGCAACGACTTCGACGCGTTCATCGATCGCACGCACCTCGTCTACGACAAGGGCGCGTACGTGCTGGCCATGCTGCACAAGGAGATCGGCGACGACATGTTCCTGTCGTTCCTCCGCAACTATCAGGCGCGTTACGCGTGGAAGTTCGCCACGACGCAGGACATGATCTCGCTGCTCCAGCAGCTCACGAAGAAGGACTTCACGGAGTTCTTCGAGAAGAACTTCTGGGGCACGGAAATGCCGCAAGGCTAGCGCGGCTGCGCCGCGCTAGCCGTTGGGCGGTCACCGTCTCGCCTGTCTCGTCTCAGCGAACTTTCGCGACGTTCGCCGTGTCCAATCTCACCGACGCGAATCTCACCAAAGCGAACTTCGCTTCGAAACCCCTCCAAATGACGGCAACCCTCGCCGCGGAGAGGCACGGATAGCCACTCGACACCGTATATTACGAAGTCACGCAATTGCCGCTCGGACACCGGCCAGCATCCCCCTTGGGTTCGTTGCGACGCCAAACGATGTGCGAAGAAAACCCTCCAATTTCTCGTAGAATCTGGATCGAGCGCTATCTGGCGTAGCTAGCTTCGGCAATGGCCATACACATCCTTAGAGTTGTCGTCGTCTCTCCCGCCGACGTCGGCGCGGAGCGGGACCGCGTCAATGTGGTGGCTGCGGAGATCAACCGGACGCTTGGTGACAGGTTCGGAGTCCGCCTCGATGTACTGCGATGGGAAACCGACGTCTATCCGATGTTTCATGTCGAAGGCCCACAGGGACAAATCGATGATCTATTGAAGATCGAGGACGCGGATCTCATTATCGGAATCTTCTGGAAACGATTCGGAACTCCCGTGATGGATGCCGATTCAGGAACCGAGCACGAGCTACGCAAGGCGTTCGAGGCCTACCGTACCAGGCAGAAACCCGGCGTGATGTTGTACTGCGCAGGGCACCGTACTATCCCGAAACAGAAGCGGAGCTCGAGCAAGCGGTCAAGGTGACGCGCTTCCGAGACAACCTTTCATCGCAGGCGATCCTCGGGAAGTATGAAGGGCCCCAGGATTTCGAGAACCAACTGCGCGGACACCTGACGTCCTGGCTCAATCGACGTTTCCCTGATCGGGTCGAAACCGAGCTCACCTCGGTGGCCATGTTCCAGCCTCCCGTCTTTCACGATCTGATCGTACGGCACAGCCATCTCGACCGTCTTCGGGAAGCGCTGCGGACCAAGCCGGTGGTCGCCGCGGAGGGATTATCCGGAACCGGAAAGACCTATCTCGCCTCGGCCTTCGCTGCCGTTGCGTTGAAGGAGCATCAGTACGCGTACATCTGGTGGCATCCCCCGGAGCCCGAAGAGACACTCGATCGGCTGATGACGTCTTTGGAAGAGACGGCCGGGCTGGGTCGCGCTTCTTCGGCAGCCCAGTCCCGCATGCTCATGCAACGGCTCGCTGATACCAGCGGATTGCTCATCATCGATGACTTCGAGCGAGTCGATCAGAACTCATACGCGATGCTGCTTGACGCCGCACGCGGAATTGCTCCGCCCGCACGTCTTCTCCTGCTCAGTAAGACCTTCACGCAACCTGATCCGAAGCTCGACGCCGCTCATTTTCTGGTAGGTGGCTTCGACATCGCTGAGCTTCAAACCTACCTCGGCGGTCGCGGCGTGTCCGTTGCCGAGCGAGCGTTGCAGATGTTGCATGAAAAAACGGACGGCCTGCCGATCGCGGCGTCGATGTTTGCCACGCTGGCCAGTCAGTTCGGCCATGATCCGGAAGAGCTTCTGCGCGGCTCGATGTCGTGGAAGGACCGTATCCGCTCGTGGTTCGAGAAGATTTCGACGTCGCTGAGCGCCGATTCGCTCAGACTCCTCCGCAGTCTGAGCGTCAGCGATATTCCGTTCAGTCTTGGGGGCGTGCATGAGGTTGGCCGCAGCTTGCGCCTGGATCGCATCCAGTCTGTGTTCGACGCGCTGCAGATGGCCTATCTCATCCAACCCTATGCGAGCAACCGATGGCGTTTGCATGCCCTGGTGGCTGCGTTCGCGCGCGAGTCGATGGAGAGGAACGAGATCAAGAACGCGCATCTGGCCTTTGCTCGTTATTACGAGACTGGTTTCTCGAGACGCTCCGCACCTGTTTTGACGGACTTGGAGTTCAACCACAAAGTCCTTGCAGCTGGTCACTACCAGCGGGCCAGCGCCTGGGATCAGTCAGAAAGAATCATAGAAGCGATCGTCAAGCCGGCGAAAGCCCGTGGTGCTTATGAGCTGTTGATCCAGTTGCTCCAGCAGCAACGGCAATATCCCCAGCGGGATCGATGGATCGATTACCATTTTGCGCATTGTTGTCTCATTATCGGTCGCGTCGCCGATGCGGCGATGGTGATCTCTCGCGATTTCAGCGGCGACGATGAGTTTGCACTCGCCTCGGCGCGACTGCATGCGGAGGTGTTGCGCGCAACAGGGCGTCGGGATGAAGCGCTTCGATTGATCAGCGCCCGGATCGAAGATGCGCGGAAAGTGAAATTGCGCGGAGCCGTTTTGGCGCAGGCCATGACGCTGAAGGCGCTTCTGCTCGTCGATGCCGGCAGCATCGATGAAGCGGAGACCATCTCGGGAGAGCTCCTCTCGCGCGCCCAGGAGAGGAAGGATCCAATCGGACGCGCGGTGGCGTTGACGCTCCTCGGAAGAATCGAGATTGCCAGGTCGAATCACGCACCCGCCGAAAAACATCTTCAGAGCGCGGTGGACCTCTTCCGGAAAAGCGCAGACAGTCGCGGTCTTTCCTGGGCCTCGACGGAGCTCGCGCTCGTTCGCGCCGATCGGGAACATGACAATGCCGTCAGCAATTTGCGGGAGGCGCTGACAGTGCGCGCTGAGATCTCGGACTGCTCCGCCGAATACCTCGAGCGTCTCGATCGCGCTCGTACCCACGCTGTGTTTGCGCCGCTCATTCCGCAGATCAACGCGGAGATGTCCCGCGTCAAGCGCATGCTGCGACTGCCCCGTTGAACGTAGAAAAGTTCCCGTGCTGAGGCACCAATTACCCGCGCGCAGCGTGGTGACGGGCCAACCGCAACGCGCGTTGCGTTATGCTCGCCGTTCCATGGACGACGCACTCCTCACGATCTACACAGCCCACGTCACGATCAACAAGCTTCGCCACGACCTGGCGCTCTCCGATTCGAAGTTCGACCATGCCGTGATCTTCTCCGGCGCCCTCCACTACCAGTTCCTCGACGACATGCCGTATCCGTTCAAGCCGAACCCGCACTTCAAGATGTGGGCGCCGGTGACGGACAACCCGAACTGCTTCGTCATCTACACGCCCGGCCTCAAGCCGAAGCTGATCTACTACGCGCCGATCGATTACTGGCACAAGGTGGCCACGCGGCCGACCGACAAGTGGGTCGAGAAGTTCGAGCTGATCCTGATCGCCAATCCGGATGATGCGAAGCAGTACATGCCGTCCGGCCGCGTCGCGTTCATCGGCGAATGGGACGAGCGCTTCGCCTCATGGGGCGATCTCACGCCGAATCCCGACGCGGTCATGAACAGCCTGCATTGGGATCGTGCGAAGAAGACCGAATACGAGATCGAATGCGTGCGCCGTGCGAATCAGCGCGGCGCGAAAGGCCACGTCGCAGCCGAGCGCGCGTTCCGCGAAGGCCGCTCGGAGTTCGAGATCCACTTCCACTATCTCCGCGCGTCCGATCAGATCGACGACGAAGTGCCGTACGGCAACATCATCGCGTGCAACGAGCACGGATCGACGCTGCACTACTATCATCACGATCGCACCGAGCACGACCACTCGCTCCTCTACTCGTTCCTCATCGACGCGGGGGCGCAATTCAACGGCTACGCGTCCGACATCACTCGCACGTACTCGCGCAAGAAGGATGAGTTCCAGGAGCTGATCGAGGCCATGGACGCGATGCAGCTCTCGCTCGTCGACGCCTGCCGCCCGAACGTGAACTACATCGACCTGCACCTCCTCGCCCATCGCAAGGTCGCCGAGATCCTGCTGCAGTTCGGGTTCATCCGCGGCGTGAGCGTCGACGCGGCTGTCGAGAGCGGTCTCAGCTCCGTCTTTTTTCCGCACGGCCTCGGCCACTTCCTCGGCCTGCAGGTCCATGACGTCGGCGGTTTCATGGCCGATCGCTCCGGCCACACCATCGACAAGCCCGCTGGCCATCCGTTCCTGCGTCTCACGCGCGTCATCGAGCCCGGGTTCATCTTCACGATCGAGCCCGGCCTCTACTTCATCGAGTCGCTCCTCGGCGAAGCTCAAAAGAACAGCCACGCGCAGCACATCGACTGGTCAAAAGTCGACGCGTTCCGCAAGTTCGGCGGCATCCGCATCGAGGACGACATCGTGATCAGCGAGACCGGCCACGAGAACCTGACGCGCATCGCGTTCGCAGAGTTGAGCTGACGCGATGTGGCCCGATCTCGCCTCCACCCGCGAGCTCTCCTCCGTCCTCGACGTCCTCGGCGCGATGATCACGCCGGCGGTGCTGATCCTCGCGTCGAGCTCGCTGCTCATCACCACGTCCGCGCGCTCGATCCGCTGCGTCGATCGGGTGCGCGAGCGTGCTGAAGAGTTGCAGGCGCTGGGAAAAGGAACGGATGAGGGGACGGACAAGCGGCGCAAACATCTGTACGCGCAGCTCGAGATCAACACCCGCCGCGCGCGCCTGCTGCAGAAAGCGATGGGCCGCCTCTATATCGGCATCAGCTTCTTCATCGCGACGAGTGTCGCCATCGGCCTCGTCTCGCTGCTGCACGTCAACATCGGCTGGATCCCGCTGATCCTCGGCTTCATCGGCGCAGGTTTGCTGTTCTCCGCGAGTGTGTTTCTGATCTTCGAATCGCGCCTCGCGCTGGCGACGACGTTCGAGGAGATGGATTACATCGCGCGCAACTACATGGTTCGGGACTGAAGCAGCGTCCGCCCCATCCACTCGTGCTCGACGACGCGATCGCACCTGCCTTCTTACGCAACGGATTTCCTCGACGCGAGCGGATTTGCTACACGACCATGTGATCAAACAGGAACATCCGCGCTATGCGACAGATGCCGGAACTGTACGGCCCGCGCCGCCGAAGCAAAGACGGATCCGGGGGATAACGACGCGGTGTCCGATCCGGTGTTTGCGACTCGCGCCGTGGAAACCGTCGATCGGGAGCGTGCGCGTGGGCTACGCTGGTCAGGCGACGTAGTAGTTGGGCGGACGCAACGAAGACGCGTGTACGCGACAGCTTTAGCGCGCCGAGGCCAATTAGTTCTACTTTGTCACTTTTCCATTAGGTCATCGGGAAAGTGTTGTCCTCGCCGTTTGAAGCGTCTGCGGAGCAGGTCGATCAGGTCCTCCGGTGTGCGGTCGCGGCGCGGAAGATAGTGAACGAGCAT
>DASPNA010000063.1:0-37563 GCA_035626775.1 Thermoanaerobaculia bacterium
CGATCACCGACGACGACATTCCGTTCTGACGTTCCAGGGGCCTCGGGATCCGGGCGGCGACCCGACTCCTGAGGCCTTCCCTACTTCGCGACGGGTGTGAACGCGTCGCGCAGGTACTGTTCGATCTCTTCCACGGTGCCCAGGGTAAGCACGCGAGCGGCCACCTGGCGCATCTCCGTCAGCCGTGTCTCCTGGATGACGCGCCGCGCCACCGGCAGCGCACCCGGTGTCATGCTGAACACGGTCAGTCCGCATCCAATCAGCAGCCGCAGCAGCAACGGATCCGAGGCCATTTCCCCGCACACGGAGACTGGAATGCCGCGGCGCTCTGCCGCGCGGCGGACGCTGCGCAGCAGCCGCAGCACCGCCGGGTGCAGCGGTTCGTACCGGTCGGAGACGCGTTCATCGGTGCGATCGACCGCCAGCGTGTACTGGATCAGAACGTTGGTGCCGATCGTGAAGAAGTCGACTTCGCGGGCCAGCAATGAGGCGGTGAACGCCGCCGACGGCACTTCGATCATGATCCCGATCTGCAGCTCGGGGTTGTACGGGATGTTCTCTGCGTCGAGCTCCATCCGGATCTCACGCACGAGCGTTTTGACCTGACGCAGCTCCTGCACGCCGGAGACGAGCGGGAACATGATCTTGATCTTGCCATGCGCGGACGCCCGCAATAACGCGCGCAGTTGCGTCTTGAACATGTCGCGATGCTGCATGCAGAGGCGCAGCGCGCGCAGGCCGAGGACCGGGTTGTCTTCCTTCGAGCCCATGATCTGGCGGGCCAGCTTTTTTCCGCCGAGGTCGAACGTGCGGATGATGCACCAGTTCGGCGCGGTCGATTCCGCGAGCTTCCGGTAGATGTTGTAGTGCTCTTCTTCCGTCGGCAGATCGGGACTGGTGGCGATGTAGAGAAACTCGCTGCGATAGAGGCCGATGCCTTCCGCGCCGAATTTGATCGCGTCGTCGAGCTCCTCGACCAGTTCGATGTTCGCCTGCAGCGAGATCCTGTGATGATCCTTCGTCGTCGCGGGCAGGTTGCGATTCTCGAGGAGCTTCAGTTCCGCTTCCTCGTGGCGGGAGACGCGGCTGATGTACTCTTGCACCATCGCCGGCGTCGGATTGACGACGACCGTGCCTTCGTAGCCGTCGACGATCACGAGCTCGTCGCTGTCGACGATTTTCGTGAGCTTCGGCACTCCGATGACCGCCGGCATGAACAGCGACTTCGCGATGATCGACGTGTGCGAGGTGCGTCCGCCGACCTCGGTGACGAAGCCGACGATCGGCCGGCGGTTGAAGTGCACGGTGTCGGACGGCGTGAGGTCGTCGGCGATGATGATCACGTCGTGATCGATCTCGGAGAGATCGTGATGCGCGATGCCCTGCAGGTTCACGAGCACGCGCTCGGCGACGTCTTTGACGTCGGCGACACGCTCGCGCAGATAATCGTCTTCGAAGCTCGCGAACCGCGCCTGCAACTCCTCCTGCACCTCGGCCAGCGCCCATTCCGCGTTGACCTGTTCCTCTTCGATCTTCTGCACGACCTTGTCGGCAAAGGAGGCGTCGCCGACGATCATCGCGTGCGCCTCGAAGATCTGCGCGTACTCCTCGCCCATCGAGCGGCTGACTTTCTGCTTCAGGTCGAGGAGCTCGTCGCGCGTCTTCTCGAGCGATTCATTGAAGCGGCGCACTTCGGCGCCGACTTCTTCATCGCGGATCGGGATGCGGTAAACCTGCGCGACGCGTTTCTCGACGATCACGGCGCGGCCGATGGCGATGCCCGGCGAGACTCCCACGCCTTTGTACGTCCGGATATCGCTGCGCGTCTGAGCTGCAGGCATCAGCTCATTCTACTTCGTCGAATTTTGCTTCGATGAGCTTCTCGATCGCGTCGAGTGCGTCGCGTTCATCGGGACCATCCGCTTTCACGACGATCGTCGAACCGCGCCCCGCGGCGAGCAGCAGGATCCCGAGGATCGACTTGCCGTCGACTTCCTCGTCGCCTTTGCGGACCTTGAGATCGGACTTGAACCGCGCCGCGGTGTGCACGAACTTCGCGGCCGCGCGCGCGTGCAATCCGAGCTTGTTCTTGATCTCGATGGTGCGCTCGGTCAAGCAGGGGCTCCGGCGCGAGTCAGCAGATCGGAGCACACGCGAATCGCTTTCGACCCTTTCTCGCTGATCACGTGCGCGAGCGTGGCCACGTCCTTCGCCTCGGACTTCACCGAGGCAAACTTCACGATCATCGGCAGGTTCACGCCGGTCACGATCTCGATGCGCCCATGCTCGAGAAACGAAAGGCTGATGTTGCTCGGCGTGCCGCCGAACATGTCGGTGAAGATGATGACGTCGCGGCCTTCGCCGATCTCGGCGAGACCGGCCGCGATCTTTTCGCGCGCGACGTCAACGGAGTCATTCCAGTCCAGCGGAACGGCCACGATGCCGCTGACGTCCGCCTCGATCTGGCGCGCCGCGTTGAGCAGCTCGTACGCCAGGTTTCCATGAGTAACGATCAATGCCCCAATCACGGGACCTCCCTCGGAGACGCATGATACTGGGTTCCTCGGAGTTCCTCGGAGTTCCTCGGGTTCCTCGGGGTTCCTCGGAGGGAATCGCATTGGCCGATCCCCTCCGAGGAACTCCGAGGAACCGAGGAACCCGAGGAACCAGTCAGCGTTTGCAGTCCCTATGTACCGTTTCGATCGCGTACCCAGCGGCCTCCAGGTCGTCGCTGAGCCTCTGCCCGATCGCGACGGAGCGGTGCTTGCCGCCGGTGCAGCCGATGCCGATCGTCAGGTAACTCTTCATTTCCTTGCGATATCCGGGGAGCACATACGTGACGAAGTCGAGCAGCTTCGCGTAGAACTCCTCGTAGCCGGCCTGCTCGCGCAGGTACGCGACCACTTCCGGATCGAGGCCCGTCTTCGGCCGCAGTTCCTCGACGAAATGCGGGTTCGGCAGGAAACGCACGTCGAACAGCAGGTCGAGGTTGTACGGCAGGCTGTACTTGAAGCCGAACGTGATGATCGTGACCAGCATCGACGGCTGTTCCTGGCCATCGATCTGGAACCGCCGCATGACTTCGGCCTTCAGCTCGTGCACCGAGAACTGTGACGTATCGAGCACGAGGTTCGCGAGCGACTTCACTTCCGTCAGCGACTCGCGTTCCGACTGAATCGCCTCGAGCAACGTCATGTCCTTCGCGAGCGGGTGCGGACGGCGCGTCTCCGAATAGCGTCGCGCGATCACTTCGTCCGTGGCCTCGAGAAAGATCAGCACCGCATTCGGCACGAGCTTGCGCAGACGCTTGCGATAGAACTCGGGAAAGATCGAGGCGAAGTCACGCGTGCGAACGTCGACGACGATCCCGACGCGGTTCGCCTTCTCATGCTGCGTGACTTCGTCGAGGTATGGCTCGATGAGCTCGATCGGGAGGTTGTCGGTGCAGTAGAAGCCGAGGTCCTCGAGCGTCGATTGCACGTAGCTCTTGCCGGAGCCGGAGAGACCGGTGATCACGACGACATGTTCAGGCGCGGACGACATCGCGGCAGTTTAATGGAACGCTGGCGTCCCGCCGGCTGAGCAGGCGGCGTCTCGCCGCGGTTCCTCGGAGCGGACGGGAGCGGGACGCTCCCTGCTCAGCCGGCGAGACGCCGGCGCTCCTACCGCTGCCTTCGCGAGTGGATGCTGACCATCTCCGACGGATTCGTTGATGGCAACGCCCCCTGCCTGGCGATCTGTTCGTCGATGCGGCGCGTGAACTCGCGCGCCGAATCGTAGCCCTGCAACTTCATCAGATGATTGCGGGCCGCGATCTCGACGAGCAGCGCCAGGTTGCGTCCAGACGCCACGGGCAGGCGCACGTACGGCTTTGAGACGCCGAGGAGCTCGTAGGTTTCGCCGCTGATGCCAAGGCGGTCGTACTCGGCGCCTTCGACCCACTTCTCGAGCCGCACCACGAGATCGATCGGCTTGACGTCGCGCGTCGACGCAACGCCGAAGAGGTCCTTGATGTCGACGATGCCGATGCCGCGCAACTCCATGTGATGGCGCAGCAGATCGTTCGAGTAACCAAGCAGCACATCGTTCGGATGGCGCTTCACGACGACGAGATCGTCGGCGATCAGGCGATGGCCGTGCTGGATCAGGTCGAGCGCGCACTCGCTCTTGCCGATGCCGCTGTCGCCGAGGAGCAGGACGCCGATGCCGTAGACGTCGAGCAGGCCTGAATGCATCGTCAGGCGCGGCGCCATCGTCTCTTCGAGAAAGTACGTCGTGCGCGTGATCGTCGTCGACGACATCGCCGGCGTCGAGAACAGCGGCACGCCGCGCTTCTCGCATTCGGTGCGGAACTCTTCGAGCGGCGTGATGCCTTTGGTGACGATGAAGGTGGAGATGTCGAGGCCGGCGACGTCGCGGATGCGCTTTTCACGGAGGCGCGGCGGAAGGCTCTGCAGGTACTTCGTCTCCGACGCGCCGACGATCTGCACGCGCCACGGCTTGATGTACTCGTAATAGCCGGCGAAGGCGAGACCCGGCTTCTGCACGCGCGGCCGGCAGATGGCGCGGCCGAGACCGTCGTCGCCGGTCACGAGCTTCAGTTGCAGGTCGTCCATCTCCGTCGAGCGGAGCGCCTGCACCGTAGTCTCGATGTAGTCCTCGTCGTTCACGAGGCTATGGTAGCCGTTTCGGCTACTTCCTGATCGAAGCCTGCGCCGCGAGCTCGAAGATCTGCTGCGCGTCCTTCTCCTGTTCGCGCGACACGAAGCGATCTTTGCCGGTGGCGCCGTCGGCATCGATGACGAACGAAACCTTGGCGCGGTCGACGGTCTTCGCCGCCTTGCCGTCGTATGAGATCGTGTACGTCCGCACTTCCGTGCCCGTGCTGATGCTGGCGCCGCCCAGCGATCCGGCCTCGGTGTTGCGTCCACCGCCGCCGCTCGGACCGATGTTCGAATATGCACCCGCCACTGCCGGACTGTCGCGTTTGGTCTCGGTCTTCGTGTTGACGGTGACATTGAGACCGGTCGGCGGTCCCATCAGGATGATGACCTTGCCGCGCAGCGTCTTCGAGCCGGGAATCTTGCCGATGGTCAGGTATTTGTCGGCGTTCTCGGTGCGCTTCTTCACCTCCGCCGGAAAGTTCAGATCGCGCTTCGCCATGAATGCGTCGGCGAATTTCGCGGCCTCGGCTTCAGAGCTGAGCTTCGAAAACTCCTCGCGCTCCGCCTTGGTCATGAAGTAGCCGGTCGGCGACTGATCCCAGTCCTTGTACGCGCCGAGATTGGCGGCGAATAACGACGCGACGGCGAACACTGCAATGACGGCGAGAATGCAGATGCGGCGCATGGAAGCCTCCGGGTGTTGTGTGTGGGTGATTTTCCGACACGACGTTCCGAGGCGAGGACAAATTCCGGTCACGTTGCGTATAAGGATTTCATGATGCACAACGCTTGGCGCGGTCTCGTGCTCCTCCTCGTCTCCCTTCCCCTCTACGCGAATCCATTCGCCGCCCGCGATCTCGTCATTCCGGTGATCGGCCGAACCGCGGGCGCCTTCGGTTCGGAGTGGCGTACGGACGTCGTGGTCACCAACCTCGATGACACGGCATCGACTCTCTCGCTGGTGTTTTCTGGCGCGGACCGTTTCGAACTAGCCGCCGTTGAGATCCAGCCGGGCCAGACGATGGTGCTCGAAGACATCGTGAAAACCCCCTTCGGAGTGGATCAGGCGCTCGGGTGGCTTCGCGTATCGACGCCGCGGGCCGGCGCGAAGCTGACCGCGTATGCGCGCATTCACAACACGAACGCGAGTCGCGGCGAGAGCAGCCAGCTCGTGCCAGCCATTCCGGTGGCGATGTCGGGCCGCGACGTGATCCTCTCCGGCGTGAGCGGCCTCGACGATCAGCGAACGAACATCGGATTCGGCAGCACCGAAGGCGCGCTCGACGTCACCATCACGTTGCGTGCGCCGGACGGCAGTCAGGTCGCACAACGAACAGCGTCGGCCGGCGAGACCGGGTTCCAGCAGATTAACAACATCTTCGCGTGGTTCGGTGTCGCTCCATTGGAAGGTGCATCCGTCCAGCTCACGTCGGCGAAGCCGCTCTTCGCGTATGCCTCGATCGTCCGCAACGACACCGGCGACGGATACCTGCTCGTCGGGGCGGCGCGCGATCGCGCTGTGAACGACGTCGTCACGGCTGCTTGCAGCGAACCTGCGATCCTGACTCTCGCGGTCCACCCTGCGCCCGGATACATCGTGATCTTCGATGCCGGCACCGACGTCGCCGCACGAGTGAAGGAGTTGCAGCAGCAATACGGGTTCGAGGCCCAGAACATCTTCTTCAGCATCCACGCGTTCTACGTGCGATCGCTTTCCGCGGAGACGATCGCGGCGCTTCGCTGCGAGAGCGACGTGAGAATCATTGAGCAGAACGCGTACGGAGAGTTGGCGGGGCGCTGACGCTATGTAGCCTTCTCCCCGCTTGCGGGGAGAAGGTGCGCAACGCGCGGATGAGGGCGGCCCACACCCGGCCTTCGGCCCACCCTCTCCCCGCAAGCGGGGCGAGGGCTACTCGAATCGCCTTCAGAACTCTGGCGCGATCAACCCCAGGTTCCCGTCCTGCCGCTTATAGATCACCGACACCTTGTCGGTGTCGATGTCGCGGAAGACGATGAACTCGTTCTTCGAGTCGTCGAGACGCAGTGCGGCTTCCTCGATCGACATCGGGCGGATCTGGATGTTGTTCGTCTTCACGATGCGCGGCGCGCGCGCATCCGTGTCGTCGCGCATCTGCCCCGGTTCGAGGACCTGCACGGCCCACTGCGTGACGTCGCGGCCGTTGCCGTCCTTGCGGTGATGATCGCGGATCTTCTTGCGGTTCTTCTGCGCCTGGCGCTTCAGGTGGTCCATGGCCGAGTTGACCGCGTCCTGCATCGACTCGTCCGACTCCTGCACCGTCTTGACGTCGTGCTCTTTGCCGGTGATCAGCACCTCGCAGATGTTGCGGTACTTCTCCACCTGCAGCACCACGCGCACGTCGATCACGTCGTCGAAGAGGCGCTCCTGGATCTTGGCCAGCTTCTTCTCGACCATGTTGCGGACGTCGGGAGGGATCTCGTAGTTACGACCCGAAATTTCGGTTGCCATGTCACGACACCTCTGTACTAGAAGATTTGTTTGCGGTCCGTCGACGAGGGGATGTTCAGCTCGTCGCGATACTTCGCCACGGTCCGCCTGGCGATGTTGATCCCCTCGTCGTTCAGGATCTTCATGATCTTGGAGTCGCTGAGGGGTTTGCGCGGGTCCTCGTTCTCGATGAAGCTCTGGATCTTCTTCTTCACGGTGAGGGACGAGATGTCCTCGCCCGTGTCGGAATCGATTCCGCTGTGGAAGAAGTACTTCATCAGGAACAGGCCGCGCGGCGTGTGCATGTATTTGTTCGAGACGACGCGCGACACGGTCGACTCGTGCATCTGGATGTCGTCGGCCACGTCGCGCAGCACGAGCGGGCGGAGGTAGTCGATGCCTTTCTCCAGGAACTCGCGCTGATGCTTGACGATCGACTCGGCCACTTTGTAGATCGTGCGCTGCCGCTGGTCGAGTGACTTGATGAGCCACACCGCGGAGCGGATCTTGTCCTTGATGTAGTTGACCGTCTCGCCGTCCTGCTTCGAGTCCATCGAGTTGAGCATGCCGCGATAGCTGCTGTTGATGCGCAGCTTGGGCATGCCGTCCTCGTTGAGCACGATCACGTACTCGTCCCCAACTTTGTGCACGTAGACATCCGGTTCGACGTAGATCGCTCGCTCATTGGAGTATTTCCTCCCTGGCTTCGGATCGAGGTGCTTGATGATCTCGACGATGCCCTCGAGCGTCTTCATGTCGATGCCGAGGGTCTTCGCGAGCGGGACGAACTTGCGCTGCATGAACTCGTCCCAGTGATCGCGGACGATGATCTCGACCAGCGGCGCGTCGACTTCGAGGAATCCGAGCTGCAGGAGCAGGCATTCGCGCAGATCGCGCGCGCCGACACCGATCGGATCGAGCGACTGCACGGCTCTGACCGCGGTCTCGACTTCTTCGGCCTCGTAGCCGCCGGAGGCCATGATCTCGTCGTTGCTGGCGCGGAGATAGCCATCCTCGTCGATGTTGCCGATGATGAACTGCGCGATCTCCTTCGTGCGCGGCGACGCGTCCGACATCGACAACTGCCACGTCAGGTGATCGGCGAGATTCGGCGGACGGGTGAGCGTGTTCTCGATGGGGAACTCTTCGTGCTCCTCCCCCATCCCGCGCGGGTTGTAACCGTATTCGATGTAGTCCTGGAAGTAAGCGTCGTAGTCGATCTCGTCGAAGGAATCCTTCTCCTTCTCTTCCTTGACCTCGGTCTTCTTCGCTTCTTCAGACTCGTTCTCGGCCTTCGTCTCCTCGGCCTGCGTCTCTTCGGTCTTCGCTTCTTCCGCCGACTCGTCGAGCAGCGGATTTTCGAGCAGCTCCTGATTGAGGACTTCCTGAAGCTCGAGCTTCGAGAGCTGCAGCAGTTTGATCGCCTGCTGCAGCGACGGCGTCATGATCAGCTTCTGGCTGAGTTTGAGGTGAAGCTTTTGTTCAAGGGCCATGGTTAAGACTTCTGCTGCCGAAAACCTTCCTCGCTCAGTTTAGATTGAATGTCTCGCCCAGGTAGATGCGCCGGACTTCGGCGTCGGACGAGAGGCTCTCCGGCGCTCCCTGCCGGAAGATCTCGCCTTCCTTGATGATGTAAGCGCGATCGGTGATCTTCAATGTTTCCCGCACGTTGTGGTCCGTGATGAGGATCCCGATCCCACGGGCGCGCAGTTGCGAAACGATTCGTTGAATTTCGAAGACTGCGATTGGATCGATTCCTGCAAACGGCTCATCAAGCAATATGAATGCCGGATTGATCGCGAGGCTGCGCGCGATCTCTACGCGCCGCCTTTCTCCCCCCGACAACGCATAGGCCCGATTGCGCGCGATGTGCGTGATGCCGAACTCCTCGAGCAGCCCGTTCGTGCGCGCTTCGCGCTCCGCGCGCGGCAGGCGCTGGGTCTCGAACACCGCCAGCAAGTTTTCTTCGACGGTGAGCTTGCGAAAAACCGAAGCCTCTTGTGGCAGATAGCTGATGCCCTGCTTCGCGCGCAGATACATCGGCAGCTCGGTGATGTCGTCCTCGCCCAGCGTGACGGTGCCGCCGTCCGGCCGCACCAGCCCGACGATCATGTAGAACGTCGTGGTCTTGCCGGCGCCGTTGGGTCCAAGAAGGCCCACGATCTCGCCTTGGCGGATCTCGACGGAAACGTCGCGAACGACCTTCCGCCCTCGATAAACCTTGAGGAGATGCTGCGCCGCGAGACAGAGCGGCGCGGCCTTTTCCGTGGCATCAGCCATGCGCGCGGAGAGTATCAGAACCAGTTCCTCGGGTTCCTCGGAGTACCTCGGCGTTCCTCGGAGTACCTCGGAGGGAAACCGCCTCACTCTCCTCCGAGGAACCCGAGGTACTCCGAGGAACCCGAGGTACTGCCTCTCGAGGTACTGCCTTATCGACTCTCCTGCTTATACGTCCCCTTCGTCTGCCCTTCCGGACTGAGGATGTGCACGCGATCGCGCGTGAGGTCGAACACGATCTGTTCGCCGGCGAGGTCGCCCGTTTTGTCGGTGATCGTGGCGGGCTTGCCGAACATGTAGATCATCTTCTTGTCGACCTGGTAGATGACTTTGTTGCCCGCGCCTTTCCGCCCCGTCGCGGCTTCGACGACCGTCACGTTCGTCTCCGCTTCCATGCGCTGGATCTTGCGCGCCTCGTCGAGAAAGAGAGTCGCTTTTTCGGATTTCAGCGTGCGCGTTTCGTCGCGCAGCGTCACTTTGCCGAGGAGCTCGATGCGGCGCTCGTTGCGTCGGGCGATGAGTTGCTCGCTCGTCGACTGCATCGGCGTTTTCCGCGCCTCGGCCGCCTTCGCCGTTTCGGCCGTCGTGTTGTAAAGCAGCGTGCGCACGTTGCCGCGCGCGATGAGTTGTTCGCCGTTGCCGACCACTTGCAGTTCGTCCGAGAGCATGGTGTTGCTGTCCTGCCACGCCTTCACATTGCCGGTGAACTGCGCGACCTTCTGCGCCTGCCGCATCACCAGATCATCCGCATTCACGAATACCGGCTTGCCCGAGGGAAACAGGTTCGTGGCGTCCGCGGACGGACCACCACCGGCCTTCCCTTTCGACACGAGCTGCGCGATCACCGAGCCCCATGCATGCGCCGTCTGCGCGCGCGGCGAGAACTCGATCTGCTTCGCCTTCAGCGTCTGTCCGTCGGCGACGACCGTGGCCTGCCAGCCCGGATCGGTGGTCAGCACGATCTTGTCGCCCGCGATGTCGTAGTTCGCGCGGAACGCGGTGGCGGTGTTCTTCGGATCCTGATAGCGGAACGCGCCTTCGAGATACGCGGATCGTGCGCGGCGCGTGACAGCATCGAACCGCACCGTCATGCTCTCTGTATTGATCTGCCGCGGCTCCGCGCCCAGCTCTTTCATCACGACCTGCGAGTTCGCCTTGATCTCGCTCACGGAGCGATTGGCGATGGCGATGCGCACTGCGCGCGCGACCATGTCGCGCTTCGGCGGACCGTCGAGGATCGCGTGCACCATGTTCGCCTGGCTGATCGCATTGATCGCGCTGATGCGGCCATCCGGTCCCACCTCGGTATTGAACGCGTCGGCCGTGATCTCCTTGCGACCGCCGAAGTCTTCGCCCGGCGCAACTTTCGCCGACATCACGATCACGACGTTGCCGTTGCCTTCGACGCCGATGAGCTGCTTCCGGTCCTGCGTGAAGCGGCCGATCATGAAGTCGGCGCGCAGGTTGTCGACGCCTCGGTCCATCTCCACTTTGTCTTTGAACTCGACGGTGTTGTCGCGGCGCTTGAAGAGACTCTCCGCGCCGCGCAACGTCATCGGCTCCTCGGCGGGCGACGCCGCGGTCATCGTGGCCGTCACGTTCTTGTGCAGGCGAAGCGTTTCGCCCGGCACGTCGAGATCGAGCGCGCCCGCGTTGCCGTTCCAGCGATCGACGCGGAACTCGACCGGGATGTCGTTCGACAAGCGCACGCCGTCGTACCGAATCTCGGCGGTGCGGATCTCGATGCCGTCGCTCGACGTCACGCGCACCCCGCCCTTTGCCTCCGCTTCTTTGGTCGTGCTGTTGAACTCCGCTGACGGGCAGGCGATGACATACGTGAGGCCGTTCTGACGATAGAGCGTAAGGGTCACGCCTTCGAGTGTGGTCCAGCCCGACTTGAACGAGACCACGCGCGTAGCCACGATCTCGGACACGACCCGTCCGCCAATCGTCTGCACGTCGCGAAACGCACGCCCCTCGGCCTGCGGATCATCCAGCGGGCGCTGCGTCGACGTCACGGGCTGCGCGGGCGTCCGCCGTTGCGGCGTGCGCGAGCGGTCCCAACTGACGTAGAGAACGGCGATGAATGCGACGAACAGGATCGGCAGCGCGATGCGGAGAGCTCGGACGGTGCGCTGCATGTCGTTGCGACGTAACACCTTCGCAACCGGATTCGTTCCGGTGTGCGCCGTAGGATGTTTCCATGCGCCGTGCCGCCCTGCTTGCCGCGTCCATCCTGCTGTTCGCGCCAGTTGCCGCTCCGGACGACGATCCCGAGGTGAAGAGGATCCTGGCCGAGATCGCCGGCAAGGAGAAGTTGCCCGCCGGTCAGGTCTTCAAGAACGTCAAGTTGCTGAAGGACGTCCCTGCCGCCCGCTTCCTCCGCATCATGGACGCCGGCTACAGCCAGGCCCTCGGCGTCATGTGCGATCACTGCCACGTGGAGGACCGCTTCGACGCGGACGAGAAACGGCCGAAGCTCGCCGCGCGCGAGATGATCGTGCTGACGCGCGAGATCAACGACCAGCTCGCGAAGATGGAGAACATCGACACGAGCGAAGCCACGGTGAACTGCACGACGTGCCACCGCGGCTACGTAAAACCCGCCATCCAGATGCGCTAAGCGCCCTATGGAGTGCGGAGGCGCTAGCCGACGCTTTCCGAAGCGGCGGCTTTGCCGCCGCACTCCATAGCGTCTACAACGTTCAACTTCACGCCGGTCCACTTATCCGGCTCGAGGTGCACGAGCAGATCGACCGGTCCCTTCACGACCTCGCTGCCGAGCTGCTTCACGCTCGGCCACAGCACCGCGACTCCCCGCCCCGTCGCATCCTGCAGCGTCAGCTCGCAGCAATCCTCCGCGAATGTGCGCGTGCCGGTGACCGTCACATCGCGGACGAGAAACAGCGGCTGCGCATTGCCCGCACCGAACGGTTGCAGCATCTCGTGCGTGGACATGAACTCGGAATCGATCTCGCCGAGCGTGAGTGAGGCGTCGACGTGCGCCTCGCGCCGGAACACCGATTCGTCGAAGCGTGCGAAACGCTCGTGCAATCGACGCCGTAACCCGTCGAGATTTTTCGCGGCGAACGAGAAACCGCACGCGAACTCGTGGCCGCCGAAGTGTGTGAAAAGGTCGTGCACCGCATCGAGCTCGCTGTGCAGATCGACGGCGGGAATGCTGCGGCCGGAGCCGACGCACGTATCGTCTTCGATCGTCATCACCAGCGCCGGCCGGTGATAGCGCTGCGCGATGCGGCCGGCAGTCAGACCGAGGACGCCGCGGTGCCACGCTTCGCCGGCGAGGATCAGGATGCGCTCGCCGCCTTCGATCTGACGTTCCGCAGCCTCGCGCACCTGAATCTCGATCTGCTGCCGCTCGACGTTCATCCGATCGAGCTCGCTGCAGATTGCGAGCGCCGCTTCTTCGTCGGGAGCGGCGAAAAGATCGATGGCTGTATTCGCGGAGGCGAGCCGTCCCGCGGCGTTGATGCGCGGTCCAATCTTGAAGCCGACATCCACGGCTCGTAGACCGCGTCCGGCGAGGCCGAGGCGCTTGAGCAACGCACGCAAACCGGGATTGCGCACGTCCGCGAGACCGGCCAGTCCGAGCGACGTAATCGTGCGGTTCTCGCCGATCAGCGGTGCGACATCGGCCACTGTTCCGATCGCCGCAATCTTCAGCAGCGACTCGATCGACATCGTCTTGCCGTGGCGGCGGAGCAGCTCGCAGCAGAGCTTGAACGCGACGCCGACACCCGCCAGCTCTTTGAACGGATACGCGCAGTCCGGCTGTTTCGGATTGAGCACGGCCGCGGCGTCGGGCAAAGTGCCCGGCGGAAGGTGATGATCCGTGATGATGACGTCGATGCCACGCTCGATGGCGCGGTGCACCGGCTCGACGCTGGTGATGCCGCAATCGACTGTAATCACGAGCTTTATGTTGCGCTCGACAAGCACGCGATCGAGCACCTCCATCTTGAGGCCGTAGCCGTCGACGAGGCGATGCGGCACGACGAATCCGGCATCCGCGCCGAGCGATCGCAGGACCGTTTGCAAAAGCACGATCGATGTCACGCCATCGACGTCGTAGTCGCCGTAGATGACGATGCCTTCGTTATCGCGAACGGCGCGCGCGATGCGCTCGCACGCATGATCCATCCCGTGAATGGTCGAAGGGTCGTGCAGATCGCCAATCGCGGGCGCCACGAAACGCCGGAACGACTCTTCATCGGATACGCCGCGCCGGATCATGAGGGCGCGCAGCGTCGCGTTGGCGATGGGAATCCGAGGATTGTCCGGCGGCGCGTCGGCGAGGGTCCAGAGGTCGTGGATCACGGGCGGGTTCGAGGGTAGCGCAGTTTGGATGATCTGCGCTCTGTGTCCTCTGTGGTGAATCGCTCAACCACAGAGAACACAGAGGGCACAGAGAGCCTTTGCGACTCGAGACTACTTCTCGAACACGCCCATCTTCCGAAACTTCTTATACCGCTCATCCAGTAGCGCCGGCGGCTTCAACTTCTGCAGTTCGCGAATCGCTTTCTCGAGCGTTGGCGCGAGGAGCGCCGCGGCCGCGGCGGGGTCGCTGTGCGCGCCACCCGAGGGCTCGGGCACGATCTCGTCGATGATGCCGAATTTCTTGAGGTCCTGCGCCGTGATCTTCATCGCGGCTGCGGCGTCCGGGGCGGCCGAGGAATTCTTCCACAGGATCGCGGCGCAGCCTTCGGGCGAGATGACCGAATACACCGCGTGCTCGAGCATGATCACGCGATCGCCAACGCCGAGTGCCAGTGCTCCGCCGCTGCCGCCTTCGCCGATCACGGTCACGATCACCGGCACTTCGAGCGCCGCCATCTCGCGGAGATTCACCGCGATCGCTTCGGCCTGCCCCCGTTCTTCCGCACCGAGTCCGGGATACGCGCCTTGCGTATCGACGAACGTGAGAATCGGCAACTTGAACTTCTCGGCGAGCTTCATCACCCGCAGCGCCTTGCGGAATCCCTCCGGGCGTGGCTGGCCGAAGTTGCGGATGATCTTCTCTTTTGTATTGCGGCCTTTTTGATGTCCGATCACGCAGACCGGGATGCCGCGAAAGCGTCCGAAGCCCGCGACGATGGCGGGATCGTCGGCGAATTTGCGATCGCCGGCGATCTCGCCCCACTCCTCGATCAGGAGATTGATGAAGTCGAGTGTGTACGGCCGCTGCGGATGACGCGCCACGAGCGTCTTCTGCCACGGGGTGAGGTTCGAATAGATTTCGGCGGATACTTTGGTAAGCTTCGATTCGAGCTCGGCGATCTCAGCCTGGGTAGCGGGCTCGGCTTCCATCGCGGAGAGTTCTTCGATTCGGCGCCGGATCCTGAGAATGGGTTCGTCAAACTGCGTCGGGTCGGCGCTCATGTCGCGCGTGACCCTAACAAAGAAATGTCCATGCTGGCAACTGATCCACCTTCGCCGCCAGTGACCGGCGCCGCGCGCACGAGCCTGCTCGAATCGCACGCCGAGAACGAGCGCATGCGTCACATCCCGGCCTTGCCGTGGATGGTGCAGAAGCTCGACACCGAGCTGCGCCGCCGCATCGAGAAGATGTGGCTGCCCTACTCCGATCTCGCCGCCAGCGATCCGCGCCATCCCGCGCTCGAGGCGGAGTTCCGCGCGCTCTGCCGCGCCATCGATCGCGTCGGCGCCGTCGCCCGTCACCACCGTGGCCACCCGCATCCCCCCAACGACCTCGGCTCCCGCATCCACTGGACGATCAATCAGGCTGTGACGCATCTGAACTCCACCGACCAGCACACGTTCGGCAAGCGCTTTCCGTTTCAGACATTCGAGCGCTCGAACGGCGAGCCGCTGTGGGCCGCGATGCTGGCGGTCATCCAGCACGTCCAGAAGCTGGTACCGATGATCCGCGAGATCGAACCCGACATCGACGAGCAGTTGTACGAAGGACTGGTACAGCTCAGCGAGCCGATGCGGCGCGATCCGATGGCGTGAGGTCGCCGGCAAGCGGCACGAACGCGCAGTCGTCACTCGCACGGACGCGGAAGGCCTCCAGCGGCGAAACCGGCAGCCATGCCACACGCTGCGAGTTGAGCTCCGTCCGCAGGTCCGATGTCGCCGCGAGCAGCGCGGCAGGAGTGGACACGTCGATGACCGGGCCCCACGTCGCGGTGAGATCGGGCCGCGGACCGGTGAGCGACCACACACGGAGCGGCACGCCGACGCGCTCGAGGTAGCGGCGCATCACCGGCGGAGTGTGCACGCTGCGATCGGCGGCCGCCATATCGCCGATGACCACCACCACCACGCGGCGCTTGCCGCCGCGGAGCGCCCGTAACGCCGCGGCACCGACGGCATCAGTCACACGTGCCGGTCCGAACGGCGTGCGCGATGACATCACCAGGCGTCGTGTTCCCCGGGCGCCGGGCACCGTGCGGAAGTCGAAGAGCCGCGTCACGCCATCGTCGCGGCGAATCAGTTCCGGGACGGGGTTCACCACTTCGATGTCGGTCTTGTGTAACGCGAAGAGGTCTTCGCCGCGACGCGCTCCGATGTCGCGGTTCCGCGCGAGACGCGGTTTGCCGTTGAGGATGAAGAACGCGGAACCCGCGCGGTCTTCCACCGTTGCCTCGGGCAACGGCCCGCTTGCGGTTGCGAAGCAACCGGCTCGAACATGCGGCGCGTTCTTCCGTTGCCGCACCGCGACCGGCGTCATCTCCGCCGGCATCTGTTCCGAAAAGCCGCCGCCGAACGCGATCTCTCTGCGCGATGTGATGCCGTCGCGGAACGACGCCTCGACCGCGAGCACGTGAATCTTCGACGCGTCTACATTGCCGAGCGGCACCGCGGAGATCACGTGACCCTTGCTGACGACGCGGCCGTCCAGCTTGACGATTACTTTCGTCGGCGCCTGATGCGCGAAGTGTCCCCATCGAATGGACGCCGTCATCTGTCCTTTGGCGTCGCGATCGAGAAGCACTCCGAGCTCCGCGGCCGGACGCGCGACGTTGAGCGCTTGCGTGTCGCGGCCGACCTCGCGGCCTTCCGCATCGAACGCGACCACGGTCAACTCGTGCGGCTCGAGCTCCAGCCCGAGATCGATCTGCGCAATCCACGGCGGTTGATGCAGCGACGCGATGCGCTGGCCGTCGCGATGAACCTCGACACGACGCACTGGATCTTCAACCTGGATCTGGAGGGACTGCTCTCCGGCAACGAGACCGAGGAGGCGTGTTGCGAAGACCATCTCCGCGAGGAACATCAAAGGATGTTAATCGGATCGACGTCGATGGCGACGTCCACGCCTTTGAGTTTACGAGAATGCATCACCGACTCGACGGCACGACGCAGTCCGGTGCGTTGCGGCGAGCGCAACAGGATCTGGTAGCGCCACACTCCTTTGATGCGCGCCATCGGCGCGGGAGCGGGACCCTGAATGCGCGTGCCGGCGAGCGGCTCGACCGCTTGTTCGAGCAAGCGCCCGCACTCGTTCGCGGCGCGCTCGACCTCGACGAGATTCTCACCGCGGAACAGGATCGCGATCATCGACGTCACCGGCGGATAGTGAAACGTCTTGCGAAACTGGATCTCCGCTTCGTAGAACGATTCGTAGTCGTGGCGAATGGCATGCTGGATGGCGTAATGCGATGGAAACGCAGTCTGGATCATCACCTTCCCGCGCAGCTCGCCGCGCCCCGAGCGGCCCGCGACCTGCGTGAGCAGATAGAACGTTTTCTCCGCGGAACGGAAGTCGGGGTAGCCGAGGATGGAGTCGGCGTTGAGGACGCCGGTGAGGGTGACGTTCGGGAAGTGATGTCCCTTGCTCAGCATCTGCGTACCGATCAGCGTGCGTGTGTCGCCGCGGCGGAAACGGTCGAGGATCGCCACGAGCGAGCCCTTCTTGCGCGTCGAGTCGCGATCCATGACGTCCACGGCCACGTCCGGAAAATCGCGACGAAAACGCTCTTCGACTTTCTCCGTGCCGAAGCCGATCGGCTGCAGCACTTCGCCGGAACACAATGGGCAACGCGCGGGCATCGGCTTGCTCAGTCCGCAGTAGTGGCAAATGAGCATGTTCCACCGCTGATGCACGGTGAGCGTGACGCTGCAGTCGCGGCAGCGGAACTCATGACCGCATTCGCGGCACAGCAGGTACGGCGCGTAGCCGCGGCGATTGATGAGGATCATCGCCTGCTCGTTTGCTTCGAACGTCTCGCGCAACGCTTCCTTCAATCGGCTGCTGAAGATTACGAAGCCCTTGTCTTCCTTCTCCGCCCGCTCTTTGCGCAAGTCAACGATTTCTACTTCCGGGAGCGGACGCGCTTCGACGCGACTTTTCATCTGCAGCAGCGTGTACTTGCCGCGCGCGGCGTTGTCGCGTGATTCGAGCGAGGGCGTCGCGGATCCGAGAATCACGGGAATCTTGCGGTTCTGCGCGCGCACGACCGCGAGGTCGCGCGCGTTGTAGCGCGGCGTCTCTTCCTGCTTGTAGGCGCCATCGCCTTCCTCGTCGACGACGATGAGGCCGAGGCGCTGGAACGGCGTGAACAGCGCGGAACGTGGGCCGATAGCGACGTCCACTTCGCCGCGCCGCGCGCGCCACCATTGATCGAAACGCTCACTCGCGGAGAGGTTGCTGTGCAGCACGGCGATGCGATCGCCGAATCGTTCCTTGAGGCGCGCCGCAAAGACCGGCGTGAGCGAGATCTCGGGCACGAGCAGCAACGCCTGCTCTCCCCGCTTCACCACATCCCTCATCAGCTCGATATAGACCTCGGTCTTCCCCGAGCCCGTGACACCGACCAGCAGGAACGGCGCGAACGTGCCCAGGGTCGCGCGCACGGCGTCGATGGCGGCGCGTTGTTCGGCGGAGTGGCGAATCTCGCCGACGCTCGCGCCGTCCAGGCCGGCCAGGAACGCGTCGAGGGTGTGACGTCGCGCACGGCGTTCGATGCGCACGACTCCTTTCTTGGCGATCGCGGACAACACCGCGGCGCTGACGCCGGCGTGTTCGAGCGCGCGCACGGACAACTCGCCGCCGCGCGCGCGCAGCAGATCGATGGCGATCTGCTGCTTCGCGGTGAGCCCCGCAGGCTCGGCCTCGAGTACGACGAAGCGATCGAAGCGCACGCCTTCGGCGTCCTTGAAGCGATCGACGAGCGCGATGATGCCGGCGTCGCGGAGGCGCTCGATCGCGCCGCGCGAGACTTTCATCTCTTCGAAGATTTCGCTGACGGACAACGGTCGTTTCGCGAGCTCGTCGAGGAGCGCGCGATCGCTGTCGAGGATCTGTCTCTTCTGCAGCGCCGTCTCGATCATCTCCGGCGTCGCGTTGAGTGTTGCCTGGCGACGTCCGCGCGCGGCCATGTTCGCGGGTAACGCGACTCGCAGCATTTCGCCGAGCGGCGCGAGGTAGTACTCGGCGCCCCAGCGACACAGCTCGATGATCTCCGGCAGCAGCGCCGGCTCCTCGTCATCGAGCACCGAGCGGATCGGCTTCACCTTCTTCGCATCGACTTCGGCGGAATCGAGCAGCTCGACGACGAAGCCGGTGGTGAGCTTCGAGCCGAGCGGCACTTCGACGCGCGAGCCGAGCCGGACGCCGTCGCGCAGCTCGGGTGGGATCGCATACGTGAAGGTGCCGTGGACGCCGAGCGGAATCGCGATCGCGGCGTAGGCGGAGAGACCGTTGGACATCGGCCGCGAAGCATTCGCTTCCGCGATAGCAATGTCAAACGTGATGCGGGCTACTGCTTCGCGCGACAATGCCGCATGCGAAGGCTTCTGTTGTTCATGGCCATTGACGTGACGCTTGCAATCAGTGTCGCCGGCAGAGCGGGAGTCCTGCCATCTTCGAACCGGCAGCCCCGACCGATCTGGATCGGATCCGTGCAACCTTTTCCATCATCGCTACGTGCGGAACGGATCTCTCTACGATCGTCGAAGGAACTACGGTTCGCACAACGGTTAGCCTAACCTAAATGGATGCGTGATCGGGCCGCCACCGGTCTCGCAGACCGCGCGGGGAGTGTTTGGACCGCTCGCTGCGGGAACTTACACATACGAGATCTACTTGCAATATGAAGACGAGCCGCCTCCGCTGCTTGAACTGCGCTCGCGCCAACCGCTCGTGGTCGCTGCTTCAGTGCCCCCGGTCCCGACGCTCGTGGAGTCAACGCTGATTCTCATGCTCGGATTGCTTGCGGCCGTGGGCGTATGGACGATCGGAAAGGCCGCTCTTCGGTAGCAGCGGGAATGCTGCTGCTTCACGAGACAATGCCGCATGCGAAGACTTCTGTCGTTCATGTCCGTTTCCGTGCTGCTTGCAGCCAGCGTTGCCGGTCAGGTGGGAACTCCTGCGGTCTTCAATCCGGCAGCGCCGACCGATCAGGATCGGATCCATGCGACATTTTCGGTACCGGGTTTGTGCTCAAACCAGGTCTCTACAATCGTTGATGGCGTGACAGTTCGGACGACGGTGACCCTTTACGGCTGCGTCTTTGGCCCACCGCCATTCCCGCAGAACGCGCAGGCGCATTTTGGGCCGCTCCCTCCGGGAGCTTACACATACGAGATCTACTGGCTGTTTACCGACGAGCCGAGTGAGCCGCCTATACTGAGCTCGCGGCCGCCGCTCGTTGTCGCTGCTTCAATCCCCGGTGTTCCGACGCTGCTGCACTCTTCGATGATCGTTTTGGTCGGCTTGCTAGCCGGCGCCGGGATCCTGACGATCGGAAAGGCCGCTCTTCGGTAGCACGCTCACGCCGGGACCGGAATCCCCAGCTCGACCATCACTTTCTTCATGTCCGCCCACACGTCCTTCTTCGCCGACGGCGTGCGGAGCAGGTACGCGGGGTGGTACGTCGGCATGAGTTTGATGCCGTTGTAATCGAGCCACTGGCCGCGGATGGCGGAGATCGCGTAGCTCTTTTCGGTCAGCGACTGCAGGCCGAATTTGCCGAGCGTGACGATTACCTTCGGCTTGATGAGCGCGACCTGGCGGCGGAGAAACGGGCGGCATTGTTCGATCTCGTCGGGCTCGGGATTGCGATTCTCCGGCGGGCGGCACTTGATGACATTCGCGATGTAGACCTGTTCGCGCGAGAGCTGCATCGCTTTGATGATGTCGGTGAGCAACTGGCCGGCGCGCCCGACGAACGGCTCGCCCTTGATGTCTTCATCGCGGCCGGGCGCTTCGCCGATGAACATGAGATCCGCGTTCGGATTGCCGACGCCGAAGACCACATTCGTGCGCGTGCCCGCGAGGCGGCAGGAATTGCAGTTGTGGGTTTCCAGGCGCAACGCGTCGAGTGTGTCTTCCGTCGCTGCGAAGGTCTCCGTCTGCGCGGGCGCCGATGCGCTCAGGTCGAGGTGCGTGTAGCCGAGGTCGCGGAGCAGTGCGAGCTCGTGGAGGAGGTCCGGGTTCATGGGTGCATGATACGCGGCGCGTGCTGGTCCTCTTCCTCGCAAAACATGCGGCGGTGCTCGCGCTGATCGTGCTCACGGCGATCGGCGCGGGCACGTTTGCGCTCGGCAGGAACGCAGCGATCGCATTGCGCGGCGCGGTCGGACTCGCGCTTTATGCGCACGCGATGTTTTACCTCGCGCTGATCGGGCAGCTCCGGCCCGTGCCGATCATCATCGTGACGATCGTGCTCCTATCTGGAGCGACGGGCTCTCAGCCCGTCCAAACGGCGGTCGACGGGCTGCGAGCCCATCGCTCCAGATGGGCTTTCGGCCTTACGGCGGTCGCGATGTTCCTGCTCGCGCTCCTGCCGCCGATCGCGTTCGACGAGACGCTGTATCACCTCCCGTTCGTTCGCGAGTTCGCACGCGACGGCGCGCTGCACTTCCTGCCGCAACTGCGATTCCCTGTTTTTCCCGTATTGCACGAACTGGTCTCGGTGCCGGCGTTTCTCCTGGCCGGAGATGTGGCCACCCACTTCATGGCGCTCGCGCAAGCGCTCCTTCTTGTCGCGTTGCTGATGCAATGGGGCGAGCGCGCAGGCTGGCTCGCCGCAGCAATTTTTCTCGGCAGTCCACTCGTGATTCATTTCTCGACGGTTCTCTACGTCGACGTCGCGCTGACGCTCTTCGTCGCGGCCGGCTTCTACGCGCTCGACCGCGAACGCCACGCTCTGGCCGGCTTCCTCCTCGGCACCGCCTGCGCCGTCAAATACCTCGGCTGGTACTTTCTCGTCGCAGCGCTGTTCATCCTCATCGTGCGCCGATCCTCCCTCGCAGGGTTCGCGATTGCCGCCGCCATCGCCGCGTTGCCGATGACGATCTGGATTACCACGCAGACGGGCGATCCATTCTTCCCATTCCTAGGCAATACCTCCTGGGCGCATCCGTCACGAGCGATCGCATTCACCGATCGAGTGCTCGGATTGTTGCGCGTGCTCTGGGACGTGACATTCGCACGCGAGCGGATGAACCAACAGCCACCGATCACTCCGTTCCTCATCGCGTGTGTGTTGCTGATCGTCGCTGCGGCCATCCACGACACACGCGCACGCTGGCTGGTGGCGCTGAGCGTCGCGTATGTCGTCGCGTTCTCGTTTCTGCCGCAGGACTCGCGCTACCTGATGCCGCTGCTGCCACTGATGAGCGTCGCGGCCGCGCTGATCGTTGCGGCGCGCTGGCCGAAAGCGATTCCTCTGCTGGCACTCATCGCGATCGCGCCCGGGCTCGCATATGGGGGATATCGCCTTGCGTTGAACGGCGTCGTGCCGGAGCGCGAGCAGTGGCTCGCGCAACGCGTTCCCGAATACCGCGCCCTCCGTCGCGGCGGCAACGAGCGCATCTACGTCTGCGGCGGCGAGGAGTTGAAGGGTCATGCCGGCGGAGTGCTCCTCGGCGATCACTTCGGGCCGTACGCGTACAACCGGATCCTCGTCGGTGACATTGCGCAGCGTTTGCAGCGCATCGACATCCGCTACCTGCTCGTCGCCAAAAGCAACTGCGCAAGAACATTCGCAACCGGCGGCATGGAACTGGTCTACGAAGACGAGGCGGCGCAGCTGTGGCGCGTCACGCCAGCCGCGCAACGATGACGTCGAGCAGGCGGTTCGCGATCTCGCGTTTCGCCGACTTGGCGATGCGCGTCGCGGAGCCATCAGCCGCCGCGATCACGAGGACTTCGTTCTGATCGGAGTCGAAGCCGATCGACGCATCCTTCACGTCATTGGCGACGATCAGGTCCGCACCCTTGCGATGCAGTTTCTCGCGCGCGTTCTGCTCGACCGCCTCGGTCTCCGCCGCGAACGCGACGATGAACGGCCGCGGCGTGAGTTTGGCCACGTCGGAGAGGATGTCCGGATTCCGCTTCAGCATCAGCGTCAGCTCTTCCGTGTTCTCGGTCTTCTTGATCTTGCGATCGGCAATCGTACGCGCCGCGAAATCCGACACCGCGGCGGCCTTGATCACGATCTGGTGCGCCGGCGCCGCCGCCAGCACCGCCGCATGCATCTCCTCGGCCGTAATCACGCGCGTCAGTGCGACGCCTTTCGGCACTTCGAGCGCCGTCGGTCCCGACACGAGCGTCACGCTCGCTCCGCGCTTCCGGGCCGCCTCCGCGATCGCGTAACCCATCTTTCCCGACGAACGGTTCGAGATGTAGCGCACCGGATCGATCGGCTCGCGCGTCGGCCCCGCGGTCACGAGAATGCTGCGCCCCTTCAAATCTTCGTCGACGTGAAAGTGCGCTTTCACGATGTCGACGAGCACCGGCACGTCCGGCATCTTGCCCGCGCCTTCTTCGCCACACGCCAGCAGCCCATCGACCGGCTCGATGATGAGCACGCCGCGCTTGCGCAGCGTCTCGATGTTCTGCAGCACGGTCGGATGCGCGAGCATGTGCGTGTTCATGGCCGGCGCGACCATCACCGCCTGTCGATGCGCGAGCGCATACGTCGTGAGCGCGTCATCCGCGAGACCGATGGCCAGCTTCGCCAGGGAGTTTGCGGTTGCAGGTGCGATGAGCAGCAACTCCGCCCAGCGCGCGAGCTCGATGTGATCGACGCCGCCGCGCTCCGGATCGCCCCACTGCTCGAGGATCACGCCGTGATCGGAGACCGCGGCCAGCGAGAGCGGAGAAACAAAACGCGCAGCGTTCGGCGTCAGGATGACGCGAACGTCCGCGCCGATATCGCGCAGGCGGCGGACCAGCTCCGGCGTTTTGTACGCCGCGATGCCGCCGGTCACGCCGAGCACGATGTTCATTGCGTTGACGCGAAAACTACTCCGTCGAGTCGAGCGACGTCGTCTCTTCGGTCGGCGGCGTGAGCTGCCACTTCACCTGATTGCGCGCCACTTCTTCCATGGCCACGCGGGTCGGCTTGGCATGCTTGCTCTTGATGCGCGCCATGGCCCCCTGAATCAGTTGCTCCGCCCGCTTCGAGACCAGCAGCACGTAGCGGAACTTGCTGTCAATCCCCTCCGGTAGTCCTTCCATTGCGATCCTCCTCTTTGAATCGCTCGGCCATCCTGCCGATGGCTTCGAGCGCAGTCCGTGTCTGTAATTTCTTGGCGATGATCGCGGCCTTCAGGCACTCGGTCGCGACCTCGAGGTTGTCGTTGATGATGATGTACTCGTAGAACTCTTTGCCTTTGTCGATCTCGTCGATCGCTTTCCGGAGCCGCAGCTCGATCTCTTCGTCGCTGTTCAGGCTGCGTTGCCGGAGCCGCTGCTCGAGGACGTCGAGCGACGGCGGGAAGATGAAAACGTTCAGAGACCGCGATTTCAGCTCGGGGTCATCGGCGATCAGCTTCGCACCCTGGTAGTCGATGTCCAGGATGACGTCGTGACCCTTGCTAAGTCGTTCCACCACCTCGGCTTTGGAAGTCCCGTACCGATTGGCGTGAACGTAGGCACATTCGAGAAATTCCGCCCGCGCCACCATCCCGTCGAACTCTTCCTCGGAGACGAAGTGATAGCTCTGACCGGCGATCTCGCCGTTCCGCGGTTTGCGCGTCGTGTGCGAGACGGAGAAGTAGAGCTCGATCCCCAGCGGCGCCAGTTGCTCGCGAACGCGGTTGATCAGCGTCGTTTTCCCCGCGCCGGACGGGCCCGAGACGATGAACAACGTCCCGTCCGGGTGGAAGTTACTCGACATTCTGGACCTGCTCGCGGATGCGCTCGACCTCTGTTTTCAATTCTACGACAAGGGTCCGGATGGCCGCCGAGCGCGACTTCGAGCCCATGGTGTTGATCTCGCGGATCATTTCCTGCGACAGGAAGTCGAGCTTCTTGCCGGCCGCTTCCTTCGCCGCGATCGCTTTCTCGATCTGCTCGACGTGGTGGCCGAGGCGCTGGAGCTCTTCGGCGATGTCGCCTTTTTCGACCATCATCACCACTTCCTGCGCGATCCGCTCCTCGGGCACATTCACGCCGGCGGCATTGGCGATCTCCTGCACGCGCGCCTTGTAGGTCGCCAGGAGTTCGGCACGCACGTCGTCGCGATGGCGCGCGAGCTCTTCGCTGAGCGTGCGGATCGACTGCGTGCGCAAGGCGATGTCGTTGCGCAACGCCTCCCCTTCGCGCTCGCGCATGCCGCGCATGAGCGTGAACGCCTCGCGCACGAGCATCGTGAGCGCCTCGCGTTCTTCGTCGGTGATCTCCGAATCGACCGCGTCGACCTGCAGCAGATCGGGGACTCGCATCAGGTCGCTGCCGGTCAGCGAGGTGCCGAGGCCGAGCTCCTCGGCGATGGAGCGGAGCTGCGGGATGACCACGTTCGCGATCTGCGTGTTGATGCGCACCGTGTACTCCGGCTGCTGCGTGCGCTGAATGCGGATCGACAGATCGACCTTGCCGCGCGAGAAAAATTCGGACGCGACCGCGCGCAGCGGCGCTTCCATGTCCCACATGTATTCGGGCAGGCGCACCGAGGCTTCGAGGTAGCGGTGATTGACGCTCTTGGTGGTCACCGTGGCGAAATAGCGCGGCGAAAGCGCGCCGGCAGCGCGGCCGAAGCCGGTCATGGAATGGATCATTCGTTCACCAATCGTTCGGCTTCCGCCGTCAGTTCGTTCAATGTGTTCTCGACTTTCACGCGCCACTCCGCGATGTCGCTGTCGCGCGGCACGAACATCGGCTCGCCGTAGACGCACACACCTCGCGAGAACGGCTTCGGGATGATCGTGCGGTCCCAGGTGCGGAGCAGTTTGTACTTTTTCGCGGCGAACGCCATCGGTAGGATCGGTACACCTGACGCTTGCGCGGCAAAGATCACGCCGTCCTTGACGACGCCGGCCGGCCCGCGAGGGCCGTCGGGCGTGAACACGAGGCTGAATCCTTCTTTCGCGGAACGAAGGAACGTGCGCAGGCCTCTCGCGCCGCCACGTGTCGAAGAGCCGCGCGCAGTCCTGATTCCGAATCGCCCGAGCGTCGCGGTACTGAAGTCGCCGTCTTTCGACTGCGAGGCCATTACGGTGATGGGATGCTTCCATCGCGAGGTGCCGAGGATGGGCATCATCTGGCGATGCCAGAACGCGAGGACGTATTGCGGAGTGTGATCGATGTTCTCGGGATGCACGTGACGGACGCGCAGCGTGGCGCTGAGGACGCGGATGACCAGGAATGCGGCGAGCGAGGCGAACCAGACCTTCATTGCGCCGGCAGGCTCACCAGGTCGTCGTCGACGAACTGCAGGTCGTACAGCTTGCGATACACGCCGCGGCGCGCCAGGAGCTCTTCGTGTGTTCCCACTTCCGCGATGCGGCCCTTGTCGAGCACGACGATCTTGTGTGCGCTGCGAATCGTGGACAGCCGGTGCGCGATGACGAGCGTGGTGCGGCCGCGCATCAGGTTCGTCAGCGCCTGCTGCACGAGCCGTTCGGATTCGGTGTCGAGCGCGGACGTGGCCTCGTCGAGGATAAGGATCGGCGGATCCTTGAATAACGCCCGGGCGATGGCGAGACGCTGACGCTGACCGCCCGAAAGCAGCACGCCGCTCTCACCGATGCTCGTGTCGTAGCCCTGCGGAAGGTTGGTGATGAATTCATCCGCGTTCGCAGCCTTCGCGGCCGCGATCACCTCGGCCTCATCGACATCCGCGCGGCCATACGCGATGTTGTTGCGCACGGTGTCGTTGAACAGGATCACTTCCTGGGTGACGAATCCCATGAGCGATCGGAGGGAGTGCAAGGTCGTGTCGCGCACGTCGACGTCGTCGATGACAATGCGGCCCTGGGTGACGTCGTAGAAACGCGGCAGCAAATTCACGAGCGTCGATTTGCCGGCGCCGCTGCCGCCGACGAGCGCGACGATCTCGCCCGGCGCGACATCGAGCTCGATGTTGCGCAGCACGGGCTCGTTGCCATAAGTGAAGGTGACACCCTCGTAGCGGATGCCGCTGCCGACGCCGGTCAGCGCGATGGCGTCGGATTTTTCGGTAACGTCGTTCGGGACGTCGAGCATGCGGAACACGCGCTCGGCCGCGGAGAGCGCGGTGTTGAGCGAGAGGTTCACTTTGTTGAGCTTCTTGATCGGCGCGTACATCAGCGCAAGCGCGGTGAGGAAGCTCGCAAACTCGCCGCCGGTCAGCGTGCCGGCCGCGATGCGCGACTGCGCATACGCGAACAAAGCCACCATGCACACGCCGGCCAGCAGTTCCATCACCGGCGACGTGAGCGACTGGATGCGCTGCGCGCTGAGGTTCCAGCGGAGATGTTTGCGCGTCGCCTCGCGAAAGCGGTCGATCTCGAACGGCTCCATCGTGAACGCCTTCACGATGCGCACGCCGCGGATCGTTTCCTCGAGCAGCGTGGCGATTTCCGCCATCCGCTCCTGCGACTTGTGCGTGGTCTTGCGCAGCCGTTTTCCGAACTGCACCACTGGAGTAACGATGAGCGGCGCGCCGACGAGACTGACCAGCGCGAGCACCGGATTGACGTAGAAGAGGAAGCCGATCAGACCGACGAGCGTGACCGATTCCTGCAGCAGATCGCCCATGCGCGTCGACACGGCGGCCTGAATGGCATCGGCGTCGGAGACGACGCGGCTGACCATCTCGCCCGTGGAGCGTTCGGCGAAGAAGCGATGGCTCTGATGGATCATCCGCTCGTACAACTGATTGCGCAGATCGCGCACGGTCGAAAGCCCGACTTTCTGAAACGAGTATTCGGCGGTGAACGACGTCAGCGCGCGCACGATGAAGACGATCAGCAACACCATCAGAACGCGATTCGGTTTTTCGGCGGGATTGCCGCTCCACCACCGGTTGAAGCGTTGTTTCGCGCGATGCGCCGGCGGCAGGTTTTCTTTGATGAAGCTGTCGATCTGGAACGACGGGCTGTCCGCCCGTCGGCCTTCGACGGGCTGAGAGCCCGTCGCCCCAGAGACTTTGCCGTGTACGCCGGGCCGCGTCAGCACATCGTCGACGATCGGCTTCACCAGCGCCGCGAGCACGGTCTGCGTGAGCGCGAATACGATCATCGAGCCGAACGCGATCACCGCCCACGCGCGGTAGGGCTTCAGATATCCGTACAGGCGGCGCAGGACGCTCATCCGCCCACCATCTTATGAAGTTCCTGCGCGACGCGCTCCGCGGCACCCGGTGCGCCGAGCTTCGCGCGCACGTCCGCGAGTGCCGCGCGGACTTCTTCGTAGTGTCCAGGAGCGACGAGCTTCCGCACCTCTGCGGCGATGCGCTCGCCGTTCACGTCGTCCTGGATCAGCTCCGGCACGATCTGTTTTCCGGCCACGATGTTGACCAGGCTGAAATGCGGCAGGCGCACGAGCTTCTTCGCCAGTAGGTAGGTGACGCGGCTCAGTCGATACATCACCACGACCGGTGTGCCGAGGACCGCGGATTCGAGCGTGGCGGTGCCTGACGACGATAGCGAAACGTCCGCCGCGGCGACCGCTTCGCCGCGGTCGTTCGGAACGATCGGAACATCGCTCCCCTTCTCGGAAACGATGCGCGCGAGGATTTCGCGACTGATCGTCGGGGCCTGAATGATCGACGCGGCCACAGGCCGTTCGCGGCTCAGAATCTCGACCGCGTCCAGCATGGCCGGCAGCAGCGAATGTACTTCCGCGCGACGCGATCCCGGCAGCAGTGCGATGCGCAATACCTCGGAATCGCGCGGCGGTCTGGTGATGTGCGACAGCTGCTCGACGAGCGGATGGCCGACGTACGTGACCGGGATGTGGTGCGTGCGGTAGAACGCTTCCTCGAACGGAAAGATCACCACCATCCGATCGACGTACTTTTCGACGTGGCGAACTCTCCCCTGCCGCCATGCCCAGAGCTGCGGCGAGATGTAGTAAACGACCCTCAGTCCGAGCTCTTTGCACCGCTTCGCGACGCGCATGTTGAAGCCGGGATAGTCGATGAGAAATACGACGTCCGGTTTCTCGCGCTCGATGCGCTCCATGAGCTCCTTGAACGCACGGCGGAACATCGGCAGATGGCGGATGACGTTGAAGAAGCCGACCATCCCCATCTCGCGCGCGTGGTGCAGCAGTTCCACGCCTTCCGCCTCGAGGAGATCGCCGCCGATGCCGAACGCCTCCGCCCGCGTCAGCTTTCTCAGCTCGCGAATCACCTCAGACGCATGGAGATCGCCGGACGCTTCGCCGGCGACGACGGCAACTTTCACGCGACACCTGCCCGGAACGCCGGCGTCCCCGCCGGCTGAGCAGGCGGCGTCCACGCCGCCGTTCCCCCGTGCGACCGCAAGAGACGGGAGCGAGGACGCTCCCTGCTCAGCCGGCGGGACGCCGGCGTTCCACTCGAAATCATCGCAACGGGAATGGGTACATCAGCCATCCCAGTGCGATGCCGCCGAAGAAGAGCGCGCAGAAGATGGTGAGGAATGTGCGGATGCGCTCGCGCCGCTCTTCCTTCCAGAGCAGCGCGAAGAAAAGACCGGTAGCGACGGCGTAAAGAAACATCAGCACGAGGTGACTACGCAGGAAGCTCACTCCTTCACCCCGCGCGCAAAGTCATGGCAATCGAGCACGAGCAGGAGGTTCATCAGTCCCGCGGTGAGCGTGAAGGTCGAGCCGTACTCGAACGTCGAGGACACGACGTTGCCCGGCACGCCGATCTTCTTCGCGATGAAGTACAGGACACCCGAGCCCATCGACGCGTAGCTCGCGAAGATCTTCAGGAGCGAGTCCTTGCTGGCCGCGACCGTGTACAAGCCACCGTCGATCGACGCGCCGATGACGAACATCAACACGACGATCGCGAAGAATGCGACGGCGCGGCCGCGGCGGCCGAGGTAGAAATGGCCGGCGCCGGGGATAGCCCAGGCGAGGATCATGGAGAGCACCGCGCGCTTCGTCATGCGCGCCCGCGTTCTCCAAGCTGCTGGAAATGCGGCGTGAGCTTGTCGAACGTCACGTGCAGTTCTTCGGGCACGAGGCGCGTCTGCGCGGCGACGCTCATGAAATTCGTGTCGCCGCTCCAGCGCGGGACGATGTGCATGTGGTAGTGATCGGCGAAGCCCGCGCCGGCGACGGTGCCGAAGTTCATGCCGACGTTGAAGCCGTCCGGATGGTAGACGTCGGAGAGCACGCGTTGCGCGTCTGCAGTGAGACGGATCAGCGCCTGGAGTGAATGATCGGTCGACTCGAACAGCCGCGCCTCATGCGCGATCGGCGCGACCATCAGATGCCCGTTCGTATATGGATAGCGATTGAGCATGACCACCGCTGCCTCGGTGCGCAGCAGCGTGAGCGTCTCGCGCGCGTCCTGCGACGCCGCGGCGATGCAGAAAATGCAGCCGGCCGGAGCGTCACCTTTGGGGGCAGTCAAGTACGGGTATCTCCAGGGAGTAAAGAGAGTTTGCATGAATTGAAAATTGAAAATTGAAAATTGAAAAATCGGCAGTCACCATCCCGCGAGCCCATCATCCGATTTTTCAATTTTCAATTTTCAATTTTCAATCTCGTCCCCTACTCCACCGCCAGCGCTTTATTAATCAGTTCCTTGAGCTCTTTGCCCGGCTTGAAATACGGGATCTTCTTCGACGGGACCTCGACCTTCTCGCCGGTTTTCGGATTGCGGCCCGTGCGCGATTTGCGGCTGCGCAGGCGGAAGCTGCCGAAGCCGCGCAGCTCGATCTTCTGGCCGGCGCGAAGTGAGTCGACGATGGAATCGAAGACGATGTTGACGATCGTCTCGGCCTGTTTCTTGGTCAGTTGCACGACGCGCGCGACTTCGTCGACCAGCTCGGCCTTGGTCATCACGCCCGCGTTCAGCTCGATGCTTTCGCCGTCTCCTTCTTCGCTGTCGTCGTCGTGTTCGAGGTCGAGCTCGTCATCGTGTTCGTCCATTACGCCTCCCCGTCAACAGCGTCTCACCAACGATACAGAAACTGCGGCACGCGCCGGCTGATGACACGCTCGAGGAGCGCATCGGCGTCGCCGGCGTTCAGAAGTTCAAACAGCCCGGCGTCGCGCGGTTTCGGCCACAGCCGCGCGGGCTCGCCCTTGATGCCTGCCAGGCGTCCGGCGGTGCGCACGGCGTCATCGATGCTGCCCAGCTCGTCGACGAGCTTCAGCTCGAGCGCCTGCTCGCCCGTGAAGATGCGTCCGTCCGCGATGCGCGCGACTTCCTCTTTCTTCATCTTCTTCGCGCGGCCGGCAGCGACGTCTCGGATGAACTGCGAGTGCAACTGCGTGACGATGCCCTGGAAATACTGCCGTTCCGCTTCGGTCAGTTCGCGGAACGGTGAGCCGGCGTCTTTCATCTCGCCGCTCGTGATCGTCTCCGGCTTCAGCTTCGCCCACGCGATGAGCTCTCTCGTGTTGAACCACTGCAGGATCACGCCGATGGAGCCGGTGATCGAGCCGGGATTCGACACGATCTCATCGCACGCCGCGGCGATGTAGTAACCGCCGGACGCCGCGACGTTGTCGAACGACGCCACGATCGGCTTGCCGGAATCTTCGCGCGTGCGGCGAATGCCGGCGTAGATTTCCTGCGACGGAGCGATCGCGCCGCCGGGACTGTTGATGCGGATGACGATCGCCTTGACGGTGTTGTTGTCCGCGTAGCGCTTCAGGGTGTCCAGCGTTTCGCGCGCTTCGAAGATCTCGCCTTCGATCGCGATGACCGCGACCTTCTCGGACGACAGGCTGATGTCCGTCGCGTCGCTGCCGACCGCGGCGGCGATGATCGCGAAGAGCACACCGAGTCCGATGACGACGAGACAACCGGTCAGCGCGCCGAAGAAGAACGTGCCCACACGCGACTTGCGCGGAGGTGCAGGCGGTGCGACGGGCGGCGCAGCGACAGGCGGGATGGCCTGTTCCTGTTCCGGCCGTTCCAGTTGCGGAGGCTCGAGCTCGGACATGCGTCGACTCAGTGCTCCTTCGGCGTCGTCTCCGGCGACTCGGCATGTTCTTCCGCGTGCTCGGAGTGACCGTGGTCGCTATGGTGACCATGGTCCGCGTGATCGTGCTGATCTGCGGGATGCTGATCCGCCGGATGTGAGTACTGCGCGCTCTCCTCTTCCGTCAGCGGCTCGACGTCACGCGTGGTCAAGCCGATCTTGCGCTCGTTCGGATCGATCTTGATGATGCGCGCGCGCAACGCTTCGCCGACATGAAAATGCTTGTCGAGCTTCTGGCGCGGGTCGCGGTTGACTTCCGAAACGTGCGCCAGCCCTTCAACGCCATCCGCGAGACGGATGAAGAGACCGAAGTCGGTGATCTTCGAGATCACGCCGATCACTTCCTCGCCGATCGCGTGCTGCTTGGCGAAGTTGTCCCACTCGTTCGGCAGGAACTCGCGGATCGAGAGCGACAGGCGCTGGTTGTCGCCGTCGACGTTGATCACGCGCGCTTTCACCGTGTCGCCCTTCTTCAGCACCTCGCTCGGATGCTTGAGGCGGCGATGCCACGACATGTCGGAGATGTGAATCAGGCCGTCGATGCCTTCCTCGACTTCGACGAACGCGCCGAAGTCCGTGAGGTTGCGGACCTTTCCTTCGATCACGGTGCCGACCGGGTAGCGCTGCGAGATCGTGTCCCACGGATTCTGTTCGAGCGCTTTGAGCGACAGCGAGATGCGCCGGTTCGGTACGTTCACGTCGGAGACGACCGCTTCGACCTGATCGCCGATGTTCAGCATCTTTGCGGGATGGCGAATCTTTTTCGTCCACGACATTTCGCTGACGTGGATCAGGCCTTCGACGCCGTCTTCGAGCTCGATGAACGCGCCGTAGTCGGTCAGTGAAACGACCGCGCCTTTCACCTTGCTGCCGAGCGGATAACGCTCCGCGACGTCCAGCCACGGATCCGGGCTCTTCTGCTTGTAGCCGAGCGAAACGCGCTCGGAGCCCGCGTCGAACTTGAGCACCGCCACTTCGATCTCGTCGCCGACATTGAAGTATTCGGACGGATGCGTGACGCGGCCCCAGGAGATGTCGGTGATGTGCAGCAGACCGTCGACGCCGCCGAGGTCGACGAAGACGCCGTAGTCGGTGATGTTCTTGACGATGCCGTGCGTGAGCTCGCCTTCTTTGAGGCGGCCGAACGTTGCCGCTTTCGCCGCGGTCTGTTCGACCTCGACGATCGCGCGGCGCGAGAGCACGACGTTGCTGCGCTTCTTGTCGAACGACACGATCTTGAACTTCATCTCGTGGCCGCGCAGCGCGTCGAGGTTCTTGACCGGCTTGGTGTCGATCAGCGATCCCGGCAAAAACGCCTTCACGCCGCCGACGTCGACGGAGAGCCCGCCTTTGACCCGGTCGACGACGCGGCCAGCGATCGGCTCGTCTGCTTTGAACGCGGCTTCGATCACGTCCCAGACGCGCATGCGCGCCGCTTTTTCACGCGAGAGCGCCACGTAGCCGGAAGAGTCTTCGAGGCGTTCGATGAAGACTTCGATCTCGTCGCCGCGCTTGAGCTTGACCGTGCCGTCGAATCCGGTGACTTCTTCGACGGGGAGCAGTCCTTCCGATTTGTAGCCGATGTCGACGACCACATCGGATGGTGTGATCTTGACGACTTTTCCCCGAATGATCTCCCCCTCCGTCAGCGATGGTTTGCTGTAGAGGTTGAGAAGCTCATCCATCCCCATTCCCTCGAGATCGGAGTCCGCCTGACGCGGCTGATTGGGCTTCTTGGTCTCGTCATTGGACGCCATGAACTGGGGATCCCCCTCACGAATCATTCGCTCCCCCGAGCGAGCTTCCCGCGCGGAGGTGTCGACGCTAAGTTGTTGATACGCCGAAGATCGGGAGTGTAACGACGCGGTATGAGCGAGTCAAGGAAGGCGGGATTGATGGACGCGCTTCACAATCGCGGCGACGACCTCCGGAATCGTGAAATCCGAAGTATCGATAATCGTGTAGGTGTCGTCCCAGGTCAGGGGGGAATCGGCGCGCGTCGAATCCTGCGTGTCCCGCACTAAACAGTCGGCGAGGACGCTTTCGTAGTCCGCCTCCTGCCCGCGCGCGATCAGCTCGGCATACCTCCGATGCGCCCTCACCTCGGGACGCGCCGTCAGGAAAAACTTGTGCGGCGTTTCCGGAAAGACCTTCGTGCCGATGTCGCGGCCTTCGAGCACGCCGCCGTTTCTTCGCCCGAGCTCCTGTTGCAACTGCACGAGGACTCTACGGACAGCAGGAACGGCGGAGACATTACTCGCAGCCATGCTGATCTCCGGCGTGCGGATGAGCGAGGTGATGTCTTCGCCTTCGAGCAACACGCGCGGATGATCGCCGGGGACGAACTCGATGGCAGCGTTCGCCGCGAGCGTCTCCAGTTGCGCCGCATCGCGTGTATCGATGTCGCGACGAACCGCGGCCAGGCCGATGGCGCGATACATCGCGCCGGTGTCGATGTGCGGAAGGTTCAACTCGCGCGCGACGAGCTTGCTCGTGGTGGTCTTGCCGACGCCGGAAGGGCCGTCAATGGCGACGATGAGCGCCACTCAACCGCGTCCCCTGCGCGTCGCGCCGGCGGCGGAGCGCGGTGCGGCCTTTCGCGGTCCCGCGGCGCGCGGTGCTGCAGGCCGTGGCGACGCCGGTCGCGGTCCTGCTTTGCGCGGCGTCGTTTTGCGCGCCGATCCTGCTTTGATCGCCGCCGCACCTTTGCGGGATGCTGCTTTGCGTGTGGTTGTTGCCGATGCAGTGCGCTTCTTCGCGGCAGCGTTCGTGGCGGTCTTCTTCGGCGACGCCGCGCGCGGTTGCGGCACGCGACGCGGCTTGACCTTCGCGGGCTCCTGCATCGTCGCGAGCATCTTCACTTCGCGCGGCGTGAGCTCGCGCCAGTCGCCGGGGGTGAGTTTCGGATCGGAGATCGGACCGATGGCCACGCGGCGCAGCTTCGACACGGGATGACCGACGGCCTGGAACATCTTGCGGATCTGCTGCGTGCGCCCTTCGCGCAGTCGCACTTCGAACCAGGAGTTGCCTTCCTCGAACGTGCGGCCGGTGGTCTTCATGCGGTCCATCTCGCATGGGAGCGTGCGCTTGCCGTCGATGGTGATGCCGCGGCGCAGTTTGTCGACCAGCCGTTCCTCGGGAACGCCACGCACTTTCACGTGATACGTCTTCACCGAACCATGCGTGGGATGCGAGACCTTGAACGCGAGGTCGCCGTCGTTGGTCAGCAGGATCAACCCTTCGGAGTGAAAGTCGAGGCGTCCGACCGGATAGATGCGCTCGCGCACACCCTTCACCAGTTGAATCACGGTCTTGCGTCCTTCCGGATCTTCGACCGTGGTCATCACTTCGCGTGGCTTGTAGAGAAGGATGTAGCGGTGCGTCTCGGCGCGGGTGATGAGCTTTCCGTCGACTTTGATGTGATCGTTCGCGGCGTCGGCTTTCGAGCCGAGCTCCTTGACGACGCGACCATTCACAGTCACCCGCCCTTCCCGGATCATCGTCTCCGCTTCTCTTCGCGATGCGAAGCCGGCGTGCGCGATGATCTTCTGCAGTCGCTCCAGTTCCATCACTCTTCGTTCGTTTCGCGGCTCGACGACGATTCTAACTGAGTTTCTTCAGTCGCAGCCGCGGCTTCATCGTCGATGGTCGCGCTCTCGTTTTCATCCGACGCAACTTCGATGACGTTGTCGGTTCCCGGTTCCGCCGCGTTGATCGCGGCGACGAGATCATCGTTGATGTTCTCGCCGATCAGGTCACCGAACTCCTCGAGCCGCGGCAGATCGCGAATGTCGTTGAGGCCGAAGTGCACGAGAAAATCTTTCGTCGTGCGATAGAGGAACGGACTGCCGACCACATTCTTGCGTCCCGCCACGCGAATCATGCGGCGCTCGAGCAATGTGCGAATGACGCCGGTGACATTGACGCCTCGGATGTCCGAGATCTCCGGCGCGGTCATCGGCTGTCGATACGCGATGATGGCCAGCGTTTCCAGCGCGGCGAGCGAAAGACGGTTTTCGCCCTTCTTCGCGAAATACTTTTTCAGCACGGCCTCGTGCTCCGCGCGCGTGGTCAGTCTCCAGCCGCCCGCGGCCTGCTCGAGCGTGAAGCCGCCGATGTGATCGTCGAGGCCGCGCTTGATCTCTTCGAGCTGCGCGCTCACCGCTTCCTTCGACTCTTCGAGCGATTCGGCCAGATCGTCGATGCGCACGGGATCGCTGGAGAGGAAGAGGATTGCTTCGAGGGCGGCTTTGAGTTCTTGGGCTTCCATCAGGTGTTATCGAACAAGGCGAACGTCTCCTCGCCGATCTCCTTCTCGTGAACGTTGATGAGGATCTCGCCGAAGATGCCGCCCTGCTGCAGTGAGATGCTGCCGAGGCGGACCAGCTCCAGCATACCGAGGAAGACGGCGATCAGTTCGTTGCGATCACGGCCTTCGAGAAACCATTGCAGGCGGATCGGCGATTTCTCGCGCACCTTCGCGTAAAGCTCGCGCATCTTGTCCGACACCTTATGCACGGTGCGCTGCAGCTCGATCGCCTGCGGGTGATTCTGGCGGTAGCGCACCAGCGCGGTGCGGAACGCGTCGATCAGGTCGAACAATCCGACGTCGCTCATGTCCACTTCGGCCGGCTCGTCGCCCGGCAGCGGCACGCGCGGACGCGACCACATGCCCATGCGTAACACGTCGAGCTCCGCGAACGACTCGGCGACGGCGCGGAAGCGCTGGTACTCGAGCAGCTTGTCGACCAGCTCGCGGCGCGGATCGTCGCCCTGCTCGCCTTCGCTCTCATCGCGCGGCAGCAGCATGCGCGACTTGATGTTGATCAGCAGCGCGGCCATGTAGATGTAGTCGGCGGCGATGTCGAGATCGAGCTCCGCCATCGTGTCGAGGTACGCGTTGTACTGCTCGGTGATGAGCAGGATGGGGATGTCGTGGATGTCGACTTCGTGCTTCCTGATGAGGTGCAGCAGCAGATCGAGCGGACCGTGGAACGTCGGCAGCGTGACTTTGTACGCGGACTCGTCGTCTTCTTCGCCTTCTCCCCTCGTGAGGGGAGAAGGTGCCGCAGGCGGATGAGGGGTTGTCTCATCGCGATCTTTGATCTCTTCGTCGCTCATGCGCGCAGCTCGGGGTAATCGATCTTCATCGCGTCGCGCACGATGGCCATCGTTTCGGATGCGCGCTGGCGCGCTTTCTCGTTGCCTTCGCGCAGGGCGTTCCACACGATGCCCGGATCGCGGGCGATCTCTTCACGCTTCGCGCGCATCGGCGCGAGCTTGTCGATGATGATGTCCGCCAGCAATTTCTTGTCCTGCACGCAGCCGATCTGCGCGGTGCGGCACTCATGATCGACGCGCGCGATGGTCGCCTCGTCCGAGAAGAGTTTGTGGAACTGAAAGAGGTTGCAGATGTCCGGATTGCCGGGATCGCTGCGGCGCACGCGATTGGGATCGGTGAACATGGTCATCACCAGCGCGCGGATCTCATCCGCGCTCGCCGTCAGCGGAATGGTGTTGCCATACGACTTCGACATCTTTCGTCCATCGAGTCCCGGCACTTTCGGCGTCGGGGTGAAAAGCGGCTGCGGCTCCGGGAAAACATTGCCGTAGAAGTTGTTGAAACGGCGGACGATCTCGCGTGACAGCTCGAGATGCGAGGCCTGGTCTTCACCGACAGGCACGTAGCTGGCGCGATAAACAATGATGTCGGCGGTCTGCAGCAGCGGGTAGCCGAGGAAGCCGTAGGTGTTGAGGTCTTTATCCTCGAGCTGGACCTGCTGGTCTTTGAAGGTCGGCACA
>DASPNA010000064.1:0-9771 GCA_035626775.1 Thermoanaerobaculia bacterium
ACGTGGAGTCTCTACGTGGTCGACGACGTCAATTTCGACGGCGGATCGATCAGCGGCGGCTGGACGCTGAACATCACCACCCTCGACGATTACAACGCGACATCGGGCATGCTCACGTTCACGGCCGGCGTCACGTCGCAACCGATCGTGGTGCAGGTCAACGGCGACGTCAGCTCGGAATCGAACGAGACATTCTTCGTGAATCTCAGCGGCTCCGCGAACGCGACCATCAGCGATGCGCAGGGGCAGGGCACGATCAACGACGATGACGCCGTGACTCCGCCCGCGCCGACGAACGTGGTCGCGACCGCATCGAGCGCGACGAATGTGAACATCACCTGGACCGCGGCAGCGGGAGCCGCGAGCTATCGCGTTTATCGCAGCAGCGGCGGAGGCTTCTCGCTGGTCGGCTCGCCCGTGGCGACCAGCTTCCCCGACAACACCGCCGTCGCGAACACCGCGTATCTGTACAAGGTGCGTTCGTTCGCCGGCAGCGAGTCGGGCGACAGCAACATCGATCTCGCCACGACCGTCGTCTTCACCGATGCGACGCTCACCGGCGGAACGACGAAAGTGAAGCTCGCGCACTTTACGGAACTGCTCACCGCCGTGAACGCGGTACGTACGCTGGCCATCCTCGGCCCGATCGCGTTCACCGCACCAACGCCGGCGACGAGCGTCACCGTGCGCGGCTCACACGTTGGCGATCTGCGCACCGCCCTCAACGCCGCCCGTACGCTCCTCGGATTCAGCACGCTGAGCTTCACCGACCCGACCATTACGACGTCCACAAAGATCAAAACGGTGCACATCACCGAGGTGCGCACGGGTCTGCAGTGAACATCACTAGGTAGCCTTCTCCCCTCGTTGCGAGGGGGTCATGTTCGCGGCACGCGGTCGTTGCGGCATACAGCATCGAGACCACGGCTCCTACTCAATTCCGGCCTCGCCAACAGCAGCGGCATGGTCGGACGCGCGCTGATGGTGCATTCGAACGACGGCGTGTGGGCGACGTTCGACGAGGAGATCCGCGCATACAAAGGTCCGCCGGTCATGGCCATCACCGAGCATTCGAGCGTTCCGTCCGACTCCGGCGTCGCCGTCGGAATGACATAGGCGGATCCGCGAAGATCGCGAACGTCAACGCGCACGTCAGATCATCTCTTTGACCTTGTCGGCGATGAGCGTCAAGGCGATCTCTTTCCGGTTCGGCTCGCCTTTGGCCAGCAATTCCGCAAAGTGCAGCGCCTGTTCGGGCTTGATTTTCGCCGGCAGCGGCGGCTCGAACGGATCGACGATCGCCTCGACGACGACCGGTCCCGGCGTGCGCAACGCTTCGTCGAGCACCGCGCCGCATTGAGCGGGATCATCGACCCGCAAGCCGACTGCGCCGCATGCACGCGCGAATGCCACGAAATCGATCGGCTCCAGTTCGCAGCCGTATTCGGGATTGCCGAGGAAGACCATCTGTTCCCACTTGATCATCCCTAGCGTGTTGTTCTTGATGACGATCACGCGGATCGGGAGCTGATACTTCACCGCGGTCACGAGCTCTCCCATGAGCATCGTGAACGCGCCATCGCCGACGAACGCGATGCATTGACGTTGCGGATGCGCGACCTGTGCGGCGATCGCGTAAGGAAGGCCGTTGGCCATGGACGCTAGCGTGCCGGACAACGAGAACATCTGCGCGCGGCGCGCCTTGATCTGCCGCGCGAACCAGGTGGCGACCGTGCCCGAGTCCGACGATACGATCGCGTCGTCGGCCAGCCGTTTGCCGAGCTCCCATGCCACGACCTGCGGCTTCATCGGCTTGTCCTCGCGCGTGCCGCGCGTCTCCATCAGCTCCCACCACTCGCGCATCCCTTCCTGCGCGGTTTCGAGGAACTTTCGATTTTCGTTTCGCAGCAGGAGCGGCAGCAGCTTCTCGAGAGTCCGCCGGCAATCACCGGCCAGACCGACTTCGATCGGATAGCGCAGTCCGATGCGCACCGGGTCGACGTCGATCTGGACGGCGCGCGCCTGATCCGGCTTCGGCAGAAATTCGATGTAAGGAAACGACGTACCGGCCAGCAGCAGCGTGTCGCATGTTTCCATCGCTTCCTGCGACGGGCGCGTGCCGAGGAGGCCGATCCCGCCGGTGGTATACGGACTGTCGTCCGGCACGGCCGCTTTGCCGAGAAGCGGTTTCACGATGGGCGCGCCGAGGTGTTCGGCGATCTGCTCGAGCAGTTCGCTGCATCCGAGAGCGCCGCGTCCCGCAAGGATCACGATCTTCTTCCCCCCGTTCAGCACCTCGGCCGCTCTGCGCAGATCGTCATCGCACGGAATCGCGGCGCCGAGCGCGAGCACGTCCGATGCGTGATGGGGAATGTTGCGTTCCGATCCCTTCGCCACTTTCACCGACTGCAGATCGACGGGGAAGTTGATGTGCGCGACCGAGCGCCGCGTGAGGGCCATGCGGCACGCGAGCATGGTGACGTTCTCGACGTGCGCCGGTCCCATGATGCGCTGGCTGTACACGGCGACGTCCGCGAATATGCGGTCGAGATCGACGTCCTGCTGCGCGTACGTCCCGATCAGATCGTGATAGTGATGGCCGGTGATCGCGAGAACCGGCTGTCCGTCGAGCTTCGCATCGTACAAGCCGTTGAGCAGATGGAGCCCGCCCGGTCCGGATGTCGCCAGACAAACGCCGAGCTTTCCGGTGTACTTCGCATAAGCGCAGGCCATGAACGCGGCCGACTCTTCGTGCCGGACCTGAATGAAGCGGATCGCGTCCTGGCGCTGCCGCAGCGCTTCCATGATGCCGTTGATGCCGTCGCCGGGCAGTCCGAACACGACCTCGACACCCCATCCCTGCAACACGTCGACGAGAACATCCGCAGCGGTTTTCGCCATGATCAACCTCGCGAAGAGAGGAGGAACGAATGACTCGCACGATTGGCCGAACACGTGGAGCGATCGCCGACGGTTACATCCCGGCGGCGAGCCACGGACTCGAACCGCAGATGACGAGCCACGAAACGGCGTGCATTCTCAACGCCAACAATGCCGATGCACACGTGACCACGTCCGTATCGCATCATCGTGCCCGCGCGCAGAACGCAGCACGCCGCTTCAACGATCTAAGTGACCCCGAACCGATTCCGCGGGACACCGACTACGCGAGCGTCATCGAGTCCAATGTCCCGGTGCAACACACCCGTCTCGACTCGCGACAGGCCGAGAACGCGCTGATCAACGATTGCGTGGCCTGCCGAGGAACGGTCGCGCGATCACCGCGATCGCCCGGCAGGCTGGCCGCTGAGCGAGCTCGGTGCGTCGAGGTTCGCGCCGTCATCGACGCCTACACCGAGTCGATCGACCAGCTCTCCGCCGAGCCATCCGGTGAACGTGGCCAGACCCGCCCCGGCCGCGGCGAGCACGATCGCGAGCGTCGGCGGATCGGCGGGCGCTCCGCGACGCAGCCACCAGCTCGCAGCAAAGAGCACCACGACGATGACGTTTCCACCGCCGTGCAGACGACCCACGCGTTTCGCGCGCGTTCCCGACGGGATCTTCAGAAAATCGATTGCTCCGAACACCGCCGCAAGCAGGCCGCCGATGATGCCCGCGGCGATCATGTAGCACGACGCGGTGAAGAGTCCCTGATGCCGGTTCATCGCCAGCGCGATGAGGTCGAAGAACAGCGCCGTCGCCAGCAGGCCAAGCGGAAAAACGATCAGCATCTGGTGAACGGGATGCCCGAACAACTTTGCTCTTGCTTCCATACATCCTCCACCGGCGGCCCCTGCAAGACCGGCACCGGTTGCGCCATCGAACCAATCGGTGCCGCGCTCAGTTCTTGCACGCGTCGCCATCCGCATGGACGCAAAGTTGACGCATCCCGCGGGCTCCGACGAATCGCTCTCGATCTGGATCGATACAACGCCATCGACGAACTACGCATCGCTGCGCGGTGACGTCGAAGCGGACGTCGCGATCGTCGGCGGCGGCATCACAGGCATCACCGCGGCGTATCTGCTCGCGAAGGCCGGCCAGTCCGTCGTCCTCGTCGACAAAGGCCGCATCGCCATGTCCGAGACAGGGCATACGACGGCGCACATCGTCGAGACGACCGACGCCGACTATCGCGAGATGATCAAGACCCACGGCGAGGACGGCGCGCGCACGGACACGGAAGCCATTCGCTCTGCCGTCGCGCTCATTCGCTCGCTCGTCGGCGAGCTGTCGATCGATTGCGGCTTCAAGGCCGTCGACGGTTACCTGTACGCCGAAGAGGAGAAGGACCGCGAGTACCTGCAACGTCAGCACGAAGATCTGCTGCGCGCGGGCATGAAGAGCGAATGGGTCGATCGCGTGCCGCTGCCCTTCCCCACCGCCGGCGGTCTGCGCTATCCCAATCAGTACACCTTTCACGTGCGGCAATACCTGCTGCCGATTGCCGAAGCCGCGGTGAAGAACGGCGCGCGCATCTTCGAGAACACGCTGATCAACGACGTGGACAACGCGGAGAAAGACGGCCGCTGCACGGTGAAGAGCGACGAAGGGACGATTCGCGCGCGCCACGTGCTGCTCGCGACTCACGTTCCGCTGAACGATCGCGGCACGCTCTGGGCGAAGATGCACTGCACGCGTACATACGTCGTGGCGGCACCGATCGAGCCGGGCCAGGTCACGGACGCGCTGTTCTGGGACACGGAGTATCCGTATCACTACACGCGCCTGCTCGAAACGAACGGGGGACTCTTTCTCATCGTCGGCGGTGAAGATCGCGACGTCGGCAAAGAAGGGAACGACGAGGAGCGGTATGAGGCGCTCGAGGAGTATTGCCGCACGCGCTTCGGCGTGAAGAAGTTCTCGCATCGCTGGTCCGGCCAGATCAACGAGCCGGCCGACATGCTGCCGCTCATCGGCGAGAGCTCGCACGGGAAGAATGTGTGGATGTCGACCGGCTACTCCGGCACCGGCATGACCTACGGCACGCTGTCCGCGATCCTGCTCGCCGACTTCGCGCTGGAGCGGGAGAACCAATTCGCGAAGCTCTACGATCCGGCGCGGACGAAGATTCGCTCCGTGCTCGAGAATGTAGTCACCAAAGCGACCGAGTTCCCGAAGCGGATGATCGAGAAGATGACGAACCTCGACGTCCAGGCGAAGAGCGTCGACGAAGTCGAAGAGGGCGACGGTAAGATCGTCTCGCAGGACGGGACGAAGGTCGCGGTCGCGCGCATCGACGGCGAGCTGCGCAAGCTCGATCCAACATGCACGCACATGGGCTGCACGGTCGCGTGGAACGCGGCGGAGAAAAGCTGGGATTGCCCCTGCCACGGCTCGCGCTTCGACACGCGGGGAGCAGTGCTGAACGGGCCGGCGACCTGGCCGCTCGCGCAACCGAAGTAACTATGGAGTGCGGCAGCAGCCGCCGCTTTCAAACGCGGCACTCCACAAGCGCCCAGGTCAGAACACGCGGCGCACCAGCGCAACCGCGAAGTACAACATCAGCAGCGCCGTGAGCGCATTCGTGGCGATCTCCCACGCGGGCGACGCGAAGCGCGCGCCGAGTCGCACGGCCGTGCACAACGCGAAGCCCCAGGCCGCGGCGCCGATCACCACCGACGTAGCCAGCACGAGCGACGGGGCGAGACCGAGCGATGCACCCGCGCTCTGTCCGATCACGGCGAGCCAGAAGGCCATGTTCCACGGACTCGACAGCGCCATGCCGATGCCGAGGAGGTAGCCGGCACGGCTGCTGTCGAGGCGCGGTGGAAGTGGTTCCATCGTGTTGCCCGACTTCAGCACGCGCCATCCGTGCAGCGCGTTGCGTGTGAACGTCGTCGCCAGCACGAGCAGCAGCACGAAGCTGATCGCGGCCAGCGCGAGCTGCACCGAGCGCACGCCGGCGAGCACACCCGCACCAAGAGCAACCGCCAGCGCCCACAGAAAGTCGCCGGAGCACGCGCCCAGTCCAACCGCATACGCCGGCCAGAATCCGCGAGACAGACCGCGGCGAATCATCTCGCTATTGATCGGCCCGGGCGGCCATGCGACCGACCATCCAAGGAGGAGTCCCTGGACAATGAGCGGCGCGAGGCTCAACGCAGCCAGGCCTTCGCATCGACCCGCGCGTTGAACGATACGCGGCAGCGGATCCACCCCTCGGGCGCAATCACCGTCAAGCGCCCCGCGTACTGGCCTTGTTCGCTGAGCGATGTCTGAATGTCGCTCGGCTGCAACCACGACGCGGGAACGTCGACCGATTTGCCGTTGCGCGTGAGCACGACGCGCTCGCCGTCGAGCGTCACGCCGTCGCGATCGTTCGGTGCCGCGGAAAGATGTACCGCGCGTCCTCCGCGATAGGTCGCGTGTTTGAGCTCGGTCGTCTGGCCGTCAATCTCGAGGCGTCCGTCCGCGCAACCCTCGCAGAGCTCCTGCAGGCGATTGCCGCGCGAGCTGACGACGCCGGATGCAACGAGCGGGGTGCGAACTTTTTGGTCGAAGAAGCGTTCGACATCGATCTCCCACCACCGGAGGTCGTCCGCCTGGGGCGGAAACAGCGCGCAGAAAACAGCCACGACGATGATTGCAATGGCGTTGAAGATCACCGCCGCGATCGTCGCCGTCACCACGCGCCCCGCCGCGCGGAGGCCGTATGAGATGCCCGTGTGTTGCTCGAGCTCCTCCACGACCTGCCGTTCCACCTGATGCGCACGGCCAGGCGCATCAGGATCGGGCGGCTCACTGCCACTCCTGCGGAAGACGAACATCAGCTCCGCGATGCGGGTGAAGATGCCGAGCAGTGAGGAGATCGCGAGGACGAGGATCACTCCGCCCGCGAATCCGCCGATCAGCGCAGCCTGCGGCATCGGAATGCGCCGGTGGACGAACCATCCCGACGCGGCCGCGAGCGCGAAAAACACGACCGTCCACGCGAAACAGGAGAAAGTTTTCTTGTTCACGAGAGTCGCCGCTCACTATAACGCGCGACCTATAATCGTCAGCTCCCATGACTCTCACGCCGGGTGCGCGCTTTGGCGCCTATGAGATCGTCGCGCCGATCGGTCAGGGCGGCATGGGCGTGGTCTACCGCGCGCGCGATCTCCGCCTCAATCGCGACGTCGCCCTCAAGCTCCTCGCCGAAACCGCCGTCGACGATCCCTCCGCCGTCGCGCGCTTTCGCTTCGAGGCGCAGGCCGCCTCCGCGCTCAATCACCCGAACATCCTCACCATCTACGACATCGGCGAACAGCTCGACGAGACGCAACGCGCCCGCCGCTACATCGCCATGGAGTACATCGCCGGCGAAACGCTGCGCACGCATTGTTCGCGGCGGCGCGACGTCGGCGAGATCGTCGAGTTGCTGATCCAGATCGCCGAAGGACTGGCCAAGGCGCACGAGGCCGACATCATTCATCGCGACCTGAAGCCGGACAACATCATGGTCACCAGTGACGGCTACGCGAAGATCCTCGACTTCGGCCTGGCCAAGCTCGCCGATCGCCCCGCTTCGGAATCGGACGAAACGACGCAGGTCATGGCCACCACCGCGCCGGGACTGCTGGTGGGCACGCCGAATTACATGTCGCCCGAACAGCTCTCGGGCGCGGACGTCGATCATCGCTCCGACATGTTCGCGTTCGGCGCCGTCGCATACGAGGCGCTGTCCGGCCGACGCGCGTTCGCCGGCGGAGGACTGGTCGAGATGGTGCATCAGATCACCGCCGTCGAGCCGCCGCCGCTGCGTGGCATCGATGAGCGCATCCCGCCTGAATTGCAGCGCGTGATCAGTCGCTGTCTCGCGAAACAGCCCGCGGCGCGTTTCGCGAACATGCGCGAAGTCGTCGCGGAATTGAAACGCGTGCGCGAGCGGATGCGCGAGACCACGCGCCGCTTCCCGCGACTCGTCCAGCTCACGTTCGCCCGCGCGATCGAGCAGTTTCCCGCGCTTTCGCCGGACGGCCGCCAGCTCGTCTTCGCACGCGAGATCGGCCGCGTGCGCAAGCTCATCCTCGGCGAGCCCTCCGAAGGGAGCGAACGCCAACTCACGCGCGGCGACTACGACGACATCCAGGCGGCGTGGTCGCCGGACGGCAAAGCGATTCTGTTCGTGCGCGCATTCGACGCCGGCACGCGCTTCGATACGGCGGACGTCTTCGGCCGCTACGTCGGCGGCAACATCTGGCTGCTGGATCCGGAGAGCGGCCGCGACTCGCGCCTCATCGACGACGCATTCAATCCCGCGTGGTCGCCGGACGGCGCGCGCATCGCGTTCGATGCGTCGTGGAGCGGCCCGAGGCGGATCTGGGTCGCGGATGCGCGGGGACGAAATGCTCAGCAACTCACGACGGACGATTCCGAAGCCACATCGCACGTGCGGCCGCGCTGGTCGCCCGACGGAACGAAGATCGTCTTTCAGAACATCGAGGGAACCAAGTCCGATGTGCGCGTCGTCGACGTGCAATCGCGCGCGACGAAATGGATCACCGACGACTTCGTCATGGACGTGCATCCGGTCTGGTCGTTCGACGGCGCATCGATCTTCTTTTCGTCGTACCGCACCGGCGGCATCAACATCTGGTACATCCCCGTCGATCTCGACGGCTCGCCGGCCGGCACGATGCAGCAGATCACGGCGGGCGCCGGACACGACGTCGATCTCGACGTGCCGCGGAGCGACAACCGCCTCGTCTTCGCGATCCTCAAGCAGAACGCAGAGCTGTGGCGGCTGCCGGTCGATCCGCAAACGGGTGAGGCGACCGGCGCACCGGAACAGGTTGTCGCCGGCGCGCGTGAGAGCTCGCGCGGCGCATGGTCGTCGGACGGCGAACGCATCGCCTTCGGCTCCGATCGCAGTGGGGAGATGAATCTCTGGCTGCTTTCCCTGCGCGACGGAAAAACGCGCAGGCTCACCAGCGGCGCAGGCGGCGACTATCAGCCGAACTGGTCGCCGGACGGACGTTCGCTGGTGTTCTTCTCCGGCCGCGCGAATGCCATCGACATCTGGCGCTTCGATCTCGACGGCGAGGTACTGACCCGCCTCACGCGCGGCGAAGGCATCAACATCAATCCCTTCTTCTCGCCGTCCGGCGAGCACGTCGCCTTTCTCTCCGATCGCGATGGCCGGCTGGAGGTGTTCGTGATGAACGCCTACGGCACCGGCGTTCGTCAGCTCACGACGTGCGGCGTGAGCGGTCACTTCGTCCGCTGGTCGACGGATGGCACGCGCATCTTCTTTCGCTGCCCATCCGCGCGCGCGACGATGACCGTGTCGATCGACGGCGGCGAGCCGGAACCGACACCGGAAGTCATCGGCGGCGCGCACATGTCGCTCTCACCCGACCAGTCGCTGATGATGGACGTGCTCAATCACCGCACGCTGTGGTGCTCGCCGCTCAACGGCGGCGCCCCGCGCAAAGTGTTCGAGTTCGACGACGCCGAGTCGCGCATCGACTATCCGGTGTGGTCGCCCGACGGCCGCTGGATCCTGTTCGACCGCTTCCAGCCACACGGCGGCGATGTCTGGTCAGTGGAGGAGTAGGCGAGTCTATGCGGCGGCGGCAGCCGCCGCACTCCATAACGGCGACCCGTTTCTGTGTGGTGGGACGGCACTCCAGCATGAAGAGCATCCGCGAGTTGTGTCTGTCAAGTTCTGCAAAAAGTGGGATGGTCGGTCTCCGGTCGTTCTCCTCGTCTCTTTCTTCCTAGCAGCAGGCGCTGTGGGAGATGTGGAAAACGCCGGCGGCAGTTTGCCGGCGTTTTCCAAGTCCT
>DASPNA010000065.1:0-21873 GCA_035626775.1 Thermoanaerobaculia bacterium
TGACCGACCAACAGGCCTAACCGGCGCCGCGTATCATCCGCCCAATGAACATCCGCGTGGCGGCGCCAACCGATCGCGACCGCATTCGCGACATCCTGGTCGCCACGGCGCGTTTCACGCGGCAGGAAGTCGGCTGGGCGATGGAGCTCGTCGACAACGCCATCGGTCCGGCGGAGAAGCGCGAGTACTCCGTTTACGTCCTCGAAGATCCGGAAGGCGCGGTGCAGGGTTACGTTTGCTATGCACCCACCCCTCTAACGGACGGTGTGTACGATCTCTACTGGATCGCGGTCGATCCGAAACAGCAGGGGCAGGGATTCGGGCAACTGCTGCTGCGGTTCGTGGAAAATGAAGTGCGGCGTCACGCCGGACGCATGTTGCTCATCGAAACATCATCGAAGCGCAGTTACGCGCCGACCATTCGTTTCTATCAGCAGGCCGGCTATCACGAGATCTCGCGCATCAAGGATTTCTACAGAATCGAAGACGACAAAGTGGTGTTCTGCAAACATTTGACGGCCTCATGACCATCACCCTCGGCGACACGCTGTACCTGGCGCTCGGCTGCTACGCACTCGGCACGCTCGCGGCACTGCTGTCGTTGTTCATCGGCGAGAAGCGGCTGCAGCACGGCGGGTTGATCCTGATGATCGCCGGCTTCGTCGCACACACTATCTGGATCGGCACGATCTGCACCGCCACCGGGCATCCGCCGATCACGAACCTGGCCGAGTCGGTGAGCTTCATCGCCTGGGTGGTGTTCGCGATCGAGCTCGCACTGTGGATTCGCTATCGCGTCTACGCGGCCGTGTTTTTCGTCTATCCGCTCGTGCTGCTGCTGTTGACGGTGTCCGCCGTAGTCGGCGAGAACTTCACGGTCCTCGATCCGAACCTGCGCTCGAACGTCTTCACCGCGCATCTGCTTTTCTCGACGGTCGGAGTGGCCGGATTGCTCGTCGGACTTGCCTTCAGTTTCCTGGCGCTGCTGCAGGATCGCGCGCTGAAACGCAAAACGCGCGGGCGGCTGTGGGAGTGGATCCCCAGCCTCGACGTCTGCAAGACGCTCAGCTACCGCGCGCTGGCGATCGGCTTCAGCATCTACACGCTCGGCTTGCTCGCAGGAGTGATCTGGTCGTATCGCACGACGGCCGGTTTCATGGACCTCCGCGTGAAACAGATCGGCGCGGTGACGGCGTGGATCCTGTTCGCGGTCCTGCTGCAGGCGTACGTGAGCAACACCTACCGGCGCAAGCGCACCGTGTTCATTTCGGCGGCAGCGTTCATCGCCATCATGGTGGCGATGCTGGGGATCAACGTATGAGCGAGGCTCGATGCTGATTTTGGTCGGGCTCAATCACCGCACGGCGCCGCTCGAAGTGCGCGAGCGTCTCAGCGTCCTCGAATCGAAACTCGAGGAAGCCACGCGCGAGCTGCGCGCGATCGCCGGCGTCGAAGGTGCGGCCGTGCTCTCGACGTGCAACCGCGTCGAAGCCATCGTCTCGACCGGCATTGAAGACGGCATCACCGACATCGTCGAATGGCTGGCATCGCGCGCAAACACCGTACGCACGGACCTCGAAAAACATCTCTACATCGTCCGCCACGGCGACGTGGTGCGGCATCTCTTTCGCGTCGCCTCCGGGCTCGATTCGATGATCGTCGGCGAGCCGCAGATCGGCGGCCAGTTCCGCAAAGCGTTTCTCACCGCGCAGGAGATGGGAGCGCTGGACACGCTGCTCGTGCAACTGTTCGAGAACACGCTGCGCGTCGCGAAAAAAGTGCGCACCGAGACCGGCATCGGCGAGAACGCGGTGTCGGTTCCCTACGCGGCGGTCGAGCTGGCAAAGAAGATCTTCGGCGATCTCCGCGGCTTGCGCGTGCTGCTCCTCGGCACCGGCGAGATGGGCGAGCTCACCGCCGAACATCTGCACGGCCAGGAAGTGAAGCAGGTCTTCGTCGCCAATCGCTCGTACGACAAAGCGGTCGAGCTGGCACAACGATTCGGCGGCGCGGCCGTGAACTTCGAGTCGATCGACGAGCATCTCACCTCGTGCGACATCGTCATCGCGTCGACTTCGGCGCCGCACTACATCGTCGAGCGGCAGCATGCGATGCGCGCGCTCGACACGCGCCGCAACCGCAACCTGTTCCTGATCGACCTGTCGGTGCCACGCAACATCGATCCGGCCGTGGCGGAGGTCGACGGCGCATACCTGTACAACATCGACGACCTGCAGCAGGTCGCGGACGCGAACTTCGAGCGCCGCCAGGTCAAAGCCGTCGACGCCGAGCAGATCGTGCAGCGCGAGGTGGAAACGTTCCGCAAGCGGCTCGTGGCGCAGGACGCGGTACCGACCATCGTCGAGCTGCAACAGCGTCTCGACGAAATCCGCGCGGCCGAGCTGGAGAAGTGCCTGCGCAGGATGGGACCGATGACGGCCGAGCAACGCGCCACGATCGAGATGTTCTCGTCGCAGCTCGTGAACAAGATCCTCCACTATCCGATCCTCGAGCTGAAGGAAGCGTCCGAGGAGCCGCATGAGCGCGAGTCGCTGCGGAAGACCATCCGGAAGATCTTCGGCCTGCGATGACGATTCGGATCGGCACACGCGGCTCGCAGCTCGCGCTCTGGCAGGCGAACGAAGTGCAGCGGCTGCTCGCGAACGCGGGACATGACGCGGAGACCGTCGTGGTGAAAACGACCGGCGATCGACGCCAGGACGTGCCGCTGGCGGCGATCGGCGGCAAGGGCTTGTTCATCAAGGAGCTCGAGGAGGCGCTCGAGCAGAACGCGGTCGACCTGGCAGTGCACAGCCTGAAGGACATGCCGTCTCTGATCCCGGAGCAGTTCGCACTGGCGGCGTTTCTCGAACGTGCCGATCCGCGTGATGCATGGATTCAGGTCGACGGTCGATCGATCGATGACATGCCCGATGGCGCGATCATCGGCACCAGCGCGCCGCGCCGGCGGGCGCAACTCGCACAGCTCTACCCGCGCCTCCAGATCGCCGACATCCGCGGCAACGTCGACACGCGCATTCGCAAGGCGCGCGAAGGTCAATACGCGGGGCTCGTGCTTGCCGCCGCGGGCATCACGCGTCTCGGCCGCGCGAACGAGATCACGTCCTACTTTGCGATCGAGGAGATGCTGCCGGCCGCGGGACAAGGCATCGTCGCCATCGAATGCCTCGCTGCGAACCATCGCATGCGCGAGCTCGTGCGCGCCATCAATCATGAGCCGAGCGAAACCGCGGCGCGCATCGAACGCGCCGTGTTGGAGAGGTTCGGCGAACGACTCGACTGCTACTCGCCGGTCGCCGTGCATTGCTATGGAGTGCGGTGGCCGCAGCCACCGCTTTCGGATGCGACGAGCGAAAGCGGTGGCTACGGCCACCGCACTCCATACACCGTGAACGCGCTTGTCTGCGGCGTGCGTGCTCATGCAGTCGGCCACGGCGCCGAGGAACTGATCGATACCGTCTACGAACAACTCATCGCACAAGGCGCGGAGAAATTGCTGTGAGCGGAAAGGTCTACCTCGTCGGCGCCGGTCCCGGCGACGCGCGTCTGCTCACGTTGCGCGCCGCGGAGCTGATCGCGAAGGCCGATCTCGTCGCGCTCGATGCACTCGTCTCCCGCGACATCGCCGCGATGATCCCGAAATCCGCGCAGGTCGTGTACGTCGGCAAACGCGCCAGCACGCATGCGCTGCCGCAGGAGCAGATCAACCGCCTGCTCATCGACGCAGCGAAAGGTGGCAAACGTGTGGTGCGGCTCAAAGGCGGCGATCCGTTCGTCTTCGGGCGCGGCGGCGAAGAAGCGGAGGAGCTCGCGGCCGCGGGCGTGGCGTTCGAGATCGTGCCCGGCATCTCCTCCGCCATCGCCGGCCCGGGCTACGCCGGCATTCCGGTGACGCACCGCGCGTATGCGACCTCGGTCACGCTGGTCACCGCGCACGAGGCCGACTCCGGTTCCACCGGCATCCGCTGGCCCGCGCTCGCGCAACTCGACGGCACCATCGTCTTCATGATGGGCTTCGCCAACCTCGGCAGCATCGTCCGCAATCTGCTCGACCACGGCATGTCGCCCGCGCGCGGCTGCGCGGTCATCGCGAAGGCCACGCGCGCCGATCAGCGCACCATCACCGGCACGCTCGCGGACATCGAGCCGCGCGTCGCGGCGGCGCATCTCGAGACGCCCGCGCTGATCGTGGTGGGTGACGTCGTGAAGCTGCACGACACCATCGACTGGTTCGAAACGCGTCCACTCTTCGGCACACGCATCGTGGTCACGCGCGCGCGCGAGCAAGCCTCGGAAATGAAGCGGATGCTCGAAGAATCGGGCGCGCAGGTGCTGCAGTTTCCGACCATCGAGATCGCGCCGCCTGAATCGTTCGATTCGCTCGATCGCGCCATCGATGAGCGCTACGACTGGCTCGTGTTCACGTCGGCGAACGGCGTGGCGTCGTTCTTCGAGCGACTCTTCGCGAAAGGCAAAGACGTGCGCGCGCTCGCGGGAACGAAGATCGCCGCGGTCGGGCAGTCGACTGCCGCCGACCTGCGCGCGCGCGGCATCGCACCCGACGTCGTGCCGGAACGTTTCATCTCCACCGAGCTCCTGCCACTGCTCGCGGAAGACCAGCATGGCATTCGCACCGCGGTCATTCGCGCCGAAGAAGGACGCGATGAGCTGATCTCCGAATTGCGGCGTCGCGGCGGCGAAGTCGATCTCGCCGTCGCCTATCGCACCGTCGCCCCGGACTTTGATCCTGCGGAACTGACGAGCATCGACGTCGTGACGTTCACGAGCGCATCGACGGTCGCCAACTTCTTCTCGAAACTCAGCGGCGACGATCGTTCGCGCATCCTGGCCACCGCGAAGCTCGCGTCGATCGGCGAGACCACCAGCGCCGCCATCCGCAGGCACGGCAGAGAACCCGACATCGTCGCGCAGAACGCGACCATTCAGGACCTGCACGACGCGATCGTCAGCGAGCGAACTTCGGAATCGCGCGGATCATGAACTCGTCGAACAGCGGCACCGTGAACGCCATGTCGCCGTGCGCGGGGCTGTAGATCATTCCTTTGCGGATCAACTTGGCGCGGACGGGACCGAGGCTGGAGATCTTGACGCGCATGGTGTCCGCGATGTCGCCGGTGCGGTGCGGACCGGGCCCGAGTTGCGCCATCGCGCGCAGAAAGTTTTTCTCACTCGGCGTGAGCCGGTCGTAGCGGACGCGAAAGAAGTTCTGGTCGAGGCGCGGGACGACGAAGGTCGTCGCGTCCTTCACGATCTTTCGCGTGATCGGGCTGTGCGGTGTGCGGTTCCACGACTGATATCCCCACTCCTGCACGAAGTACGGATACCCTTTCGTGAGCCGGTAAATCTCGTCGAGTGCGTCTGTTTTGAACGTGACGCCGGCGGCGCGTGCGGGTTCCTGCAGCGCCTTTGCCGCGTCGCGTTTCGACAGCGCGCCGATGTCCGGGAAGCTGAAGAGTCGCTCCGCGTAGGACTTCGATTCGCCGGCCAGCCCCGGCAGAATCGGCAGTCCGGCGCCGAGGAGCACGATCGGAAGCTGCCGCTGCTGGATCTTGTGCATGGCCATGATCAGAGCACCGAGCTCCTTCTGGCTGAAGTACTGGATCTCGTCGATGAGGATCGCGACGGCACTCTGGCGTTCCTGCGCCGCCTCGCCGATCGTCACGAACAGGTTCGGCAGATCGACTTCGAGATCGCCGCTGTCGGCCGAGCCGCGCTCGGGCTCGACGTCGAGGCCAATGGTCACGTCGTTCGTCGTGATTTTGAATGCGCCGAGGAAACCGCGAAGAACGGCGAAGCCGCGGCGGACTTTTTCGGTGGCACCGGCAATGCGGTCGAGCTCGAAAAGAAGGCGTTGCAGATGCGGTGCAAGGAGTGCCGCGAGTGGCTTGTTCTCATGCGCTTCGACGGAGATGGTGCGGTAGTCTCGGCCGATGGCGATCCGCTCGATCTCATTCAGCAAGACGGTTTTACCGACGCCGCGCAAGCCCGTGAGGAGCATGCTCTTCTCCGCCCGTTTCTCCTTGATTCGAGCCAGAAGGATGACCGCCTGCTCGAGGACGCCGTCCCGGCCGACCAACTCCGGCGGCGGCGCCCCGGCTCCCGGAGAGAACGGGTTGCGGATCGGGTCCATCGGCGCGAGTATATCGATTTCTACTCATCTATACTCCGCAGCAGGTATAAATAGCTACAGATGACCGTCTGGAACGACGCCGACTACACGAAGCGGCTCGCGCATGCGAACTGGATGGCGAACACCGCGGTGCTCATGTACCTCAATGAGCGCGCCACCGGCGATCCCGCGCGGGACTGGCTTTCGTCGTGGGCGCATCGCTGGTTCGTTGCTGATCGCCTGCGCGTGCTCGTGCTCGGTTGTGGCGAGGGGTGGCTGGAACGGGCGGTGGCGCAGTGGCCGTTCGTTGCGCGCATCGACGCGGTCGATTACGCGGAGGAAGCGGTGGCGCGGGCGCGGGAGCTGGGACGCGGCGTCGCGAAGATTCACTACGGCGTCGTCGACCTGAATCGCGACGAGCTCGAAGCGGACGCGTATGACGTCGTCGTTGCGCATTCGGTCTTGCATCACGTGCAGAACCTCGAGCACGCGTACGCGCAGATCGAGCGTTGTATGAAGCGCGATGCCACGCTGATCGTCAACGAGTATGTCGGGCCGAACCGCTTTCAATACAGCGATGATGTCTCGTCGATGATCGACGCGTTGCTGCGCGCGCTGCCGGAAGAACTGCGGCAGCCGTACGAATCGCGGCCGCGGCCGACCGTGGACGAAATGATCGCGAATGATCCGACCGAGGCGGTGAGGGCGGAGGAGCTGGTTGCGATGACGGAGAGGGTGTTTGACGTCCGCGAACGCAAAGCGATCGGCGGCACGATCCTGCAGCACCTGCTCTACGACATCGTGCAGAACTTTCGCTTCGACGTCCCGCGCGAACGTTCGCTGCTGCAGATGCTTTGTACGATCGAGGCGATGCTCGTCGATGGCGGACGGATTCCGTGCGACTTCGTGCTCATGGCGGCGCGGAAGAAGGGCTCGCGTGTGGGGCGGATGAAGCGGAGCTTGCCGCCCAGGGCGGCAGGGGCGGAGGACGTGGAGGGCGATCCGTTGCGCTGGAGCGACGGGCTCTCAGCCGGTCGAAGCCGGCGGGCTAAGAGCCCGCCGCTCCAGAATCACCATTTGCGGTTGTTGCGGCTGGCGTTGCTCTCGCAGCAAACGCAGCGCGCGAACCTTTTCGAAGAACGCGCGTTCTACTCGTGGCGCGAGCGTTTCCGCGCGCGCGGGCACGATGCATTCGAGTGGCTGCTCGAGCGCGCGCCGCAGGATCCGGCCATCCGGAGGTTGCTGGAGACCGCTGCTACACTCGCCCGCGCGTGAGCGAGGCGAGCAAAACACTCTACGACCGCATCACCGGCGCACTCATCTGGATCGCGGCCTTCTGCCTCGCCTGCGGTGTTTTCCTCTCCATCACGCTGCTGTTCAACAACCTCCCCCCGACGTCGCCGGTGGCGGTTGGCTTCGTCACCATCCAGCGCTACTCGAAGCTCCGCGATTACCTCGGCGCCGCGCTCTTCTTTCTGCTCGTGCCGGTGCTCACGATCTGGCTGCAGCGCGTGCTCGGCCGCGCTGCGTGGCGCCTGCGCACGATGGGAGAGCGCGCGCTGTTTCTCGTGCCGTACCTCTTCGCGCCGCTCTTCTATCTGACTACCGGCAAGGTCGGCTGGATCGTGTTATTGCCGATCGCGCTCTCGCTCTCGGGCCCGCGTGCACTCGCTTTCACGCGCCGCCATCGCTGGATCCGCGAGCTGTTCCGCGCCGAGTTGGGCCCCTATCACGCGCTGCTCTTCTGCGAAGCGCTCTCCTGGCTGTTCTATCGCTACCTCGTCACCGGACGGCGGATCGCGCACATCCCCACGCTTTTTCTCGAAGTCGTGTTCGTGGCGATGTTCCTGGCGATGTTCTGGGCCGCCGCGATCCTGATCGCGCGACTCGGCGAGCTGCACCTCGGCCGGCGCACCGATGAAGGCTTCAAGCGCCTCACGGTGGCGGCGCTGCCGCTGGTGATCCTGCCGTTCCTCGCGGCAATCTGGGTTCCGCTGCCGCGTCCGCGATTGATCGTCGCGATCGCGTTGCTCGTCGCGATGCTGGCGATGCGCGTGCGACCGATGCCGGCGCACGCCGCGCGCACGCTGGCGATCGCGCTGATCATCCCCGCGCTCATTTATCTCTTCAGCTACGCATCGACCGCTCAGCTCTCGCAATGGATCGACCTTTTCCATCGCGGCGAATCGATCGGCCCCGCCTCCGACTATCTGCGCGGAAAGGTGCCGTTCCGCGACGTGCTCGCGTTGCACGGCATGCTCGAGGACGGCCTGCTCGACGCATGGCTGATGGAGCTGTTCGGCCGCTCGCTCGACGTCGCGGTAATGCGCACCGTCGTCCTCGGCTCCTTCCTCGGCGTCGCCATCTGGTTCCTCGGACTGGCGGTCTTCCGTTCGATCCCGCTGGCGCTGTTCTGCGTCGCGATGGGCTCTTGGACGACGGCGGAGAACAACCGCACGCTCTTCCAGGTCGCGGCGGTGGCGCTGTTCTGGACCGCACTGCAACGGCGCAATCGCATCGCTGCGATTTTCAGTGGCGTCTTCGCGGGCATCGCGCTGTTTTTCAGTTACGAGATCGGGATGTACACGATCGCCGGCGCGCTGGCGACGTCGCTGCTGCTGTGGATCGCATCGCGACGCGTGACATGGAACGGACTCGCGCCTGCGCAGGCGGCGGTGTTCTTCGTGATTGGAACGGTGATCGGAGCTGCACCGTTCGCGATCTATCTCGCCACGCACGGCGCGCTCGATGACTTCCTGATCACATCGTTCGTGACCATCCCGAACATCATCGACGCGGTGTGGTCGTTGCCGTTTCCCGACCTGGTATCGACGTTCCGCAGAAATCTCAACCTGCACACGCTTGCCGACTTCGTGGTGTGGGAGAAGTTCCATCTCATTCTCAGTCCGCTGACGATCGTCATCGCGGCGATCTACGTGATCCAGCGCTGGTTGCGGCGGCGCATGGACACGCTTGACTTCGCGTTGCTGGTGCTGACGGTGTTCTCGACGGTCGCGCAACGTACCGCGTTCGGTCGCGTGTCGTTCACGCATCAGTATTTCGCCGCGTTTCTCATCGGACCGTTGCTGGTGCTTTTGACCGTGCTGCTCGCCCGCATGCTCCGTGAGGTCTGGCGGAACGGGGGGCAAGGGACGCGCGCGTTCGTGATGTCGATCGTGATGGCGCTGCTGCCGGTGATCGCGGTCCTGTTCTGGATTCCCGATCTGATCAACGCGCGGCTGCACGAGTTCATCCGCTACTCCGGCCGCGTGCTGCGCGTCGATCGCGAGCCCAACGCCGAAGCGGTGCAGTGGCGCATCACCGACGTCTCGCACGGCATCCGCGAGCTGACGAAGCGCGGCGAGCCGATCTTCGACTTCTCGAATCAGCCCGCGTTCTACTTCTTCGCTGACCGTCCGAACCCGACCCGCTTCTATCAGGTGCCGATCCTCTCGCCCCGCGCGTTTCAGGAAGAGACCATCCGTGCGCTCGAGCGCGCGAAACCGAAAGTGGTGATCCGCCGCTCGCCCGAGCTCTTCGACCAGTTCGACGGCGTCACCAACGATCTGCGTGCGCAGGCGGTATCGGCGTATCTCGATGACGCCTATCGCTTCTATCGCTCCGTGCGCGGCGTCGAGTTGTGGACGCGGCGCAGCGGTTTCCAAGCGCGCGCGGTCGCCGATTACCTGCGGCAGATTCGATTGCCGGACGCGAAGGAGCTCGTCGCCACGCGGCTCGAGCGGATGGTGTTTCCCGCCGTCGGCAGCGTACCGGGCGTGAACGCGTTCTGGCAGTCCGATCTCACGATGCACAATCCGTATCGCGATCCGTTGCGGCTGACGTTGCGCTACGTGACCGGCGAGAGCGGCACCGATCGCCACCTCACGCTCGCGCCGCGCCAGACGCTGCGGTGGTCGAACGTCGTGCGCACGCTCTTTCAACATCACGACAGCCTCGGCATCCTCTGGGTCGAGCATCGCGAAGGTCGCGCGCCGGTCGCGGTGGTGAAGACGTCGGATGTCTCGCACAACGCGCGGCCGTCGATCGAGGAACCGCTGACGCGACGCGACGCGGCCACGGCCTCGACCGAGAGCGCCGAGCTTGCGATCGTCGGTGTTCCCGTTGCCGGCACCGAGCCGCGCCGCGTGAACGTCGGCATCGTCAACATCGGCATCATCCCGGCCACGTTCCGCGTGTCCGCGCGCACGCGCACCGGCGAAGCGGTCGGCACGAGCGTCGAGTCGGGCGTGCCGGAAGACCAGGTGTGGCTGGTGAACGACATCGAGAGCTCGCTGGGCGTGAAGCTCGACGACACGATGAGCATCCGCGTGACCGTGATCGCGGGCACTGGTGTCGCGTACGCGACGGTCGTGCAGCACGGCGGCGATTCGGAGTTCATCGCCGCGATTCCGGCGCAGCAGCAATGAAGATCGCGGCGCCGTGGGACGCTCGCGCCTTGATCGCCTTCTCCCCTCCGCAGAGGGGAGAAGGTGGCCGAAGGCCGGATGAGGGGTTCTTCACCGAAACCGAGCTCGCCACCGCCAACGCGTTCAAGCTCGCGTCGCGTCGCGAAGAATGGCTCCTCGTCCGCATCGCGGCGAAACAACTGGCCATGCAGCTCGGACTGGCGAAGGATCCTCGCGCGATCGTGATCGATCGTCCGTCGCTGATCATCGACGGCGTGCGCTCCGAATGGCACGTGTCGCTGTCGCACTCGGCGCCGTATGCGGCCGCCGCCGTCGATCGCAGACCGATCGGAATCGACATCGAACATCTGCGCGAGCTCGATGAGCGCGCCGCACATCTCTTCCTCACTCCTGATGAGATCGAGCAAATGCAGAGCTGCACGCTCGCGCATCGCATCCTGCACTTCTGGTCCGCGAAGGAAGCGGCGTGGAAGCAGCGATCGGAGGAGTTCGTGACGCTGCGTCAGGTGCCGCTGCAACTCGTCGAAGAGCGCGGCGACGGACTGCTGTTCGACATCGTGGAAAGCGTTTCAGTCGGCGACGCGATCGCTGCGATTACGCTCCCCACTTCTTGAGCAATGCGCGCGCGTCGTCGATCGCGGCCGCATCCTCGACCAGGTACTCCGGATGCGGCGGCGTGCTTACGGCCGTGCGCAGCATCTGTACCGCGCGCGGCTTTGCCGCGGAGTCGGCCGACACGAGCGCTTCGGCGAGGAAGATGAGGGTGAGCTTGTTCGTCGGATCGTGTTGCAGCGACTGCTCGAGAAACTTCTTCGCCTCTTTTCCCGACGCCCAGCCGGTGATGAACGGAATGCGCGGCGTCTGGTCGTGGAGGCGGCCCAGGACGCGCGCAGGGGCGCCCATCTCGAGCTTGGGATCGATGAGATGCGCGATCGTCGCCTCACGCCGGATGCGATCCGCGGCGCCCTGTCGCGCGGCGGCCATCTTCCCGTATGCGAGCGCCCACTCGCCCCAGTTGATCGCGTCCCACAGATAGATGTCGCCGGCGCCGTTCATCGAACGCGCGGCGGCTGCCACGGTCTTCTCGGGCGCGTCCGGCTTCACGCCGCGCGCGAGTAGTTGACGCCCGAGGACCGCGAGTGCTCTGTCTCCGTGCGTCTTCGCCTGCGCGTAGATCTTCTTCTTTTCGTCGGCGTTCGCCGCGACGTACGCGCCCTTAAAACGAATTGCACGCAGCAGCCGCGCGTGTGCTTCGAGATCGTTCTCGTTATCCGCGATGGCGCGCTGATAGGCGGCGATGGCGGCGTCGATCGGCGCGGCTTTCGCGCGCGCGCCCTGCGCACCTGTCGCGCGTGCCGCGTACTGGCGATCGCCTTCCGCCGTCTGCGCGAAGAGCGGAACGGCCGCGACGAGCAGGACCATGGCACGTTTGCTGAACTCGACCGTGTTCATCATGAGAGCGTCGATTGTAGCTGCGTTCCTCCTGCTCACCGCGTGCCGCGGCGAGCCGGTGCCGCGCGACTATCAGAACGCGCCGCCGGACGTAACGCAGCCTGCGCAGACGGAGAGCCAGACGCCCGCCGCCGGCGCGAGCGGGCAGGTCACGCCGGAACCGAGCACCGGCAACGAAGGACCGAATCCGAACCTGACGTCCCCGCCGCCGCAGCCGACGACCACCACAATCTCGGATACGCCGCCGACCACGACATCGTAAGCGCCGTCATCGTGTCCCGATCTGGAGCGACGGGCTGAGAGCCCGTCGCTTCAGAGTTCGGCGGCTACAATCCGCGCGCAATGCGCATCGTCGTCCTCGGTACTCCCGACTTCGCCGTCCCCACGCTCGAAGCGGTCGCGCGCGAGCACGAAGTCGTGCTGGTGATCGCGCAACCCGACAAGCCGGCCGGTCGCGGGATGAAGATACACGCGCCGGCCGTCGCGGTGCGCGCGCGCGAGCTCGGATTGCCGCTGTTGCAGCCGCCGCGCATCCGCAACGAAGACGCGCTCGCGCAAATCGCGCAACTCGCCCCCGACCTCGGCGTGGTCATCGCCTACGGCAAGATCCTGCCGGCGGCACTGCTGCAGATTCCGCGGCACGGATTCTTCAACGTGCACGCGTCGGTGCTGCCGCGATGGCGTGGGGCGGCGCCGATCCAGCGGGCGATCGAGGCGGGCGATCGCGTCACCGGCGTCACGATCATGCGCGTCGATGAAGAGCTCGATCACGGCCCGATGTTGCGGATCGACACGACCGAGATCGGTCCCGACGAGCGCACGCCGCAGCTCGCCGCGCGACTCTCGACCCTCGGTGCGGAGGCGCTGCTGAAAACGCTGCGCGACATCGAGAATGGCGTTGCCGTCGAGACGCCGCAGGATCACGAACGCGCGACGCTCGCGCCGAAGATCGAAAAAGCGGAAGGACAGATTCGTTTCGCCGAAACGGCCAGACAGATCTACGACCGCTTCCGCGCGTTCGATCCGTGGCCCGGAGTTTTCGCGCAGGACATCAAGCTGACTGACATCCGCGCCCACGACGCCAGCGGCGAGCCGGGTACGATCCTGTCGATCGATGACGACGTGATCATCGCCGCACGCGACGGCGCGATCCGAGTGCTCGAGATGCAGCGCCCCGGCAAGCCGCGCACGCCCGCCGCCGCCGTCGCGCGCGGCCTTGGCTGGCGCGCGGGAGACCGGCTCCCGTGACCGAGCGTCAGCGCGCTTTGCATCTGCTGCAACGCGTAGAGCGCGAGAATCTGTACGCATCGCTGCTGCTGATCGGCGAGTCGGGCTTCGTCCGCACACTCGTCCTCGGCGTGTTGCGCTGGCGGTCGCGCCTCGATTTTGTGATCGCCGCGCTCGCGAAACGTTCGATCAATCGTCTCGATGCGCAGGTCGTCGATGTGCTGCGCGTCGGCCTCTATCAGTTGATCTACATGGACGTCGCCGCGTATGCGGCGGTGTCCGAAACGGTAGACCTCGCGCCGAAACGCGCACGCGGATTCGTGAACGCGATCCTGCGCAGCGCAACACGCGGCCCGTTGCCCGAGCCGCAAGATCTGCCGACGCGCACGGCCCACCCGCCGTGGCTGATCGAGCGCTGGACGAGGCTGTACGGCGCGGAGCGCACGGCGAAGATTGCCGCGGCGAACCAGGAGCTTTCGTATCCCGATGTCGTGTCGCTGCACGGCGCGGTGCCGCCGGATGCGCAGCCGTCGCAACTCGTCGCCGGCGTGTACAAGCTGCACGGGTCGAGCGCGGAGCTCGATCGGCGCGAATTTCATCCGATGGACGAAGGGAGCGCGGTGATTTCCGCGATCGCGCGCGCGTGCGGAGATGACGTGCTCGATCTCGCCGCGGCGCCGGGCGGCAAGTCGATCTATCTGGCATCACATGGCGCGAAGGTGATCGCGAATGACGTCTCGATCGCGCGCCTGCAGCCGCTGGCGAATGTGCGTCGCGTGGTGAGCGACGGCAGAAAACCACCATTCGCGAAGCAGTTCGACGTCGTGCTGCTCGACGCGCCGTGCAGCGCGACCGGCACGATCCGTAAGAGTCCGGAGCTGAAGTGGCGTTTGCGTGAGGCCAATCTCGCGGCATTCGCCACGTTGCAGAAAGAACTGCTCGCGAGCGCGATGACGCTTGCGAAGAAGTACGTCGTCTACTCCACCTGCTCGCTCGAGGCGGAAGAGAACGATGCGGTGGTCGAAGGCCAGCAACGCGTCGACCTCACGCCGTTCGTTCCCGAGGGGGCGAACCGATGGGTGCAGGACGGCGTGCTGCGACTGACGCCGGAGTCGGGCGCGGACGGGTTCACCGCATTCGTGCTCCGCGTGTAGACTTTCGCGCCGCATGCCACGCAACCTGCCGATCGGCAACGGGTCGCTGCTCGTCGCCTTCGACGCCCAATATCGACTGGCCGATTTCTACTTTCCGCGCGTCGGGATGGAGAATCACGCGGCGGCGCGGTTCCGCTTTGGTGTCTGGACCGACGGCGCGTTGCATGCCACCGACGAGGCGCCGTGGCAGCACACGCTCGAATATCTCCGCGACACGCTCGTCACCGACGTACTGCTGCAGAACGACGCGATCGGCCTGCGCATCCGTTGCTATGACGCGGTCGATCCGGATGCCTGTGTCTATGTCCGCAAGATCGTGGTGCGCAACCTTCGCGAAGAATCGCGTGAGATCAAGCTGTTTCTGCACCACGATTTTGCGCTCTACGGGAATCGCATCGGCGACACGGTCATGTTCGATCCGGAGTCGCGCGCGATCGTGCAATACAAGGCGCGGCGTTATGTGCTGATCAATTGCGAAGGCGGCGTGACGGAGTACGCGTGCGCGCGCAGCGGAACAGAAGGAACATGGACCGATGCGGAAGACGGCGCATTATCGATGTCAGCCATCGCACAAGGCGCGGTCGATTCGACGTTCGCGATTCCTCTGACCGTGCCACCGAATGGCAGCGCGACGGCGTTCTATTGGATCTGTGCGGGGAAGACCGATTCCGAAGTGCACGCGCTCAATGAGCGCGTGATCGCCGAAGGAGCGGCGCACGTGCTGGCCCGGAGCGGTTCGTATTGGTACACGTGGGTCAATAAGCCGGGTGTCGACCTTCGTGATCTTCCGGAGGAGATCATCGATCTCTATCGCCGGTCTTTACTGGTCGTGGCCACCCAATGCGATCGCGGAGGCGCCGTACTGGCCGCGAACGACTCCGACATCGTCTGGGGCCACAATGATCATTACTCGTACGTGTGGATGCGCGATGCCGCGTTCGTGTGCGACGCAATGGACCGTGCCGGTTTCCCGGAAATCACGCGCCGATTTTTGCTGCTCGCGAAACAAGTGCTTCGCGAGGACGGTTATTTTCTGCACAAATACAACCCTGACGGCTCGCCCGCGCCGTTGTGGCAGCCATGGGTTCGCGATGGGCAAGCGCGTCTTCCGATTCAGGAGGATGAAACCGCCCTTGTGATCTGGCTGCTGGCGCGCCATTACGAGCGGACGCGCGATCTGGAGCTGTTACGTGACGTTTATCAGCGGCTGGTCGTGTCCGCCGCGGATTTTCTCGTGCGCTTCCGCGATCCGGAAACGGCGCTCCCGCTGCCGAGCTTCGACATGTGGGAGGAACGTTATGGCGTCTTTACGTTCACCTGCGCGTCCGTATGGGCAGGCCTCACGGCCGCCGCCGAATTGGCCAACCTCTTCAATGAGCAGGAGCGCCGTGCCGTTTATCAGAAAGCGGCCGCCGATCTGCGCGACGCAATGAAGAAGCATTTGTGGCTGGAAGAGGAAGGACGCTTTGCGCGCGGCCTGCTTATGAACGGCGACGCATTGGAGCCCGATCCGGCCGTCGACGCTTCCACCTTCGCTATTTTTTATTTCGGCGTCTTCCCGGCCACGACTGCAATGGTCGAGGGGACGATGTCCGCGGTGCGCGAGAAGTTATGGGTGCATACCGACATCGGTGGCATCGCGCGTTATGAGCACGACGACTATCACCGCATTTACGAGGAGGAAGAACGCGTACAGGGAAACCCGTGGGTTCTCTGCACGCTGTGGCTGGCCGAGCACGTGATTGCAAAAGCGACGGCGCCGGAGGGATTGCAGCGTGCACTCGATCTTGTGCGATGGGCACGTGCGCGCGCCACGCCCGCCATGATTCTGCCCGAGCAGGTCGATCCGCACACTGGCGAGGCTTTGTCAGTGGCGCCGCTCACGTGGAGTCACGCGCAGGTGATCTCCATCGTGCACGGCTACCTCGACGCATTGCACCGCCTGCGTTGACTTTCGCGCGCGCGGTCCCTAGATTGTGCAGCGTTCCGCAACAAGATCCGCATTTGGGAGGCGCACTATGCCGGGTAAGGCCGACGTCATCAACGCCATTGCCGACAAGGCAGGAATCTCCAAGAAAGAGGCGGCCGCCGCCTTCGATGCGTTCGTCGGTTACATCTCCGACGCGTGCCAGAGCGGTGAACGCTGTGCCGTCCCCGGCCTGGGCAGTTTTCACGTGACGGAGCGCAAGGCGCGCGAGGGCCGCAACCCGCGCACGAAGGAACCGATCGAAATTCCGGCGTCGAAGAACGTGCGTTTCAAGGCGGGCAAGGACCTGCGCGATGTCCTCAACGTCGCGCCGAAGAAAAGCGCGACGCGAAAGTAATCTGGAGCGACGGGCTCTCAGCCCGTCGTTTTCGAGCGGTTCGACGGCCTGACAGCCCGTCGCTCCAGTCTTACGCCATCCACGGGCGCGGCAGGAACAGCTGCGCGTACAGGTTCAGCGCGTAACGGTCCGTCATTCCGGCGATGAAATCGATGGCCAGCCGTTCCACCGGCTCCTCCGAGTTCAGGTCCACGAACTTTTCCGGATGCGCGACCACGTATTCGAAGAGTGCCGTCAGGATCTTCTGCGCCTTCTCGAATTCGCCGCGCACCGCGGGAACGAGATACATGTTCTCGAACATGTACTTGCGCAGCGCGTCGAGCGCCTGCTCGACCTCCGGCGACATCGCGATCGCTTCGTAATCCGTCGCGAGCGTCGCGTTGATCACGTCGCGCACCATCCGGTCGATACGGTCGCTTCCCTTCACGCCGAGTGTCGTGCGGATATCCCTGGGGATGTCGTCCTCGCGGATGATGCCTGCGCGGATCCCGTCATCGATGTCGTGATTGACGTACGCGATGATGTCGGAGATGCGCACGATGTCGCCTTCCAGCGTCAGGGCGCGCGCCTTCGCGCGCTTGCGCAGCAGTTCGCCCTTCTCGCCTTTGGAGTGCTTGAGGATGCCGTCGCGTACTTCGATGGTGAGATTGAGGTCTTCGAGTTTCTCGACCACCCGCACCGATTGCCGGTAGTGATCGAACCCGCCGCGCACGAGTTTGTTGAGTGCCGCCTCGCCGGCGTGTCCGAACGCCGAATGGCCAAGGTCGTGGCCGAGGCCCATCGCTTCGGTAAGCACTTCGTTGAGGCGCAGCGACTTCGCGATGGTGCGCGCGATCTGCGTCACCTCCAGCACGTGCGTCAACCGCGTGCGGTAGTGATCCCCCTCGGGCGCGAGGAACACCTGCGTCTTGTGCTTGAGCCGCCGGAACGCTTTGCAGTGGATGATGCGATCGCGGTCGCGCTGGTACGCGGGGCGGATGTCGTCTTCCGGCTCGTCGCGATCGCGGCCGCGCGTGTCCGCGCTCTTCGCCGCCTGCGGCACGAGCGTGTCGTACTCAATCCGCTCGAGCATCTCGCGGATGCTCACTTTTCCCGGTTCCTCGGGGTTCCTCGGGGTTCCTCGGAGTTCCTCGGGGTGGCCTCGGATACCCGCAGTTCTCCGCGCAGCACGGTCACCGCTTGTCCCGCGAGCTTTACCCGATCGCCGTTGAGGCGCACGTGTACGAATCCGCCGCGAGGAGACGCCTGGAACGCGGTCATCTCCTGTTTGCCGAGTCGCGCCGACCAGTACGGTGTCAAACAGCAATGTGCGGAACCGGTAACCGGATCTTCGCCGATGCCGGATCCGGGCGCGAAGAAGCGCGACACGAAGTCGATGTCGTCGCTTGACGCGCGACTGGTGACGATGACGCCGCGTACCGGGATCTTGCGCAGTTGCGGATGATCGGGCTGGAGTGCGCGCACGATCTCTTCGGACGCGACTTCGATCAGGTAATCGAACTTGTTGCGTCCGACGTACACGGGATCGGCGATGTCGAGTGATTCGAGCAGACCTTCGGGCGGATCGGAGCGTTGTTCGAGCGTGGCAGGAAAATCGAGCTCGATCCGCTCGCCTTTGCGCTGCGCAGTCAGCACGCCACTCTTCGTGTGAAAGCGCGCGACATCATTCGGCGCGAGAAGCTGCTCTTCCCACAATGCATGCGCGCTGGCGAGTGTCGCGTGCCCACACAGCGCGACTTCGACAGCAGGCGTGAACCAGCGCAGCGAGTAGCCGTCACCATCGCGCGGAAGCAGGAACGCGGTCTCGGAGAGGTTCATCTCCGCCGCCACATCCTGCATCCATTGCGCATCGCGCTCGCGGTCGAGCAGACAAACCGCGGCAGGATTGCCGCGGAAGGGCTCGGATGTGAACGCGTCGACTTGAAGGAGGCGCATCAGTAATTCCTCGGGTTCCTCAGGCCTCTCGGGTTCCTCGGGGAGCTTGGCTCACGCCGAGGAACCCGAGGAACTCCGAGGAACCCGAGGGACCCGTTTGCGGCCTAGAACCCGGAGACCTTTGCAGACTTACCGTATGTCCAGCGGACAAACGCGAAGCCGATGGCGATCACGCCGAACAAACACCAATCGCGGATGGGGATGCCGGCGAGTTTCTCCGTGTTCCCGTACATCGTCGGATAGTGGTTGCTGAGCATCGTGAAAACCAACGGGACGGACATGAACGTGTTGTGGCGCGAGCGAAGGCCGGCCTGCGCGACCAATGCCGCATCGGGAGCCGTGCCTTCTTTCGTCGCCATGATGATCTTCTTCTGATATGGCCAGATCACCATCCAGACGTTGAACATCATCATCGTGCCGAAGATCAGTCCCGCGTGGATGTACAGCGAGCGGCCGCCGAACTTGCCGACGAACTCGAGGAAGAAGTAGACGGCGACGAAGAGCAGCAGCACGATCGTGTTCGCGACGATCACGTTCTTGACGGCTTTCATGACCGCGTTGTAGACGAGGAAGCCGACGATCAGGATCACCAGCACGATCGCCAGCCAGAGCCACGGATTGTTCGCGGGGTTGGTGGGATCGTCAAAAACGATCTTGGAGTGATAGTAGATCAGGCCGCCGAGGAGGATACCGGTGAGCCACGTCCAGAGCGCGCCCCAGCGGAACCAGTAGAGAGCGCGCGGCATGAGCTCGGGAACGACCACTTTTTTGGTAGGACCATCGAGCGATTTGGCGACGTGAGCGTTGACGAAGTTGAAGAAGTAGAGATGGCCGATCCAGAGAATTCCGGCGACCACGTGCGCCCAGCGCAGGACCAATTGCAGGATGTCATTGACGTGCTGAGGCATACGAATCTCCTGGTTGTCGAATTGGGGTAGCCTGCGCCGGATTATGAGTGAATTCGATCGAAAAGTCGCGATCGTCACCGGCGCCTCTTCCGGCATCGGCAAACGGACCGCGGAAATGCTCGAAGAACGTGGCGCGCACGTGATCACGTTCGCGCGATCGAGCGGTGTCGTGTTGGGTGATGTCGCGAATGCGGACGACGTCGAGCGCCTTTTCGCCGAGACGGAATTGCGCTTCGGGCCTTGCGACCTCCTCGTGAATGCCGCGGGTGCGATCGATCCGGCTTTGCTCGTCGACACGTCACCGGAACGCTGGCGGCGGCTGTTCGACGTGAACGTGCATGGCATCTACCTCACCTGCCGCCGCGCGCTGCCGTCGATGCTCGAGCGCGGCGCCGGCGCGATCGTGAATGTCGCGTCGATCTCCGGCATCGTGGGGCCGGAAAAGTTTCCCGGCTTCGTCTCGTACTGCGCGAGCAAGGGCGCGGTGATCTCGCTGACCGAGGCGCTGGCGGTGGAGGTGAAGTCGCGCGGGGTACGGGTGAATGCCGTCAGTCCGGGATCGGTCGACACGCCGATGTGGGCGGCGGCGAGCGGTGGCGCGCCCGCGGACATGACGCCCGCCGACGTCGCCGAAACGATCCTCTTTCTTGCATCAGATCGCTCGCGGCCGATGAACGGCCAGAACTTGCATGTCTACTCCGTCTGACATCCGCCCGACCTGGGCGGAAATCGATTGCGGCGCATTCGAGCGGAACGTGGCGCATATCGCAGCGCAACTGCGCGCAGGGACGCGCTTGATCGCGCTGCTCAAGGCCGATGCGTACGGCCACGGCGCCGTCGAGCTGGCGCGCCGGTGCAAGGCGGAGCACGTGGCGATGATCGGCGTGGCGCTGCTCGAAGAAGCGCTCGAGCTGCGCAACGCCGGCATCACTCTGCCCATCCTCGTGCTCGGTCCATTGAGTGAGCGCCAGGTGCGGCTCGCGCTCCAGCACGCGATCACGCTCGGCGTTCCTGGTCCCGAGGAGCTGGAGCTCGTGGCGAGTGTGGCGCGGGAACGCGACGTGGCCATTCATCTCAAGCTCGACTCGGGCATGGGACGCATGGGCGTGATCGAGAGCGAACTGCCGCGCGTAGTCGAGTTGATCCGCGCCGCGCCGCGATTGCGCATCGACGCGCTCTACACGCACTTTGCGAATGCTGGCGATGTGAACGACGCGTTCACGAACGATCAGCTCGCGCGCTTCGAGACTCTCGTCGCGACGCTGCGCGAAGCAGGCGTCGAAGCGCCGCTGCATCACGCCGCGAACAGCGCCGCGACGATGCGCGGAATGACGCCGGGCGATTTCGCGCGGGTCGGCATCGCGTTGTACGGCGCGGAACCGCTCGACGAACGCTCGCCGCGGCTGGAGCCGGTCATGCGCTGGCGCACGGCGATCGGCCGTCTGAAGGAACTGCCGCCCGGCCATGCCATCGGGTACGGCACGACGTTCCGCACCGGTCGTGCGTCGCGCATCGCCACGTTGCCGATCGGCTACGCGGACGGCTATCGGCGTGGCCTTTCGAATCGCGGCGAAGTGCTCGTGCGCGGCAAACGCGCGCCGGTGGTCGGACGCGTGTCGATGGATCTCACGACGATCGACGTCACCGACATCGAAGACGCCGCACTCGGTGACGAGGTCGTGCTCCTCGGCCGCCAGGGGAATGACGAGATCGCGGTGGAAGAGCTGGCGCGGAAGCTCGACACGATTTCCTACGAGGTCTTCTGCGCCGTCGGCAAGCGCGTGCCGCGTGTTTTCTTGGGATAAGCTCTCGCCAGCGACATGATCACGATCCTCGACCGTATCGGCCGCACGTTCATCCGCCTCTTCGAACAGACCGGACTCTGGTTCGACGCGTTGTGGCGGACGATCACCTGGACCTTCCGCCGGCCGTACGACTTCGGCGAGTGGTTCCGGCAGATGGTGCGCGTCGGCGTCGACTCCATCCCCGTCGTCTTCCTCACGACGATGTTCACCGGCATGGTGCTCGCGCTGCAGACCTTCACCGGATTCCAGCGCGTGAACGCCGAACAGTTCGTGGCCAGCGTCGTCTCGCTGGCCATGCTGCGCGAGCTCGCGCCGGTGCTGGTCGGGCTCATGGTGGCGGGGCGCATCGGCTCGTCGATGGCCGCGGAGATCGGCACGATGAAGGTGACGGAGCAGATCGACGCCCTCAAAGCGCTGGCCACCGAGCCGATCCAGTACCTCTTCGTTCCCCGCGTGATCGCCGGCGTGGTGATGCTCCCCTTCCTCTGCG
>DASPNA010000066.1:0-4565 GCA_035626775.1 Thermoanaerobaculia bacterium
CGGTCTCGGTGATCTCGATGTTCACCCTGCGCGTGTCGATGCCGCACGATGAAACGAGCGCGGTGAGTCGCTCGAGCACGTTCCCTTCCTGCAGCTCGCGCGGCGAGAGGTTCACGTTGAGCAGCACATCCGGCGCGAACCATTGCCATTGCGCGGCGTCGGTGTAGGCCTTGCGCACGAGGATGTGATCGAGCACGAACAGCTCGGGCCCGCAACTCTCTTCGGCCGTCTCGTGAATGATCGCCGCTTCGCGAAGCTCGCCCGTCTGCCTTCGCTGCCGCAGCAACGCCTCGGCGCTGTAGATCGCGCCACTGCGCGCGTCGTGAATCGGCTGATAGAGAAGGACGAGATCGTCCTTCTCCTCCAATGCGCGACCGAGGGCGGCCTGTCCGACGGCGTCCGGCACTACGACGATCGCTTGACCAGCTGCCAGGTGGCGAGCATCGCGCCAAGCAGGGCGAGGATCACCAGCGTCTTGTTGCGCTTGACCTGGTTCCAGAGCGACGCTTCCTCGCGTTGCTTCCGCTCGATCAGCTCCATGCGCATCGTCTCGCGCTGCCTGATCGTTTCGCGCACGCTGCCTTCGAAGTCGCGCAGCGAGCGCGCTTTCTCCGGCGTTACGGCGACGCCGCGTTGCGTGTCGATCATCACCGCGTTCGAGTCGATCGGACGCACGAGGCGATCGCCGCGCTCGTCTTTGTCGACGTGATACGCGCCCTGATCGAGGAACAGCACGGTCGGTCCGACTTTCGTGTTGCGCACGAAGACCACGTGCTCGTCACCGGTGCGAAAGCGCGGCACGCCGACGTAATCCTGCGCGACGTCACCGACCACGCCGCCGGGCGTGACGATGGTGATCTCCTGCGAGGGAAAACCTTTGAATGTCTTTTCGACCTGCAGCTTCGAATAGGTGAGGATGCGCTGTTGCGCGGCGTCCCAGCTCGACGTCTGCGAGACGACGCGGCCGAGAACGATGGCCGCAGCCTGATCGACCTTCTCATCGAACTTCACCGCGCGCGCGATCGTCGCTTCCGCGGCGATCGGGGTGAGAGTGAGGGCGGCGGCGAAGACGAGAGCGGCTCGTGAGTTATTTGCGGCCATCGCAGTCGAATTCTAGCAAGCGACAGGCCTACAATGCCGCTCCATGCGCGAATGGCTCCTGACGCTCGCTTTCACTCTCTGCGCGTTGCCGGTTCTGGCGGCCTCGACGGCGGTTCCTCAAGGTTCTTCCGGTCCCTCGGGTCCCTCGGGTTCCTCGGGTCCCTCGGGTGGTGGTTCCCCTCCGCGGAACTCCGAGGAACCCCGAGGTACCGAGGAAATGCTTCTCGATCAACTGATCAAAGACCAATGGGCCTGGCAACTTCACGACGATCCCGAAGGCGCCACCTATCTTGGCGAACGCGGCCATGACGACCGGCTCACCGATCGCTCGCCGGAAGCGTGGCAACGACGCCGCGAGCGTAATCGCGAGACTTTGAAGAAGATCGAAGCGATCGATCGCGCGAAGCTGTCCGCCGGCGATCGCCTGAACTACGACCTGTTCCTGTTGCAGGCGAAGCTCGCGGTGGAAGGCGATCGCTATCCGTCCGAGCTCGTTCCGGTTCACCAGATGGGCGGCATCTACATGACCCTGGGCGAGCTCGCGCAGCAGATCCCGCGCGGCACGGTGAAGGACCACGAGAACTTCCTCGCGCGCATGCGTGCGTTTCCGCGCGCTGTCGACGACACGATCGCGCTGATGAAACGCGGGCTCGCCGCGGGACTGACGCCGCCGCGCGTGATCGTGGGCGACGTCGCGGAAGCGATCGCAAATCAGATCACTGACGATCCGGCGAAGAGTCCGATTTGCGAACTCGCGTTCACGAACTTCCGGCCATCGATTCCGCCGCCCGAACAGGAGCGATTGCAGAAGGAAGCGCTCGCGGTGCTGCGCGCCAATGTGCTGCCTGCGCTGCGCAAACTGCACGCGTTCTGGACCGACGAGTACGAGCCGAAGACGCGCGAGGACATCGCGTGGACGAGCGTGCCGCAGGGGAAGGAGTGGTATCCGTATCTCGTCCGCGTGCAGACCACCACCGATCGCACGCCGGAAGAGATTCACGCGCTGGGATTGTCTGAGGTGAAGCGCATTCGCGGCGAGATGGAGAAGATCCGCGCGCAGACCGGCTTCACGGGCACGCTCGAAGAGTTCTTCACATTCCTGCGCAACGATCCGCGCTTCTATTACACGAAGCGCGAAGACCTGCTCGTTGCGTACCGCGACATCTCCAAGCGCATCGATCCGGAGCTCACGCGTCTCTTCGGCCGCATCCCGCGCTTGCCGTACGGCGTCATTCCGATCCCCGCGTACTCGGAGAAAACGCAGACGACGGCTTACTACCAATCGGGCTCACCGGAATCACACCGGCCCGGCTACTACTATGTGAATCTGTACGATTTGTCCTCGCGACCGAAGTGGGAGATGGAAGCGCTGTCGCTGCACGAAGCGGTGCCGGGCCATCACTTCCAGATCGCGCTCGCCCAGGAGCTCGAGGAGCTGCCGGCGTTCCGGCGCAATGGCGGCTTCACGGCGTTCGTCGAAGGGTGGGGACTCTACGCGGAATCACTCGGACCCGAGCTGGGCATGTACACCGATCCATACTCGCGTTTCGGCCAGCTCACGTACGAGATGTGGCGCGCGGTGCGCCTCGTCGTCGATACCGGGATGCACGCGAAAGGTTGGTCGCGGCAGCAAGCCATCGATTACTTCGTCGCGAACTCGAGCAAGCCGCTGCACGACATCGAGGTGGAGATCGATCGCTATCTCGCGTGGCCGGGACAAGCGCTCGCGTACAAGCTCGGCGAATTGAAGATCAAGGAGTTGCGCGCGAACGCGGAGCGCGAGCTCGGCGAGGCGTTCGACATCCGTGCCTTCCACGACACTCTCCTCGGCGCCGGACCGCTGCCGCTTTCGGTGCTGGAAACACGAATGCAGGAATGGGTGAAGTCGAAGAAAGGCGGCGCGAAAGCCGTAATCACTTTGACGCGGTAGCGCGCCGGCGTCGGCGCCGCGGCGCGCGCCCTTCGCCGATCCAGATGATCTCGACGTCGTACTCGACGAGCGCGGCATCCGCCGTCATCAGCGGCAGCTTTTCAATCTGGCACTGTGCAACGAGCAAACGATCGAACGGATCGCTGTGATAGACCGGCAGCGAAGCCACCTGCAACGCGTGCGATACGTAGACGGGCAGAACGTCCATCGAGAGCGCATCGACGCGCGAGTTCACATAGTCCGAAGCGTGCTCGGGCAGTTTCAGTTTCCCGGCGGAGACTTTGATCGCGATCTCGAGAGCGCTGATCGCCGAAAAAACGACCGTGTTCGCCGAGTCCACGATCAGTTCGAAGCCCGAGTGCCGCAGCCGATCCGGCGCGCTGACCGCCCAGAGGAACGCGTGCGTGTCGAGCAGAAACCGCATCAGCGCCAAGTCAAGGGATCGACCGGCGCATCGAAGTCGTCAGACATCCAGACGCGGCCGGCGTCCTGACCGAGGATGCGTTTTTTGCCGGTGCGCTCGATGGGGACGATCTTCGCCACCGGCTCGCCGTTGCGCGCGATCACGATCTCTTCGCCCTCGGCCACTTTGGCGAGGAGGCGCGAGAGATGCGTCTTCGCCTCGTGAATGTTCACTTCGATCATGGATTTCAGGTTAGCTTAGTCCACAGACTTAGTCAATACGCGTTGCAGAAACGCCTTCACGTCGGCGGCTTCCTCCGCCGCGACCTGGTGGCCCATTGGATACTCGTGATACTCGACGTCGAGTCCGGCTTCCTCAAGCACGCGTCGCGCGCGGCGGGCGTAGTTCACCGGCACCACGTCATCCGCCGAGCCATGCGCGATGAACACCGGCAATCCCTTCCGCGAAACGAGATCGGGCAGGTCGTTTTCGTACAGGCCGCCGCTCATCGCCATCAGTGCCGTGACTTTTTGCGTCGTGTGCAGGCCGGAGTCGAGCGCCATCAGCGCGCCTTGCGAGAAGCCACTCACGATCAGCGCGGACGTCGGGTACTTCTGCGTGATCTCGTCGAGAAAATCGAGCATCTCGCAGCGCGACTCGACGACCGACGCGTGCTTCGGCGGCCAGCCATCGAACCACGTCCAGCCCATCGCCATCCCCGGATATGCTTCGAACGGTTTCGGCGCGTTCGGAAACACGAAGCGGCAACCGCCGGCCGCGTCGAGCATCGGCGCGAGATCCGCCAGGTCATTCATGTCGGCGCCGCGGCCGTGGATCATCACCACCATCGGCAGCGCTTCGGTATCGGGCTTTCGGGAAGGGACGCGAACGATGTGGCGGAGCATGCGGCGCGCATTCTAGTGGAGTGTAAATGATGAATTGGGACCACCTGGCTTGGTCTCGACGCCGCGAGCTTCGTTGCGCCTCCTCGACATAGTCACCGCTATGCCTGCGTCGGCGCGCCTTGCTCACGACGCCGATCCCAGCGCCATCTGGTCCCAATTCATCATTTACACTCCACTAGCGGCGCCGCACTCCATAGCGTTAGTCACCCACGCAGCCGCAGCCTTC
>DASPNA010000067.1:0-37831 GCA_035626775.1 Thermoanaerobaculia bacterium
ACTGACCAGGATCGCGGTGAGCGAGTCGTTCTCCGCGTCGGTGTCGTTGCCGAGCACACCGGGCGCATTGACCGTGAGCGTGTCGCCTTCATCGACGCTGTACGCGTCGTTGACGGCGGCCGGCGCGTCGTTGACCGGCGCGATCGTGATCGTGACCGTGGCGACGTTCGAGTTCGCCGAGCCGTCGTTGGCCATGTAGGTGAAGCTGTCGGACGTCGTTTCGCTGCCATCGTGCACGTACGAGAACGAGCCGTTCGCGTTCAGCGTGAACGAAGCCGCGTTCGCCGGACCGCTGACGAGGACCGCGTTCAGCGAGTTGTTCTCGGCGTCCGTGTCGTTGCCGAGCACGCCCGGCGCAGGCTCGTTGAGCGTGCCGCCTTCGGTGGTCGAGTACGCATCATCGACCGCGACCGGCGCGTCGTTGACCGCAGCGATCGTGATCGTGACCGTGGCCACGTTCGAATCGAGCGAGCCGTCGTTTGCCTTGTACGTGAAGCTGTCGGTGGTGGTCTCGCTGCCGTTGTGGACGTACGTGAACGAGCCGTCGGCATTGAGCGCGAACGAAGTCGCATTCGCGGGACCGCTGACCAGGACCGCGGTGAGCGCGTTGTTCTCGGCGTCGGTGTCGTTGCCGAGCACACCTGGTGCGCTCACGTTGAGCGTGCCGCCTTCATTGACGCCGTATACGTCGTTGACCGCAATCGGCGCGTCGTTGACCGGCGTGATCGTGATCGTCACCGTCGCCACGTTCGAGTCGAGCGAGCCGTCGTTCGCTTTGTAGGTGAAACTGTCGGACAGCGTCTCGCTGCCGTTGTGCGTGTAGGTGAACGAGCCGTCCGCGTTCAGCACGAACACCGACGCGTTCGCGGGACCGCTGACGAGCACCGCGTTCATGGCCGGGCCGTCAGGATCGGTGTCGTTGACCAACACACCCGGCGCCGCCATGTTGATCGTGCCGCCCTCGTTCACCGTGTACGCGTCATCGTTCGCAACCGGCGCGTCGTTGACGGGCGTGATCGTGATCGTGACCGTGGCCACGTTCGAGGTGGCCATGCCATCGCTGGCCGTGTACGTGAACGAGTCGGACGTCGTCTCGCCGCCGTTGTGCGTGTAGCTGAACGAGCCGTCCGAGTTGAACGTGAACGACGCCGCGTTCGACGGTCCGCTCACCAGCGTCGCGGTGATCGGATCGCCATCGGCATCGGTGTCGTTGCCGAGGACGCCCGGAGCCGGTTCGTTGATCGTGCCGCCTTCGGCGACGGTGTATGCGTCATCATTCGCGACCGGTGCATCGTTGCAATCCGGCGTCACCTGACCCGGAGGCAGTGACGGCGCGGCAGGTGAGCAGGAATTCACGATCGTCGGGAACGGACCGACCGGCGCGCCGTTGGTCGGGAAGCTCGAGCCGGCCGTGCTGGCGCCGGTGCAATGCGTGATCGTGATCGTTCCGCGCTTCGCAGTCGGCACGTTCGCGCCCGTCGGCCGCACGTCGCCGACTCCGTTGTTCCAGCTCACCGAGCCGGAGTGCGAGCGGACGCTGATCGAGCCGCCCTCGCGATTGTTGTTGTTCGTCGCCGAATCGCCGGACGCATTCAGCGTCGCTGTATCGAGACTGACGTTTCCCTTCGCGGCGATCGAGATGGCGCCGCCCTGATCGCCGGAGTCGTTGTTCGCTGCGGCGAACGCGCGGCCGGTGGCCGTCACGGTCGACTCGGTGGAGATCACATTGATGTTGCCGCCCGAGTCGTTGCTCGTCGTGCCGCCGTTCGAGGTCACGGCGTAGAGCGTGCCGGCAGTCGGACCGGCGACCTGGATCGCTCCGACAGCGTAGATGTTCACGCTGTACGTCGCGGCGCTCTCGTGCGTCGAGTCCGCGCGAACGCGGCCGCCGACGAGGACCGTCGTTGCGGAACGGATGGTGACTGATGCGCCCGACGCGTCCTTCGCGACCGACGCTACGAGGCCGTTGACGGCGACGGCACATGCTTCGAGGACGACGTGCCCCGCTGCCGAATCGCCCTGTGTCCCGACGATGCCGCTGCCGCTGACCACGATGGACGGGTTTCCGCCGCCTGCCGACGTGATCGTGATGTCACCGCCGGACGAGTTGTTGCTGCCGCCGGTGAAGACGTCGCCGGACGACATCGTGCCCGCGTTGACGGAGCTGTTCGGTCCCGCGAGCACGGCGCCCGCTATGGACGCGCCGCCGTCGGCGTTGATGTCGATCTTCGTCGCGATCGAGCTCTGCGACGCGGCCGTGATCACGGCGCCCGCGGCCTGCGAGAACGCACCGCCCGCATTGATGGTGATGTAGCCCGCGCGGCTGCCGTTCGGACTGCCGTTCGCGGTGCGGCTGCTCGAGATGACGCCGCCGGCCTGTGGGCCCAGCGCTCCGTTCATCGTGAAGTTGCCGCCGACGTTGAACGTGATGTCGCCGCCGGAGCCTCCACCGCTGCGGTTCTCCGCGTAGATCGCCGCGCCGCTCGCGAGGAGGAAGTCGCCCGACACGGCGAAGCTCATCGCGCAGGCGCTGTTGTTGCCCGCGCCGGTGTCGTTGCAGTTGATGGTGCCGAGGACGGTCAGATCGCCGTCATCGACCGTGAAGACGCCGTTGGCGGCTCCATCGTGATCGAGTGACGATCCATCGATCGCGGCGAACGTCGTCGTGCCGCTGATCGTGACGTCATCCGCGAAGGTGGGAAGGGCGAAAATGACCATCGCAAACGCGAGCGCCCAGAAGCGAGGCTTGGCGGAGTAATACATCGAAGTCCCCTCTCTCAAAGACAGTTAGACCTACGGACGAAAACTCGGGAACGGATTGTTTTTCGGACCTGCGCCGGCAATGATACGCGCAAGACCCGTTTCCGTGTCGCCTTATCGGTGGAAAAATCATGTAAACGATCCGCCCGTCACCATCGTCATTCCGCCATGAAACGCATCGTGGCCGTAGTGCTCCTGGTGGTCGGAGTGTTCGACGCCGCCGGTCAGGCGCGGCGCCGCGCCGTCGGAAAGCCTTCATCAGGCGGGACTTTGCCGGTCGCGAACTTCATCGACACACACGTCGGGACGAAGCTGAAAACGGGCGGCGTCACCCCCGCCGCGGTCGCGAAAGACGAGGAGTTCCTCCGCCGCGTCTCGATCGATCTCACCGGCGCGATTCCATCAACCGTAGAAGCCGAGTCGTTTTTCGCCGATACGCGCGGCGACAAGCGCGCGCGGAAGATCGACGAGCTGCTCGCGTCCGACGCGTTCGTCGATCGCTGGACGATGTGGTACGGCGATCTCATCCAGAACGTGCAGGTCTCCGACGCCGTCCGCCAGTACTACCTCGGCCGCAACGCACATTACCTCTGGATCAAGGAGTCGATCCGCAGCGGCAAGCCGTACGACGCGATGGTGCGCGAAGACCTGGCGGGCGAGGGAAGCAACTTCACGACCGGCGTCGTGAACTACATCGTTCGCCAGTTGCAGAACAACGGTCCGCCGCAGGACACCTACGACAACCTCGCGGCGCACTCGGCCGAGAAGTTCCTCGGCATCCCGATGCTCTGCATCTCCTGCCACAGCGGCCCGGGCCATCTGGAGCTGGTGAACATCTATCTGCGCGGCAAGACGCGCGAAGACTTCTGGAAGATGGCGGCGTTCTTCTCGCGCACCGGCATCCGCGGCTCGCGCTACACCGATCCCGCCGCGCCGAACGTGAACGTCATCCGCTTCGATGTGTCGACGCTGCCGAACGGCACGTATCGTCTGAACACGACCGATGGCAACAAGACGCCGCGCGCTCCGGCGGCGGGGCAGCCGAACACGGTCACGCCCGCGTTCCTGCTGACGGGTGAACAACCAAGAGCGGGAGAGCCGTATCGCGTCGCGTATGGCCGCATGCTCACCGCCGATCGCCAATTCGCGCGCGCCACGGTCAACTATCTCTGGAAGGAGATGTTCGGCCGCGGCATCGTCGAGCCGGTGAACGCGTTTGACCTCGCGCGACTCTCCGCGCAGGCATCGCATCCGGAGCTCCTCGAAGCGCTCACGGACGATTTCATCGCCAACGGCTACAGCCTGCGCGCTTCGCTGCGCACGATCGCAATGTCGAACACGTACCAGCTCTCCGCGATCTACGCGGGGACGCATCCGGACGCGTCGTACTTTGCGCGCCGTTCGCCGCGCCGCTTATCGGCCGAAGCGTTGTTCGATGCGCTCATCACGGCGACCGGCGTGCCTGCGCCGCTGCCGGTGAATGGATTGGGTACGGTCAATAAGGCCATGCAGCTCGCGGATCCGCTGGATGCGCGACGCGCGCCTTCGAGCCGGTTCCTCGACAACTTCGGCCGCGGCAATCGAGATGAGGTCGCGCGGTCGAACGACGCCGCGATCTCGCAGGCGCTGGCGATGATGAACGATCCGATCGTCACGACGCGCGTGCGCCGCGTGAACAACTCGACGGTATCGAAGGTGCTCGCGTCGACTTCCGATCCGGGAGCGATCGCCGATCAGCTCTATCTCGCCACGCTTTCACGCCGGCCGACGACATCCGAGCGGCAGGTCGCCATCGACTATCTCCGCGGCGGTGTTCTCGGCGAGCGTGTCGAGGATCTGCAGTTCGTGTTGATCAACAGCCTGGAGTTCTTGTTCGTATGAGCTTCTCCCGCCGCCACTTCTTCCGCATCGCCGGCACTGGCATCGTCGCGTCGTATTTCGCCGACGTCTTCGAGCCGCGCCTGCTCCTCGGCGCCACCACCAGCGCCGCGCCGACGCTGCGCAACACCGCGAAGAACTGCATCTTCATCTTTCTCGCCGGCGCACCGAGCCAGACAGACATGTGGGATCTGAAGGAAGGCGCATGGACGCCGCTCGATCTCGCGCCGACCTCTTACGGCGATGTGCGCTGGCCGCAGGGCCTGCTCCCCAAGACCGCCGAGCACCTCGGCAAGGTGAGCATCGTGCGCAGCGGATTGTCGTGGGCAGCGGTACATCAGCTTGGACAGACGTGGGCACAGATCGCGCGCAATCCCGGTGGCGCGACGGGCGCCATCGCGCCGCATATCGGCGCGGTGGTCGCGCTCGAATCGCAGGCGAAGCGCACCACTGCCGACGTGCTCCCCGGTTTCATCGCGCTCAATTCCGGCGGCATTCCAACCTGCGGCTATCTGCCCGCGAAGTACGCACCGTTCGGCGTCGCCACTGACGCGGATGGCTTGTCGACGCTCTCGCATCCGGAAGGCGCGGCGCGTTTCTCACGGCGCTGGGATCTGCTCCATCAACTCGATACGGCGCGTTCGAGCGGCTCGCTCGGCAAAGCGTCGAGCGACATGAACGACTTCTACGATCAGTCGAAGATCCTGATGGACGCGCCGGGCATCAACGAGGTGTTCTCGTTCGCCGAGGCGGAGCACACGCGGTATGGATCGACGACGTTCGGCGATTCGCTCATCGTCGCGCGGAATCTCGTGGCATCGGGCAAAGGCACGCGCTTCGTGCAGACCACGATGGGCGGCTGGGATCATCACGCCGACATCTACGATCGCGACGCGGCGCAATCGCTGTACGTGCAATGCGCGGAGCTCGACGCCGCGCTCGGCGCGTTGTTCACCGATCTCGCCTCGATGAACATCCTCGACGACACGCTGGTCGTGATCGTGAGCGAGTTCGGCCGCACCGTCGGTCCGCTCAGCAATCAGGGTGGCCGCGATCACTTCCTCCGCAACTCGGTCGTCTTTGCCGGCGGCGGCACTGCGGGTGGACGCATCATCGGCAAGACGGATGCGACCGGCGCCGCGGTTGTCGAATACGGCTGGAGTGCCGCGCGCGACGTGCGCACGGAAGACATCGCATGCACGATCTACTCGGCCCTCGGCATCGACTACACGACCGTCCGTACGGACGATCCGCTCGGCCGCGGATTCGAGTATGTGCCCGACGCGAAGCTCGGTAAGTACGAGCCGATCGAGGAGCTCTGGTGAGAATAAAGGTTCGGTCGGCGCTATTATGTTGCCCATGCGCCGCATCACTATTGCCATCGTGTTGCTCGCCGCGATCTCTCTGATCGCGGAAGACTCGCCGCTCGTCGCGCTCGCCAAGCGAACCAATCGCAAGGCGTCGAAGACGCCCGTGATCACCAACGAGATGGTGGCGAAGAGCCGCGGACGGATCTCGATGTCCTCGGAACCGGCGCGGGCCTCGGCTCCTGCGACAACGTCGGCGGCCCCCGCGACGACCACCGTGCCGGCGCAGCAATCGCAGCAGCAGCGCCAGGCCGAGAAGCCGGCGGCCGCCGCGGCGCCGACACCTGCGACGAACTCGTCTTATCCGACGAGCACCGTTCGCGTTGTCGAACCGGCCAGCTCCGCGAGAAACGTGCAGCCGGCGAGCACCGCGCGCTCCGTCCCCGTGCCCACGGGAGCCGGGACGATCGAACCGACGAGCACCGTGCGGACTCTCGAGCCGACGAGCACGGTAAACGTCATCGACCCGCAGACCGGCAAGCCGCCGCAATGACATCTGGAGCGACGGGCTTTCAGCCCGTCGGACGCGACGAAACGACGGGCTGAGAGCCCGTCACTCCAGATCGCCCTAAGCTACACTTACCGCAATCATGCAGGTGGTGCTGCAAGGCAGCCTGCGGCACTTCGGTGTCGCGGAGCTTCTCTCGTTTCTGTGCGGGCGCGGTGAGAGCGGAACGCTCGAACTGGAAGCCGGCGACCACCGCGCGCGCGTCCTCTTCGTCGGTGACCTGATCGTCTGGGCGCAGTCCGATCGCGCCAAAGACCCGACCGGCGCCGTCCTCGAGCTATTCGACTGGTCTGCCGGCACCTTCCGGCTCACGGATTCCGTCGTGATGCCGGACAACGTCACGCCGCTGGCGCTGCAGGTTCCCGCGCTGCTCGAAGAAGCAAAGCGCCGCGCCGAGTCCGCGGGCGTCTTCTCGGACGCAACGATCTTCCGCGTCGTCGACGATCCTGCGCTGCAGCAGCAGGTCAGCCTCACCGGCGATCAGTTCCGCCTCCTGTTCCGTCTCTCCGGCGGCCGCACGTTCAAGGACATCGTCGGCGATCTCGGCGCGCCGAAGCAGGAAGTGGCCGAGCGCCTGCGCCAGCTCGTCGACGTCGGATTGATCGCCGTCGCGGGACCCGAGCCGCCGCCGACCATCGAGGAGAAAACAGATCCCGCGCTGAAGAAGAAAACGACCGCGGGCCGCCGGCGCACGCTCGTCGGCTCGCTCACGCCGGACGGCACACCCGACAACGTTTATCCGCTGCTCGACAGCGCGTACACACTCGGACGCGCGCCGAGCAACACCATCTCCCTTCCGGACGGCAGCGTCTCCTCGCAACACGCGCGCATCGTGCGCACTCCCGAAGGGTTCGTGCTCGAGGACCTGCAGAGCCGCAACGGCACGTTCGTCAATGGCGAGCAGGTCACCGACAAGCGTCTCCTCTCTGACGGTGACCTCATCCGCCTCGGCAAAATCATCATGACGTTCAACATCGCCCGCGAAGGCAAAGCGGGCGAACAAACGCTTCCCGAGGTGCGGCTTGGATAGCGTGCATTCCTCCGAGGAACCCCGAGGAACTCCGAGGAACTCCGAGGAACCGGCAGGTGTGGCGGCATGAAATACGACCTGGCGATTGTGGGCAGCGGGCCGGCAGGATTAGCGACCGCCTCGCACGCGCACGCGAACGGTTTGTCGTACGTGCTGCTCGAGCGCACCGATCATCTCTCCGACACGATCTACAGCTATCAGGCGCGCAAGTTCGTCATGTCTGAGCCGGTGATGATTCCCGCGCGCGGCGACCTGCCGTTCGACGCGGGCTCGCGCGAATCGATCCTCGCGGCGTGGGAAAGCTACGTCAACGACAAGAGTCTGAACGTGGTCCTCAATGCCGAGGTGAAGTCGATGAAGCGGGAAGGGAGTCGCTTCCTGCTGAAGACCGCCGCGGGCGGGGAGTACGACGCGGGAAAAGTCGTGCTGGCGATGGGGACGCAAGGCAATCCGCGCAAGCTCGGATGCCCGGGCGAGAACCTGCCGCACGTTCGTTATCGCCTCGTCGATCCCGCCGAACATTCCGAACAGGACATCCTGGTCGTCGGCGCTGGTGACTCTGCGCTCGAGATCGCGATCGCGCTATCCGAGGAGAACCGCGTCGGACTGGTAGTGCGCGGACCGGAGATCACGCGCGCGAACGAGATCCTCACACGCGAAATCCTCTCGCGACAAGCCTCGGGACGGATGACCGTCTACTTCAACTCGACCATGCGTGAAGTGTTCGAGGGTTATGCGGATCTGAACGTGCGCGGCGACGTTACACGCGTGCCGGCGGAACTGCTCTTCCTCAAGCTCGGCGCCGATCCGCCGCGCAAGTTCTTCGAGAGCGTCGGCATCCGCTACAGCGGCGATGGTCCCGACGCGCGTCCGATCCTCACGCCCGTCCATCAATCGAGCGTGCCGGGCTTGTTTCTGATCGGCGCCGCGAGCGGCCGCGATCTCATCAAGCTCGGCATGAACCAGGGCTGGGAAGTGGTCGAGCATCTGATGGGCCGCGAGGTCGAGCCGGCCGACGAAGCGGTGTTGAAGGAACGGCTGCCGTTCTGGGAAGGCTCGGTGCGCGAGCGCATCGCGTCGATCCGCAGTCGCGTGCCGCTGCTTGCCGCGGCGGACGAACAGCAACTGCGCGAGACGTTCCTCGCGACGCGCGTGCGCGAGTATCCCAATGGCGAAACGATCATTCGCCAGAACGACTACACGAACGATTTCCTCGTGATCGCTACGGGCCGCGTCGCGTTGACGCGGCGGCCGGAGCAATCGTCGATGGACACAAAGATCGCCGAGCTTACGGCGGGCAATTTCTTCGGCGAGATGAGTTTGATCTCCGGACGCCGTCGCACTGCCACAGCGACAGCGGTCGGTCCGACGCGCATGATCGAGATCCCGCGCAAAGCGATCCTGAAACTGCTCGCGGCCGCGCCGAAAGCAAAAGCGCTCGTCGATCAGGCATTCATGCTGCGCGCGTTTGGCGGGTACCTCTTTCCCGGAACACCAGAGGCGTTGCTGGGCGAGCTCGTCGACCGCGCGGTGGTGCAGTCATTCGGCAAAGACGCAGTGGTGTTCAAGCAGGGCGACGACGCGGATACGTTCTATCTGATTCGCAACGGCATGGTGAAGATCTCGAAGAAGTCGGGCGAGAAAGAGGTCGTGCTCTCTTATCTCGTGGCCGGCAACTTCTTCGGCGAGGCGGCGCTCTTTTCCGATGCCGCGCGCACCGCGACAGTCACGACGATCTTTCCGTCCGATCTGATCAAGCTCTCCAAGCGCGATTTCGCGAATTTCCTCGCGGCGCATCCCGAATTGCGCGAGGCACCGTTACGGAAGCTCGAGGAGCGCCGCATCGCTGGCCTCATCGCCGAGGCCACTCCGGGCTCGGGGAACATCCTCGGGGATCTGATTCGCGAAGAAGTGGTCATGGGTACGCAGACGCTGCTCATCGATGAGCACAAATGCATCCGCTGCGGTAACTGCGTATCCGCGTGTCAGGGCGTGCACAGCGACGGACAGGCGCGCATCTCGCTGACCGGGATCAAGCTCTACAACCTGCTCGCGGCGAATTCCTGCTGGCAGTGTGAAAACCCATTGTGCATGCTCGACTGCCCGCCGGACGCCATTGCGCGCGATCCACGCGGCGAGGTGTACATCAAGAGCAACTGTATCGGCTGCGGCAATTGCGAGCGCAATTGTCCTTATGACAACATCTTCATGGTCCATAAGGAACCGAAGAAGACGCTCTTTTCGTGGGTGGCGTCGCTGTTCGGCAAATCGCATCATTCCGACGTAGAACAGACGGTCGCGGTCAAATGCGATCTGTGCCGCGACATCAGCGGCGGCCCGGCTTGTGTAAGAGGATGTCCGACAGGCGCGGCGATCCGCCTGACACCGGAGCAATATCGGGAGACTTTGGAGGAGCTGGTGATTTCACGCGGAGAGCGGTGACTCTGGTTGGAGGGAATTGAAAATTGAAAATTGAAAATTGAAAAAACGAGAGACGCAAGGCCTGGACTCGTTCATATTTTTCAATTTTCAATTTTCAATTTTCAATTCATTCCAATGGCCATACCCAACAGCGGCCCGCTCTGGCGTAAGATCTTCCTGGTGCTCCTCGTCGGCACCAGCGCCAGCTACTTCTATTACGCGCGCCGCGAGTTTCCACACGGCGGCTCGAATTTCGGTCTCGCGTATGGAATTGCCGGCACGCTGCTGATTCTGCTGCTGGCGTTTTTCGGGATTCGCAAACGCTGGTATCGCTCCATGTTCGGCACGCTCGAACAATGGATGCAATCCCACATTTACCTCGGCGTCCTGGTCATGGTCGTGCTGCTGTTTCACACGGGCGGGCGCTTCAACGACAAGATCGCCGTGGCCACGCTGGTCCTGGTAGCAATCGTCGTGGCCAGTGGGATGCTTGGGGCGATTCTGTATGTGACCGTGCCGCGGATGTTGACCGAGGTGGAGAGCGATCTGACGGTGGATGAGATTGCGGATCAGCTCAATCAGCTCGCCCGATCCATGGCGCGGATCGCATCCGGACGAAGCGCCCCGTTTCAACGCATTTACGATGAATTACTGCGACAGACGGCGCCGGGCGGACTGGCGGGGTGGCGGCTGATTTTGTCGCGACTCGGACGCAAGCCGCAAAAGGATGCAGGAGACTGGGCGAGACTCATTGGACTGGTGCCGCGCGAAGAGCAGGAAGAGCTCCGGCAGATGCTGGTCGTTTCGCGGCAGCGTAAGGAGTTGTTGCTGCGACTGATTTATCAGCAACGCTATAAGAACGTGCTCGAGTCGTGGCTTTACATCCACATCCCGTTCACCATCGCACTGCTTGCGTTCGCGGCCTTGCACATCGCAGCCGTTTTCTATTACGGAAGGATGCCGTGGTGATGCCATGAGCTTCCTGATCCAGCGCTCCAACGGCCGCAATCTCACCCTGACCCAGACTCACGGTGACGTGCTGCGCATCGGACGCGGGACCAATCAGGAGCTGCGCTCCGATAATCCGGCCGTTGCACTGGATCATGCGGTCATCGAGAGCGATGCGGCCGGCTATCTCATTACAGACAAGGGCTCGATCACCGGCACGTACGTCAATCGCAAACCGGTCGAGTCATCCCGTATTGCCAAAGGCGACGTCATCGAGATCGGCGACCTGCGCATCGAGGTGCAGATAGCCGATCCAAGCAAGCCGCTCTTCCTGCGCGTCATCACGGCACGCGTCGCGTCGGTCTTTGTGGATGAAGAAGACGAACAGCAGGAAGCAGCGGTCGTCGCCCAGCCCGGCGTGCGCGTGGTCAAGGCGAAGAAAATCGACTACGCGAGCGCGTACCGCCTTACGCGCCCGTGGATGACCAGGCTCAGCGCGACCGCGCTGCTGCTGATCGTAGCCCTGACCGTCATCGGCATGGTCATCGAGCCACGTTTTCAGAGAGCCTTCATGCCGGGCGGTTTGTCATCGGCGCACGCCACGGCGCGCCCGCAGGGCCAATCAGTGGCCGACAATTGCGGTGCGTGCCATTCGCCGTGGCAGAGCGTCTCGAGCGCGAAATGCATCCAGTGCCACACGCAGGCGCCGCACGCGATGCATGAGGCCAATCCGCCGGAGTGCTTCAGTTGTCACGCTGAACATCGCGGCGAGCGGCAACTCACGCAGATCCGCGACGACACCTGTGAGTCATGTCACGCCAGTCTCGAGTCGCACATGCGCCCGCCGCGCGCGCAGCTCGCGTCACTGCGTTTCGGCAACGGCCGTTATTCATTCGAGAACATCGCGCGCATCCGCGACTTCGGCGAATCGCATCCGGAGCTCGTCTATCCGAATGACGCGAACACGCTGCGCTTCAATCACAAACTGCATCTCGCCGAGAAGGGGATCTTCAACGCGACCGGCCGGCGCGAGGTCCTGCAGTGCACGGGCTGCCATGCGCTGGCGACGGTGCGCGACAAAGTCGATCCGGTGGCGATCGATTTCGAGCAGCACTGCCAGCGCTGCCATCGCCTGACCTTCGACGATCGCTATCCGAACGAACAGGTTCCGCATGGCGGCGATCCGACGCTGGTCTACGGCGCCGTCTTCGCACTATCGACGGACGCTCGTGCGATCGTCGGCAAGTCAGCCGCGGAAGTGCGGCGGATTCTGAGCGCGCGGAGGCCGGCACAGGGAGAGCAGCAGGCGCTGAGCCGGAAGGCGGCGCTCGTCTTCCGCGATAAATGCAGCAAATGCCACGAGGTCCGGCCGCGCGGCGATCAACTCGCGGTGACGCCGCCGCTGATTCCGGCGACGTGGCTCGCGAGCGCGGGCTTCACGCATGGCGGCCATCGCGCCATCGATTGCGAGAGCTGCCACAAGGGCGTGCGCGCGAGCGTAGCCACGCCCGACGTGCTGATGCCGCGCCGCGCCGATTGCACCGCATGCCACTCGCCGCTGGTCGAAAAGGCGCAGGCAGGTAGCTCGTGCGGCCGCTGTCACGAGTATCATCTTCGACCACAACGCACGATCGTGTCGGCGTCGCTCGTCCAGGCAGGAATGGGCGGGCTCGGAGGCGGAGGGAGAATGCTTCAGGGGATCCTGCTCGCGGTCATCGTGATTCTGCTGCTGGTCGTGCTCGTGCCGGTGGGCATCGCGCTCTTCCAGCGGCTACGCCCCGAGCGCAAGGCGCCGCCGCCTGCCGCGCCGAAAGCCCCACCGCCGCCGCGCAAACCATCGCCGGAGATCACAACCGATCGCGTTCCCCGGCAGCCGCCGCCGAACATCGCCGCGTCCGACGCCGCACCGACTGCGTCCACGGCGCGCATCGAACCGCTGCACATCGAACCGCCGAAGGCCGCACCGCCGCCGCCACGCACGATCGAGCCGGAGGTGCAGATCCCCGGCGTCGGTCCGACGAAGCTCGACAACCCACCGTCCGGCGGCGCCGGTACGGAGATGGTGCAGTGGAACGGCATGCTGCACTGCACCAGCGGCCCGCTCGAAGGGCAACGCTTCATCATCGAGGACGAAGGCTTCTACATCGGCCGCGACCCCGCGCTCTCGAAAGTGGTCGTCCCCGACAGCCGCGTCTCGAAGCGCCACGTGCGCATCGTGCCGCGCGACGGCCGCGTGTGGGCCATCGATCAAGGCTCGACCAACGGGACGTTCCTCAAGGACCAACGCATCACCGAAGTGCAGCTCAAACGCGGCGACACCCTCGTTCTCGGCGACAACGCAGCCACGTTCGTCTACCAGATATGAGCGACACCATCGTGACGGACCGAGGGGCTTCCGGCGGCCGGGGCCACCGGCCCCGGACCCCGTTGGTTGGCCTAGCCTCCGCGACACAGCGTCGCGAGGATAGACAGTCTGTCGCGGAGGCTAGGCCAACCCAATCGGGTCCGGGCCCGTTGGGCCCGGCCGCCGGAGGCCCCTCGGTCGTTGCGATCGCGTTGCTCACTCTGATCGTCGCGGGCTCTGCGCACGCCCAGCGCGTCCGCGCCGTTGGCAAGGGCAGGTCCGCTACTCCGGCGCCGATCATCGTCAACGCCGAGCCGCCTGGTTGCACCGCGACGCCGCTTGCGCAGGTCACATGCGATGACGGCGGCACGCCCGCGACGTCGCTCGCTGCGGGTGAAGTGGCGACGATCGCGATCGGCGCGCTCAACTCGATCGACACTGCGTCGACGGTCGCGGTCGTCGATCGCGCCGGACGTCCGCTCGCGATTCTGCGCAGAAGCGGCATGTCCAACGCGAACGACGATCTCGCGATCGGCGTCGCGCGCACGGCCGCGTTCTTCAGCCATAACCAGGCGCCGCTCTCCTCGCGCACCGTGCGTTTCATCAGCGGCATCCATTTCCCGCCCGGCATTACGAATACCGCCAGCGCGGCGCTGTACGGAATCGAGAATACGAATCGCGGCTGCGACTTCAACGTCGCGTTCGAGCCCGGCAAATGCATTCCGCGCGCGCGATCCGTCGCGCCTGCCGCCGTCTGCGCGGCTGGTACGACCTCAGGCTGCGGTACCGGCATCGTCACGGGCAAACAGTTCCCGAACGACAGCGACCCGACGAGTGTGAACGCCGGCGGCGTGCCGCTCTATCGCGTCCAGGTCGACGGCAACGTCGTCGCCAACGGCCAGCTCCTCGGCGCCATCGGTGTGATCGGCACTGGCGACGATCCGCAGCGCGCGGAGTTCGCGGCCGCGAGCGGCGCATTTGCGGCAATCGGCAACGGCATCGTGCCCGTCCCGTTCTTCCCGCTGCCGTTTCCCGGCAACGTCTTCATCGACGGCATTCGGCTCCCGTTCCTCGGCCCCGATATTCGTCTCCGCTTCAACGATCAGGGCGTGCCGAACGGCGTGACGCTGCGCGGTGTCACCTCCGCCAATCCGCCCGCTGCTCCCGCGCCGCCGTTCGCGCTCGGTCCGTTCAACGGAGGTTGCGCGGCGAATGAAGATCTCGTCGCTGCGCGCGCCGGCAGCGGTGGCTTGTCGCAGACGGAGGTGCAGGGTGTGGTCGCTCGCGCGATCGCGACGTCGAAGAAAACACGCGCGGCAATCCGCCTGCCGCTCAATCGCTACGCGCGCATGGCCATCGCGGTGGCCGACACGAACGGCGACATCATCGCGCTGCATCGCATGCCCGATTCGACCGTGTTCTCCGTCGACGTCGCAGTAGCGAAAGCGCGCAACGTCATCTACTTCAGCAAGCGCGGCATCGGCGGCCTCGTACCCGCGGGTACCGCGGTGAGCAATCGCACCATCGGCTTCGGCGCGCAACCGTTTTATCCGCCGGGTATCGATTCCGAAGTGTTCGATCCGGAAGAAGGGCCGTGGTACCAGTCGCTGTTCGTACACGATCTGCTCAACGCATGCACGCAGGGCGACGAGCTCTCGAATCCGAATCAGAACGGGATCGTCTTCTTCGCCGGATCGACGCCGCTCTATCGCAACGGCACCCTCATCGGCGGCCTCGGCATCAGCGGCGACGGCATCGAACAGGACGACTACGTCACCTACTTTGCGGCCGGCCCATTCCTGCCGGCGGAGAGCCTCTGGGCCGATCGCGTCATCGTCGACGGCGCGCGTCTGCCGATGTTCAAGTTCCCGCGGCATCCGGAAGGCGTGACGGAGTGCGGGGGTGGCCCGTGTCCGTAAGCTATGGAGTGCGGCAGCGAAGCTGCCGCTATCAGAAGCGGCGGCACAGCCGCCGCAGCGGCAGTTACGCTGCCGCGTGGAAAGCGGCAGCTGTCGCTGCCGCACTCCATATAGCGTTCGTCGCAAATGCGGAAACGGTCGTGTTCACCGACCACATCCCGTTCACGATGACCGGCCATACCCAGGCCGCGCCCGGAACTCCGGTGCGCATCTTCGTCGAGACCGCCAAGGCCGAGACGCAGGTCAAGCGCAACGGCACGTGGTCGGTGTTCTGGACCGCGCCTCTCAAGAGCGGCGCGTACGACATGCGCGTCGAGGTCGGAGACACGAGCGAGACCCAACTGCTGCGCGTGCAGCTCCGCGGATTGCTGCCACGACAGAGCGGCATTGAAACGACTCCGCGTTTTCCCGATCCACTGCCGCCGGAGCCACAACTGCAGGAGATGACCGACCGCTGGCGCATCGCGCCGCCGCCCTACGAGCTCGACGAGCGCTCGCAGGGCCGCTTCGATCCATACAACCAGAACATCCTCAAAGGCGATCGCCCCATCCGCCTGCGCGACTACACGCCTGAATCTCTGCGCGACAAACTGCCGTTCATGGGCGACGACGCGTTCCTCGTCCTCACCGGCATCAGCGACTCGCTCGTCGAATCGCGGACGCTGCCGACGCCGTCCGGCGTGAGCGCGGCCAATCCCGGCAGCTTCCAGTTTTTCGGCAGCGACGCGCAGGGTGTGTTCGCGCAGAACGTCATCCTCTCCGCCGACGTCTTCGAAGGCGACACCACGTTTCAACCGGTGCGGCAGCGCATCAAGATCACGCTCGTCGCGAACCTCAATCACGTGCGCGTCGAAGAGAACGCGATCCTCAAACCCGACGTGCGCCGCGGCACCGAGCGCACGGATGGCCGCGTCTCACTGCAGGAGCTCTTCTACGAGCGCAAGCTCCGCGACCTCGGGCCCAACTACGACTTCGCATCGTTCCGCGCGGGCATTCAGCCGTTCGCCAGCGACTTCCGCGGCTTCATCTTCTCCGACACGAACCTCGGCTTCCGCTTCTTCGGCAACTGGGCCTCCAATCGCTATCAGTACAACCTCGCCTTCTTCGATCGGCTCGAGAAGGACACGAACAGCGGCCTGAACATCTTTCACGAGCTGCGCGAGCAGCGCGTTGCCGTCGCGAACTTCTACTGGCAGGACTTCCTGCGCGCCGGCTACACGCAGCAGTTCTCGATCCATCACATGCGCGACGAGGAGTCGCTGAAGTACGACCGCAACGGCATCCTCGTGCGGCCGGCGCCGGTGGGGGAGGCCAGGCCGCATTCCGTGCAGGCCACGTACGTCGGCATGGCCGGGCTGGGACACTTCGGACGAATCAACGTCGATCACGCGCTCTACTTCGTCTTCGGCCGCGACTCGCTCAATCCGATCGCGGGACCGGATCCCCAACTGCGCCGCGGCGATGCGGTGAACATCGGCGCTGGCATGGCCGCGCTGGAGCTGTCGTACGACAAGGACTGGCTGCGCCCGCGCATCGGATTCTTCTACGCGACCGGCGATCGCAATCCGCGCGACCGCACGGCACGCGGCTTCGATGCGATCTTCGACGGACCCGCATTCGCGGGCGGCGGCTTCTCGTTCTTCAATCGCCTGGGCATCCGCCTGGCCGGCAGCGGCGTCGCCCTCGTCGAGCGCGGCAGCCTTTTGCCGTCGATGCGCAGCAGCAAAGACGAAGGGCAGCCGAACTTCGTCAATCCGGGCGTGCAACTCGCGACCGTCGGCCTCGACGCTGAACTGACGCCGCGCCTGAAAGCGGTCCTGACTGGCAACTACATCCGCCTCGATGCGGTGGAGCCGATCGAGCAGGTGCTGTTTCAGGAAAACATCTCGCACGAGATCGGCACGGATCTCAGCGTGGGCGTGCGCTACCGCCCGTTCCTCAGCAACAACGTGATCCTCGTCGGCGGCGCGGCCGTGCTGCTTCCGGGACAGGGATTCGAAGACATCTACGAAAGCAACGACCCGCTCTACCACGCATTCATGAACGTGATCCTGCAATTCTGATGAGAAAACTCGCGATTGCGCTGTCATTCTTCATCTCTGGAGCGACGGGCTCTCAGCCCGTCGGCTCGATTCGACGGGCTGAGAGCCCGTCGCTCCAGAAGCAGACCCAGGCCCAGGCTGACGCAAAATCCCGCGGCTGCCTCTCCTGCCACGCCGGCATCGAACCGATGCACGCATCAGCAGCAGTCCGCCTCGCATGCACCGACTGCCACGGTGGCAACGGCAACGCCATCACCAAAGAACAGGCGCACGTGCAACCGCGCAACACCGCGCTCTGGAAGTCCTCCGCCAATCCACCGCGCACCTACACGGCGCTGCTCGACGAATCCGCGGAGTTCGTCCGCTTCATCAATCCCGGCGATCTGCGCGTGGCGCGCGAAACATGCGGCACGTGTCACTTCGCGCAAACCGCGGCTGTGCCGCGCAGCACGATGACCACCAGCGCCGTGTTCTGGGCGGCCGTCAGTTACGCCAACGGCCTCGTGAGCCAGAAGCGCGCCTTCCTCGGCGAGTCATACAACCGCGGCGGCAAGCCGCAACTGCTGCTGCCCGCGTGGCCGCCGACGCCGGAGCAGGTCGCGAACGGCGCGCTGCCGCAGCTCGCGCCGTTGCCGCGTTGGGAGCTCTTCCAGCCCGGCGAATACTTCCGCGCCTTCGAGCGCGGCGGCATCTCGAATAACACCACGCCGCCCGAAACGGGCAATCCGTTCCTGCTCGAAGACGCCGGCCGTCCCGATATTCGTCTCAGTAATCGCGGACGCGGCACCGGCTCGCGCATCTCGCCGGGCCTCATCAACCTGCACAAGACGCGGCTCAACGATCCGCATCTGTCGTTCCTCGGCACGAACGATCATCCCGGCGACTACCGATCCAGCGGATGTACCGCGTGTCACGTCGTCTACGCCAACGATCGCGATCCGCTGCATTCCGGGCCGTGGGCGAGAGCCGGTCACACCGGCCTCTCGCAGAGCAACGACAAGTCCATCCCGAAGAACGAGAAGGGCCATCCCATTCGTCATCAGTTGACCCGCGCCGTGCCCACCAGCCAGTGCATGAGCTGCCACATGCACCAGCCCAACTCCTTCGTGAACACCTACCTCGGCTACACAATGTGGGACTACGAATCTGATGCGGAGTTGCTCTGGCCGAAAGAGCAACGCCGTCCGAGCGAAGTCGAGAAGCGCGCCAGCCTCGAGCACAATCCGGAAGGCGCCGCAACGCGCGGCTTGTGGACGAATGTCGAGTTCCTCGAGAAAGTCTCGTCGCTCAACGATCGCGCGAAGCACACGCAGTTCGCCGACTATCACGGCCACGGCTGGAACTTCATGGCCGTCTTCAAGCGCGATCGCAAAGGCAACCTGCTCGACAAAGACGACAAGGTCGTCGCGTTCGATGATCCGCAGAAATTCGCGAAGACCGTCCACCTGCGCGACATCCACCTCGAGCGAGGCATGCACTGCGCCGACTGCCACTTCTCACAGGACGAACACGGCAACGGGCAGATCTACGGCGAATACGGCAACAACATCGAGATCGAGTGTCAGGACTGCCACGGCAGCGCCACCTCCTACACGAACCTGCGCACCTCGGGACCCGCCGCGCCTGAAGGCGGTACTGATCTGCGCCTCGGCACGACGCCATTCGGCCAGCGCCGCTTCCTCTGGTTCAACGGCAAGCTGTTCCAGCGCTCGATGGTCAATCCGGGCATGGAGTGGGAAGTCCTGCAGGTCAAGGACACGATCACGCCCGGCCACGCGCGTTTCAACGAGAAAGCGCATACCGCCAAGACCATCAAAAACAGTGGCGGCGGCATGGCGCACACTGACGCGAAGATGACCTGCTACGCCTGTCATACATCGTGGATGACGTCATGCTCCGGCTGCCATCTGCCCCAGGAGCAGAACGTGGCCAGCCCGATGCAACATTACGAAGGCACCGTCACGCGCAACTACGCGTCATACAACCCACAGGTCATCCGCACCGATGCGTTCATGCTCGGCGTGAACGGCACGACCAAAGGCCGCAAGATTGCGCCGGTGCGCTCGTCCAGCGCGCTCGTGATCAGTTCGACGAACGCGCAACGCCAGCGCATCTACATCCAACAGCCGCCGATCTCATCGCCCGGCTATAGCAGCCAGGCGTTCAATCCGCACGTGCCGCACACGGTGCGCAGCCGCGAGACCCAAGGCTGCGGCAGTTGCCACATCACCGCGGAGAACGACAACAACGCCTGGATGGCCCAACTGCTGTTGCAGGGCACGAACTTCGTCAACTTCATCGGCCGCTTCGCGTACGTGGCCACCGGCCACGACGGCTTCGAAGCGGTGGCGGTGACGGAGTGGGACGAGCCGCAGACCGTGATCGGCTCGTCGCTGCACAAGATCGTGTATCCCGACTACTACGCGAAGCACGCCAAGGCGGAGAAAGAGCTCGAAGTCGCGCATCACCATCATGCGCACGATGCGCGGAGCATCCAGATGCGCGGCGAGTACGCATTCGTCGCCAGCGGCGAAGGGGGCCTCGAAGTCTTCGACGTCGCCAACGTCGACAACAAAGACTTCTCCGAGCGCCTCATCAGTGCGCCGGTCTCGCCGCTCGGCCAGCGCACCTACGTGAAGACGAAATTCGCCGCGGCGGTGGCCCTTCCGACCACGATGCCGATGGATCCCACGCGCAAGACGCAGTTCATTCCGGAGAACGAAGAACAGCCGATTCATCCGCTCTATCGCTACGCGTACGTTGCCGACCGTGAAGAGGGGCTGGTCATCGTCGACGTCACCACTCTGACCGACGGCAACCCGAGCAACAACTTCTTCGCGCGAGCGCTGACATTCAATCCGGAAACTCCTGGAGCGACGGGCTCTCAGCCCGTCGAATCGCCGCGTGGATTACTCGACGGCGCGAACGCGATCGCGGTCGCCGGACGGTGGCTGCTCATCGGCGCGGACAAGGGCCTGGTGATTCTTGACATTGACCAGCCGCTGCAACCAAAACACGTGTCGACGCTCAGCGGCATCGATCATCCGACTGCCGTGACCGTGCAATTCCGCTACGCCTTCGTCACCGATGCGAAGGGCTTGCACACCATCGACATCACCGATCCGGCCAAGCCGCGTCTCGCGGCCACGGTCCCGATCAAAGACGCGCGCAATGTCTACGTCGCGCGCACGTACGCGTACGTGGCCGCCGGCAAGGAAGGCGTGGTTATCGTCGACGTCGAGAAACCGGAGAAGCCGTTCATCGATCAGGTGTTCCACGACGACCTGCACGACGTGTACGACGTCAAAGTGGCCGCGACGAACGCCAGCATCTTCGCGTACGTTGCGGACGGCGAGCATGGCCTGAAGATCCTGCAACTCACGTCGCCCGAATGGACGCCGGCCTACGCCGGCTTCAGTCCGCGTCCCGCACCGCGTCTCATCGCCAAACGCCACACCCACGGCCCGGCGCTGGCGATCTCGAAAGGCCTCGACCGCGACCGCGCCGCCGATGAGAGCGGCAATCAGCTCTCGATCTTCAACCGCATCGGCGCGCGTCCGATGACGTTCGCCGAAATGCAGCGTCTCTACATCCGCAACGGCGCGCTCTACACCGTACAAGAGGTGAAGAAATGAAACGCCTCGCCCTGACAGCGCTGCTGGCGGCCGTTGCCGCCCTCGCCGCGCAACAGCCGCCAACGACCGACAACCGGCAGCCGACAACCGACAACAGCTCCGCGCAACCGGGCAAATACGTCGGCGTCGGCTCCTGCGTCAACTCCGGTTGCCACGGCAGCACCGAGCCCCTCAAAACCACGCGGGTTTTGCAGAACGAGTTCTACACCTGGCTGAACAACGATCGCCATGCCGGCGCGTACAACGTGCTGCTCACCGACCGCTCCGCGCGCATCGCGCGCAACATGCGCCTCCGCAAAAAAGCGTGGGAAGAGAACGTCTGCCTCGACTGCCACACCACGAACGTTCCCGCGGCGCAGGTCGCCGTCGCCATCGATCCGGAAGACGGCATCCAGTGCGAGGTGTGCCACGGTCCCGCGGGCGGATGGCGCGCCGAGCACACGGAAGAAGGATGGACGCACGAGCAGAGCGTCGCACGCGGCATGATCGACCTGGGCGACATCGCCGTCCGCGCGCACACCTGCCACCGCTGTCACCTCGGCAACGCTCAAAAGGAAGTGGACCACGAGCTGATCGCAGCGGGACATCCGGTCCTGGCGTTCGAGCTCGACAACTACACCGCCTCGATGCCGCCGCACTGGACGCTCGGCCGCGATACGCACGGCATGCGTGCGTGGGCGGTCGGGCAGGTGATGAAGTTCCGCGACTCGCTCGGCAATCTCGCGCGACATGCGCGCGGCGAGGAATGGCCCGAGTTCTCCGACATGAGCTGCTTCAACTGCCATCACGACCTGAAGGGCAGCGAGTGGCGTCAGGTGCGCGGCTGGCCCGATCGCGCGGGACTGCCGTCCTGGTCGCCGCAGCACTGGGCCATGCTGCGCCTGCTGATCGGCCGCGTCTCCACGGAGTCGCGCGACGAGCTCGATCCGCTCGTGCGTCAGATCGCGCGCAGCGTTTCGCGCATGAACGACCCGCAAGGCGTCGCCGCCACCGCCGATCGCGCGCGCAACGTCGTCAACGCACTCGTGCCGAAAGTCGACGCCATGCGCTGGAGCGACGGCGACGTGCGCGCGCTCATGACCGCCATCGCCAGCGAAGCGCCGTCGGACGTTCACACCGCCGAACAGACCGCGCTGGCGCTGCAGAGCCTCTCCAGCGCGCTCACGCGTAAGAACCCGCGCCTGCTGCGCAGCAACATGGTGCGCTCGATCGACGCGCTGTTCGACGAAGTGAAGAATCGCGACGATTACGATCCTGCGAGATTTGTTGAAAAGTTGAGCGCGGTCAAAGCAGCGCTGTAGGAACGCCGCCGTCTCGGCGGCTGAGCAGGCGGCGTCCCGCCGCTGTCGCCGAGGACGGGAGCGAGACGCTCCCTGCTCAGCCGGCGGGACGCCGGCGCTCCACTGCTATTCTCATGCGGCGCGTGTCCATCGCCGACCTCCTTCTCGCGCTCCTGGCGATCTTCATCGCCGCGAAGCTTTTTGGCGAGCTCGCCGAGCGTCTCGGCCAGCCCGCCGTCCTCGGAGAGCTGCTCGGCGGTGTGCTGATCGGCGTCTCCGGTCTGCACCTCGTCGATCCGCATGACGTCACCATCCATCTTCTCTCCGAGCTGGGCGTCATCCTGTTGCTGTTCGTCATCGGCCTCGAGACCGATCTCCGCAAGCTGATGCAGGTTGGCGGCTCCGCGACCGCCGTGGCCATCGTCGGAGTCGCACTCCCGTTCCTCGGCGGCGCCGCCCTCGGCTACTTCCTCGGCTATCCCATCATGGTGGCGATCTTCCTCGGCGCCGCGCTCACCGCCACGTCGGTCGGCATCACCGCGCGCGTGCTCTCCGATCTCGGCCATCTTCAGGACGACGAATCGCAGGTCATCCTCGGCGCCGCGGTCGTTGACGACATCATCGGTCTCGTCCTGCTGACCGTCGTCGGCACGCTCGCCGGCGGCGGCGAGCTCACGCTCCTCGCCCTCGGCAAGATCTTGCTCGTCGCGTTCGGCTTCGTGATCCTGGCCATCGTCATCGGCTCGCGGCTCGCGCCGTTGCTCATCCGCGCCATCGATCGCATCGACATGAAGCGCGGCCTCTTCTTCGCCGCGATCGTGTTCGCGTTTCTTCTCGCGTACATCGCACATCGAGTCGGGTCAGCGATCATCATCGGCGCGTTCGCGGCAGGGCTCGTACTCGCGCGCACGAATCGGGGCAAGGAGATCGAGCGCGAAGTCCACGACGTCGCGCAGTTCTTCATCCCGATTTTCTTTGTGGTCGTCGGCGCAGCCGTCGATCTACGCAGCATCAACCCGTTCGATCCCGATGCGCGCCGCTTTCTCTGGATCGGACTGGCGCTCACTGCGGTCGGCGTGATCGGAAAAGTCGCCGCGGGTTACGTCGTATGGAAGAAGGGACTGCGCCGGATCGTCATCGGCGTCGGCATGATCCCGCGGGGCGAGGTCGGCCTGATCTTCGCGCAGATCGGATTATCGACGAAGCTGATCACCGGCGGCATGTACAGCGCCGTGGCGCTGATGGTGATGCTGACCACCTTCATCGCGCCGCCGCTGCTGCGCCGCCTCCTCGTGCCTGGGACACCAGGAAAACTCGAAGGCGGCGCAGCCGAATACGTGGTCGACGCGCCGATGGATCGGGACTGAGTTCGTCGGGTACCTCGGGTACCTCGGAGTTCCTCGGGGGAGCCGCGGCTTCGCCCCTCCGAGGAACTGCGAGGAACCCGAGGAACTCCGAGGAACCGGTTGTCAGGCGCGCTGTCGTATTTCCTGGAACCTCGGCTCGTCCGTGATCCCGCGATTGCCCAGCTCCGCCGCGCGGTTGCGCGCGTCGCGGATGCGATCCTCGGTCAGCGGGTGCGTCGAGAAGAACTGTTCCACGCGGCTCGGGTTTCCCTGCCGGTGCTCGAGCAGTTCCTCGAACATCGACGCCATGCCGTTCGGGTTGTAGCCGGCCGCTGCCATCGCGCGGATGCCGATGTTGTCCGCCTCGCGCTCGGCTTCGCGACTGAAACGCGCCAACGCACCGCCCGCGATGATCTGCGCTGCGATCTGGGAAAGCTGGCCGGGGTTCTGGCCGAGGACGGCGCCGGCGATGACGCTGAGTCCGTATTGGCGCGAGAGCTGTTCGGTCGAATGCCGCGCGAGCACGTGACTGATCTCGTGTGCCATGACGCCCGCGAGCTCCGACGCGTTGTCCGCATTCTTGATCAGGCCGGTGTGGACGTAGACGTGGCCGCCCGGAATCGCGAACGCGTTGATCGCATCATCCTGCACGACGTGGAATTGCCACGGCAATTGATTGAAAGGCGGCGCCGCCTGCGCGACGATCTTCCGTCCCATGTCGTTCACGTACGCATTCATGGCGGGATCGTTGTTCAGCCGCACCTGCTTCGCGATGTCCTGCGAGAGCTGTGCGCCGAGCTGCCACTCTTCTTCGATGGAGATGAGGTTGAAATCGCCGCCTCCTCCGGAGGAACCGCAACCCGCGGCAAGGAGAGAGGCGAGCACGACGGCGGCGAGAGCTGTGTGGCGTTTGTACATGCCGCGCGAAAAGTGCAAGACGAACGCCCGGCGCGCGAAATGCACTTTCGGGCGACATGCATCCCGCACACAACATCCAGAAACTCATCGATGCGCTCGTCGCGCGCGCTGCTGACGACGCCCGCGCATTTCGCAAGCAATATCCGAACGACGCGCCGACGGAGCGCTGGATCGAGAACAGCTACACGGCCGCGCTGCCGCTCGCGAAAGCCGCGGCTGAGCTCGATCCCGGCACCGGTCCGCATCCGCACCTCTTCTCCGCCTACCGCGGCGAGATCAACCGCATCCTCGGCGAACGGGTCGAGCGGCGCGACGGCGGCGACGGGCTCACGCAGATGCCGACGCCGGGAGAGCACGCATGACGTCGCGCAACCCGAAGAAAGGGAAGAAGCCGGCGAAGAGAACTGCGCAGCAGAGCGCGCCGGGCGTCGAGCGCAAGCTGGCGCCGAAAGCGGATCACGGCGAGAAAGATTACAAAGGCAGCGGCAAGCTCGAAGGTCTCGCGGCCGTCATCACCGGCGGCGACAGCGGCATCGGGCGGGCGGTGGCGATCGCGTTCGCGCGCGAAGGTGCGGACGTCGCGATCGCGTACCTGTCGGAGAAAGAAGATGAAGACGCGCGAGAGACCGCGCGCTGGGTGGAAGACGCGGGGCGGCGTTGTGTGGTCGAGCGCTTCGACGTAAAGAAACGCGCAGCGTGCAAGAAGTTCGTCGACCGCGCCGCGAAGACGTTCGGCCGGCTCGACATCGTGGTCAACAACGCCGCGTACCAGCAGGAGCAGGACTCGATTCTCGACATTACGGAAGAGCAACTCGACGGCACGTTCCGCACGAACATCTACGGCTACATCTTCATGGTGCAGGCCGCGCTGCCGCACATGAAGAGCGGAGGCGTGATTCTCAACACGGGCTCGGTGACAGCGATGAAAGGGAACGCGGGGCTGATCGATTACTCGGCGACGAAAGGCGCGATCCACACGTTCACGCGCGCGCTCGCGCAGAGCCTCGCGGAGCAGGGGATTCGCGTGAACTGCGTCGCTCCCGGTCCGGTCTGGACGCCGCTCATCCCGGCCACGATGGACAAGCAGCACGTGAAGAAGTTCGGCAAGGACACGTACTGGGGACGTCCCGCGCAACCGGCCGAGATCGCGCCGTCGTACGTGTTCCTGGCATCGACGGACGGCAAGTACTACACCGGCGAAGTGCTCGCGCCCACGGGATCCGAGACCACGCGCTAAGCGGAACGCCGGCGTCCCGCCGGCTGGCCTGGCGGCGTCCCGCCGCGGGGGGTGGCGCCGGACGCCGGCGTTCCGGGATGACGCGTTGGACCATTCGTGTTCCCCGTTGCGCATGGTCCGCAGCCTTTCCCTGGTGCTCCTGTTGTCGTTCGCGTTCTCATTGACCGCGACGACGCGCTACGTCACCGATCGCGCCGCGGGTCCCGTTCGCTGGCTCGAGTGGGGCAAGCCAGCCTTCGAGCGCGCGAAGAAAGAGAAGCGTCCGCTCTTCGTCTCCATCGGCTTCGCGGCATCGTGGGATTGCCACCGCATGCACCGCGAGGCGTTTCTGCACGGCGAGAATGCCGAGGCGCTCAACGCGTACTTTGTGCCGGTGCTGCTGGATCGGATCGAATATCCGGATGCGGCCGAGGCGTACGAGGCGCTGCAGAGTGGCCAGGGCTGGCCGGTGAATCTCATCCTCACGCCCGACCTCGAACCGTTCGCCGGCGCGCGATTCATGACCACGGCTGAGCTGAATCGCATGCTGGTCATCAACGCGAACCGCTGGGCGCACGAGCGCGCGGCGGTGATCGCCGAAGCGAAAGCGAACATCGCGAAAGCGAAGCCGGCTGGCGAACCGACTTCGATTCGTAATCTTCCGCCGGATGCCTTGCGCGCGCTGGCCGCCGGTCCGCGGCGTGATCAACTCGGCGGCGGGTTCCATCGCTGCGACACGTGTTTCGAAAAGATCCTGTCCGATCAGGCGCTGTATGCACGTGCGTATCTCGATGCTTGGCAGGTCACGCGTGATCCCGACTTCGCGCACGTCGCGCGCACGACGCTCGATGCAGCTCTGCGCGATCTCGTTCCCCCCCTTGCCCAACCCTCTCCCCCCTCAGGCGGAGAGGGCAGGGTGAGGGGGGAACAGCGCCTGATCCAGTCCGCACAGGATGCGCACAGCCTCGTGCCGGGGCAGGGGCCGGAGTTTGCCGAAGGTGCGTTCTACGTATGGACCCGCGACGAGATCACGCGCCTCCTCGGACATGAAGACGCCGCGAAAGTCTTCAAGCTTTACGCGCTGAAAGACGGCGAGCGACTCGTGCTCGAGGATCCGCGGTTCCTGCATGAGACCTACGACGAGCTCGCTGCGCCGCTGCAGAAGTTGCTCGAGGTGCGGCAGAAACGCCCAGCGCCGTTTCGCGAAGTCGGCGTAACCGGATGGAACGGGCTGATGATCTCGGCGCTCGCGCGGGGCGCGGCGGTGCTCGATGAGCGGAAGTATCTCGACGCCGCAACGTCGGCGGCCACGCTCATCGCCACGCGTTTGTGGGACGCGAAAAAGAAGACGCTGTACCGCACCGAAACGAAGACCGCGGCGTTAGGCGAGGATTACGCGATGCTCGTGCAGGGGCTGCTGGATTTGTTCGACAGCGGCCATGATGTGAAGTGGCTCGAGCTCGCGATTACGTTGCAGCAACGACAGGATGAGCTCTTCCACGAGACGAACGCTATCGCGGCGATGAACCTCCTGCGACTCGGCGCGCTCACCGGAAACGAAACGTGGCGCTCGCGTTCCGGGATCGACACCGTGCCGTCGATCATCGTGGTCATCGGCGATGCTCGCGCACCCGAAACGCGCGACGCGCTGCGCGCGATTTATGATCGATGGGAGCCGATGCGCAGCGTCGTCTTCGTGCCGCGCAAAGGCGCCGTGCGCGATCGCATGGTGAAGACGCTGCCGTTCGTCGGTGCGCTCGCGGCCGACCCGGAGCGCACCGTGACGTACATCTGCGCGAACGGCGTGTGTAGCAGACGGTGAACCGCGATTGGAGCAGCCTTCGCCCCGCTTGCGGGGAGAAGGTGGCCGAAGGCCGGATGAGGGATTGGCAAATGCCGAAGAGGACCCCTCATTCGCGCTACGCTACTCAACGGCGTTAGCCTTTGCTCCGTTCCTGGATCGACGGACCGGTCGCGTTCTGCACCGGCTCGAGCGAGCGCAGGTAGCGATAGATCGCCTGCAGATCGGTCTTGCTCATGCGCTGGTACATCTTCCACGGCATGTGCGTGCCTTCCACGCCCACACCCGCGCCGAACCTGCCCACGAATTGCTCCTCGGGCCACGACGCGATCCGTCCGGTCTTCGGATCGGGAGTGAGATTCGGCGTGACCAGCATCCGCTTCGCGTCGATCGGCATCTCCATGCCGCCGGAGAAGCGAGCCGCCTGATACGAGCCGTCGAGCGGGTTGCGCTTCGTGTGACATCCCGCGCATCCGGCCAGGCTGTTGGCGATGTACTCGCCGCGTTCCACGGTGGCTTCTTCCGCGGGCGCTGTTTTCGACGGCGTCGACTTCGGGCCGACCGGTTTGAGGATGAACGCCGCGATCGTTTTGCCGAGGAACGTGAGCTGGTGAGGCGCGACTTCCTTGCGCACGGCCGGCTGCGAACGGAGATACGAGATCACGGCCTGCAGATCGTCATCGCTCATGTGGTGGAACTCCATGAACGGCATCGCGGCGCGGCCATCGGCGCGCACGCCGTAACGGAGGATGCGCGCGATCTCGCCGTCTTTGCGGCGGCCGATGCCAGTCTCGCGATCGGGCGTGAGGTTGGGCGTGTACAACGTGCCGAACGGCAGGCGGAAGCGGCGGCCGCCCGACATCGGCGGCATCTGGCCCGCGTTCAGCGCAGGCTCGAGCGACTGGTCGGTGTGACAGCCGGCGCAGTGGCCGGGACCGAAGGCGATGTAGCGTCCGCGCTCGATGACCTTCGGGTCTTTACTTGCGTGAATGTCGGGATACGGCGCGTCGAACGTCCGATCCCAGCGCAGGAGCACGACGGCCGTCACCACGAGAACGATCGTGGCAATGGCACAGGCGGTGACGGTGAGAATTTTCAGCGCGCGTTTCATGGCGGCTGGATGATCGGTTCGCGTGCTTACCGCGCGCTTACAATCACGGCATGCGTCCAGCGAACAGCGTCGTCGCGGTGGTCGATGACGAAGACAACATCCGCGAGACCGTGGCCTTCGCGCTGCGCCGCGACGGCTATCCGGTCGAGCAATACGCCACGGGCCTCGAAGCGTGGCGCACGTTTCAGCACAAGCTGCCGGGCCTGGTGATCCTCGACATCACCATGCCGGAGATGGACGGCCTCGAGCTCTGCCGCCGCGTCCGCGCGATGTCCGACACGATCCCGATCATCTTTCTCACCTCGCGCGACGAAGAGCTCGACCGCGTGCTCGGCCTCGAGATTGGCGCGGACGATTACCTCTGCAAACCGTTCTCGATGCGCGAGCTGCTCGCGCGCGTGAAAGTGCTCTTCCGCCGCGCGGCCATCGATCACGGCGCCACGCGCCCCGCGGCGGATGCGCCGGTCCGCCTCGGCGATCTCGAGCTCGACCTGCAACGCTACACCGTGCGCTGGAAAGGACTGCCGATCAATCTCACCGTGACCGAGTTCATGATGCTGCACGCGCTCGTGCGTCATCCCGGCCACGTGAAAACGCGCAAGCAGCTCCACCAGGACGGCTACCCGCACGACGCATACGTGAGCGATCGCACGATCGACAGCCACATCAAACGCGTAAGGCGGAAGTTCGAGGAAGTCGACGCTTCATTCGATAAGGTCGACACCGTTTATGGGTTGGGGTATCGGTGGAAAGAGGAATGAGTCTGAGACTCGCGAAGCGATGAAGCTCCGCCCCTCCCGCCTCGCCTTCCGCCTCCTGGCGTTCAACATCGTCCTCGTGTTCCTTCCCATCGCCGGCGTCCTATTTCTCGGCGAGTACGAGGAGCGGCTGGAGACGGCGGAGATTCGCGACGTGACGCATCGCGCGCGGTTGATCGCGGCGTCGATCGCGCGCGAAGGCACACTCGACGAAGATGCGTTCGAGGACGTCATTCATCGCGCGAAGATCGACGACCTGCGCGTGCGGCTGATCGACTCGACCGGCCGCGTCGTGGCCGATTCGCGCGAGATCGTCGCGCCCGCGCCGCAACGTCCGCCGCGCACCGATCGCCGCAACATCCTCTATCGCATCGGCGCGTTCCTCGTGCGGCCACTCCTTCGGCTCGTGCGGCCGCCGGAGCAGCCGCTCGAAGTCGACTACTACGCGAATGCCTCGCGGCTCGCAGGACCGGAGATCGCGTCGGTGCTGCGCGGCCGCGAACAGTTCGAAAAGAAGATCTCCGCGCAAAATCAGCGCTCCGTGACGCTGTACCGCATGGCGCCGGTGGTCGTCGGCGGATGGACGGTCGGCGCGGTGGTGGCGTCGAAAAGCACCTTCGCGATCCTGCAGGACTTTTACGTCGTACGTCTGCGCGTGATGCGCATCTTCATCGCGTCGCTCGTCGTGGCGATCCTGATCAGCATCTTCTTCTCGACCTCGATCGTGCGGCCGCTCAGGCAACTGCGCATCGACGCACGATCCGTGTTGGACCGGCGCGGACGGATGCGCGGCGCGCATTTCAAAGGCTCGCGGCGGCTCGATGAGATCGGGGAGTTGTCGCGCGCGCTCGAGCGGATCATGCGGAGACTCGATGCGCACGTCGGTTACATCGAGACGTTCGCGGGCGACGTCGTGCACGAGCTCAAGAACCCGCTCGCGTCGATCCGCAATGCGAACGAGATGATCGCCGACGTCAGCGATCCCGCCGACCGGCGGCGTTTCGTGCGCGTGATCGAGCAGGAGGTTGCGCGGATGGAGCGCCTGCTCTCCGGTGTTCGCGAGATCACGGTGATCGACGCGCGGCTCGCGACCGAGGAGCCGGAAGCGGTCGATCTCGGTGCGCTGCTGACGCGGATCGTCGAAGGCTTCCGTCTCCGCGAAGGCGACCGCGTTCGCTTTCAGCTCGACCTCGGCGAAGGACCGCTGGTCGTCGACGCGAACGATGATCGGCTCACGCAGGTCTTCGAGAACCTGCTCGACAACGCGCTCAGTTTCTCGCCGCCCGGCGCAACGATCGCCGTGAGTGTAACCGCCGAGGAGGGGGATATGGTCACACGCGTGGCAGACATGGGGCCGGGGATTCCGGAAGCGAATCTCACCCGCATCTTCGACCGCTTCTTCACGCACCGGCCGGACGCGTCGTCGCGTCACAGCGGAGGACACACGGGACTCGGGCTCGCGATCGTGCGCACGATCGTGCAGGCGTACGGCGGCCGCATCAGCGCGGCGAACCAGGAGCGGGGAGCCGTGTTCACCGTGCGATTGCCGAAGCGCGGCCGTTGACCTGTAGGACACTGTCGCCGAACATCATTCTGTCCTTGACAAATATTCTTGTCGGCGTGACACTCTGCCCGTGCCGCTCGAATTGCTCGATCACGCCGCCGCCTCCTCCATCCTCCATCCCATGCGGCTGCGCATCCTCGACTCGCTGCGCGAGCCGGGATCCGCAAGCACCGTGGCCCGGCAGCTCGGCCTGGCGCGGCAGAAGGTGAACTATCACCTCCGCGAGCTCGAGAAGGCCGGCTTCCTCGAGGAGGTCGAACAGCGGCGCGTCGGCAACTGCATGGAACGCATCGTCCGCGCGAAAGCGACGCACTACCTCATCGACCCGCAACTCCTCGGCGCGCTGGCCGCCGATGGCACGTCGGTCGAGGACCACTTTTCAAGCGCGTATCTCATTGCCCTCGCGTCCGAAATGATCCGCGATCTCGCATCGCTGCAACAACGCGCGGCGAAGGCGAAGAAACGCGTCGCGACGTTTGCGTTGCAGACCGAAGTGCGGTTCGCGACGGCCGAGGATCGGCGGCATTTCACCGAGGAGCTGGCGAACGCGATTGCGAAACTCGTAGCGAAATATCACGACGATGAAACGCCGGGCGGACGTCCCGTGCAGTTCGTCGTCGGGGCGTATCCGGGCCGAGGAAAGAAGGAGGAAGCATGAAGAGGATCATTGTTGGATTGTTGTTGATCGCGGTGAGCGCGGTCGCGCAGGAAAAGGCGCCGCCGGATCCGATGGCGTACTACATCGAGATGGCGAAGCCGGTCGCCGAGCACGAGCGAATCGCGGAGCTGAGCGGCCCCTGGAACGTCACGACGAAGCTCTGGTTCGGTCCCGGCGAGCCGACCACCGGCACCGGCACCGGTTCCGGAAAAATGATTCTCGGCGGACGCTTCCTCCAGTTCACCGCGGAAACCAAGGGCGCACTCGCGTCGGAGTCAGTCACGATCTACGGCTTTGACCGCCGCACGAGCGACTACACGCTGGTCGGTTACGACACGCTCGGCACGTACTACATCACCGCCGCCGGCAAATACGACGAATCGCAGAAGGCCGTCGTGCTGCGCGGCAGTTATGCGCAGCCGCCGTCGATGACGCAGACCAACTACCACTTCGTCTGGACGAAACCGAGCGAGAAGGAACATCTGATGACGCTCTACTTCACGATGGATGGCAAGGACGTGCGCGTTGCGGAAACGCGCTTCACGCGGTGATCGACATGAGCGAACAGAAAAGCGTTCAGGCAGAAATCACCATCGACGCCGATGCGGAGACCGTGTGGCGCGCGATCTCCGAAGGTGAGGAAATCAAACGTTGGTTCACGCTCGATGCGCGGGTGACCCCAGGCGTGGGTGGCGCAGTGTGGATGTCGTTCGGCGAGGGGATGGATTGGGAGTCGCCGATCGAGGTGTGGGAGCCGAACCGTCACCTGCGCGCCGTCGATCCGTCGCCGAGCAAACTCGCCGTCGACTATTACATCGAGTCGAAGGGCGGTGAGACGGTCCTGCGGATCGTGCACTCCGGCTTCGCCGCCGATGCCTGGGACGACGAGCTGGAGACGCTCAACGGCGGATGGCGCGCGTTCCTCGCGATCCTCAAGAACTATCTCGAACAGCATCGCGGCGAGCCGCGCACGGTTGCGTACTTCCGGCATCCTGTGGTGAAGCTCACGCGCGCGGAGGCATTTCCGCGCATGCTGGAGGCGCTCGGCGTGCCGCTGGTCGGCGAAGGCGAACGTTTCAGCGGACCGATTTTCGAAGGGATCGCGGACGTTTCGAAGCCGCCGGTGAACTTCAGCGGCGCGCTCGCGAACTTCGGCCGCGGATTTCTGCTCATCGAGATCGAGCCGGGCCGCGAACAATGCAGACCCGCGGTCTGGGTCTCGCTTTATGGCGACGCGGCGAAAGAAGCGCCGGCGTTGCAGGCGCGCCTGCAGGAGCTCGTGACGCGCGCATTCTTGTGATCGGTCGGCAACGGCTGATGACCTCCCTTCACCTTTGCTGTTGCCATTGCGAGGTGAGCAGGTAAGATGGTTGGCGCGGATGGGAGGAAGTCCTCCTGTCCGCCCCCAAGAGGTCCGGTGTAAGAATCGCGAAGTTGTGGGTGCAGAGGCCCCCTCTGCCGAAGCTCGTTCCGTTCAATATGAGACAGCTTTAGGCAGGGGTGGAAAGATAGACGAGGACCGAGGGAGGCGTTATACTGCGCCGATCCGGTCGCAACAATTCAACAAACAGGAGTGCGTGTGACTCAGGCAAAGAGCAATCGCGGTCGTCCCATTGTCCACACAGAGCCCTGGGCGAAGATCACGGTCGTGCTGCTCGACCGTCATGTCGCCTATCTCGATCGCCTGGCCATCGACATCCGTCTGAAGCACGGCAAGGCAATCAGTCGCGCGGAGATCATCCGCGGCCTGATCGAGGCCGCTTTCCAGAGCGGAACCGATCTGTCTCAGGCAGACTCGATCGATACGATCGTCGAGCTGCTGACGAGTACGAAGAAAAAGTCCGCTCGCTAGGCCGAAGGGTCCTGCGGCGGGTCCGGGTCTGGCGCAGACGTCCTGCCGCCAGGCGTGCGATGTCCTCTTCACTGCTGGCAGCGGTCAGGTCGACTCCGCTCTGCTCCACGCGATCGAGGATCGTGCGGATCAGATGGGGCAACCCGATCGATGCGGGCATGTCGGGATTGAGCTCGCGGACGATGCGTCCGAGGTAGTCGAGGTGCCGGTCCGAAAGCGACAGAGTCTCCAGCTCATTGGTCACGTTCAGGCGCGGTTCCTCGGTGGGTGGCATGAGGTACATTCGGAAAGCTCCGACTTAGGAGTGACCGGGCAGATCAAATCCCTACCCTGAATTTCAAAAAAAGTGGCGGCCGCCGGCAAGCGGCCGCCACTCAGTGTTTTAGCGGGTCCCGTTTGGCACCTTCCATGAACCCGCGGCAACGCGTGCACTACGACGCCGTCATCGTCGGCTCTGGCCCGAACGGCCTCGCCGCTGCCATCACCCTCGCCCGCGAAGGTTTTATCGTCTGCGTCCTGGAGGCGAAAGAAACGATCGGCGGCGGCGCGCGCACCGAAGAACTGACGCTGCCCGGGTTTCATCACGACGTCTGTTCCGCGATTCATCCCATGAGCGTGGTCTCGCCATTCATGCGCGGTTTGCCGCTCGTCGAGCATGGACTGGAATGGGCGTATTCACCGGCCGCGATTGCGCATCCACTCGATGACGGTACCGCCGCCACCCTCGAGCTCTCCGTCGACGCCACCGCGTCGCGCCTCGGTGAAGACGCCGGCGCGTATCGCAAGCTGATGCAGCCGTTCGCGGAGGAGCCGGGAAAGCTGTTCGACGAGATCCTCCGTCCGATCCTGGCGCTGCCGATGCCGAAGCATCCCACCATGCTCGCGCGCTTCGGCCTCCTCGGACTGCATTCGGCCAAGCACCTCGCGAAGCGCTTCCGCACGCCGCACGCGCGCGCGTTGCTCGGTGGCTCATCCGCGCATTCGTTCGTCCCGCTCGAGAAAATGGGATCGGCGTCGTTCGGCCTCGCGTTGATGCTGGCCGGGCACACGACCGGCTGGCCCGCGGCGAAAGGCGGCTCGATCGCGATCATCCGCGCGATGGAGAGCTATCTGAAATCGCTCGGCGGTGTGATTAAAACCGGGGTGCGCGTCCGCTCGATGCGCGATCTGCCGCCCGCGACGATCGCGATTTTCGATCTGACGCCGATCCAACTCGCGTACATCGCGGCGGATGAGTTACCCGCCGCATACGTGCGCAAGCTCGGACGCTTTCGCTACGGCCCGGGCGTGTTCAAAGTGGACTGGGCGCTCGACGGACCGATTCCGTGGAAGGCAGAAGAATGCGCGCGCAGCGCGACGGTGCACGTCGGCGGGACGATCGAGGAGATCGCCGCGCATGAGAAGCCGGTGTTCTATGGACAGATGACCGACAAGCCGTTCGTGCTCGTCGCGCAGCAGAGCATGTTCGACGCGACGCGCGCGCCCGCGGGCAAACACACCGGCTGGGCGTACTGCCATGTGCCGCATGCGTGGGACGGAGACGCGACCGAGGCCATCGAGCGGCAGATCGAGCGCTTCGCGCCGGGCTTTCGCGATCGGATCCTCGCGCGGCATACGTTCGGTCCCGCGAAATACGAGGAGCACAACGCGAACTACGTCGGCGGCGACATCGCCGGCGGCGCGAACACGATGTCGCAGTTCCTCACGCGACCGTTCGCGCGGATGGATCCGTACTCCACGCCGAATCCGCGCATCTTCATCTGTTCGAGCTCCACGCCGCCGGGCGGGGGAGTGCATGGCATGTGCGGGTACTGGGCGGCGCGAAGCGCGTTGAAGAACGTGTTCGGGAAATCTGGAGCGACGGGCTCCTAGCCCGTCGTCGAAGGTTCGACGGGCTAAGAGCCCGTCGCTCCAGCCGTCGTCTCTTCGCGCTTGCGATCCTGCACGATTCCGCGCACGCGTTTTTCGACCGCGGCCGCTTCTTCCTCGCTGAGCTTCTCTTTCTCTTCGTGCACGCCGTCCGATGTACCGCCGCTCGCGTCGATCACGCGTTGCACGAGCGCGCGCCAGTTCGCGTTCTGCGCCGGCCCACCGACGGTACGTGCGGCGACCCAGTCGAAGAAGTTCGACGCGCGCGCGTAGACGTCGACGATGAACGTGACCCCTTGTTCGGTGTCGCGCGAGGTGAACTCGACGATGCCCGCGAGCGGATGGCCTTCGATCGTTGCGAACACGACATGCGCCGGCTCCGACACTTCGACGCGCACCTGAAAGTTGCCGCGCAACGGCAGCGCACCGGTCATGGTCGCGCCTTTCTCGACGCGATCCGGTGCTCCCGGCTCGGCGGAGAATTCGATCGGCATCAGCTCGTTCACGTGCTCGCGAAAGAGCGTCATCAGCGATACCGCGTTGTGCCGCGCGCCGCTGATCTCCGCCGCAAAACGCTTGTGCTCGAGCGCACCCACGCCCTCCTCGGGGAGCGTCTCCTGCAGCGCGTCAGCGAGCATGCGCAGTCCGCGATCGAGCGGAGTGCCTTCGATGTCGAGGAGGTCGAGCGCGTTGTCGCCGCGGATCACGTTCTCTTCGCCGAGCATCTTCAGCTTGTTCTCGTCGATCGGCACCGCGGTCATCTTCGCCGTGAGCTGTGCGATCGCATTCGGCACCGGCACGCGCATCGGCGAACGTCCCGTGATCTCCGCAAAGCGCCGCACGAGATCGTTCATCGTGGTGATGTCCGGTCCAGCGGCTTCGAGCACGGCGCGCGTCTGATCGTCGCGCTCGACGACAGCGGCGAGCAACTTCGCGAGATCTTCGTGCCACAGCGGCTGAAACTGCTGTTCTCCGTTGTCGATCACCGGCACGGCCGGCAGCATGCGCACCATCTTGAGAATGAGCGAGATCACTTCGTCGCCCGGTCCGTACACGTTGCCGGGACGGACGATGGTCCAGTCGAGCGCCGACTCCCGTACCAGCGCTTCCGCTTCGCGCTTCGATTGGTGATAGTCGGACGAGCCGCGTTCCGCACCGAGCGAGGAGATGTACACGAACCGCTTCACGTTTGCGCTCTGCGTTTCCTCGAGCAGGTTCTTCGTTCCGCCGACATTCACGGCTGCGAATGTCACGTCCGGCGGGTTCTCGACGACGATGCCGGCGATGTGCAGCACAGCGTCGCATCCCGAAGCGGCACCGCGAAGCGACGACGCCTCGGCGACGTTGCCTTCGAACGGCTCCGCGCCCGGCCACTGCTTCGCGTCTTCCTTCGCGTGTCGGGAGAGGAGTCGCACGGTGTGTCCACGTGCGATCAGCTCAGGGATGACGCCTTCACCGATCACTCCGGTACCGCCCGTCACGAGGATTTTCATGGTTTGCAGCAAACGCAAAAGGCGGGCCCTTGCGAGCCCGCCGTCGCCCTCCCCAACCCTCTCCCCCGAGAGGGAGAGGGTTGGGGGTGAGGGGGGAACTTACTTCTTCGGGACCGGTTTGCCTTCGACGTCGAGGATGACCACTTCGCCGAGGTTCAGCGAGCGGACGCCCTGTTCGATCTTGGCGAGGTCGCCGACCAGGAGCAGCGAGAGCTTGTCCGGCGCGACGTACCTCTTCGAGGCCGCCTGCACCTGCTCCATCGTCGCCGACGCGGTGACGTCCACTTCGCGCTGCAACTCGGTCATCGGCAGGTTCTGCGACCACAGCGTCGCGATCTGTCCGGCCACGCGGCCGAGCGATTCGAACTGCTGCGAGTAGCCGCGCACGCGGCCCTGCTGCGCCGTCGTGAGCTCGGCCTGCGAGATCGGCTTCGCGCCGGCGAGATTGTTCATCTCGTTCACGAACTCGACCACCGACTCCTTGGTCTTGTCCGTCTGCACGCCGCCCGACGACCACCACATGCCGAAGTCGGTGTAGTTGGCCATGTTCGAGAACACGCCGTACGAGTAGCCCTTGTTCTCGCGCAGGTTGAGGTTGAGGCGCGTGCCGAAGCCGCCGCCGCCCCACACTGCATCGACGAGGCGGAACGCGTAATAGTCATCGACGCTGCGCTTCGGTCCCGGCATGATCTGCGAGACCACCGTCTGCGCCGCATCCTGGCGATCGACGAGATACACGCGGCCCGGCTGCGCCGGACGCGGTGCCGGAATCGTGATCGCGGGGGCGCTGCCCGCCGGCCACGATCCGAACGCGGCATTCGCCGCCTTCATCGCGTCTTCCATGGTGATGTCGCCGACGAACGTCAGCGACGACGAGCCCGGCTTGAAGTAGGTCTGGTGATACGACGCGAGATCCGCGCGCTCGATCTTCTGCACCGTCGACGGCAGTCCCTGATTCGGGCGTCCGTACGGATGATCCGCACCGAACGCGAGCATCGCTCGTACGCGGCCGGCGACGACGTTCGGGTTGTTGTTCTGCTGCGCGAGCGCGTCGAGGTGACGCTTCTTCTCGCGATCGACTTCCGACGCCGGGAACTCCGGATTGCGAACGAC
>DASPNA010000068.1:0-12824 GCA_035626775.1 Thermoanaerobaculia bacterium
GACGCGGCAACCCCTCCGAGGAACTCCGAGGTACTCCGAGGTACTCCGAGGAACCAGGTCCTCGCGATCGCCGGTCCTCACGCCATCGGCATCCGCGACCTCGAATGCGAAGTCACGCCACAACTCGATCGCGTAGGAATCCGATTGCGTCCGCTGCAAAAGCTCGAGATCGACGTCCCCGCCGATCTCCGTTCGATCGGCATGCAGTGCGGGACCATCCAACTGCATCCCGATGGATCGCTCGTGGCGATGGGGCCGGATCACCCGATCACCGGCGGCTATCTGCAGCCGATGACCGTGATCACGTCGGAGCGGTGGAAGCTCGCCCAGCTCGTGCCGGGCGAGCGCGTCACGCTGCGGACTTATGAGCCAAACGAATAGCCGGGGCGCGAGATCACTTTGAACTCGCGGTTCTTCACGTCTACTTCGACTTTCTGGAAGCCCTTCTCGCCCTTCGCGTGCGGCGAGCGATAGCTGAGCAGGTAATAGCCGTTGTTCGTCTGCTCGATCTTCTGCAGCGCCGGGTTGAAGCTGACGTTTAGGCGGAAGTAACGGCCGCCGGTCGCGGACGAAAGCTCGTCGAGACGCTGGTGGAAGTACGGCGACGAGTCGACGTCGCGCTGCAACTGCACGCCGTACACCGAGACGTTCGACGCATTGAGCGACTCGAGCGCGGGATCGAGGTAGCGGCTGCGGCTCAACAGCATGCCGCCCGCCATCACACGCTCATCGCGGGTGGCGATACCGGGTGAGAACAGCACGAGATTCTTGCGCGCGCGGATGGACCGCACGCTGTCCGCGAGCGCGTCGAGCGCCTCGTAGACCGTACCGGTGTCGTCGATCAGTCCGTCGACGTTGCGGAGGATCGACGGGCCGTCGCCGGCGGGCGCTTTCGTCAGGCCGCGGCCGAAGAGCATCGCCTGATCGGTCGCACGCGCGAGCTGTTTCTTGTCGCTGGTGAAGTCGCTGTACACCTTGAGGCGGACGTCATGTCCGACGATGGCCACGAGATCCGTGTCCTGCATTTCCGTTTCGAGGAAGCGCTTGACCGAGAGGCGCGCGCGCGTCAGATCGTCGAACAGCGCGGACGGCTCCGTCGGCTTGTCGAAGAAGAAGATGAAGTAGCGCTCTTCGCGCACGCGCTCGACTTTGAACGGCGCCTGTTCCTCCCGTTGATCGAGGAGGCGGCGGTTGGTGAAGTAGTCGACCGAGTCGACGTTCTGCTGCACGCCGTTCTCTTTGATGATGAAGTCGTCGGGACCGAGGCCGAGGATGTGGTTGCCTTTGCGGTCGGTGACGATGACGTCGAGGAGTACGGCGTTGACGTCGATCCGTTCATCGAACGTGCGCGGCTGCTCCTGCGCGGACGCCGGGATCGTCAGCGCGAGCAGCGCCAGCATCGGAGTGAGTCGTTTCATGGGTGGTGCTCCCTTCGACGTTCGCAACGGGGCGCCCGCGGAAGCGATTCCGCGTTCACAAGTTCGTGTTTTCGCGGAATGAACCTGCGGGGTCTGCCGTTAGTTTGACCGCTCGGATCGAAATCACTAGAATCCGCGCCTTCGCCGCGAGTCCTTCGCGGCTGCTTGATCGGATCGTCGGGGCATAGCTCAGCCTGGTAGAGCGCACGGTTCGGGACCGTGAGGTCGGAGGTTCAAGTCCTCTTGCCCCGACCAACCTGATCCGAAGTGACGGGCTCTCAGCCCGTCCACTCGGCCACCACGACGGGCTGAGAGCCCGTCGCTTCGATGGCGGGGTTATCTTTTCCACGGCACGTCTTCGATGTCCGCGCGTTTGTTTGCGAACCGCGCCGCGACGAAGAGGTAATCCGACAGGCGATTCAGATACGCAATCGTCGAGATCGTCGCGGGCGTCTCATCCTGCAACGCGACCACCAGTCGTTCCGCGCGGCGACACACGGTTCTCGCCACGTGCAGATGCGCCGCCCTCGATGAACCACCGGGCAGAATGAACGTCGTCAGAGGCACGAGCTCTTTTTCCATCGCATCGATCGCGCGCTCGAGCTCTTCGATGCGGGTCGCATCGACGCCTGGAAAGCGGCTCGTGCCGGGCGACGCGAGGTGCGCGCCGACTTCGAACAAGTCGATCTGCACCTGATGCAGGATTGCGTCGACATCCGACGGCAGCGGCGTCGTGCGCGCGACGCCGATGTGCGAGGTGAGCTCGTCGACGGTGCCGTAGGCTTCGATGCGCGGATCGCTCTTGGCAACGCGTGCACCGCCGAAGAGCGAGGTTTGCCCGAGGTCGCCGGTGCGGGTGTAGATCTTCACGCGCGGGGAGCTAGGCCTCTGCTTCCAGTTGGCGGATGCGCTCCTTGACCACCATCTCCGCGAGGTCCGGGATCACCTCCCACGCGATGTTGCGCACCACCTGATCCGACAGCAGCTCCACGACGCGGCGGGCAATGCGATCAACCTGCTCGTCGGTGAGATCGGCGGACTCGCTACGCGCCGAGATCGCCATCGGCGGCGCTTCCGGCGCGAGCGCGGGTGGTGGCGGAGGCGGTGGCGCAAAGGCGGCCGCCGGCTCTTCGGGCTCGGCTTCCGCTTCAGCCGCTTCGCTCGCACCAGCAGCGAGCCAGGATGGCTCTTCCGCGGGCGTTTCTGCCTGCGCGGAGAACGGCATCTCCTCCGGCATCGGCTGATCGCTGAAGCCCGCTGGGATCTCGTCCGGCGTCGCTTCTTCTTCGATCGGCGACGCGAATGACTCGACGGGAGCGGCTTCGACCTCGGGCTCCGGTCCCGGCTCCGGCGTCGCGGTCATTCCCTGGAAGTCGTCGAAGTTCATCTTCGGGAACGCACGCGTCTCGCCCGCATACGCGGGCGCTTCCTCTTCACCGAACGGCGACGCGCCCTCGGACGCGAACGGCGAATCCGCGGGCTCCGGCGCAGGCGTGAACGCAGGCGCTTCCCACGCAGGCTCGGCCGGCGGTTCCCATGCTGGCGGCGCTTCCCACGAAGCGGCGGACGATTCCGCGGCGGGCTGCTGCTGGAAGTCGTCGAAGTTCATCTTCGGGAACGCGCGGGTCTCGCCGCCGAACGCGGGCGCTTCCTGCTCGTCCCACGGCGACGGGGCGGGCGTCGGCTCCGGCGCGGGCGGTTCCGGCTGCGGCGTGGACTGCGCCGCGAGCTCACGCAGCTCTTCGATGGTCATCTTCGGGATCGCGCGCGTTTCGCTGCTGAACTCTTCCGCGGCCGGGGACGCACCGAATGGATCGGCTTCCGGCTCCGTCGCCACGATCGGCTCCGGTTCCGGCTCCGGCGCGGGCGCCGCGAAATCGCTGAACGATGGCGTCGATGCCGGCTCGTCCCACGGTGATGGCTCCGGCACCGGCATCGCTTCCGGCGACGACGCGGAGGCCATCTGCTGCATGTCCTCGAAGCTCATGCGCGGGAATGCGCGCGTCTCGCCGGCGAAGGCATCGCCGCCCGAAGCTTCTTCACCGAACGGCGTATCCGAACCGAATGACGGCGCGGCCTGCGGCACTTCGAATGGCATCTCGGTCGTCGACTGCGGAGGTGCGGCGCCGAAGATGTCGGCGTCGTGCGTGAACGGCTCCGGCGCGGCGGGCGGCTCTTCCATCCACGGCGACGGCGCCGCGGGCTGCGCGATCGGTACGGCCACCGTGCTCGCCGCGCTGTTCTGACTCGACTGCTGCGACTGCGAGATCAGCTCTTCGACTTTGTGGATGAGGCTCTGCGACTCGAACGGCTTCGTCACCACTGCATCGCAACCCGCCTTCTCGGCGCGATCGGGATCGAAGGGCTCGAACGTGCCGGTGAGCAGCACGACCGGGATGTTGCGGTACTCGGGATGCGACTTCACGTACTCGCAGACTTCGTATCCATTCTTCTCCGGCATGATGATGTCGGAGAGGATGATGTCCGGCCGCATCTCAGCGAGTTTCTGGACCGCTTTCGCGCCGTTGTTGACCGCCGTGACTTCGTAATCGCCGTCGGAAAACGTCAGCTCGACGACCTTCTGAATGGTGATACTGTCATCCGCAAGAAGGATCTTTTTCGGCATTGATCTGGCTCCGCTGAATGCGAGCAAGCTACCACGGCGGTGGAGTGCGGACAAGAAGATGCGACCTGCAGCCGATCACTTTTTGATCCTCGGGCATCGCGGCAGCCCGAAACGATTTCCCGAGAACACACTCGCGTCTTTCGAGGAGACGCTGCGCGCCGGCGCGGATGGCTTCGAGACCGACCTGCGGCTGCTCTTCGATCACACGGCCGTGCTCTTTCACGACGATCAGTTGCGCGAGGAGGACATCGAATCGCTGACGTTCACGCAATGCGCGGAACGCGGCGCGGTCATCGATCGCCTCGACGCTCTCTCCACGTTCGCCGGTCGCGGAATGATGGTGCTCGAAGTGAAACGCGCGCGCTGGGAAGAAACGATCCTCACGATGGTCAGCGAGTGGCCGAACATCATCATCTCCTCGTTCGATCACACCATCATCCGCGAGATGCGCCGCCGCGGCGCGACCATCCCGCTCGGCATCACCATCGACGGCTATCTCGTTGACACCGCCGACTACGCCGCCCGCCTCGGCGCCGACTGGTGCTTCCCGCAAATCCGCTACGTCGATCGCGAGCTCGTCGAGTCATGTCAGGCGCGCGGCATTCGCGTGATGCCGTGGACGGCCAATCGGCGGCATGACTGGGAGCGCTTGCGTGAGTTGGGATGCGATGGGGTAATCACGGATTTTCCAGCGGAGGCAGTGGCCTGGAGAAGCGGAATTGAAAATTGAAAATTGAAAATTGAAAAACGGGGGGAGGGGCCGCGAGCTCTTCCCTATTTTTCGATTTTCAATTTTCAATTCGGTTTACACTTGCGCCCGCATCAGCTACCGGGAGGGGGAGAGCCACGGACCATGAAGACCTGGGAATACAAGATCATCAATGTCCGGTCGGAGAATTATTCGATGGATCCGCGGCGTGCCGAAGAGCTCAACCGTCTCGGCGATGAAGGGTGGGAGCTGGTGAGCATCACCTCCATCAACTTCAAGACCGGCGCGACGGATCACATCGGCATGGTCTTCAAGCGCGAGAAGGCCGCCGCTTCCTGATTTTTGGTATCTTCGCCGGCCCATGGCCGAGCGCCCTTTCCTGATCCTGATCGTCCTCGACGGCTTCGGCTGTCGCAGCGAACGGGAGCACAACGCGATCGCCGCGGCCGACACACCGCGCTTCACCTCTCTCTATCGCGATCACGCGTGGACCACGCTCGAAGCGTCGGGTCTCGCGGTCGGGTTGCCCGAGGGGCAGATGGGGAACTCGGAGGTTGGGCACCTGAATATCGGCGCGGGCCGCGTCGTCGATCAGGACATCGTGCGCATTTCCAAATCGATCGCGCATCGCGAGCTGCTGCAGAACGCGACCTTCGCCGATGCCGTGAAGAACGCGCGCAACGTGCACTTTACGGGCTTGCTCTCCGATGGCGGCGTGCATTCACTGCAGGAACATCTGCACGGCCTCATCGACGCGGCGCTCGAGCTCGGCGCGAAAAACGTATTCGTGCACGCCATCCTCGACGGCCGCGACACGCCGCCGAAATCAGCGGAGACGTACCTCGGACGTTTGCTCGAGCACATCCGCGACAAGCCCAACGCGCACCTGGCTACGGTCGTCGGCCGCTACTTCACGATGGATCGCGATCATCGCTGGGAGCGCGTCCAGCGCGGCTATGACCTGCTCACTCTCGGCGTCGGCACCGAGACGAAGGACGCACTCGAAACGATGCGCCGGTTCTACGGCCAGAACGTGACGGACGAGTTCATGGAGCCGATCTCCGTCGTCACCGAAGAAGGGGCGCACATCGGCCGCGTGGAAGACGGCGACGCGCTGATCTTCACCAATTTCCGCGCCGACCGCATGCGCCAGATCGTGATCGCGTTCAAGGATGAGCACTTCACGCCTTTCGAACGCGCCGTCCATCCGAAGGTACGGCTCGTGACGATCAATCGCTATCACGAGAAGTTCGATCTGCCCGTGCTCTATCCTCCGGTCGCGATTTGGAACAACCTCGGAGAAGTGCTGTCACGTGCCGGTCTGAAGCAGTTGCGCATCGCGGAGACGGAAAAGTACGCGCACGTCACGTTCTTCTTCAACGGCGGCTCGGACACGCAGTTTCCGGGCGAAGACCGCATCCTCGTGCCGTCGCCGAAAGTGGCGACGTACGACCTCAAGCCGGAGATGTCGGTCCACGAGCTGACGGACAAAGTCGTCGAGGCCATCGACTCGAAAAAGTACGACGCGATCATCATGAACATCGCCAATCCCGACATGGTCGGACACACCGGTGTGATGGACGCGGCCGTGAAGGCGGTCCATGACACCGACGTCGCGGTCGATCGCATTCTCACCGCGACGGAACGCGTCGACGGCGTCGCGCTCATCACCGCCGATCACGGCAACTGCGAGCTGATGTTCGACGAGCAGACCGGCCAGCCGCACACGGCGCATACGACTAACCCGGTGCCGCTGATCCTCTTCGACGCGCACAAACGATTCGGTGTGCTCCGCGGCGGCGGCGTACTGTCGAACGTCGCGCCGACGATCCTCACCATCCTCGGACTCGAGAAGCCGCCGGAGATGACCGCCGATTCGCTGCTCGTGCCTGATCCGGCCGCGGTGGCCACGTGAACGCGGTTTCGCGGAGTACCTCGGAGTACCTCGGAGTACCTCGGAGTACCTCGGAGGAGCTTGACTCGGCGCGGATTGCTTCTCCTCCTCCGAGGAACTCCGAGGTACTCCGAGGTACTCGCTCGTGAGGCAGCTCATCCTCGTGCGGCATGGACAGACCGTCGACAACGTCGCCGGCATCGCCCAGGGGTGGAACGACAGTGCGTTGTCCGAAACTGGGCAGACGCAGGTGCAGCGGCTGGCTGAGCGCATCGCGTCGTTGAAACCGACGGCGCTTTACTCGTCGCCACTCGGCCGCGCGCTAGCGACGGCCGAGGCGATCGCCGCGGCCACGGGACTGCCGATCACGCAGCTCGATGAACTGCGCGAGATGAGCTACGGCGGCTGGGAAGGTCGCTCGTTCCTCGAAGTGCGGCGCGATGACGAACCGTTGTATCAGCGCTGGATCAACGATGCCGAGGCGCCGTGTCCGGATGGCGAGTCGCACGCGGATGTGCGGCGCCGTCTCGAGCGCGCGTTCGCGAAAATCAATAGTGACCGTCCCGTCGTGGTGACGCACGGCACGGCCATCCGCATCGCCGCAACGGCGTTGCTCGATGTGCCTGTGATGACGTCGCGCAGTTTCGCGCAGGACAACGCGGCGATGAATGTCTTCGTCTGGCGCGGAGACCGCTGGGTGCTGCGGTTGTGGAACGACGCGACACACTGTCGTGCGGAGTAAACCAAAACATGATTCTCGAATCGATCCTCGAACAACTCACAGAAACCCTCAAATCGCGGACGCTCGCGCTCTTCGGCCATCCCGTCGAGCGCGTCGTGCTGCAGACGCCGCCGAAGCTGAACATGGGCGATCTGGCCACTCCGATCGCGCTGGAACTGGCGAAGGCGCTCAAGCGCAAGCCGCGGGAGATCGCGGAACAGCTGAGCAGCGGCATGGAGCTGCCAGCGTTGGTCGCCTCGGTATCCGTCGAAGGCGCGGGCTATCTCAACTTCCGCTTCGACCGCGGCGCATTCACGGCCGAACATTTCCGCCGCGTGATGCTGCCGCCGCCTCCGTCGGGCGAGCGCGTCATCGTCGAGCACACCAACATCAACCCGAACAAGGCCGCGCACATCGGTCACCTCCGCAATGCCGTCCTCGGCGACACGTACGTGCGCTGCTCGAAATGGCTGGGCGATCGCGTCGAGACGCAGAACTACATCGACGACACGGGCGTGCAGGTGGCGGACGTCGTGGTCGCCTTCGAACGCCTGGAACAGAAGAGCCTCGCCGACGTGCAACAGCTCATCGAGACGAACGAACGTTTCGACTACGTCTGCTGGGACGTCTATTCGAAGATGGCGCAGTACTACGCCGATCATCCCGAGTCGGTGGAGTGGCGCCGCGAAACATTGCACGCGATCGAACAGCAGGAAGGCGACACCGCGACGATGGCGGTGGTGATCGCGCGCGCCATCGTCCGCCGCCATCTCGAGACCATGCTCCGCCTCGGCATCCGGTACGACCTCCTGCCGAAAGAGAGCGACATCATCCATCTCCATTTCTGGGACCGCGCGTTCGAGCTGCTCAAGCAGTCCGGCGCCGTGATCTACGAGACGGAGGGGAAGCACAAGGGCTGCTGGGTCATGAAGCTCGATGAGTCGGAGCAGTTCGCCGGCATGAACGAGCCCGACAAAATCCTCGTCCGCTCCAACGGCACCGTCACGTACACCGGCAAGGACATCGCGTATCAGCTCTGGAAGCTGGGCATGCTCGATCGCACGTTCGAGTACCGCAAGTTCCCTTTCGTCTATCCGCTCTGGGAAACCACGCACGCCGGCGACGGCGATGCAAGCGCGCCGAAGTTCGGCGGCGCGACGCGCGTGGTGAACGTGATCGACTCACGCCAGGCGTACCTGCAGAAGGTGGTGAAGGAGGGCGTGCGGCAGGTGGCCGGGGTGAAGGGCGCGGATGCGTCGATTCACTTCGCATACGAGATGGTCGCGCTCACGCCGGCGACCGCGAAGGCGCTGGGGATGGAGATCTCCGACGAGGACGCGAAACGCGCGTACGTCGAAATGTCGGGCCGCAAAGGCTTCGGCGTCAAGGCGGATGACATGCTCGACGAGCTCGAGCGCAAGGCGACGGAAGCAGTACAGGCCAACGCGGAAGACCTCGACTCGAGTGAAGCTGTCGAGATCGGCAAACAGGTCTCGATCGCCGCGCTCCGCTACTTCATGCTCCGCTTCGGGCGCAACAAAGTGATCGCGTTTGACATCGACGAGGCGCTGCGCTTCGAAGGCGACTCGGGGCCTTATCTGCAGTACTCCACCGTGCGCGTGCAGAACATTTTCCGGAAGATGAAGGAGCGCGGCGTCGATCCCCGCATCGAGGAGAACGCGGTCGACGACTTGACGCTGAATCAGGGGCTCACAGACGAGATGTGGGAACTGGTCAAGCTCAGCGCGGAACTGCCGGGCGCGATTCGCCGCGCGGTTGATTCACTGGAGCTCTCGGTGGTGACGCAGTACCTGCTGGAGATGGCCCAGAAGTTCAACAGTTTCTACCACAAGTATCCGATCCTGCCGGAGAAGGACGCGGCCGAGCGGCAGCGGCGTGCGGTATGCGCGGAAGTGTTCCGTGTGACGATGGTGCGAGCATTGGAGCTGCTGGGAATTCCCGTCCCGGCACGGATGTGATCCCTCGCACGAGCTCGCGGTTGTACGCAGGTGTACAATCCGCGACCTGGCGGTCGTCCAAGCCGCCATTCACGAACATGCGATACGACTTCCGCGATTACGCGTTACGAGCCCTTTTCCTCGCCGCCGGTGGCGTTGCCGCGCTGCTGCTCTCGTTCAAAGGTTATGGCGTTGCGCTTCCCGCCGTTGCGATAGGCGGGGCGCTCGGCGCGTTCTTCGCCGCGCGCATTCAGCAGCCGACCGAGGAGTGAGGTCGGGATGGCCGGGCTGGGGTGGCCCGGCCGTTCGGGTCAGACGGCTTCGCGCTCGTCGTGTCCGCCTTCCATCCGGCGGACGTTCTCGGCCTGCAGTCCCTTCGGCCCCTGCTTGACGTCGAACTCGACGCGCTCACCTTCATTCAGGGTGCGGTAACCCGACGCCTGAATCGCGGAGTGATGACAGAACACGTCCTCACCGGTGTTCCGCTTGATGAAGCCATACCCCTTGTCGTTGTTGAACCACTTCACTACGCCTGTCTCCGGCATTTCTACCTCCGGCGAACGCCGTGAAGCCCGGCCCGGCGCGCCCTGCACGCATGTCCGCATTTGCTGCGGATATTGGCGATTTGTGCAATGACCGCGCCTGACGGAGTTACCAGATCCGCATCGCGAGTTGCTACCAGATGAGCGCTCTGTTCATGCCGATCTGCTGGAACCCGAGCGACTCGTAGAGCGCGATCGCGGGACGGTTGAAGTCGTTGACGAACAGCGTCACGGTCTTCCCTTTGTGAAAGAGATGTCCGCACACCTCGCGCAACAACTCGCGTGAGAGGCCGCGGCGCCTGTAGCTCGGATGCGTCCATACGCCCATGAGCTGCACGGTGTCCGGCGTAACCGCCGAGTACTCGCATTTCGTGACGATCACTCCGTCGAGCAATCGAACGACCGAGCGCTTCTTCTCGACCAGCTCGCGGATGCGCTCGCGATAGCCGCCCGCGTCGCGCTCCATCGGATCGATCCCGACTTCTTCGCGATGCATCGCCGCGCATGCAGGCACGAGCTGATCGAGATCGCGAAGCATCGAGTAGCGCGAAACCGTCAGGTCGGGATAGTCGATTCGCTTCCTGAGCGCGTAGATCGGTTGGTTCATGCGCACGACCGTCGGCGGGTCGATGCGCAGGCCGATGATGTTCCACAGTTTCTCGACCAGCATCGCGGGCGAGATGATCGCGCGCACCGGCAGCATGCGCGTCAGGATCCGATCCGCCACCAGCGCCACCGCGCACTCCGTGATGTCCTCGGAGATCGACGGATCGCCGGCGAGCACGATGTTCGTCGCCAGCGACGCCACCAGCACGATCACGCCGTTGTAGCGCACTACGGCGATCTGCGTCGCCGCGAGCGTGCGCTCCTCGAGCAGCCGCGAGATCAGGTAGACATTAATCAGCGGATCGCGCTGCAGGAACTCCAGCGCGCCCTTGAAGTCGTCATCCGACAGCAGCCGGAGCGACCAGCGGCCTTCGGCGGGCAGCGTAGCCATCGTTCAGGCGATCACAGTTGAGAGCGCCCCAAGTATGCCACTCCGTCCACCGCCTTGTGCCAAAGCGAGCGGTCCTGCCATTCCTTGAAGTGCCGCTGCTTCGCGTAACGGAGGTCGGCCGCGAACGCCGCGCGCAACTCCGCCGCGAGTCGCGCGTCGAGCATCCCGACGTTGATCTCGTCGTTGAGCTGGAACGAACGGTCGTCGAAGTTCGTCGAGCCGACGCTCGACCACAGTCCGTCGATCACGATCACTTTCTGATGCAGCAGGGTGCGGTCGTACTCCCAGATCTTCACGCCGCGCTTGAGCAGCGTGCCGAAGTGATGATGACTGGCGTGCTGCACGATGGCGTTGTCGGTGGCGTCGTCGGATGGAACCATGATTTTCACGTCGACGCCGCGCGCGACCGCTTCCTCGATCGCGGCGATCGCGGCGCGGTCGGGGAGCAGATAGGGATTCTGAATGATGATCTCGCGCCGCGCCGCCTTGATGGCCAGGTAGTAGAGGATCTGCACCGACGAGATGCTGCCGGTCGGCGACGTGTACGCGACGTGCGCGGGCGTCGTTCCCACCGGTGCGAGGTGCGGGAAGAACTTGTCGTCCGCGGGGATCTCGCCTGTTTCCTCAATCCAGTTTTCGGAGAACGCGGCCTGCAGGCGATGCACGACCGGTCCTTCGAGCCGCAGGCCGGTGTCGCGGTAATGCTTCTTGTCCTGCGCGTTGCCGGTCCATTCGTCCGCGAACCCGTAGCCGCCGGTGTACGCGATGCGTCCGTCGATGATGATCAGCTTGCGATGGTCGCGATTGTTGAGGCGACCGAGGTTGCTGATGCGGATCGGGTGAAAGTGCGCGACCTTCGCACTGGCGTCGAGGAGCATCTTCTTCATCTCGTCTTTGAGGTCTTTGCCGCCCGAGGCGTCGACGAGGATGCGCACTTCGACGCCTTGCTTCGCTTTCTGCGCGAGCAGAGGCGCGAGCTGCTTCGTGAGCTTGCCGTCGTACCAGATGAAGCTCTCGAGATGGACGCTCTGCCGCGCGGCCGCGATCTCGCGAAACAGAGGCGGGAAGAAGCCGTCGCCGTTCTGCAGGATGCGCACGTCGTTGCCGGGATCGAGGCTCGACTGCGTGAGGCCCACCAGCGACGGCATCAGCGTGGCCAACTCGCCGAGGTCGCGGACGCGCAGGCGCGTGTCGGGCTCGCGCGTGAGCGACCAGATGATGATCACCATCACGACGAGGCCGAGGAGGCCGCCGATGAAGGCGATGAGCGGCATGCGCACGTACGTCGTGCCGCGCGAAGACCAGACGCCGAACCAGTCCTTGTCGTCGTGCTGTTTTTTCATGGATGCGTCAGCTCCACGAATACGGGCCGATGATCCGAGGGCCCGTCGTCGAGCACGCGCGCGCTGCGCACGACCCAGCCGGGATCGGTGAGCACATAATCGAGCCGCTGCTCGAGCACGCGATGCGTGGGCGTCTTCGGATCGCCGGCGAAGCGCATGCCGTCGCGCGCGAGAAACTCCTTCATCTCCGGCGCGTCGGGCGGCGCGTTGAGATCGCCCGCGAGGATGAATGGGTGCCCACTGGTACGCACGTGCGCCAGGATGCAGTTGAGCTGCGCGCGGCGTGGCTCGCGATTCATGCTCCCCCAGGCGGTGGTGTGCGTGACGTAGAGCTGCACGATGCCGCCGTTGATGCGCACGACGCTCTCGAGCACGGTACGCGGCTCGCCGGTGCCGGGCAGCTCGTGAACGTCGGTCGACAGGATGTCGCCGCGCGTGAGCAGCGCGTTGCCGAAGTCGCCGCCCATGAATGTGTAGCTCTGGCCGAACGCGACGTTCATCCCGGTCAGCAGGCGAAGCTGCTCGGTGTGATCGCCGAAGCGCGCCTGCCACGTGCCGCGATGCGCCTCGTTGATGGCCACGATGTCCGGCGCGTATTTGCGGATCACGGCCGCGA
>DASPNA010000069.1:0-40414 GCA_035626775.1 Thermoanaerobaculia bacterium
TCAATAGCCATGCGCCGCACGCTCGCCATCGTTTGCTTTCTAGCCGCGCCGCTGTACGGGCATGAAGGAATTCACGAACAGCTCGAGGCGGTGAGTCGCGCCATTACACGCGAGCCGCGCAACGCCGCGTTATACCTCAAGCGTGGCGAGTTGCACCGCCTGCACAAAGAGTGGAAAGACGCCGAGCGTGACTACGACCGGGCGCGCGCATTGGAACCTGATCTGATCGCGGTCGACCTCGCGCGTGGACGCATGCTCTTCGATGCCGGCCGTGCGCGCGAAGCGATTGCTTCATTGCAGCTTTACGTGCGAGCCGTTCCGCACGATGCGAACGGCCACACGGCGCTGGCGCGCGCGCTCATGAGTGCCGGGCGCGCATCGGACGCAGTCAAAGAGTACGAGCTCTCACTGCCTACCAACGCGGATCCCGATCTCGCGCTCGAATATACCGCAGCGCTCACCGCTGCTGGCCGTCGCGCTGACGCGCTGCGCTATCTCGACACGCTTCCGCGGCTCGTGACCGTGGAACTGGCAGCCATCGAGCTCGAGCTCGCCGGCGGTAATGTGGAAGGCGCGCTGCGCCGCGTCGAAGCGGCGCAGGAACGTGCGACGCGCAAGGAAGAATGGCTTGAGCGCCGCGGCGATCTGCTCCTGAAACTCGGCCGCACCGGCGAAGCACGCGTCGCCTATCAGGCAGCGCTCGATGCGTTGTCGACACTGCCACCCGAACGCCGCCGCACGCGCGCAGCCATCGCGACAGAGCGACGGCTGCGCGACGCGCTCGCGCGCTAGGTGGAGCGCCGGCGTCCCCGCGCCGCCACCCCTGAGGGCGGCGGGAGCTTACGCCTGTGGCACGTGCGCAGGATTCCTCCGCCCATCACCGGTGGCAGCGTGGGACGCTGTCACGCCGGCCGGCGCCGGACGCCGGCGCTCCACTCTACGAGCGGCGCTTGGTCGCCGCCAGCGCGAGCGCGGTCAACACTGCCGCGCCTGCGACCGCCGCTGGCCATGCGCCCCGGCGCACTTTGGCAGTGATCGTTCCGCGCCGGCGCCAGCCGCCTTCCACCGCCTTGGGCGCCGTCGTCAGGAAGAGGTTGCCTTGGGTCGGGCCGGTTGGCCGATCCTGCAGATGATTGCGGTCGATGTGGCGCGCGGCGAATCGCTCGTACAGGCGCGGCGACGTGCGCGCATTCGCCATCATCACCAGTCCCGCCTTGCCAACGACCACTTCCGCGCGCGGCTTTTCGATGAGTGCCGCAATCGCACGCGCGACTTTTGTGGCCGGATAAACCGGATCGAGCGCCTTTACTGCGCGGCCCGTGTAATTGGCGGCGTGCTGAAACAGCGGCGTATCGATTGCGGCCGGCATCACGTTACAGACGTAAATGTCATGCTCGGATTCCAGCGACAGCTCCATGCGCAAACACGCCGAAAGGCCGCGCACGGCGAATTTGCTCGCCACATATGCGCTCGTGTACGGCTGCGGCGCGCCGGCGGTGACGGAGTCGATGTTGATCAGCACGCCGCGATGCTGCGCCTTGAATTGCCGCAGCGCCACCCGCGCGCCGTGCACATAGCCGAATACATTCGTTTCGATCACACGCCGGTATACGTCGGACGGCGCGTTCTCGAATGTCGCAAAGAGCGCCACGGCGGCGTTATTGACCCAGACATCGATGCGCCCGAACCGTGAGACTGCCAGTCGCCCGACGGCCTCCACCTCTTCCTCGCGTGTGACGTCCGTTGCGACGGCGACCGCTGCCCCACCCGCCGCCTCGCACTCCGCGACCACATCTTCCAACGCCACCGCGTCCCGCGACGCCAGAACCAGTGTCGCACCGCGGCTGGCGAGCTCGATCGCGGTAGCGCGGCCGATGCCGCTGGACGCGCCCGTGATCACGACGACAGAATGATCGATCTTCATGTGATCGAGCCGTGCAAAGACTCGACCACTGCTCGCTCAGAATTTTCCGCGCACTTGGAACGTGAAAATCGGACCGATCTGCCGGTCCCGCTCTTCCACGAAATCGACCGAGCCCGTCCGCCGCCCCGTGAATACCGTGCGATCCCACATGCTGTCCGCCGCCAGCACGTTCGCAATTCCGGCGCGAACCGTCAGACCGCGCACGTTCTTGTTCTCGAGGTACAGGTCCGCCCACAACGGGCCTTCCCACAACCTCCCCACTTCGGTCAAACGATAGTTTTTCGCATAGAGCTGATACGACGCGCCGCCGCCCCACGCCCAATCGGTGCCCGCGATATCGTGGCGCAGGCCAAGGCTGGCCAGTTCCTGGAGAGCGTTACTGATGGGACGATGTTCGCCGGTCAGCGGATCTTCCACTTCACTGCGCTGCAATTGTGCCGTCACATCGACGCGGGCACCGCGCCAGCCGATCCGATCGAGATTGAACGTGCTCCGCGAATGAATGCCGTACATCGTCGCACTGTCGAGGTTTCCGGGTGACTCGCCTGTGGCGCCGATCGGGATGTAATCGATGATGTCGTCGATCAGGCGTGCATAAACGCGCAGCGTCGTGCTGCCGAGGGTGCCGAGGTTGCGGGAGCCTTCCATGTCGAGGTCCCAGCTTTGTTCAGGGACCAGATCGGGATTGGCGGACGTCTCGATGTCGGCCTGAAGATCGACCGACGCAAGAAAGTCGAAAAAATTGAGCTGGCCGACGCGCCGCGCAAGTTTGAAATTGATGTCCGTATGCGACGATGCTTTCCAGGCGGCCGACAGCTCGCCCTTCGGACGATAAAAGGTACGTGTGGTGCCGCCCGCGCCGACCTGCGCCAATTGTGAATACTCGCCGCCTGCGGAGAGCTTCATGGTGACCGTCGACGACAATGGCCGGCCGTAGCTGCCGACCACCTCGTAACGGTCCTCTTCGACGCTGGCTATGCCCCCAGTGAGCTCCTGCTCGGCGAAGCTGCCGTCCGGCTGCATTGCGAACAGACGCGAGACATTGTCCAGACTGTTGTAAGCACCTTCGGCCGACAGCTGCCATTCCGCGCCACCGCTCGTCCACCGATATTCGGCGCGTCCGATGATTTCCTGCTCGTCGCCGACCTGCGTGAACCGCTCTGCGACCGCGGCCGAGCCGTCGTCGGACGTGGTAATGACGTCCGTCTGATTCGGATAACGCGAGCCGCGGCCGACGCCGATCACTTTCATCCGGCCGAAGCCCAGCGCGAATTCGTAATCGGCGCCGATCTCATAATCGTCGCCGTGCTCGTCGACGGTGACGCGGCGCTCGCGATTGACACCGTTCACCGTATTGCGGCTTCCCGTTTCCAGGTAATCGAAATAGAGCCGGCCGTATGACAGATTGAGATTGCCCTTCGACGTGCCCGGCCCGTCGTAGACGAACCGTGCGCTCGCGCGCGGCCGGTCGGTATTGCCGCGCCACTCCTCGGCGCGTTCCTCCGTCAGCACACCGTCGGGCGTGTAAATCCAGGTCGGACCGCCGGCGCCGCTGCGATTGCCGCGATTGTCGACGCCGATCGTGTACTCGACCGGACCCTTCGTGCCGCTGAGCGACACCTCGAAACGCGTGAACAGCGGATCGGTGTAATACGAGCGGAACTCCGGCCGGTACGCCCACTGGCCGGTGATCCCTTTCGATCGCACGATCACGTTCGCAACCTGTCCCGCCAGTCCGGGGATCTCCAGCGTCGCGCCGTCGACGATCTCAATGCGCTCGACGTTCTCTGCCGGGATGCGGCTCAGCTCCGTGACCACGTCGTTCGACTTGCCGGAGATGCGCTGGCCGTTGATGACCACGTTGCCGGTCGCTTCGCCGAGGCCGCGTTCGAGGTCTTCCTGCTTGATGCCGAAGCCGGGAACGCGATTGAGCATGTCCAGCGCGGTCCGCGGCGCGAACTGCGCAAAGTCGGCGGGCACGTACGTCCTCGGCTGCTCGGGGGCGGCGGCGGGTGGCGTGGCGGTCTGAGCGAACGCGGATGTAGAGAGGACGAGCAGCGAGACGATGAGGACTCGGACGTTCATTCGGATTCTTTCGAGCGATGTGAGACGGTGCGAGTCCGGAAACGTTAGCAACGACATTTGATTTCACCCCCGTTGACGCTTTCGAAGCGGATCTACGACATCATTCGTAGAATCCCACGAAAAGTTTCGTAGGTGGTGAACTTTTTTTCGCTCATGCGCAACAGGTTCGCGTCGGTCCCTTTTCGCCGCATCCGCAACCCGACTCACCCGCGGCTTTCGCGGCAGCGTCCTTCACGCAGCACGCCTTCGCATCCTCCGGTGCGGGACCTCCGCAGCACGGCGCGTTCAGATCTGTGACTTCGGCCTGCTCATCGTTCTTCATCTTCAGCCTCCACGGAGAGAGACGGAGATCGCCCTCGAAAGACGCATGCGTCTTTTCGCCCACGTTTCCGTCTAATGTTCGATGACAGCGATGGAAGCTCCACCCACCGTCAACGTAGCCGCCGCCTGGCACGACCTCGGCGAGCGCCTGCGCGTCTACGTCGCGCGCCGCGTCGATCCGGGAGACGCGGACGACATCGTTCAGTCCGTGATGGTGAAACTCCTCGAGCGTCGCGCGGAGATCGGATCAGAGTCCGTCCGCGCCTGGCTGTTCGCCGTCACGCGCAATGCAGTGGCGGAGTACTACCGGCAGCGGCGGCCAACCACCGACGTTGATGCAATCGACCTCGTGGTCCGCGATGCGAATGACTCTGCCGATCGCACGATCGGCACACTCAGCGACTGTCTCGAGCCCGTCCTGCGCATGCTTCCCGAGTCGGACGCTGACGTGCTGCGCCGCGTCGACCTCGAAGGCGAGATGCAGACCGAGCTCGCCGCGAGTCTCGGCGTTCCGCTGTCGACGCTGAAGTCGCGCGTGCAACGCGCGCGCACGAAACTTCGTGCGGCGTTCGATGCCTGCTGTGCGATCGACGTCTCGCGCGACGGAGCGCCGGTCGCGGTCGACTGCGCGCCGCGATGCGGTCCGCGCGAATGATGCGTCCGTTGTACACCATCACGCCGCGTTCGCGTACTAACCCAACATCACGGCACCACAAGGACCAGAATTGCCGCTCGAGCTCCGCATCGACAACCTCTCCAAGACCTATCCCAACGGCGTAAAGGCACTGCAGAACGTCAGCCTCAACATCTCTGCCGGCATGTTCGGATTGCTCGGTCCGAACGGCGCCGGCAAGTCGACACTCATGCGCATCCTGGCCACGCTGCAGGAGCCGGATGCCGGCACGATCCATCTTGGCGACATCGACGTCGTGCGGCAGAAAGACGCGTTACGCGAAACGCTCGGCTATCTGCCGCAGCACTTCGGCGTCTATCCGAACGTCTCCGCCGAGAAACTGCTCGCGCACTTCGCGGTGCTCGAAGGCATCGTCGATCGTGGTGAGCGCTGCGCAGTGGTCGAAGCGCTGCTGCGTCAGACGAACCTTTGGGACGTGCGCACGCAGAAGCTCGGCGGCTACTCCGGCGGCATGCGCCAGCGCTTCGGCATCGCCATCGCGCTCCTCGGCAATCCGAAGCTGCTCATCGTCGACGAGCCGACCGCCGGTCTCGATCCCGCGGAGCGCGTGCGCTTTCTCAATCTGCTCAGCGAGCTCGGTGAGAACAGCGTGGTCCTCCTCTCCACGCATATCGTCGAAGACGTCGCGGAGCTCTGCACGCGGATGGCCATCATCGACAAGGGACGGATCCTGCTCGAGGCGGAGCCGCTTCACGCTGTTGCCGAACTGCGCGGGCGCGTGTGGGAACGCCTTGTTGCGAAAGCGGAGCTGCCCGCGATGGAACGCGATCACAACGTGCTCTCGACCAAGCTGCTCGCGGGCCGCACGCTCATCCGCGTGTCGAATGACAGCGCGCCCTCGCCCGCATTCCACGCCGTCGAGCCCGATTTGCAGGACGTCTATTTCAGCGTCATGCACTCGGCGGCGCGATGACGAAGGCATTGGAAGTGTTCCGCTTCGAGCTCGGCTACCAGTTGCGCCGTGCTTCGACGCGCATCTACTTCGCGCTGTTTCTCGCGCTCGCGCTACTGCTGACGTGGGTCATCTTTCTCGACGCGCGCAACGACGGATATTTCTTCAACGCGCCGATCGTGACGGGCTTGATGACGATCGTGGCCAGCATGTTCGCGTTGCTCGTCACTGCGGGCGTGGCGGGCGACGTCGCAACGCGCGACGCACAGCTCCGCATCGCGCCGCTCCTCTACACGACGCCGCTGCGCAAAACCTCCTACCTCGGCGGCCGCTTTCTCGGCGCATTTGCCGTGAACGCATTGCTGCTCCTCGCGGTGCCGATCGGCCTGCTCCTCGCGACCGGCGTGCCCGGCATCGAGCCGGAGCTCCTCGGGCCGTTTCGCGTCGAGGCGTATCTGACGGCGTACTTTCTTCTCGCGGTGCCGAATGCGTTCATCGCCACCGCGGTGCTCTTCGCGATTGCGGCGCTCACGCGACGAGCGATCGCCGCGTATGCGGGTGCAGCCGTCTTGTTCTTCTCGGCGTTCATCGCCGAGGGATTCGTGGGGGTGCGACTGGGGAGATGGGCGCTGGCGAAAGTGCTCGACCCGCTCGGCTACACCGCGTTGCATGCGTTGTGGACGACGTACAACCCGCTGCAGAAGAGCACGCGTCTCATCGGTCTCGACGAAGCGCTGATTTCGAATCGGCTGTTATGGATCGCAGTTGCGATCGGTGTATTGGCGCTCGCGTCTGTTCGGTTTCGGTTTGCGACGACGGAGTTACCCCATCTGGAGCGACGGGCTCTCAGCCCGTCGACGCAGCATCGATCCGACGGGCTGAGAGCCCGCCGCTCCAGGAAACCGCGGCAACTGCTCGCGATCGCGATGGAAGCCTTTCGCGATCTGCACAAGGGGCGCGGTTGGCTTCTCGTGCCGTTCACGGCGGCGTTGTTCATCATGACCGCCACGGAGGTGCTGGAGGTCGAGCTCGGGACGCCGGGTGCGGCAACGACCGGTCGCGTCGCGGCGCTATTCGCGGCGGATGAGCTCACGCGGTTCGTCGCGCTGCTCATCGCCATCTCGGCCGGAGAGTTGGTGTGGCGCGAACGTGACGCGCGCATGAACGCCATCGCCGACGTCACGCCGGTACCGGAATGGCTGGCGGTCCTCGGGCGATTTCTCGCGCTCGCGCTGATGCTCGTCGTCACGCAGATCATCTTTCTCGTGGCCGGCGTGATCGTGCAGGCGATGCTCGGTCATCAAGCGTTCGAGCTCGGTCTCTATCTGAAGTTCCTGCTCGGATTTCACCTCGCCGCTTACCTCCTGTTCGCCGCGCTTGCGATGGTCATTCACGTACTGGTGAATCAAAAGTACGTCGGCAATGTCGTAGCGGTGCTCGCGTTCATCGGCGTGCAGATGGCGCGCGAGCTCGGCGTCCGGCACAACCTGCTGCTGTACGGCAGCGCGCCCGAACCGGTGTACTCGGAGATGGCCGGTTTCGGACCGCAGGCCGGTCCGTGGCTCTGGTTCACGTTGTACTGGAGCGGTTGGGCGCTGCTGTTCGGGGTGGTCGCGTACCTCTTCTGGATGCGCGGCGAGGAACGCGGCCTGCGCTGGCGGTTCGCACTCGCGCGCCGCCGTCTGACGCGGTGGCCGGTTGCGGTCGGTGCGGCCGCCATTGCGATCATCGCGGGCACAGGCGCTTTCGTTTTCTACAACACGAACGTCCTGAATCATTACTACACCGAGGCGGAGTTCGAGGAGCGACGCGCGGAGTACGAGCGGCGGTTTGGCCGATACGCATCGCTCGCGCAGCCGACGCTCGCGGCGACGAAGCTCCATGTCGACTTTTATCCCGAGCGCAACGCGGCCACGATCCGTGGTAGCTATCGACTCGAGAATCGGAGCGGCGTCGCGATCGGCGCGATTCACGTCCTCGCGAATACTGTTGTCGAAACGAAGGACGTCGTGTTCGATCGCGCGTCGCGACTGACGCTGCGCGATGACGGATTCGGCTACAGCATTTACGTCCTCGACAAGGCACTGCAGCCGGGCAAGTCGATATGGATGAATTTTCGGATCGACTACGCGCCGCGCGGGTTCACCAACGACGGCTGGAACCCCAGCGTGATGGGCAATGGTTCGTGGATTCAGCATCGCGCGGAGCAGAGTCACAGTCAGCGGCAATGGCTGCCGTTCGTCGGCTATCAAACGAATCCCGAGCTGGACAACGCCTCCGCGCGCAAGCGGCACGGACTGCCGGCGCGTCCGGAGGTGCCGGCTCTCGATGATGTGGCGGCGCGGTACAAACGGCAGGGAAACGAAAAGATCAAGCTGGAGACGATCATCGGCACGGCCGCGAATCAGACCGGCGTCGCTCCGGGTGCGTTACGCCGCGCGTGGACGGCGAACGGCCGCAGGTATTTTCACTATGTGACGGATGCGCCGATCACGAAAGTATACACGATCTATTCAGCGAGATACGCCGTGCGTCGTGCGCGCTGGCGCGACGTCGCGATCGAGATCTTCCACCACCCGACACACACGGAGAATCTCGAGCGGATGCTGCGCAGCGTGACCGCCACGCTCGACGATCACACCCGGAACTACAGTCCCTATCCGCACAAGCAGGTCCGGCTGGTCGAATATCCGAGCAGCGGCCGAGGCCTGGGACTGACCTCGTTCCCTGGCTTGATCGAATACTCGGAAGCGTTCGCGCTTGTGCGACCCGATGACGATCCGCGCAAGATCGACTTCCCGTTCGCGATCATTGCGCATGAGATGGGGCATCAGTGGTGGGGACACCAGCTGCTTCCCGCCACGGTCGAGGGCGCGCCGCTGCTCAGCGAGAGCCTGGCCTGGTACAGCGCAATGCTCGTCGTCGAGAAGACCCTGGGCCGCGATCACCTCATCCGCCTGCTGGACGTAATGCGCAGCGAATTCATGGCGCCGCATCAGACGCGCGAGGTCCCGCTGCTCAAAGCGTTCGATCGCCTGGACGCCTATCGCACGGGCCCGTTCGCGATGTACGCATTGCGCGAAGCGATCGGAGAAAAGCCCATCGACGCAGCACTGCGAAAACTGCTCGCGCGGTTCGACCCTTCGCGTCCTCCGTATCCGACGTCGCTCGACTTCTACGCGGAGCTCCGCGCCGCCACGCCTCAGCACTCTCTACTGAAGGATCTGTTCGAAGAGATCACGTTCTGGGACCTGCGCACTAAGAAAGTGGAGGTGCAACCCGCCGGCAGGGGCACGTACCGTGTGACCCTGCATATCGACGCGCAGAAACTCAAAGCCGACGCGGCCGGCAAAGAGAAGTCGGTGCCGATGAACGACCTCATCGAACTGGCCGTCTTCGACGCGCGCGGCCGTGCGCTCTACCGCCACCCGCACCGCGTCCGCTCAGGCGAGCAAACGATTACAGCGGTCGTGACCTCGCCGCACGCACCCGCCCGCGCGGGCGTGGATCCCGATCACGAACTGCTCGATCGGAAACCGGAGGACAACATCGCGACCGCTGCATCCGGCGCGCCGTAGGCGCGCGTTTCGGCCGAATCGCATACCACGGGTAGGGATTTGGCGATCAACGTCACTCCTACAGCGGGGGTCCTGAGATCGGCATGTTTGCGAACCAACCGCGCGGCGTAGCTGCGCGCGCTGCAATACTGTGCGTTGACTTGACGTGCCGCCGCCAGCCGGGACCGCTTACGTTGGAGGAGGAGTGATCTCATGCGGAAGCGTCTAGTCGTTCCAGCGATCGCCGTTGTCGTATTGGCCCTCGTGCTAGCCTGGGCCGTATTCCGTACGCCAGCACGCCGTCAGGCAAATCAACCACCGGTCGCCACTGAGCGGCCCGCGGTGAATGTCGGCGTCTTGCAGCCCCTGTCCGGTTCTCTCGCCGCAGGTGGGCAACGCGCGGTCGAGGCGATTCGAATGGCCGCGGACGAGCACAACGCTCGAGGCGCGGAAAAGATCGAAGTGATCGTCGAGGACTCTCAAGGCGATCCCGCCGAGGGGCTGAAGGCATTTCACCGGCTCACGTCCGGAGGCCGTACACGGATGGTTCTCGGTGATCTGACGAGCAGCGTCACCCTGGCGATTGCTCCTACTGCCGAAAAGGCGCGGGTTGTCGTGGTCGCGCCCGGCGCATCCGCGCCTGCCGTGCGAAACGCCGGTGAATATATTTTTCGGAACTGGGTGGCCGACGATTTCGACGCCACCGCGGCGGCGCTCTTCGCGCGAAACGCAAAGCAATGGAAACGCGCAGCGGTTCTGTTCATTCGGAATGATTACGGTGCCGGAGCGGAAGCGGCGTTCGTGCGCGCATTCACGAGTGCCGGAGGCAGCGTCGCGTTACGCGACAGCTTTGCGCCGAACGAGACGCAATTTCGTTCACTCATCACCAAGGTAAGCCGTCCCGACCTCGACGTCATCTACATTGCCGCACAGCCGCGCGAGCTCGCTCAACTGCTCCGCCAATTGCGTGCGCGTGGCGTTCGTACCACGGTTTTGACGAACGCGTCGGCAGAAGAGCGCGACTTTCAGACTATCGCCGCATCCGCGGCAGATGGGATCTACTACACGGCCCCGGTCGGCGCGCCGGCCCCGGCCGAGCCGGCATTCAAACAATTTACGGAGAACTATCGCCGGCGCTATAACCTCGATCCCGACATCGTTTCGATGCACGCATACGATGCCGCGCAAATGCTCTTCCGGTGCACCAGTCAGCGCGCGCCGGATGAAGTAAGAAAATGCCTCAACGGCCTAAGCGAATTCAAGGGAGTTCTGGGGCCGGCACGTTTTGATGACCATGGGGATGTGCTGCGGCCCGTCGCCATCAAAGAGCGCCGTGCCGGACAAGCGTTGACGATCGCGACGTTCGAGCCAATGTCGCGCAGCTGGATCTGACAATGGGTCACGGAGACGCATGGCAGATCTGGCCCGGCACCCCGCCGGACTACTGGCGCCGCCAGATCCGGGCCGCACTCAGCACACGGGCGGTGCCATCGAAGCTGCTTTACCTCTCCCATCGCGCTGCGCAGAACTGGGTCGATCTCTGCGGGGCATTTGATCTACGGCTGCAGGCCGGGCAACTCCTTCGGCGCGCGCTACCGGAATTGGTCACCGAGATCGCCACTCGCGCGAAGACACTCAGTATCTTGAGTCTTGGCCCCGGCACCGGCGACGACGATGCACTCCTTCTCCAGGAGCTTTGTACACAACAGGTGATCGAGAAACCAATCGCTTACATCGCGTACGACGTCAGCTACCCGTTGCTACAGGCGACGGTCGCGCGCATCCGAGAGCGTTTCACCGGCACCGGCCTTCACTTCGAAGCGCTGGTACACCTCAGCGTCATCAATGCCGATTTCGATGATCTCGTTCAATACAGAGACACCGTGCTTTCAGGGAGCACGCCTCGACTGATCCTCCTGCTCGGAGGCACGCTGGGCAACTTCACTGAAGACAACCTGATCACGGCCGTCGCCGACATCATGCGGCCCGGCGATCAATTGCTTCTCGGCGTGGACTGTTACCACAGCGAGTTGAGCGATGAACAACTCCAACGCCGCTACAGCGATCTCGACATCGGCCGTCGTTTCCTGGCCGAACCGCTCATCGATTTCGTGGTCAGCAACTGGCGATGGGGAACCAAGCTGGAAATGGAGCTGACGGCCAATATCGAGACCAGCGTGCGACCGTTTCGCAGCTCCGTTCCTGACGCCAAGACGGTCATTCACAAGGTGACGATGCAGGACCAGGAATATCGCCTCAGCCTCTCCCACAAATATTCGATCGACAAGCTCCGGCTCTATCTGCAGAATCGTTTCGTCATCGAAAGAGAATGGTCCACGTCTCAGATACGAGACGACTTCAAATACAGCGAGCTGACCGACTACACGCTGATTCTCCTCAGCCGCCCCATGAGCGAAGTGCCTTCGCAAGTTCGCGAGAATCGGCGCGCGCTGCTCAAGGAGGTCGACGACGCATGGTTTCGCATCACGCGAGAAGCCGCGAAGGAGCTCCGTCCGCTCTACGATCGAATGAAGAGCGAGATCAATATCTGCGCCGATGACGAGGTGTTGCGTACGGCGAGGGAAAAACTCGCGGGCAACAATTTGAAAAGGGCCCCGGAGCTAGCATTGCAAGGCGTTGCTGAATTGATGGGAGTCCTCGAATGAGTTTCGACGAGTCCTCTATCCCGCGCTTTTACGCGATGATACCTCCACGCGCGTATGAGTTCTTCTCGATTATTGCGACGTCCGTGGCCGTCAACCTGGCCACAGCCGGTAATGACGGTCCGCGTCTCGTTCTTTTGGCAGCCCTCTGTCTGGCCGCATGTGGCGCGAGCGTATTCGTAGTCGCTGGGCATGTGCAACGCTATTGGACGCTCGCGGACCAGCGTTTCGACGATTGCAAGGGCGAGGTCAGCCTCGACGAGTTGCGTCAGGAAATCCCACTTTCGATCCGCGGCCAGACTCTTAGGGACATCTTCTGGTTATTGGCCGCGGCGCTGGGGCTGGCGAGCAGCGTGGTCATCATGGTCCGTACCTGATGAATCTATTGTCGTTCGTCATCGACTGCGTGGTCGCATGGTCCGACCTCTTTCTGCTGGCAGTGGCGGTGTCGCTTCTTTACTACACGAATCATGTGCTGCATTTTGGTTTGCTGGCTACATTCGCGTTGGCGCCATATCTGATGTGGTCCCTCGGCGGCGTATCGTTTGCGTTCGTCGGCCTGTTAACGGCCGCGGTCGCCGGTCTTCTGTTTGCCTCGATCGACTTTCGCCTGCAGCAGCGCGGGGCGGGAGGGGCCTCACTGATGATCGCTTCGATTGCTCTATGGAACATTACGTTCAACGTGCTCGGCCTCGCCGCCGGCCATGACGCACACGTCTTACCCGGTCTCGACGCGAGCGCGCACGGCTCTTCGCTCATGAGCCGGTACGAAGTTGCAGCTGTAGTGGTCAGCGTCGCCGGCGCGGTGATCGTCGCGACGGCCAGCAAATTCTCGCCGACCGTCTTACAAGTTCGAGCCATCGCCGCCAACTATGATTTGTCCGTCCTGTGCGGCGCCGACGCGCCACGCCTGGTGCGGCGAGGCTACATCGCTGCGGCATGTTGTGCCGGTACAGCCGGCATGTTCGAAGCGTCGAAGAGCGCACTGACGCCGACCATGGGGACCAGCACGTTTTTTGTCGGCGTGGTCGCGGCTGTTCTTGCTGGAGAGCTCGACGGCAGACGGCTGCTGGTGGCTACGGGCTCGCTCGCCGTAGTTCGACAGGCAGTGCTCGCATTTCTGCCGGGAACGTGGAGCGGCACCGTTACGTTCGCGTTGCTCCTTGCCGCCCTCCTCTTGCGTGTACGCCAGGATCGGCTCGTGTCGGGTGGTCCACGAGCATGACGCGTGACTACATGGTGCACCTCTTGACCGTCTGGGCGGTTTTGGCCGTCGCAGCGATCGCGGCTGAGTTACTGCTTCGACAGATCCGGCTCGTCCCATTCGCCGCGGGAGGCATTCTCGGCGTCGGAGCGTACGCCGTCGTCATCACAGCTCGCGCTACTGCCACCCCCAGCTGGTCGGGGGTACTCGTCGCGGTAATTTTCGGCGCAGTTGCGGGACTGCTCCTCGGCACGCCCATGCTCTGGCTGCGAGGGGAAGCCGCGGTCATCGCTGTGATCGGAGCGCAGGTGGCGCTCGAGGAAGCGTTTCGTAATCTCACCACCATTACAAATGGCGATTTGGGCATATTCGCCATCGCATCGCCTGCATCACCCAATGGCTTGCTGACTGCTGCGTTCGTTCTGTTGGCCGTGGCGATCGCAGTGCCTGTTCTACTATCCCGAGTGCGCGGAGGTGCCGCCGTCAAAGTGGCCGGCTATGATCGCGTTCTCGCCGCTGCAATCGGTCACGATCCGCGTTCTCTCCTGCTGATTGCGACCTGCATTACCGGAAGCATGATCGCTGCTGCCGGAGCATTGCACGCGTATCTGATCTCGTTCGTCGAGCCCCGGCAATTCGGTTTCTCGACGTCTCTCGCGCTCGTTACCGTCGCCGCAATCGGCTCCGGACCCTGGAGTAGCGCTGCGGCCGCCGGTGTGATCGTCGCATTGCCCGAAATCATTCGCGCCGCCGGCATGGTGGGAGAGCAAGCCGCATCCCTGCGAGAAATTGTGAACAGCATTGCCGTCCTCGCGGTGATCGCGATTCGTTCGGGTTGGTTCGGTGAGCCGGACCGTGCGGAGGCCTGACGATGTTAGTGGTCTCGGATCTCAGTCGAACGTTCGGAAACCGAACTGTATTGGACCGCATCACATGTCGGCTCGGAGACGTCCCCACCACGTTTCTGCTGGGCGCAAACGGTGCGGGCAAGACGGTTTTCCTGAACGTCGTCAGTGGCTTCGATCGCGCCAGCGGCGGCTCGATTTCGTGGCAGGACAAAAACATCACTCGCCTGCATCCCACAGCGATCGCCAAGCGCGGCATCGCGCGAGCGTTTCAAATTCCGCGACTGGTGCCGTCGCTGGCGGTCTGGCAGCACATCGCATTGAGTGTCACCGGTCGCTACGCGTCGGTGCTTGAAAAGGACGAAAACGTCCTGCAATGGGCGTCCGCGTCTGGCTTGCTGGACAGGTTGGAGACACAAGCGATGCAGCTCTCAGCAGGGCAGCGAAAGATGCTTTCGCTGGCGATGTGTCTTGCCCGAGAGCCGAAACTGGCGCTTCTCGACGAACCGTTTGCCGGTGTCAGCAAGGAAAACCGGCGACTCATTCGCGCGATCCTCGAATCGTCGCGGCAGCGCCTTCGGTTCGTCATCATCGAACACGACCATGGAGCTGTCGCCGAATTTGCCGATCGCGCAATTGTGATGGATCGCGGCAAACTCGTCGCCGACGGCTCGTGGGCGGACATTCGCCATTGGCATCACCGCATATGACTTCCCATGCCCCTGCTCTCGACGTTCGCGCCCTGACGGCCGGCTATGGCGCGGCGGTCATTATTCGAGACATCAGTTTTGAGGTACCGCGCGGCGAAGCGGTCCTGATCGCGGGCCCAAACGCATCAGGCAAGAGCACGCTCCTTCGGGCCATCCACGGCCTTCTGCGACCGCGCCGCGGCAGTGTGAGTGTCGATGGATCCGACCTGACATCGGCGGCGACCGCGATACGAGTCCGGCAAGGCATGTCGCTGCTACCCCAGCGCGGAGCGACGTTCGGAGCTCTGACCGTGGAGGAGAACATTCGAGCCGCGGCGAATGTCGTCCGCGACGGTTCGCGCGATGCCGTCGAAAGCGTCTTCGCTTCGTTCCCACAACTCGTACCGTTTCGGCACACACGCGCTGCCCACCTCTCTGTTGGCGAAGAGCGTCTCGCAGGACTGGCAGTGGCCACAGTGTTGCCGCAGAGGAAAGTCATTCTTCTCGACGAACCGTTTGCTGGTCTCGCCGGAGAAATCGTGGATGCGCTGCGAACGCACTTGCTCCGCCTGAAGAACGAAAACGCAGCCTTGATCATCGTGGAGCATGACGTCCATGCTCTCGAAGGTATCGTCGAGACAGTGTTGCGGCTCGAGCACGGGACTTTCTCGTTTCGTGGATCGCTGAGCGCGTATCGGGGGCTGTCTCAACACGGTTGAGACAAGGAGGCGCGCCGCGCGGACTGTTGCAAACGGAAGCGCCGGCCTTACGGCCGGCGCTAAATCGCTGAAAAATCTGGAGCCGTTGAGCGGATTTGAACCGCTGACCTGCTGATTACGAATCAGCTGCTCTACCAACTGAGCTACAACGGCTGAACGCGCGGGGTAACGGCGCGGGCGCGGATTTTATTCACCGGGCCGGACGATGTCGAGCGTTTTTCCGGCTAAACTGCCCGGCCGGCTTGACCCAACGCGAACGCATCCTGTTCCTGACGACCGCGGCTGCCGCGCTGGCGTTGCGCGCGGCCGCGTACTTTCGCTACCGCTTCGATTCCGACGAGCAGCAGCATCTGCACGTGACCTGGGGCTGGACCGCGGGGCTCGTGCAGTATCGCGACCTCTTCGACAATCACGCGCCGCTCTTTCATCTGCTCACCGCACCGCTGCTGGCGCTCCTCGGCGAGCGCTCGGACATCCTGCTATGGATGCGCGCGCCGATGCTGGTGTTGTTCGCGATCGTGCTCTGGGCGACGTACACGATCGCTCAGCGAATCTACGATCAGCGCGTGGCCGTCGGCGCGGTGTTGCTGCTCGTCTTGTTTCCGCCGTTCTTTCTGAAGTCGCTCGAGTATCGCAACGACAACCTCTGGGCGGCGTTGTGGATCGTGGCCGTGGTCGCTTTGCTGCGACAACGGATGTTCATCGCGGGATTGCTGCTCGGCGCGGCACTCGCGACTTCGCTCAAGACCGTGCCGTTGGTGATCGCGTTGGCGATCGCGTCGGCAGTGCTGTGGGTATTGCGGAGGACCCCTCATCCGCCTTCGGCACCTTCTCCCCTCGTGGAGGGGAGAAGGCTACTGCTTGGGTTCGTGCTCGTGCCGGCCGCGGTCATCGCGTTGTTCGTCAGTCTGGGCGCGTGGGACGAGCTCGTGTACTGCAACTTCACGTTCAACGCAAACTTCACTCGCACGCGGCCACATCTCTGGATCGGACGTGCGGCGTTTCCGATCACGTTCGGCGCACTGCTCTGGCTGGCGTGGCGGTTTCGTGCGACTACAGACGCCACGCGCTACTTTCTCGCGATCGCCGGCGGCGCGTACGTGGTCGTGCTCGCGGGATGGTGGCCGGTGATCTCGCCGCGCGATTTTCTGCCGGTCATGCCGTTCGGTGCGATGTTCGTGTCGGCTGCGATCATGCGCTCCGCGAACGCCGCGCGCACGTTCGCAATCGTGATCGTCCTCTCGATCGCGGCGCTGTGGCACTACGCCGACCGCTTCGAGAACAAGACCGACTGGCACATCACGATGATGGATCAGGCGCTGCGCCTCACACGTCCGGGCGAGATGCTGATCGACTACAAAGGCGAGACGATCTATCGGCAGCGGCCGTTCTACTACGCGCTGGAGCTCGTGACGCGCACGCTGATCTCACGGAATCTCATTCGCGACACGCTGGCCGAGGATGTGATTCGCACGCGCACGCACGTGGCGCAGGCGGACGGGCCGATGTGGCCTCCGCGCGGACGCGCCTTCCTCAGCCAGAACTTCGTCAACCTCGGCCGCCTGCGCGCCTCCGGTCAAGCGATTCGCGAGGACGGCACGTTCACGATTGCGGTGCCGGGCGAATACGTGATCGTCACGGAACGCGGCGAAGCGCGCGGCGTGCTCGATGGGACGCCGTACAGCGGCGCGCGCGAGCTCGGCAGCGGCACACATCTGTGGATGGGCGAGAAGAAGGCCACGGTGTTGTGGGCGCCCGCGTTTCGGCGCGGGCATTCGCCGTACCACCTGCGCGATCTGGACTTCTAACCGACGGGTTCTCTTTCGCCAGCTAGTGTTCCGTCCGCGGAACACTAGGTGTACAGACCGCCGCTGACGTTGAGCACCGTGCCGGTGATGTAGCTGGCCTGCTCGCTCGCCAGAAACACTACCGAATGCGCGATGTCGTCGGTGGTGCCGAGGCGCTTGAGGGCGATGCGCTCGGTGAGCTTCTCGCGCGTTTCATCCGGCAGCGCGTCGGTCATCGCCGTGGAGATGTAGCCGGGCGCGATCGCGTTCACGGTGATGTTGCGCGAGCCGATCTCGAGCGCGAGCGACTTCGTGAATCCGATCAGCGCCGCTTTCGACGACGCGTAGTTCACCTGTCCAGGATTGCCCATCAATCCAACGACCGATGAGATGTTGATCACGCGGCCCCACCGCGCGCGCAGCATCTTCTTTACGATTTCCTGCGTAATGTGAAACGCCGAGTCGAGGTTCGTGTGCAGGACTTTCGTCCACGCTTCCGGTTTCATGCGGATGAAGAGATCGTCGTCCGTCACACCGGCGTTGTTCACGAGGATGTCGATGCCGCGTTCCTTCAGCACCGCCCCGATGCGGTCTCGCACGTCGGGCGCCGTGATGTCGAGCGCGAGGCCGCTCGCGTTGCCGATCTCACCCGCGAGCTTGTTCACGCTCTCCGCGCTGCGCGCCGCGCAGATCACGTGCGCGCCTGCTTCGCCGAGACGGCGGGCGATGGCTTCGCCGATGCCGCGGGAGGCGCCGGTCACGAGTGCGGTCTTTCCGCTCAGATCGATCTTCATGCTTTCTCCAGAAATGCTTCGAGCGTCGGCACGTCCGAGACGTTCATCAGCTCGACATTGCCGTCAATGCGCTTGATGAGACCCGTGAGCACGTTGCCCGGCCCGATCTCGACGAAGCGCTTCACGCCCATCGCGATCATCTTCTGCACCGACTCCACCCAACGCACCGGCGACGCGACCTGGCGCAGCAGCGCGTTGCGCACCGCGGTGGCGGTGCCGATCGGCGACGCGTCGACGTTCGATACGAGGGAGACCCACAGGTCCTTGAACTCCGCCTCATCGAGCAACGGCTCGAGCCGATCCGCGGCCGGCTTCATCAACTCGCAATGAAACGGTGCCGACACAGGCAGCGGCAGCGCGCGGCGCACGCCGCGTTTCTTTGCGACGTCGATGGCGCGCTCGATCGCGCTCTTCGTTCCCGCGATGACGATCTGGCCCGGCGCGTTGATGTTCGCGACCGAGACCACTTCGCCCTGCGCCGCTTCTTCGCAGATCGCGCGCGCGTCTTCAACCGTCGGTCCGATCAGCGCGGCCATGCCCCCTGTGCCTACCGGCACTGCTTCCTGCATGAAACGCCCGCGCGCACGCACGAGCTTCGCCGCTTCCGCGGGCGTCAAGCCGCCGACGCTGACGATCGCGCTGTACTCGCCGAGCGAATGTCCGGCGACCAGATCGCGCCGCGTCGCGCCGCACTCTTCGAGCACCGCATGCAGCGCGGAAGACACGGCCAGGATCGCCGGCTGGGTGTTCTCGGTCAGCTTGAGCTGATCGTCCGGCCCTTCGAAACAGAGTTGCGAGATCGAGAAGCCGAGGGCGGCGTCGATGTCGTCGAAAACACGTCGCGCGGCGGGATACTTTTCGGCGACGTCGCGGCCCATGCCGGCGTACTGACTCCCCTGCCCCGGGAAGACGAATGCGGTGTGATGATCCATGGCGGCGGGATCATAGCGCAGGGATGCGCGGCGCTATTGCGAGAGGATTGCGGACTCGTGCTCGCGCGTATGCAGCACGCTGATCTTCTCGCGGATCTTCGCGTCGACGCGGTTCGTCGCGAAGTCACGCGCGACGCGGATGGCGTTCTTGACCGCCTTCGCCGTCGAGCGGCCGTGCGAGATGATGCAGCCGCCTTTGACGCCGAGGAGGGGGGCGCCGCCGTATTCGGCATAGTCGGTGCGCTTCCTCACGTCGTCGAACGCACCCTTCACGAGGAGCGCTCCCATCTTGCGGGTCATCGTCGAGGTGATCTCTTCGCGGATCAGATTGCGCATCATCTCGGCGAGCGACTCGGACGCCTTGAGCACGACATTGCCGGTGAAGCCGTCGCAGACGATGACGTCGGCGTTGCCGTTGAAGATGTCGCGGCCTTCGGCGTTGCCCATGAAGTTCAGGCCGGCTTCCTTGAGGACGCGGAACGTCTCCTTCGTGAGCTCGTTCCCCTTCCCTTCTTCTTCGCCGATGGAGAGGAGGCCGACGCGCGGTGCCTCGATGCCGAACAGCATCTGCGCGTAAAAGTGGCCCATGACGGCGAACTCGCGCAGGTAGGTCGCTTTCGAGTCGACGTTTGCGCCGACGTCGAGCAACACGGTGTGGCCTTTCGCGCTCGGCAGCACCGCGGCCAGTGCGGGACGGCTGACGCCGTCGATCGTGCCGATGACTTTGTACGCCGACGTCATCGCCGCACCGGTGTGGCCGGCGGACACCATCGCCGCGGCTTTGCCTTCGGCGACGAGGTTCGCGCAGACGCGGATCGACGAGTTGCGCTTCCGCCGCAAGGGTGCGAGCGCGTTGTCGGTCATGTCGACGACTTCGCGCGCGTCAACGAGCTCGATGCGCGAAGGGATCGAGCCGCCGAGCTTCTCGCGCAGGACTTCTTCACGCCCGACGAGCAGGATCTCGACCGTCGGATACTCCTCGGCCGCGAGCACGGCGCCCTTGACGATTTCGTCAGGGGCGTGATCTCCACCCATCGCGTCGAGCGCGATCTTGCAAGTCGCCATCAGGCGAAGATTACAGCGTTTCCTTGGTGGCGATGACTTCGCGGCCCTTGTAGTAGCCGCACTTGGGGCAAACGCGGTGCGGCTGCTTGGCCTCGTGGCACTGCGGGCAGGTGGAGAGCGACTTCAACTTGAGGAAGTCGTGCGCGCGGCGCGTGCGGGTTCTCGCCTTCGAATGGCGGCGTTTCGGATTCGGCATCGTGAAGCTCCTTAATCTGTTCCCCCCCTCCCCTGCCCTCTCCCCCGCGGAGAGAGGGTTGGGTGAGGGGGATGTTGTTCTAAACGTTCTTCTTCTTTTCGAGCTCGTCGCGCAGGTTCCGCAACGCACCCCAGCGCTCGTCCACGACCGAGTCATCGCACGAGCACTTCTCGCGCGTGCGATTGACCCCGCACGTGGGGCACAGCCCCAGACAGCTCTCATCGCACAGAGGCTTCATCGGGATCGAAAGCTGGACCTGCTCCAGAGCGAGCTCGCGAAGGGGAACCGCCGGCTCCGAGTAAAACTCGACGTCCAGCTCTTCCGCATCGGTGATCTCGACCTCCTCTTCCGTGGAGGCCTCGGGGCGAGGCCGGAATCTTACGTGAAAGGTCGAAGGATTCGCAAACGGGTACGGCTCGGCGCAGCGCGAGCAGGTCAGGTCCGCCGTGAACGTCACCTCGCCATCGGCGATGTATTCGCCTTCGAGATCGCCCTGCTTCACGTTGGCGTTGATCGCCACGGTGCCGAGACCGACCACCTCTTCACGGCCCAGATCCGCGGCGTTCACGTCGAAGGTGGCGTGATACGTCTGTGGACCATGCTCGTCGATGGTCTTGAATTCGATGACGTCGTTCATTTGCGATTGGACGCGGAGGCACACGAAGGGCGGCCTGCCGCGCAGATTCACCCGTAACCTGCTGAAGGCGCAAATCTATTTCGAGGAGACGCGGACGCGCAACTCCTCGACGCCGCCGGCGACGGAAGCGGCGGCCTCGACCGCGTCCGCGTGCTGCAGGACATCGATCCAGCGGCGGAGATCGCGCGCCGCACGATGAATGCGCGGTGCGGCGATGCGCAGGCCGGTGCTGTCCCCTGCGCGGCGCAACACGGGAACGAGCCGTTGCGGATCGACGCGCATGGCCCATTGTGTGGCCGGCCACGTCGCCGGCACCATCTCATCCTCTATATACAGTCCCATGCTGGAGCGGTCGAACGAGACCAGGATCTGATCGCCGGTATCGCGCGTCTCGCCAACCAGCGCTGCGACGGCCTCGACAGTCTTCATCTGCTGCCGCGCGCGATCGTCCGCCGGGACTGCGATCACACCTTTCGGGCGGGGCAGGAACGTCCCGCCATCGACATCGTAAAGCGCCATCGACCCCCCGTCGTCGACGAGCGCGTCGATGTCGGCGCCGATGAGGCGGTTGAAATCGCCGAGGATGCGCGGGGGCGCCGCGAAGGCGGCGGAGAGCATGGCGTTTCGAGGAAAGCGGGGACGGATCTCGCGCTGCTGGGTGATGTCGTCGGATGCGGCGCGCGAGACGAGCGTGATCTCGGACGGCGCGACACGCACGGAGGTGACCGCGGGACGCGCGATCGGCGGGAACGCGCCGCGTCCGCCTTCGCGCTGCACGACGAGCAGATCGCCCTCGGGTAGCGCGGCCGCGAGACGCAACACGTCGTCGACAGTCGCAGGCGCGGACGGCGCCGGCTCGTGCATGATCAGCGTCGAGCCGTCCCATCGCGCATCGGCATTGCTGCTCATCAGCAACCACGCACGGACGAACAGCGCGCGGAACGAGTCCAGGCGCACGGCGTAGCTCGTGACCTTGCCGCTCTTCCACACCGCGAGATCGGCGCCGCCGAGCATCCACGGACGCGGCAGCTCGTGCTCGTGCGTCCACTGCAGGACCGGGTCGCGCGTGACCGGATTCGCGAGCAGCTTGTGATGGAGCAGCGCGGCCGAAGGGATGAGCGCGAACGTGTCCGCGGATGCGGGAACGCGCGCGAGGAGCTGACGATGCGATTCGGTGAGCGGGAAGCGCAGCGGCTGCGCGGTTTTCGGCGTGGTCAGGATCAGATACGCCGCGGCCGCGCCGATGGCGGCGAGGAGCGCGAGCAGAATGATGATCAGTTTTCGCATGTATCATCGCGCGCCGATGTCGCTGATCCCGACCCTCGGAGTCGTGGCGCACACTCTACGCCATGAGCTCGTCGCGCGTCTGCGGCGCGCGTGGCGCTCGGCGACGCGGCGCGAGCGGCCGCTGCGCATCGGCGTCGACATCCGCCCGTTCTACGAGCCGCTGACCGGCGTGGGCTGGTATCTGTACTACCTGCTGCACGAGCTGGCCAAGTACGACGACGTCGAGCTGGTGCTCTTCGGCGACGCGCGCGTGACCGATCTCGGTCCGAGGCTGCATGCCGACGTGCCCGCGAACGCGCACCTCTGCGTGTTCGATTTGCGCGGGCGACCTCACGGAAGACTCGACAGGCCGATCACAGCGGCGGCGTACGTGGCGTTGATCGAGCTGACCGGATGTGACGTCTTCTTCGCGGCGAACTACTTTCTGCCGCGATTGCACTCGGCGGTCGCGCGCAAGCGCGTGATCACGATTCACGACCTCACGTACAAACGCTTCCCCGAGTTGCTGCAGAAGGAAACGCTCGAGAATCTCGACCGGCAGATGATGCGCGAGATCGGCATCGCGGACGCGATCATCTGCGTCTCCGAGTCGACGCGGAACGATCTGCTGCGGTATTACTCCGTCGATCCATCGCGCGCGGTCGCGATTCATTCCGGGCTGGGGACACCGGCGACGGCGACGCGGTTCGAAGGATTGCCGTCGCGGTTCATCCTCTTCGTGAGCACGATCGAGCCGCGCAAGAATCTGGAGACGCTGCTCGACGCGTTCGAACGGTTGGACTACGACGGATCGCTGGTCGTCGTCGGGAAAGTGGGATGGAAATCGGAAGCGATCGTGCCGCGGCTGCGCGCGCCGGGCGTCGTGCACCTCGATTACCTCCCAGCTGCGCAGCTCGCGTCGGTGTACGAACAGGCGGAGGTGTTCGTCTTTCCGTCGATCTACGAAGGATTCGGATTTCCGCTGCTGGAGGCGATGGCGCGCGGAGTGCCGTCGATCGCGGCGCGGTCATCGTCGCTGCCGGAGATCGGCGGCGATGCAGCGTTGTACTTTGATCCGTTGGATGCTGGCGAATTGGCTGCGCAGATCACGCGCGTCATTTCCGATCGGGCGTTGCACGACGAGCTCGCGCGCAAGGGCGTGGCCAGAGCGGCGGAGTTCCGCTGGGATGAAGCCGCGGCAAAAACGCTGGAAGTATTGTCGGAACGCCGGCGTCCCGCCGGCTGAGCAGGCGGCGTTCCGCCGCCGTCCCCCGCCCGCAGGCGAGACGCCTGCACGTTCAGCCGGCGGGACGCCGGCGTTCCACCTACACTTTGCGTAGTGAATGTGCTCATCGATGGCCGCGCGCTCGTCGGCAACCGTACCGGCATCGGCGTGCACACCGCGGAGATCGCGCGGCGACTGGACACGCCGCCGCTGATCGCGTCGCATACGGAGATCGCGGACAAGTCGGGCCTCGAACATTGCGCCTTCCGCGTCGATGAACACGCGCTCGGCGTGCTGTGGCAGCAATGGTCCCTGCCGCGCATCGACGGCGACGTGTTGTGGGGACCTCACGGGACGTTGCCGATGACCTGGCGCAAGCCGAGCGTGGTCACGATGCACGACTTCACGTCGATCACCATGCCCGGCCGCCATCGGCTGAAGACGATCCTCGCGTTCAACCTCTTCATCGGACGAAGCCTCGAACAGGCATCGCGGATCGCGTGTGTCTCGCGCGCGGTCGCCGATGAAACGATGCGCGGATTCGGCGTCGCGCCGGCAAAGATCGAGCTCGTGCCGAACGGCGTCGATGAGTTCTTCTCGCCCGGTGGCATTGAGCAGGACTACATCCTCTTCACGGGCACGCTCGAGCCGCGCAAAGGCGTCGACGATCTCATCGCAGTCTGGCAAAGCCTCTCTGCCCCGCGGCCGCGGTTGGTCCTCTGCGGTGATGCTGGCTGGAAGACACGCATTCCGAAAGAACCGGGCATCGAGGTCACCGGCTACGTCACGCGCAAGCAGCTGCGCGAGCTGTATCGCGGCGCGCGGGTGTTCGTCTACCCGTCGCGCTACGAAGGCTTCGGCATCCCTCCGCTCGAAGCGATGGCGTGCGGCGCGGCGGTGATCGCCACACGGACCGGCGCGATCCCTGAGTTCGGCGAAGGGGCAGCGCTGTTGATCGCGCCGGGCGATCGCGGCGCGTTACGAGCGGCGCTCGTGCGCGTCCTCGGCGACCGCGCATTGCGCGACGAACTTCGTGCCCGCGGTCCGGAGCGCGCGAAGCTGTGGACATGGGATCGCAGCGCGCGGGTGATGATGGAGCTGCTGCGATGCGCGTAGGAATCGACGCGCGGAAGATCGCCGACTTTGGCATCGGCACGTACATCCGCGGTCTCCTGGGCGGCCTCGTGGCGCTCGGGACGAACGATGAATACGTCGCGTTCGCGCCGCAAGGGGCGCCGATTCCGGACGGCGTCGAGCACATCGCCATCGATGTGCCGCACTACTCGATGCGCGAGCTGCTCGTCGTCGGCAGCGCCGCGAATCGCGCGCGCCTCGATGTTTTTCACGCGCCGCACTACGTCGTGCCGTTCACACGCGTGCCGCTGGTGGTCACGATCCACGATCTCATCCATTTGCACCAGCCGATGCGCAATCCCCTGGGGCGGGTGTATGCACGCACGATGATGCGCCGCGCGGTGAAGCGCGCGCGGCGCGTGCTGACGGTGACGGAGGCGGTGAAGTCGCAGCTCGAGCGTGAGCTCGGGGCGAGGGATGTGATGGTGACGCCGAATGGCGTTGATCGAATCGACGGGCTAAGAGCCCGTCGCTCCAGCTACTTCGCGTACGTGGGGAACGACAAGGTGCACAAGAACGTCGATGCGCTGGTTGAGGCAATCGCGCTCGTGCCCGACGCGCGGCTGGTGTTGGTGGGCGCGCCGTTCGACCGCTTTCGAGGACGCGAGCGAATCGACGTGCGCGGCTTCGTCCGCGATGAAGAACTGTCAGCGCTCTACCGCGACGCCATCGCGCTGGTGATGGCGAGTCACGAAGAAGGCTTCGGACTGCCCGCGCTCGAAGCGATGGCGCATGGCACCGCGGTGATCACGTCGAACGACGCGGCGCTGGTCGAAGTCACCGCCGACGCCGCGCTGCACGTCGACGCGCGCGACGTGCGTTCGCTCGCCGATGCGATGCTGCGCGTCGCGCGCGATGCCGATCTGCGCGAGCGACTCGGCGCGATCGGTGTCGAACGTGCGCGTCGCTTCACCTGGAAACGATGCGCCGAGCTCACTCGAACCGCGTACGAAGCGGCGTCGAAGTGACGCGAAGAGTGTCCGGTTTCGTGGAACATCGTGGAACATCGGGTATCGAATTACGATTTTGATAAACAAAAGCTTGACAATATGGATTAACAATCCTATTTTTTGATCAGTACATGATGATCGCCAACTGGATGAATGATTCAGTCTCGTCGCAGGTCATCGGAACCCGTCTCTTCCCAACTCTCCACGAAAACAAAGTTAGCCGGAGCGATCCGGCAAGTTATGCCCAGAAGCGCGACCGGGAGGTCCCGTACGGCATGAAAGGTGGTGAGCACTAATGGCCTCGAAGAAGGGCGGTTCCAAAGCCTCGTCGAAGAAGTCCAGCGGCGGCAGCAAGAAGTCGTCGAAAAAGAAGTAACCAATCATCACCGAACTTTTGGGGAGTCGTACTCGAAGGGCCGGCGTAAGCCGGCCCTTCGTTTTCTATATCCCGGCTTACGCCGGCTCTTCGTTTTCAATATCCCGGCGTAAGCCGGCCCCTTCGTTTTCCATGGCGCAACTTTCAAAGCGGTAGCGCGTACCATCTGATATGCGTCCCTCTCTCTTTGCCGCCGCAGCAGCCTCACTCCTTCTCTTCGCCGCCGACGCCGCGGCCGATCGCGACGTCACGCACGAGTTCCAGTCCGCCGTCGCGCGCGGCACGGTCCAGCGCGTCGTCATCGATATCCCTGCCGGCAGCTTCACCATCCGCAACGGTGACGGCGACCGGCTGGCGCTCTCCGGCATCGCCTCGCGCGATTACGACGGCGCGAAAGAACGCGCCTGGGCGCAGAAGGTCGTGAACGACACCACCATCGAGTTCGTCGTCCGTGGCGCGGAAGCGATCGTGCGCCGCAAGTTCGGGCCGAACGCGCAGTCGTTCCGCGCGCAGAAATTCACGGGCATCGATCTCCGCCTCGATCTGCCGAAGGGCATGGACGTCGACTTCGACACCACCGCCGGCGAGATCGACATGTCCGGCGACTTCGGGGACATCAACGTCGATCTGCGCGCCGGCGAAGTGGATGTGCGCATTCCGCGCGCGCGCGTCCGCGAGCTCAACGCCTCCTGCCGCGTCGGCGAAGTCCGCACGCACCTTGGCCACGAGGTCGTGACGCGCGAAGGGCTCTTCCCCGGCAAGACCCACTTCTTCAACGCCGCCGGCAGCGCGCACGTGAATGTGCACGTGACGGCGGGGGAAGTGGACATCATGCTGACGCAGTGACGGCGCGAGCTACCCTCATCCGCCTTCGGCACCTTCTCCCCTCGCCGAGGGGAGAAGGCTACTCAACGACGAAGCGCTCGGCTTCCTCGCGTGTCGTCACTTCGCCGCGGAGCTGCGCTTCGAGAAGCGCGCGCTTGATGCGGCCGAGCTCCTGACCGGGCGCGATTCCTCTCAGCCGCGCGATCTCCTCGCCGCCGAGGAGCGTGCGCATCGAAAAGTCCGGCAGGTCGAGCCGATCGTCGCGGCCGAGCGCGCGCAACACCGCCGGCAGTTGCATGGCCACGTTCTCGCCGGCGTCGTAGAGGGCGATGCGATCGTGCGCGTCGATCAGGCGCTGCAGCGTCAGCACGTCGCGGAGCAAGTCGCCGCTCCATTTCCAACGCTCGGCGTGTGCACGCGGATCGTCGATCAGTAACGCGTAGGCGCCGGCGAGCGAGACGTCATCCGGGGCCGACGGGCCGAGAGCCCGTCGTTCCAGAGAGAGGCCGAGTGGCGCGGACAGCTCCGTGCGTTGCAGCAGGTCGATCGCAGTGCGGAGCTTCCCCGCCGAAAGGATCGACGTCAGCTCGAACATCACCCGTTCGACTGCAACATCGACGATGCGCGACGCGCGAACGCGGATGGCCTCCAGCGTCTCCGCCTCGATCAAAAAGTCGTACGTCACCGCCATCCGCACGCCTTTGAGCATGCGCAGAGGATCATCGTCGAAGTTCGACGGCTTCACCATGCGCACGAGCCGCGCGAAGATGTCGCGTTGCCCGCCGTGCGGATCGAGGAGGCGATCGTGCGCGAGAGCACTGTCCGCAAGGCGGAGCGCCATCGCGTTCATCGTGAAATCGCGGCGCGCGAGATCGGTCTCGATGTCGCCACCGACGATCTCCGCGAAGTCATACGCGTGCTCGCCGTCGACGACGCGGTACGCGCTGAGCTGTTCCTGATCGCCAAGGCGGATGACGCGGTTGCGAATTTTGCGCGCGGTCGCTTCGGGATCGGCGCACGCGAGGTCGGCATCGGCGGGCTCGCGGCCGAGGAGGAGATCGCGGATGGCGCCGCCGACGATGAAACAGTCGCCGCCGAGTTTCGCGAGGGCGGGAAAGCGGCGCGTCAGCTCCTCACGCCACCGCATTCGAGAGCACGCCGATCCCCTCCACCTCGACCTCGACGGTGTCGCCCGCGCTCAGCGGTCCAACACCCGAGGGAGTGCCGGTGAGGATCACATCTCCCGGCACGAGCGTCATGATCGCGGTGATGTACTCGAAGAGGAAATCGAGCGGGAACATCATCTGCGAGGTTCGCCCGTCCTGGCGCGTCTCGCCGTTCACGCGCGTCATCACGCGCAGGTCGGATGGATCGAGCTCGCTTTCGATGCACGGCCCGATCGGCGCGAACGTGTCGAAGCCCTTGCCGCGCGTGAACTGCACGTCTTTCTTCTGCAGGTCGCGCGCGGTGACGTCATTCGCGCAGGAGAAGCCGCGCACGTAGTCGCGCCAGCGATTGGCCTTCACGTCTTTCGCCTCGCGGCCGACGATGATGGCCAGCTCCCCTTCGAAATCGACGCGCTGCGACGCGGCCGGACGAATGATCGTGCCGCCCGGCGCGAGCAACGCGCTCGGCGGCTTGAAGAAGAGCACGGGATCCGTCGGCGCTTCGTTGCCCAGCTCCTTCACGTGCTCCGCGTAGTTGCGGCCGACGCAGATGATCTTCGATGGCATCACCGGCGCGAGCAGCGTTGCGCCATCCGGCACGTCCGAGGACTCGGCGATGCGGCCCGCGTGGAGAAAGCGATACGTTTTCATCGGCGCGAATTGTAGTGGGCTCGGAGTCGCAGAGTCTCAGAGTCTCAGAGTCTCAGAGTCTCAGAGTCTCAGAGGTTATCCTTCAGGCCCGACGTGTCCGGCCGACCCTCTGCGACTCTGAGACTCTGAGACTCTGAGACTTCCTTCGCTCTACCGCTGGCCGCCGTCGTAAATCAGCCACAGCCCGGAGAACCCGCGCAGCAGCCGGAAGCGCGAGCGGTAGAGCTGATGCAGGATGCGGCGGTTCGAGTAATACACCGCTTCCTGCTGCAGGTCGCCGAACTGTTCGTCGAGCGCTTTGGCGAGGTCGAGACTCTTCTTCGCCTTCGCGAGCAGTTCCGGCTCCGGTCGCGCGTCCGCGCTGGCTGCCGTAGCGAGGATCGTCGCCTCCTCATCGATCTTCAATCGCAGCGCCGCCGCGCGCACATACAGCAGCCACAGCTCCTCCGTGTCCTCCTCCGCTTCCGGTTCGAGGCGATCGACGAGCTTCTGATACGCGGCTACTTCCCACGGTTCGAGGCGCAACTCGCGCGCGAGCGGCATCTGCACGAGCTCCTCCGCGGCCAGCGCCGGATCCTCGGATTCGATCGCCGCGTCGATGCGCAGCACGTATTCGAGCAGCGGCTCCGTGTGACCGAAGCGCGCGGTCATGCTGCCGATTTTGCGGGCCTCGTCGAAGAATGACGCCGGGAGTTCCGCGGTCTCGATCTCCGGCTCGAGGCCGCTGTCGAGCTGGGCCATGATCGCGTTCATGCTCTGCTTGAGGCGCGACACGATCTCGTGTTTCACGTTCGACTGCGCACGCGACGAATCGAACTCCTCGCGCAGGCGCCGGAAGTGCGCGAACTCGCCCGCGAGCGCGGGATTCGCATCGCCAAAATTGCGCTCGATGGCGTCGCCGTGCCGCATCAGCCGGTCCGCATCCTCGACGAGCCGTCGCTCTTCGCCGCCGTAGAGGCGATGGAAGCGATTCTTCGCCGAGACATTCATCTCGATGATCGCCATCAGCACGTCGGGATCGAAGTAGAGATCGCCGACGCGATGCTTGAATGTGCGCGCGTCCTTGAGCAGATTGCGCTCCGCGAAATCGTCGAAGGCGGCGGCAGCCTGGATGTCGTCGCGAATCGATTTGATCGCGCGGATCAGCCGCACCACCTCCTCGCGCGGAGCAGTGGCGACGCGCAGGAGCGACACGAGCTCGATGATCTGCTGCCGCAGGCCGAGCGACTCGCGCAGCACGTACTCCTCGCGCTCGGGATGAAAGTCTTCGCCGATCCGCGTGAACAGCAGATCGAGCTTGTCCCGCCGATCGCCTTCCACCGCGTCGGCGTACAGGTAGAACTTGATGAGACACGAAACGATCGAGTCATCCGGCCGCTTCAGCCGATCGAAGAAGCGGCGCAAGAGCGATGGACTGAGTCGCGCGTCGGCGGTGAGGATTTGTTGCGCGGCATCGTCGAGCGATTCCTCGAGGTTGTCGAGCATCGTGCCCACTTCGTTCGGGTACGTGCCGTTGAGCACGCGGCCCGCGCTCTTGATGCGCTCGAAGAGGAACTTGAAGTCGACCTGGTACGGCAGGTCTTCGCCGAGGATCTGACCGAAGACGCCGGAGGCAAACTGGTGCGATGTCCACGTCGCCTTGAAGCGATCGGAGATGCGCGCGTAGCGCGTCTGCAAATCACCGGCAGCATCGACCGTCATGCTCAAATCCGCGATGCTATGATTCTGACACGAATGGCACAGACGACGTTATTCAGCCGCGAACAGATCGATCGGCGCGTTGCCGAGATGGCCAAGGAAATCAGCGCCGATTTTGCGGGAGGCGAGCTGATTGCGCTCTGCGTGCTCAAGGGCGCGATGTTCTTCTGCGCCGACCTCGTCCGTCAGATGACGATGGATGTCGCGCTCGACTTCATCCAGGTCTCGAGCTACGGCAATCAGAAGTACTCGTCGGGCGTGGTGACGATCCTCAAGGAGCCGCAACTCGACATGCGCGGCAAGTCGGTGCTGATCGTCGAGGACATCGTCGACAGCGGCCTCTCGATTCGCGAGGTCCACAACTACATCGAAGGCCGCGGCGCCGCGATCGTGAAGACCGCCTCGTTCCTCGACAAGGCGAAAGCGCGCAAGGTGCCGTTCACGCCGGACTACGTCGGCTTCTCGATCGACCCGCAATTTGTGATCGGGTACGGGCTCGACTTCGCGGAGAAGTACCGCAACATCCCTGAAGTGCAGGTGCTTTCGGATTAAGGGGCGCGACCCCTCATCCGGCCTTCGGCCACCTTCTCCCCTCGCTGAGGGGAGAAGGCTACTCGATGACCTGCCCTACCTCCGCCGCGCGATGGGCGAGATCAACTTCACCCACTCGCTGTACTGCTTGCCGGAGGGATGCAGTCCGTCGCCTGCGACGAGCGCGATGTCGGTGCCGCGCGAGATCGGCGTGATGTCGACGTATTGCGCGCCGGCACGCGAGGCCTCTTCGCGATTGATGGCGTTGTAGCGATCGATCTCCGACGCGATCTTCGCGCGATCGCGGCCTTCCGCGAACGGCGTCACGCCCCAGTCCGGAATTGAGACGACGATCACCTTCTTCGCATCGCCGGCGGCGAAGCCGATCGCACGTTGCAGCAGCGCCGCGAACTCGCCGCGGTATTGCTCCGCATCGCGTCCGCGATATTGATTGTTCACGCCGATCAGCAGCGTCACCAGGTCGTACGGACCTTGCGGATTCGCCGCGTCGATCGCCGCATTCAGCTCGTCCGTCGTCCAGCCGGTTTTGGCGATGATGGTGGGCGCGCCGAGTGCGAGATCGCGCGCGAGCTGCACCGGAAAGCGTTCGGATTCGGGGACGCTCTCGCCGATCGTGTACGAGTCCCCGAGGGCGAGGTAGCGGGTCTGCTCCGGCATCGCCGAGCATGATGACAGCAGCGCGAGCGCAAGCAACCAGCGGATCATTTTGCGTAACCGGTCACGAGCATGATCGCGAGGACGGCGCCGAGCACGTAGCGATAGTAGATGAACACGTGCGTCGTGTGTGTGCGGAGGTAGCGCAGCAGGAAGAAGATCGACGCCCAGCCGGAGAAGAACGCGACCACGATTCCGACCATGATCGGCGTGGTGCCAATCGCTGCCAGCTCCTCTTTCGAATCGAGCAACTGAAAGACGCCCGCAGCGGTGATGGCCGGGATGCTCATGACGAATGAGAAGCGCGCCGCGTAGTCATGCGGCACGCGGCGAAAGAGGGCGGTCATGATCGTGGAACCGCTGCGCGATGAGCCGGGGATCAACGCGATGCACTGCCCGGCGCCGATGATCCACGCGTCTTTCGCGTTGAACTCTTCGCGGGTCCGAAACCCCTTCCGCTTCGCATACGCCTCCGCCACTTGCATCAGCACGGCGATGAAGATTAGTTGGAACGTGACGATCCACGTGCTCCGGAACACGCCTTCGATCTGTTCCTTGAGCAGCACACCTACGGCCACGATCGGTATGGTCGCGAAGATGACGTACCACGCTTCGCGCGAATCAGGATCGCCGAACGGGGCGCGCGCGATCAGGCCGCGGAAGAAGCCGACGGTCAGGCGCACGATGTCGCCGAAGAAGTAAATGATGACCGCGAGGATCGTCCCGAACTGAATGACCGCCGATACCGCGGCGCCGGGATCGCCCCAGCCGAGCAGTTCGGGCACGATCTTCAGGTGGCCCGTGGAGGAGATGGGGATGAATTCGGTCAGGCCTTGCACGAGGCCGAGGACGATGGCTTCGAGGATTGTCATTAGTGGTGAAGCGAATTGAAAATTGAAAATTGAAAACTGAAAATTATGAGTCGCTGTTCTGGCGTCCGATTTTTCAATTTTCAGTTTTCAATTTTCAATCTCGGCCCTCCTTACATTTCCCAGATCACGGGAAGAATCATCGGCCGCCGTCCCATGCTCTTTCTGAAGTAGCGTTTCAGCAGCGCGCGCATCTTCTCGTGGAGGATGTCGGAATCGCGCAGCTCGTCGGCGGGACTTTCGTCAAACATGCCAACGAGCAGTTGCCGCACTTCCGCGAGGATTTCCTGGCTCGCATCGACGTGCACCAGGCCACGTGTGATGATCTCCGGCTCGCGGATCAGGCGGCCATTGCTGTCGATGGCCACCACCACGATCACGAACCCATCCTCGGCCAGATGCTGCCGGTCGCGCACGACCACATCCGGCACTTCCTCCGCCTCGGAATCGATGAACACTTTCCCTTGCGCCACACGATCTTCGAGCACGCGGATCGCGTCGCCGTCAATCTGCGCGACCTGCCCGTTCGTAATCACCACGCCGTGCGGCACGCCGGTTTCCTCCGCGAGTCGCGCATGGTGGATGAGATGCCGCAGCGTGCCGTGCATCGGGATGAAGAACTTCGGCTTCGTGATGTTGATCATCAGCCTCAGTTCTTCCTGACAGGCGTGTCCCGACACGTGCACGTCCGGCTGCTCGTGATGCACCACCTCGGCGCCGCGGCGATAGAGGTGATCGATGATGTGCGACACGGCGCGCTCGTTGCCGGGGATGGTGCGCGCGGAGATGACCACGACGTCACCTTGCTCGATCGAGACCTGCTTGTGCTCGCCGATGGCGATTCTCGAAAGCGCTGAAGACGGCTCGCCCTGCGTTCCCGTGGTCATCACCACGAGCTCGCGCGCCGGGATGTCGAATGAGCTCGCGCGCACGTCACGCGGAAATCTGAGGTAGCCGAGACGTTCGGCGGATTCGGCATTGTCGACGAGCGAACGCCCGATCAGCAGCACCTTGCGCCGATGCCGCCGGGCGACGTCGATGACCTGTTGCAAGCGATGAATGTGCGAGGCGAATGTCGTGACGATGATGCGACCTTTGACGTTCGCAAACACGCGATCGAGCGCGCTGCCGACGGTTTTCTCGGATGGGCCATGACCGGGGACGAGCGCGTTCGTCGAATCGCTCACCAGCAGCGTCACGCCTTCCTCGCCGTACTGCGCGAAGCGCGCAAGATCGGTGGGCTTCGCGTCGATCGGCGTGTGATCGATCTTGAAGTCGCCGGTGTGGATGATCGTGCCCGCCGGTGTGCGGATGGCGTAGCCGAGGGCGTCGACGATCGAATGCGTGACACGAATTGCTTCGACCCGGAACGAACCTGCTTCGACCACGTCGCGCGGCATGATCGGACGCAGCTCGAAGTCTTCGATGCCGAACTCCTCGAGCTTGTCCGCCACGAACTCGAGCGCAAGCGGCATCCCGTACACCGGCAATTGCAGGCGCTCGACGAGGAACGGCACCGCGCCGATGTGATCCTCGTGGCCGTGCGTGAGGAAGAGCGCCTTGAACTTCGACGCGTTGTCGAAGATGTACGTCATGTCGGGAACGATGACGTCGACGCCTAGCGTGGCGGCGTCGGGGAACATCATTCCGCAGTCCACGAGGATGGCTTCGTCGCCGCACTCGTAGACCATCAGGTTCATCCCGATCTCGCCGAGGCCGCCGAGGGGGATGACGCGTAGCGTTGCGCCAGGCAGGTCGCTCATGGACGGCGTACCTTATCGCAACGCGGCGGCTTGTCGCGAGATCAGGGCAGCCCGCGCGTGCGTCTCCGCGTGCCGGGTGCTTTCCGGATCGACGCCGCCGGCTCAGCGGCCTTCAGCATCGGTTTCGCGACAGGCAGTCCGGCAATGCCGCTGATGACGTGATGCGCCGAGCGCACCGCGCCTTCCTGCCAACCGGAGAGATACGACACCTGATCGCCTGCGACCCAGAAACGTCCTTCGGGTTTGAGCAGTGTCTCCGGAATGGTCTTGTCGCACGACCAGTCGTCGGCCCAGCCGCCGAGCTGCCATGGAACGTTCTGCCATGCGATCGACAACCCAAGCTCGAGCGGCACGTGCTTGTCGAAGTCCGGATGCACCTTCTTGCCGCCCTTCATCGCCTCGACGAGGCGCTGCTGCAGCGGCATCTCGCCGTAGGCGATCGCGTCGTCGTCGTAGTTGTACGCGCCGGTGAGGATGCCCTTCTGGCTGAAGTACGCCCACGACGGATACCAGATCTGCGTGATCGGATCGGTCGTGTAGGAGATGCCGCCGTACATCTCGTCGTTCGTTTCCCAGAAGCGGCTGTTGGTCTGCCATCCGACTTTGACCGTCGGCGCGAACGCCACGCCCGCGATCGCGTTCTTGTAAGGTTGGCTGAAATTGTTGTCTTTCGTGATCTTCGCAAGGATCGGCAGCGGGATCGTGGAGATGCACCAGTCCGCCGTGATCGACGACACGATTTGCGCGAGACCTCCGGACGGGCGGAACGCGATCTTCACCTTCGGCTTGCCGTCTTCAGTCACGTTCTCCACGTTCACCACTTCCTGGTTGTAGTGAATGAACCTGCCCACGGGCGACTTCTGCAGGAACCCGTAGCGCCAGATCTGGTCCATGCCGCCGACCGGCTGGAAGAGCGTCGGCTGCCACTCGTACTCCTCAGCCTGATAGAAGCGGTGATCCCAGAAGTCGGACTGCACGAGATCGGCGAGCGTCAGCGGCTTGAGGAGCTTGCCGCACGAATCGATGCCGGGCTGCACGAGATAGCCGGAACGTGATGATCCGAGATAGTCGTATTTGTCGGCGGGATCGATGTCGCCGAACATCGTCAGAAGGCTGAGGAACTGGTCCTTGTCGACGCCTTTCGCCGACAGCTCCGCGTCGAGATCTCCTTTCACCACCGACTTCGCGAGCAGTTCCGAGATCCAGCCGCGCGTGTCGTTGGCGATGCGGCGATTCGGCACCGAGCTGCTCTTCCACGATCCGTCGCGCTGGAAGTAGTTCGCGCGCGTCATCATCGTGTAGACCTCGAGCGGGACATCGAAGAGCGTGCAGTAGTGCAGGATCGCGGTGTGGTGGTACGGAAGACGTCCGGGCCCCGCGTTCAGATAGAAGTTCGGGTTGTCGTCGAACTTGCAGACCTGTTTCGTGCCGGTGTTTTCCTCGATCGTGTAGCCGGTGCGCACGGTGTAGCTGCGGCCACCAGCGCGTTCCTTCGCCTCGAGGATGACCACTTCGTAGCCGGCTTTGTTCAGCTCATATGCGGCGGTGAGTCCGGCGATGCCGGCGCCGAGGATGACGACGCGCTGGCCGCGGCCGTGTTCGGGCGCGATCTGCGGCGGTCCCGCGAACAGCTCGGGGACGCGGATCATCCCCATTGCAACCATGGTCTCGTAGACGGCTGCGGCGCCGCCGGCGCGGCCAACGGCGTTCAGAAAGCTGCGGCGGGTCCACCTCGGGGAATCGCTCATCCGGGTCTCCTCACGCATCCAGTTTTTCGGGAACGAAAAGTAGGATAGCGCGAGGGACGGGGTTACGGATAGATGCGATTGATCATGCGCGGGTAGGGAATGGTCTCGCGCAGATGCGGCACGCCGCTGATCCACGCCACGACGCGCTCGATGCCCATGCCGAATCCGGAGTGCGGGAACGTGCCGTACTTGCGCACGTCGAGGTACCACTGGAACGCGTCGAGCGGCAGCTTATGCTCTTCGATGCGCTGCACGAGCAGGTCGTGATCGTCGATGCGCTGCGAGCCGCCGATGATCTCGCCGTAGCCTTCGGGCGCGATCATGTCCATCGCCAGCGCAAGCGCGGGATCGCTCGGGTCCGGTTTCATGTAGAACGCTTTGATCGCCGCCGGATAGTGCGTGATGATCACCGGCCGGTCGAACGAGTTCGCGATGACCGTCTCTTCGTCGCCGCCGATGTCGTCGCCGAAGTTCGCTTCCATCCCTTTCGTCTTCAGCAGCTCGATGGCGTCGCGATAGGTGATGCGCGGGAACGGACGTTTCACGTGCTCGAGCTTCGAGAGATCGCGCTCCAGCGCCTTCAGCGCTTCGGGACAGTTCTCGAGGACGCGGCCGACAATGTACTCGACGAATTCTTCCGCGAGCTTCTGCAGGCCATCGAACTCGAGGAATGCGACCTCGGGCTCGACCATCCAGAACTCGGTGAGATGGCGGCGCGTCTTCGACTTCTCCGCGCGGAATGTGGGACCGAAGCAGTAGACCTGCCCGAACGCGGCGGCGGCGGGCTCGAGGTAAAGCTGGCCCGACTGCGAGAGGTACGCCTTCTCGCCGGAGTAGTCGGTCTCGAAGAGCGTCGAGGTCCCTTCGGCCGCGTTCGCGGTGAGGATCGGCGAATCGATGAGGATGAATTTGCGATCGTAGAAAAAGTCCCGGATGGCCTTCTCGACTTCGTTGCGGATGATGAGCACGTAGTGCTGCTTCATCGAGCGCAGCCAGAGATGGCGATGGTTCATCAGAAAGTCGGTGCCGTGCTCCTTGGGCGAGATCGGATACGGCTCGGAGAGGCCGATGAGCTTGAACTCCTGAACATGCAGCTCGACGCCGCCCGGCGCGCGCGGCTCCGCGACGACCTTGCCGGTGACGCTGACGGTCGATTCCTGCGTGGCGCGATCGGAGTCATTCCACGACTCCTCCGCCACTTCTTTCTTCGACACCACACACTGCACGAAGCCGCTGCCATCGCGAACGATGGGGAACTGCAACTTGCCCGAAGTGCGCTTGTTGTAGAGCCAGCCGTTGACCGTAACGACCTCGCCAACATGCTGCGGTAACTCCTGTATCCGAACCATAAGGCGGCGGATTATAGCCGCCGTCACCCAACCCAAGCCCAGTCCATCAATCCCGCCTTCGCAGGGTTCTCGCGAATGTAAGCCCGCGTATCCGCGAATTCTCGCGGCGATCGAACGACGCGGTCGAAATACTCGCGTTGCCAGATGACTCCACGCCCGATCGCACGCGCGGTGTATGACTTCCACGAGTGCACAATCTTTGGGACATCGTTGCCGTCGCTCACATGCATCATCACGTGCACGTGATTCGGCATGACGCACCACGCGTGCAGCTCGTAACGATCGCGATCGAAGTGCTTCAGCGCATCCGCAATGACGCCGGCGTGCTCGCGCAACACGCACGAGCCGCGATGCCGGTCGAGCTCGAGGTCGAGCCGTAACCCAAACGCGGCATCGAGTCTCGCGCGGTCGACGCTCGTCGTGCAACCGCGCAGCATGTGATCCCGCTCGACGAAAAGTTGCTTCGCCAGCTCACGCGGAAGCGAATCGCGAAGACGGAAAGTAATGAAGTAGACGCCGTTGTCGACTCGCCAATGAGGCAGACGACCGCGCGAGTGCGGACGCATGACTCGGGCGTCGGGGATGAAGTTGTCGTGGCGCACGTACGTTGGCGCCGAGCGAAGGAAGAGACCGTCTGGAGAGTAGCATGGAACGCCGGCGTCTCGCCGGCTGAGCAGGGAGCGTCTCGCTCCGGTACCTGAAGACGGCGGCGGGACGCCGCCTGCTCAGCCGGCGGGACGCCGGCGTTCCACTTCGCCCTGAATCTCTCTTGCTTCCACCTCGATCTTCGCCAGCTTTTCCGCAAACCGTTCGATTTTTTCGGATTCGGCTTCGTAGAAGCGTTGGTAGGGTTCGAAGGCGCTGGTGATGTTTCTCAGCATGCGGTCGATTTCTGTCGTCGATTCGCGGTCCAGTGAATCGCGAAGGTTCGTGCGCATCTCCTCGATTCTGCGGCGGAACTCTTCCTTGGCCTTGCTGCGCTTGTACGGCAGGATCAGGAAGCTCGTCACCAGCAGCATCGTGGCGGCGGTAAGGCCGGTGACGTCGACGGCGGTGCTGGTGACGGCCGTCGTCAACAAGTAGCCGAGGCCGAGTGCGCCGGCGCCGAGGCCGAACGAGTGGAGGACGGCGCGCATGGCGTTGTCGATGATGCGCCGGCTCTCCACGTTCACGTCGTACGACGACAACCGCTGCTCCGCGTTGCGGCGCATGCGCGAGTAGACCTCCTCGCGGTTGTATGCGAAGTCGCGGCCGACGCGGCCGATGATCTCGTCGTTCTTCGCATCCGACTCGGCGCGTCGATGGAACGCGTCGACCGTGCCGCCCCACAGCTTCATGTTCTCCTTCACCAGCCAGTCGACCGCCTCCTGAATGGTCGTGTCGATGTTCCCCTTCCAGCCCTGAAACACCTGCCGCTCGAACTCCTCGCGAAACCGCGACGAGTCGCGCAGCAGCATCACGTGCTGGATGCGGACGTACTGATCGAGGAAATCGAGCCCGCGGCGTTCGAGGTCCATGAGCAGGTTGTCGATGCGCACCACGAACTGCTTGAAGTTCGACACGAGATCGCCGCGCGCGCGCTCGAGCTGATCGTTGATCGACTCGATGCGTGCCTTGTCGCCGGCCAGCACTTCGCGCCGCGACTCGATCATGCGGAACTGCTTCTTCGACAGACTGAGGATCGTCTCCAGCGGCGCGGACAGCTTGATGCGGATGCGCTCCTTCTCCGATAACACGTGAAAGATGTAATCCTCGAGTGCTTCGAAGCGGCTGCGGGTCCACTCGCGCGGCGGCAGCGTACCGAGCTTCGATTCGAGCGCGAGCTTCGCCGCGACGGGATAGATGGTCGGATCGAAGCCGAAAATCGCGCGCGTGTTCGTCTTCAGGTAATCGATGACCTGTTCGATCTCGGCGTCGCTCTTCGTGTCCACCTTGTTCAGCACGAATACGACCTTCTTGCCCCACTCGCGAATGTATTCGAGAAAGCGCCGCTCGGACTCCGACAGCGGCCGGTCGATCGACGTCACGAACAGAACCAGGTCCGCGCGCGGGATGAAGTCTTCCGTGATCTCCTGATGGCGCTGCACGATCGAGTTCGTCCCCGGCGTGTCGACCAGCGTGATGTTGCGCAGGAAGTCGATCGGATAGAACTGTTCGATGACGTAGTCCGAGACTTTGCGCGTCGATGCCTGTTCCGCGTAGCGCAACACAGAGATCACATCGTCGACCGGAATCGGTCCCTCGGTGCGCAGCTTCGCGCCGAACAGGGCGTTGATCAACGACGACTTGCCGGCGTTGAACTCGCCGACGATGACCAGCGTGAACAAGTCTTCGAGCGTGGCCAGGAGCTCGTCGACGCGGCGGCGCTCCTCCGACTGCTCGCGCTCCAGCGTCTCGCGCAGTTCCACCAGCAGCCGCTGCTCGCGCCGTAACAGCGCCTGCACGTTCGCATCGAGGACGGTGTCGAAGATGCCTGCCATGACGGCGAGTTTATCCTTCCCTCTTCGGCACTCGCACGTGCAGCGACTGCGGCACGATCGTGATCGACAGCGGCGAGACGAGCGTCATCAGCTCGCCGTCGATGCCTACACGCAACGCGGTGCTCGAGCTCTGCACGCGCAGCGTTTGCGCGTGGAACGAGCGGAAGCCGGGAATGGTGCGCACGCGTCCCGCCAGGTAGCGCGCAATGTAACGGGCCAGGCGGATACGCGACGTGTGCGGCAGCCAGAAGACGGAGAGCCGGCCGCCGGTGAGTGTGTCGCGCGGCGCCTCGATGCCGACGCGGCCGAGGTCGTACGTGTTGTTCGAGACCATGAACACGTGCGTGCGAATCAGTTCGTTGCGTCCTTCCGCTTCGACCACCAGCGTCACGTGCCGGTACTTCCGCATCGTGCCGGCGAACGCGTAGAGCCTCGCCTTCCAGCGCGGATAGTCCCGGCCGCGCGCTTCGCGCCGCGCCACGAGCTCCGGATACAAACCGAGAGAGAGGTTGTTGACGAAGAAGCGGTCGTTGACGCGGGCGGCGTCGATCGAGCGTGTGTCGCCGTTCAGCATGCGAATGCCGACGCGATGCAACTCCTCGGCGCCCTCGACGACGCGGCGGACCTCGGCAACGATCGCAGATGCGAAGCCGCGTCACGCGAAAGCCTCCCTTCACCCGCGGAGCGTCCGCGCCTGTCGGTCA
>DASPNA010000070.1:0-22831 GCA_035626775.1 Thermoanaerobaculia bacterium
AGCTCGGAAAGCGAGTTTTCGCTCTCGAGCACGAAGAGGTGGTAGATGCCCTCGTTGAACTTCTGGATGGGGTATGCGAGACGGCGGCGGCCCCAGGCATCTTCGCTCTTCAACGTCGCACCGGTTCCGGTCGCGATACCCTTGAAGTCGCTGATGAGGGTCGTCGCTTCTTCCTCCGTCACTTGCGGAGAAAGGATGAACAGGACTTCATAAGTCCTCATGAAACCTCCTTCTGGCCTAGCGGAGCCCCGCACGCGCGAGGCTCAAGGAGCTGGCAGATTGTGAAAGAAATGTCCCGGCGCCCGGGATGGGGCCGGCAAGTGTACGCAAAGGTCGCGGCCGAGGCGAATTATTTCAGGGCTTTACTCCCTGATATCCACACCGATCGATGACCAGCTATCGCCGGACGCGTTCTCGACCACCGACCCATATGCGGTCCACAGCGACAGGTGACCGCCGCCCGGCGACGGCAGCACTTCCACGTCGACGCGGAGATTGCCCGGTGCGAAGACGCCGCTGAACGTCACCTGGGTCGTCGAGTACGGATCGAGCGTCACTTCCTTCACCTGGGTCGGCAGGCCGGGGATCGTGACGCGGAACGTGTGCGAGCCGGTCTTGTCGAGGTTGACGATGCCGACGTTGAGTCGATGCTGCACGTCGACGCGCAGGCCGGTCAGGGCGAGATGCCTGCTGTCGATGTTGCCGAAACGGATCGGCGGAAACGACTGCGACACTTCGCCATGATGGTTCGTCGGCGACCAGATGCGGCTGGCCACGGTAAAGTTCGAATGTTCGTCATCCTGGCCGTTCTCGAGCAGAGGCGAAACGACGATGGCGCCCAGACCGGTGCGGCCCATCACTTCCTCGGCGAAGTCGTCGGAGTTGAGATAGCCATTCGCGACGATCGTGACCAGCTTGGTCGACGACTCCTGCCCGGTGCCGCTCTGCGGCAACCACGTGAGCCGCAGGATTTGCTGCGTGTTGCGGAGGTTGTGAATGGCGATGTCGGAGTAGAACGAGAGCCCCGCCGCGCCGATGAGATGACCGGCGGCCGGGATGAGAACCGTCTTTGTGCTCTCCGCATGAAGAGCAGCGGTGGAGAGAACGAGGGCGATGATGGCGATGGTCCGTTTCATGGGGAAAGCGTACGATAGTTCGATGACGGTTGGCACTCTCGTAATGGCGGACTGCTTCGCCTCCCCGACGATGTGTGGCGCTACGAGCTGGTGCGAGGGGAGTTGCGCAAGATGTCACCTTCGGGGGCGAGTCATGGCGATGTCGCAGCTCAAATCATCACCAGCGTGAATCAGCACGTGAGATCGCGCCGGCTCGGCAAGGTCTACGCATCCGAAACCGGCTTTCGCATCTCGCGGAATCCCGACACCGTGTGCGCACCCGACGCTGCCTTCGTGCGCGCGGAGCGCGTCGTCAAGACCGATCGATTCTTCGAAGGTCCGCCCGACGCCGCGTTCGAAGTGGTGTCGCCAAACGACACGTTCACCGAGATCGACGAGAAAACGCACGAATGGCTGCGCGCGGGCGTCCGCGTATTGGTGATCGTCGATCCGCGCACGAAGAACATCAACGTGCATCGTGAGAACGGCGCGCACGCGACCGACGGAATCGCGATCGATGACGTCGTCCCGGGCTGGAAGATCTCGCTCGCCGAAATCTGCGACTGAGGAGAGGTCTCTCTCCCTCTTCAGTCGTCCGTGTCGTCTTCCCTTTCGACGTTGCCGAAGACGTAGTCTCTCTTCCCGCCGGATCGATGGCAGGCGACGCAACCATCGAGGGACGAAGCTTTCGTCGCAGCCGGATAGAACTGAAACTCCCAGCCGCCGCTCGCGGCAAATTCGGCTCCGCGTTTGATCATGACGCCGGCACCTTCCGGCTTCTCGCCTTCCGGACCGATCAACTTCTCCTTCACAAGGACGGAACCGATCGGAAATTCGCTCGCGTCATCCTTCTCGAACGCCGCTGCCGCGATGGCGTTCACGTAGGCCGTCATCCAGCGATCCGCGTGCGGTCCGTGCGTCTTCCGCGCCTCTTCGAGGCGTCCGGCAGAAGGAGCGCACGCCATCGCCAGGTGCCAGGGCACAGGCCGCGGTTTGGGATCGAGCTTTTTCCATGACCGATAATTCGCCAGGCTCGACGGAAGTTCGAGCTCGTCTCCGGCGTCGAGAGGAAACGCGGCACAAACCGCGCTCACGACGAGGATCGATGCAAACCTCTTCGGGTCCATGTTCGGACTCCTCCTAAAGCGGCAGCCAGTACGACAGCTTCACGAGAAACACGTCGTGCGAGGGCGCGTTCGGAATCGCGCGCAGGTCCCGCGCGATGCTGAAGTCGCCGCGCGGCTCGACGTCCGCGCGGTTCTCGTTCCACACCACGTACAACGCCGAACCGGGACGGAACTCCCAACGCACGACCGCGCTGCCGCGCACGCTGCGGAAGTTGAAGTCGGGATCGAACGCCGCTCCCGCTTCGTACGGCGTGTAGTCGCGCGTGCGGGCCGCGGCGAGCGAGCGGAAGTCGTGAAACTCGCCTGATGCGACGAATGGCTGCAGATAGAGTTGAAACGACAGGCGCGAGCTGAGCGTCCAGTCGACGCGCGTGGCCAGCTCGAACGAACGCTGCTCGAGCTCCGAGAAGACATAGCGCCGTCCGAACGTGTCCGTGGCCGTGTCGTCGTCGAAGGACGTGACGAACTGCGCGACGTCGTGCAGGCGAGTGAATGACGGTGTAACGCTCAACTGCACATTCGGCGCGGGACGCGCGCTCAGCGTGACGCCGAATGTGCGCGAGTACGAGTCGTCGCGCGTGCCGAACAAATGTACGTTGACGTCGAAGAAGTATTTCTTGCGGCTGTCGCTGGCGATGCGCAGATCCGAGCTGTACGCCGCCGCCGTACGCGCGATCGGACCGCCGCGCGTGAGCCGGTCGTCGAACGCGCCCGGCGTCAGGAACAACGAGGCGCGATACTCCCAGTACGACTGCCACACGCCGAACGTGTCTGCGAAGACGCCGCGCTCGAGCGTGTCGCCGTCGAAGTTCTGGTTCTGATACACGCCCATCCACGCCGTGCGCTCGCGGAATCGCCTGGTCGGATTCTGATTGCGGTACTCCATCAGCGCGTGCCCCGAGACGATGTCGGTGCGCTGCATGAAGCCTGTGTCGTTCGTTTCGAAACCGGGCGAATATGCCTGCAGCGAGACGTTCGGACGCCAGATGCCGGTCGCTTTCGAGATCATCGCGCGGCCGCCCCAGCCGGTGAGCGAGGTGCGCGTCGGATCGAGCTCGATGTGTCCCGCGTCGGGCCGCTGGTAGTACCGCGAGGACGACCGCTGCGTCAGCTCGATCGCGCTCGTGCTGCCGCGCACACTCGATCCGACCAGCGCCCCTTCGAAGATCCACGACTTGTCGCGGAAGCTCGTATATCCATCGATGCCGCCCGTCACCGCCGACTCGCGCAGCGACGTCAGCTCCTCGGCGAGATTGCGATTCACGGACGTGAACAGAATGCCCAGGCGCGAGCCTGAGCCGATCTCTTTCGTCGCGCGCGTGACGAAGTAGTTCGTCATCGGCTCGACATGCTGCCGTCCCGAGTTGACGCCGCTCACATTCACATCGACGAAGCGCGCACGCTCGGTGTCGGTCAGCGCATCAAGCACGCCGATCGACCAGCCGCCGGGCAGTTTGCCGGTGACTTTCGCGGCGCCGAGGATGGTGGTTTCGGCGGGTGCGGCAATGAAGTCGGCCTCTGGCGAGCCTTGCGGCGCGCGGCCGATGCGGCGCGTATAGAAGAGGCTCGGCGCGAAGAAGAAGTTGAAATGCGTCGGTGCCGGCGTGTCGCCGAACCGGAAGATGTTCGTCCCTTCGGTGAAGAACGGCCGCTTCTCCGGATAGAACGTTTCGAACTCGCTGAGATTCACGACGGCGGGATCGACTTCGACCTGGCCGAAATCGGGATTGATCGTGCCCGTCAGGGTGAGGCTCGACGTGAGCGCGTACTTCAGATCGAGGCCGCCGTCGGCGCGATGGTCGACCGTCTCAAGCAGCGGATTGTTGCGATCGGCGCGCGTGCGGAGATCCGAGCGCCCCACCGCGTAGGGCACGAGCTCGAGCGGGCGTCCGCGATGAATGCCTTCCAGTCCGACGATGTCCGCAAAGTGCGAGACGAATCCGGTCTCGCCCTTGCGCGTGTTGACCACGCGCACCCACTCGTTGTTGCGCACCGTGCGCCGCGTGATGTTGATGCCCCACACATGCACCGGCTTGTCGGGAAAGCGCAGTTGTGAAAACGGGATGCGCATCTCGGCGATCCAGCCATCCTCCACGACCTTCGTGGCCGAGTCCCACACGCCGTCCCAACTGCCGTCCTCGCCGATGTCGTTGTAGAGGATCGAGTCGATCTGCACGTTGGCGGGCGTGATCGTGAACGCGGCGCCCGAAAGGCGGTCGAGCTGCGGATCGATGTTGAACGAGAGGAAGTCGCTCGGCACGAACGAGTCGCGCCGCACGAGCAGCGCCGTCGGCGGATGCGGATCCTCGACCTTCGTGCCGAAGTAGATCGCGTCGTCGTCGTACACGATGCGAACACTGGTGCGCATCGTCGGCGGCGCGCCATCGACCGGATCGTGTTGCGTGAAGTCGGTGAACTCCGGCGCGTTCTGCCACGCCGGATCGGAGAGGTCACCGTCGATGGCCGGCCCGTTCGTCACGCGCACCGCGCGCAATATCGGATGTTCGGGCCAGTTCGCAGCGAGCGCCGGCAGAGCTGCAAGCGTGAGCAGAGTGAGGATCGCGCGTCTGAGCATCGATGGCCGGTATCGTAAACGAATGTGTTCCTCGGTTTCCTCGGGTTCTTCGGCTCCGCCTCTGGAGCGACGGTCTCCAGATGGGCCGAGAGGAACTCAAAAACGGGCGTACCATCGATGGAAACCAAAAGGCTCTGGGTCCCGACTATGAACAAGGCCAAATCCGTGCGCCGGTTCGGTGCTGTATTTGTCGTTTCACTCGTTGCACTGGCGGCGTCTGCGCAGATGCCTTCGCAAACGCCACGACGCCTGGTCGTCTGCCTCGACGGGACATGGAACAGCACGTTCAGCGAGAACGTGCGCGTCGATGGCAGCAAGGTCCTGCGTCCGACGAACACGTTGAAAACATGCCGCGCGGTGCTGCCGCACGCCGATCGCGAACAACTCACCTATTACGAGAACGGCGTCGGCGCCCTCGCCGAGTATCCGGGCACGGCGAACCGGATCCTGCGCTTCACCGACCGACTCCTCGGCGGCGCGTACGGCGCCGGATTCGAAGGCAACGTCGAATCCGCGGTGCATTTCATTCAACTGAATTACGAGGAAGGCGACGAGGTGTTCGTCTTCGGCTTCAGCCGCGGCGCCGCAACTGCACGCGCGGTCACGCGCTTCCTCGAATGGAACGGCGGCGTGCTCGCGAAAGACGACGCGTACTACCTGCCGCGTTTCTTCCGCGAGTACATCATGTCGAAGGGCGGCGAAGGCGCACGCGACGAGCTGCGCAACGAGATCAACAAGGCTCGCGCGAATGAGCGGAACGAGGCCAGCCGGAGGCCGCTCCGCGAGTTCCGTCCCGTCACCATCAAATACCTCGGCGTCTGGGACACCGTGATGTCCCTCGGCTCGCGATTCCGGGCGAAAGGCGCAAGCACGTCCGCGCCGGGCAAATCGTTCCACGCCGGAACGAGTCCTGCGATAGGCGTCGTCCACGCGCGTCAGGCGCTCGCCGTCGATGAAGCCCGTTTCGATTTCCGTCCCGAGATCTGGATCGAGAAAAAGGACGGTCAGAAAGTCGAACAGCGCTGGTTCGCGGGCGTCCACAGCAACGTCGGCGGCGGCTATCGTAACGATGGACTGGCGAACATCGCGCTGCAATGGATCCTCGCCGGCGCGGTCGAGGAAGGCCTGCAGATGGACGGCGACTACCTGTCGTTCTACGGCACCAGTCCGAAGGCGGTGCTCTACGACTCCTCGTCCGGTCTTTACCGGTTCCTCGAAGCGATCCGTTTGCGCAGAGGAAAAGGCGTGCGCCCAATCCATGGCATCAACGCGGACCTCGATCGCTCCGTGCTCGAGCGAATGATGGCCGACGCTTCCGCCCTGACGCGCGATCAGGTCGAGGGCGCCAAGAACACGAAAGCCGGTCCGTACCGGCCCGGCAATGTGCTGCAGTACCTCGCGGATCAGCCGGATCTCGATGCGTATCTCCGCGAGCACAACCTCACCGCGGCCGAACTTCCCTCCGACGTGAGGGACCGCATCGCTCAATTGAAGAGGAACAAGGAATGAGCTCTGAGACCGACATCGAGAAACCGGTCACGCGTCCGCTCAAGGCCTATGCGTTCGATCCGAGTGCCGGAAAACTGCTCGGCAACGAGATGACGCTCCAGGTGCCGTATCAGGAGCTCGACCCCGGTCCGGTCGTGCGCGACCCCTGGTACGAGAAGATGCAGGACCTCGAGATCGAGCGGCTCAACAACGCCATCGCCATCGTCGACTACGACGGCGCAAATGGGACGTACTACAAGCCGGTGAACCTCGACGATCCGCGCATCCTCATCCGCGGTGGTCTCGAGCCGACGGAGTCCGATCCGCGCTTTCACCAGCAGATGGTCTACGCGGTCGTCACCGACACCATCAAACACTTCGAGACCGCCCTCGGCCGCCGCATTCACTGGCGGCGTGCGGAGCGCAAAGGTCCGCAGGACGTCGGCGCGAGCGCGGGCAACATCTGGACGCTGAACATCTATCCGCACGCGTTCATCGGCCGCAACGCGTTCTACAGTCCAAAGGCGCACGGGATTCTCTTCGGCTACTTCCGCGCGGACGAAGGCGACGTCGGCCGCAACCTTCCGGGACAGACGGTGTTCACGTGCCTCTCGCACGACATCGTCGTGCACGAGACCACCCACGCGGTCGTCGACGGCATCCGCGGCTACTTCACGGAGCGCACGAATCCGGACGTGCTCGCGTTCCACGAAGCATTCGCCGATCTCGCGGCGCTGTTCCGCCATTTCACACACAAGGAAGTGCTGCGCGACACGATCGAGCGCACCGGCGGCGCCCTGTATCGCTATCAGTTGCGGCCCGATGCCACGCCTACTCCGGAAGATCAGAGCGCTGCCGAGAAACGCGCGCGCGGTGACGATTCACCGGTGATCACCGCCGAGATGAGCCAGCGCAATCCGCTGATCGAGCTGGCCGCGCAATTCGGCGAAGCCACGAGCAAGCAGAAAGCGCTGCGTTCCGCGTTGGGCACGAAGCCGAACTCGGACGCAATCAAGACGGTCATGGAGCCGCATTTCCGCGGCTCGATCATGGTCGCGGCGGTGTTCGACGCGTTCTTCGCCATCTATCTGAAACGCACTGCCGACCTATGGAAGATCTATCGCGCCGGCGGTGGCAATCCGAATCCGGTCGACGTGCCCGCGCCGCTCGCCGATCGCCTGTCGGACGAAGCCACGCGCCTCGCCGAAATGTTCTTCCAGATCTGCGCGCGCGCACTCGACTACTGCCCGCCGGTCGACATCACGTTCGGCGATTACCTGCGCGCGATCATCACCGCCGACTTCGATCTGCATCCGCGCGACGAGATCGGCGTGCGCAACGCGCTGATGGATTCGTTCCGGTTGCGCGGCATCGTGCCTCAGGGTGCGAGCTCATTCTCCGAAGGTGCGATCGCCTGGCCACGCGCGCACGGATTGAGTCCGATCGTCGGACTCGAGTTCGGCGACCCGAACGGCCTCACTTCCGCGCAGAAGAAAAAAGTCGGCACCGCTCTTCGCGAGCATCTCCGGAAGGGCAATAACTTCGCCGCCCTCGGATTCGCCGGCAATCCCAATGCGCAACCCCAGGATTGGGACATCCCGTCGTTCCATCCCGTCTTTCGGATCAATCCCGACGGCAGTCTGCGCACCGACATGGTCGTCGAGATCGTGCAGACGCAGCAGGTCCCGTTCGACGAGAAGAATCCTGCGCTGGGGACGTTCCCGATGCGTGGCGGCGCGACGCTGATCATCCAGAAGCCGCTCGCGCACGAGCCCGAGGCCGCGAGAGACGAGGCGCACATCCGCTACGTGATCTCGAAGCACTTGCACGGCACAGAAGGAAAGGCACGCACGCGCCGCCAGCGCCGCCATCTCGAGCAGCTAGGGTTGACCGAGGGGAATGACGCGAGCCGCTTCCAGGTGAACTTCGCGATGGTGCACGGGGGACTGTGAGCATGGCACTCAAGAAAACCACGCCCAAAAAATCGGCGAAGTCGGCTTCGGCGACTTCTTCCTGGTCAGCGTCCCGGCCGAGAAGAAGGGCGAGTATCAACACATCCTCATCGACTGCGGCGTCACGCCCGGCACCACGCACAAAGGCGACATCGGCACGATCAAGGACGCGGTCGCGCACATGGCCAAGGAGACCGATAACCACCTCGCGCTGATCATCGTCACGCACCGGCACATGGATCACATCATCGGCTTCAGCCGCTGCGAAGAGATCTTCAAGGAGATGACGGTCGACGCGGTCTGGATGCCGTGGTGGGAATCGGAGTACGACGAGCACGCGGCGAAGTTCCAGGCCGAGCTCACCGCGACCGCGATGGACGTGCAGCAACATCTCGCGCTCGCGGCCGGCAGCAGCCACGAGATCGACGAGATGCTCGGCATGCTGCGCAACGCGACCGGCGTCGATCACGAAGATGGCGACGTGTTCGCGGCAGCCGGCGGCAGCGGCGCCGGCAAAGGCAAAGGCGGCGGCAGCAATGCGAAGTCGCTCGCGCTGCTGAAGTCGGGACTGCGCTCGAAAAAGGACGTCATGGTCGAGCCGCAGTATCTGAAGAAAGGCGACAAGCCGAAACTGCCGCCGGCGCTCAAGAAAACCGGCCTGCAGGTCGAGATCCTCGGACCGCCGCCAGACGACGCGATGGCGTTCATGAAGCTCAAGGACCTGAAGAAAGGCGTCGGCCAGTATCTCGGCGCGGCATCGGCGAGCGCATCGGGTAAGACGTTCGATCCGTTCGGCGAGCAATGGCACGCCACGCGTGACGAATATCCGAAGTCCGCGTTCCGCGAATTCGGTCCACGCCCCGGCCAGAGCGGTCCGTTCGGCGCCGAAGCACTCGAAGCAGCGATCCGTGAGGCGCAACCGGCCGTGTTGCTCACCGCCGTGAAAGACCTCGATCACTTCCTCAACAATCAAAGTCTGGTCGTGCTGTTGACGTTCGAAGGGAAGAACCTGCTGTTCGTCGGCGACGCGCAGGCCGGCAACTGGGAATACTGGATGTACGGCGGAGAGCCGGCCAAGGCGCCGTCACTCGACGACATCGCGCCGCAAGGGAAAAAGGTGCTCGGCAATCTGCACTTCTACAAAGTCGGCCATCACGGCAGCACGAACTCGACTCCGATCACGGCGGTGGAAGCGATGGCGGGCGAGTTCGCGTCGATGTGCTCGACGCAGGAGGATAGCTACGGGAACCCCGACAAGGGTACCGAGGTGCCGCGCGATCCGCTGATCGCGGCGCTCGCGGAAAAGAGCGCGACGATCCGCAGCGACTACTTCGCCGTCGACTACAACGGCACCGCGGTGCCCGCGATCAGGACCGCGCCGAAGAAAGTGCCCGCCGCGAAGGGCGGACGGTTCGAAGTCGGAAAGCTCTACGTCGATTACTTTCTGTGAGCGGCGCGATCAGCGTACACGCATCACGTAACTCTCGATGCGCTCCTCGCTCGATCCACCGACGCCGTAGACGACGATCTGGTGTTTGCCGGGACTCAGGAACTCGCGCGGTACGAAGACGAGGAACGAGCTGTCCGCGTCCGGCCGCATCGCATTGCTGCGCCATCGCACTCGCGAATCGGAACGGATCTCCAGCCGGAACGTCGTGTAACGCGGCTCGCCGATGAGCGGCACCCGCAGAGCGATCACGTCGCCTTCCGTGATGACAGTCACAGCTCCGTCGCTCACTCCGCGTTGTCCTTCCGGCAGAAGCAGCGTCGATTCGCCAACCGCGCGCGGCGTGCTCAGCTCGCGCGTCAGCCGGCGCGCTTTCGATTCCGCCTGCCAGTAGAGGCCCGCGAACACGAGCGCAAGTGCGGCCGCGAGCGCAGTCCACGCCGCCGGGAAGCGAAACACGCGTCCACCATGAATGCGCTGTTGCATCGACGCCCATTGCCGATCGAGCTCTGCGTCCGGCAAGCCTCCGTCGACCGGGAACGGCTCGGTGAGCGCGCGGGCGAGAGCGGGATACGCCACGAGCAACGCGCGCACGCGCTCCTCCTTTTCGCCGGAGAGCTCACCGCGGCTGTACGCGAGCATTTCGTCCACGGTGGGCGGGTCGCCGAGGCGGCGTTGCTCTTCCTCCGTCAGTTGCTGATGGACGGCCAGCCAATCGGATTTCGCGGTCATTCTTCGTCCTCCGGGAGCGTGTCCGCTCCCAGTCGTGCGCGCAACTGCTTTTTCGCGTCGCGCAGGCGCGATTTCACCGCGTCGACGGTGATGCGCAGCGTCCGTCCGATCTCGTCATACTTGAAGCCCGCCAGCCACAGGCTGAGGCATTGGCGTTGGCCATCAGGAAGAGCGGCCACGGCGTCGTGAAGGTCACGGCGGCGCAGCGCTTCGTACTGCCGCTCCGCATAATCGGGCTCCTCGGGCGCTGCCAACTCCTGCGTGAACTCGGGCGCGTCGATCTCGACGATCTTCGTGTGGCGCTTCGCGGTCTTCTGATCGCGTAGCTTGTTGAGCAGCACGCTGCGCGCGATGGCCTGCAGAAACGGCCATTCGTCCTCGCCCCGGACCTGGTCCATCCGCTCGTAGAGCCGCTTGAACGCGTCTTGCGCGAAGTCATGCGCTTCGTCGTCTGCGACCCGGCACGCGCGGTAATAACGCCAGACCCGCGCGTAGTGCCGCCGGTAGAGCGATTCGAATCGTTCGTCGCGCGAGATCATCGTTCGAGTGTGGCTGTCCGAAGCGCGTATCTTATGAGGAGCCGTGAAATCCGTCGTCGCACTCTGCATCGCTGTGTGCACCTTCGCCACTTTCTGCACTCAGAAAGACACGGAGCCGGCCAAAGTGTGGCCGCGCACCGTACAGCCGCGCCTGACAGGAGCGGCGGATTGGCAGGAGTGCCGCGCAGTGCCCATGAGCGGCGACCGCTTCGTCGAACAGTTCCGGTGCGCGGTGGTGAAGGTCGCACCCGCGGACTGCGACGCCATCATCGAGACGCACGAACAGGCGCTGGGCCTGCTCACGTTGCACCCGCCCTGTACCGATGCTGCGCTTTCCGCACTGGAACGCTTCGCCCGGGTCGACCCGAATGCGATGAGCGACGTCGTGGCCGCATACATCGTTCGCGCGCAACGGCAGGATCGTCCGTCCGACCTCCTGCGGGCCTTGGAAGCATCCGACCACGCCATTGCGGCGGCGCCACAATCTCCGGCCGCACATTTCAATCGCGCGCTCGCGCAGGAAGCGCTCGGCTTCAACGATGATGCGATCGCCTCGTGGAATGCCGTAATCGCCAAAGATCGGACGCAATGGGCAAGGGAAGCGCGAGAACATCGCGATCGCCTCACCCGCGCGCGCGCGGCCGACGGAGCCGCACAATGGGCGCGCGTGCGCAGTGTCAATGACGCACTGCCGCTCGTCGAACCATTTCCATCGGCCGCATTGAAGTATCTCGAGGAGCAGGCATTAGGACTCCCACAGGCATCGATTCTGGCGCGGGCGATTTCCGCGCGGCTGGGCGGCGATCCGTACGCCGTGGAACTGGTCGATTCGTTTGCAAACGCGCTCGTACAGAAGGGCTATCGCGCCTACCGCAACGGCTCTTATGAAGAGGCGGCGGCACTACTCGAGCGAGGTGGAAGCCCATTGGCGCTTCGCGCCCGGCTCAGCCACATCACGGCAGTGTCGTATGCCCCCGGAGGCCGCGACCGGGCGATCGCCATGCTGGCGCCACTCGAGCGGGAAGCACGCGAACGAGGTTATCGGCATCTGCTCGTGCGTATTCAGTGGATGCGTGCATTCGCGCTGGCTATACAGGGGCGTCATCTTGAAAGTCTCACGGAATACGAGCAGGCGACCGAAGAGGCTTCGCGCCTTCGCGACGGGGAGGCGCTCGTCGCGTTGCAGTCGCGCATGATCGGCGGCTTTCGAGTCGCCGGACAACACGAACTTGCATGGCGTTCAGTGTTTCCGGGGTGGCGCTACGCGTCGAGTATCGTGGAGGCGCGTGAGCGTCTCATGCTTCTCGGCGAGAGCGCCGAGGTCGCAACCGAGCTTGGATATCCGCGCATAGCGTTACGCTACCTCGACGTCATCGTTGCGCTGCACCAGCGCGCTTTGGCGGCCATCCCACCGGAGGATCTGGCCGGAATTGCAGCGCTTCACAGGAATCTCGCAATTGCATTGCGCCTGCGTGCACGCACGGCGTTACTCGTCGATCGTCGCGACGCGGCATCCGCGGACCTGGCCGAAAGCATTCGGCTCCTCGATAAAACCGACAATCGTGATCAAAACGTCTTGCGTTCTCTGCGCGGAAGGGCGGAAGAAGTCCTCGGCCAGTCGTTGCTGGCGACGGATGCGAATGGCGCAGCCGCAGCGTTCTCGCGTTCGCTCGATTTCGCGACCGACGACTACCGCACGTTTCGCGCGTCGCTTTTTGTGCAGCGCGCGCAAGCAAATCAGCGTGCGGGAAAACGCGCGGAAGCGGAACGCGACCTGCGACTGGGGCTCGAGGAACTGCAGAAAGAGGAGACGCGGATCCTCCAGGGGCGTACGCGCGGCGAACATGAAGAATTGTGGAGCGCATATTTCGCACGATTCCGTCAACCCTACGAACTTCTGGTTGGGACGCTCATCGACGACGGTCGAGCCGCTGAGGCATTTTCGTTCGCGGAACGCGCGCGCGCGTTCGAATTGATGGATCTCGTTCGACCATACGCGCGAGACGCATTTCCGAGCGTGGATGGCAGAGTTGATCTGCACCGCGTCCAACGCGAACTTCCGGCCGGAACGTTTCTCCTCGAATATATGGTCCTCGAGGACCGGACGTACACCTGGGTCATCTCTCGCGACAGTTTTCGGATCATTACTCAGCGTGCAAACCGTGACGACATCGAACGGTGGAGTGCTGCTTTGCAGGAAGCGGCGCGACAGCGCGATGAGAAGGCGTTCGAAGCGGGCCTTTATGCACCGTACGACCAGTTGATCGCCGCGCCGCTTGCTGCCATCGCGGGGTTGCCGAATGGGCGGCGGCCACGGCTCGTGTTCATTCCTGATGGCGCTATGCACGGTCTCCCTTTCAGTGCGTTGCGCCTGTCGGCGAAATCGCGATATCTCATTCAGGACCATCCGGTAGCAGTCGCCGGAAGCGCCACCCTGTACGTCTTCTCGTTGCACCGCGACCGCGAGCTCGCCCGGAACCGTTCCATCCTGATCGTCGGCGATCCCGCCTTCAGCGACGACCTCGTTGTGGCACACGGACTCGAACGCCTGCCGCGAGCACAAGGCGAGGCGGAACGGATTCGCGATCTGTACAAGAAAGACGCCGAAACCCTGATCGGCGATCAGGCCACACCAGCACGCTTTTTATCCCGAGCGCGTGTCAGCGGAATCGTACACGTGGCGGCACACGCCATCTCAAACGCGGACGCGCCGACGCAGTCATTGTTGCTGCTGGCGGAATCGGAGGAACACGCTGGAACCCTCGACGCAAAAGACTTACTCACCCAACTGAAACTCCATGAGACGAGACTCGTCGCGCTCTCCGCGTGCAGCAGCGCAGGAGGCTTACCTGTCGGCCCGGAAGGGGTGGCGCCGCTTGTACGCCCTCTGCTCGCCGCAGGGGTTCCGGCCGTCATCGGCAGCCTTTGGGACGTGGAAGACGCCACAGCGGAGGAGTTAATGGTGTCTTTCCATCGTCACTATCGGCAGGGCAGCGACGCGGCGGTGGCGTTACAGGCCGCTCAAACCGAACTGCTCGGCCACAGGAACCCCGGCCTCAGGTCGGTATTCGCGTGGGCTGCTTTTCAGGTGGTCGGTAAAGCGTCGTCACCGTTCGCGGCCCCCGCCACTCATGGAGGAACATCCCTTGGAATTCATTCTCAGGCTTCTCTTCAGCGGCATGATCGTCTTCGTCCCCAGTGAGGACCGTCAGGAAGTCACCATTCTTCTGCTCAACACTCCGCATTCTCACCAGCTCTCGGACACCAGCCTCCTCGACGCCCACAAACCTCTGCTTGTTGCGCGTGCCGGCAATTGCACCGGCCAGTGCCCGGTGAGCGATCCCGACATCGCGCGGTACCTTTTCGCTGACAAATCGGCGGCCGCTGCCATCGACTCGCTCGAAGCGGCCGTCGCCAACGGCGGCGCGTGGGAATTGGCTGGCTCTGATTTGTCACTGCGTAAAGGCGCAGCGTCCGATCCCGATCTGTCTCCGCTCGATTTCACTGACGACGCGCGCGGAAGTGTCAATGGTGTCGCGAAAAGCATCCCCACCAGCTCGAGCGAGCGTGAAGACTTTAGTTGGGTTGCGAATCTGAAGGAGCTCTGCACGTCCGGCTGCAACGTCCATCCCGACATCCTCGGCACGAACCCTCCTGCCGGTCTCGTGGCAGCGCGTCTGAAACTCCGCACCGGTAGAGTTTTCACCTATTCGGTCGCCCGAATCGGCAGCAGCGTCACGCCAGTGCACTTCAAACGGCTGGATGGCACCGGCACGGCTTCCGGATATTCACAATCGATTGCGAGCTGGGTCGGAGTGGACGTCGAGATCGCCGGCGATAGTATCGAGATCGTCGAAGAAAAATTCAACGGCGATCCCGGCCGCACCATGAAGTTGTATCCTGATACGAACGACAAAGTCGAAGTTGTCGTATTGAACCTTCCGCCGTTCGTTCCGCCTTCCACTCCATTCAATGGCACTCCGGGTATAGGGAAGCACTTCCAGATGTATTACGAGGTCACGGACACACCGCCCGCTCCGTCGGCACGACTGGTACCGTTCCCGGGCGCTGCCGCTGGCTCTCCGACTTATCCCTCGGTCGGGTGGCATTCTGTCCACCCGGAGTCGGCCGGATCGGTGCTCCTCAGTCAACTCCGCCTCGAGAGCGGCCGTGGGCCACTGGATTTGGCGCTCTGTCCCCCCGCGCAGAGGCCGCAGCCATAGCAGTTCTACTCGTCACGGTCCGCCGCATTCTGCGGCGGCCCGTCCTTTCCGGAGAAGTCATATGTGCCATACCTTCAGATCCGCCGGCGCAGTCGCAATTTTCGCCGTTCTGGCGTGCACGCCGAGGCCTGCTACACGCGACGACGTGCACATCAAGCACGCCGACCATTTCACGGAGCGCTATGCACAATCGCGCCTTGCGCGCTGGAACGTTCACGCGCGTGCCGCGGGCCGCGACTGTGCTGTGCTGTTCGTCGAAACATCGATGATTCTCGAGGACTCGATGATCGAGGCCATGCACTATGGCGCCGGCGCCTATGACATTCACGAAGGCGGCGTGCAGCAGTTCCTCCGCGAGCGCGCATTCCGCGGCGTCGCCTACAAAGACCGCTCCGGGCGCCTGTGGACATACGGCGCCGTCACTCCCGCCGAAGCGGAAGGACTGACGCCATGTCACTGAGCACGACCACACGCGGCAAGCGGCATCGTCTTCGTCGAGCCCTCGCATTGAAGCTGCGTAGCGCGCGTGACGTCCGGGTCGCGGCGTGCGCGAATCCACGACAACACCCGGTTCTCGACGAACGTCGACAATGCATCAACGGTCACCAGCCCGCGTCCGTCCAAGGCGGCCTCACAATGCAGACCGTCGATCACCGCCGCCGTGAAGACACCATTCCGCCGCGCGTCATCGTCATATGCATATCCGCCCGCGGCAGCGGCGGAAAACACGACCTGTCCATGCACGCCCGCCAGGGCGTGCATGAGCGCCGCCGCCGATTGCGGGTCGCGCTCGCCAGTGCGCGTTTGCGACGTGAGACTCTCGCGGCAGGCATCGATCAGGACCAGCGATCGCGGCACGCCCGCGCGCGTCACGATGTCGCGTACTTTCGTCTCCGAAATGCTGGTCTCACGATGCTGCAACAGCGAGTTGGCAGTGAGCAGGTATTGAATCCCCTCATCGTTGATCCCATGCGTCGCGAACGACACGATCAGCACCCCGTCTTTCCCGACCGCCCGCGCCTGATTTTCGAGATGCATCAACACGTCGGACTGTCCGGCCGGCTTCACCAAAGCGCCGGCGGCGAGCAACGCGTCGAGGTTCTGCTGCGACTGCCGCTTCTGGGGATCACCCGACAATGCGAGGATGACCCGGTGCGGCTCCACGAGCCGCGAGGCAGGCTCCATCGACAGCACGTACGCGAGATCCACCGCATCATCCACCGCGTAACGAACCTCGGTCAACGTCTCGTCATAGACGAACTCCCGCACCCCCACGAACAATGCCGCCGAGTCCTGCGGGACCACCGGCCCGGATCCCGGCTGCCGCTCACTCCATGGAATGACACCTGCCGCGGCGCCGTGCGTCAGCAATAGCGCCACACAAATCCCGAGAAGCTGTCTCATCGGGTTCTCTCCTCTCGCGAGGGAAGACACAATTTCTTGCGAATCGTGTCTAAACGGAGACGCAGATGTCCTCGTCGATCCGGGCGCGTCTTACGGCGCGAAATCTCGGCGTGAGCTCACTCCTCGCGCTTTATGTGCTGCTCGCCGGCACAATGGCTGCGCAGACCGTGCCGAAGCGGCGTGCTCTGCTCATCGGCATCAACGACTACACCGCCTCCCGCCTCGGACCGCGTAAAGAAGCGACCCCACCGGCGCGCGATTGGCCGAATCTCAAAGGCGCCGCGAATGACGCCGCGGCAATGGAGGAAATGCTCGTCCTCCTTTATGGCTTCGACCGCAACGCCATCCTCAAACTCACAGATCAGGCGGCGACTCGCGCAGCGATTCTGCAGACACTGGAGCTTCACCTGGTCAAGCCCGCCGCGAAAGGCGACATCCTCTTGTTCTATTTCGCGGGACACGGTTCACAAGTGCGCAATTCGCTCTCGGAAGAGCCGGACAAGCTCGATGAGTCGATCGTTCCCGCCGATTCCCGCGCAGGCGCGCGCGACATTCGCGACAAGGAACTGCAGCAGTACTTCAACCGCATTCTCGATCGCGGCGCGCGGCTGTCCGTCATCCTCGACAACTGCCATAGCGGCTCTGGCGCTCGTGGCTTGTCTACTGGCGCGACCCCGCGCGGCGTCGAGCCCGACTTACGCGACGTAGCCGATCGCACCGCCAGTCCGCGCCCCGAGGATCGGGGGGCGCTGGTGCTTTCGGGGGCGCAGGATTACGACAAGGCGTGGGAGGTGCGCGGCGCCGACGGCAAATATCACGGCGCGTTTTCGTGGGCATGGATGCGGGCGATGCGCGATTCGTCCGCAGGCGAATCGGCCATCGACACGTTCCTGCGCGCGCAGGCGCGGCTGCGTGGCGAGACGCCGTTTCAGGAGCCGGTGCTCGCCGGGAACGTAGACGCGCGACGCGCTCCGTTTCTCGGCACACGCATCGATCGCAGCGGCGATCGCACCGTCATTGCCGTGGAAAAAGTCCAGGCCGACGGCACGATCGTGTTGCAGGGCGGCTGGGCGAATGGCCTCTCCGTCGGAAGCGAATTGCGACTGGCGAGAGATCCCGACGTGCGCCTGACCGTCGCGGCCATGCGCGGTCTCGGCCGCAGCACGGCGCGCCTTTCGTCGCCGCGGCGTGCGAACTCGCCCCTTGTACGCGCCGGTGCACTCCTGGAACTCTCCGGGTGGACCGTACCCGCGAGTCGTCCGCTACGCGTCTGGATGCCACGCGTCGCGAGCGACGTCGACACAATCGCCGCACTCGCGCGCGCCATGGCAACCGCTGCTTCGCAACGCGATGTGCATTGGGTGACCGATCCCGTCGCGGGCACACCGACGCATTTGCTGCGGCGGCGTCTGCACGGCTGGGAGCTCCTCGCGCCAAACGGAAGAATCGAACGCCTCGGTGACGACGCCAATGCGCTCGCTGCAATTTCGAACGTTCAGACCGGCGCTTCGCTCTTCGTGCAATTTCCCGCGTCGACCGCACTCAGTGACGGCATCGCGATCGTGCGCGAAGGAATCGAAGTCGTCGACGATCCTGAGGACGCCGATTACATCCTGGTGGGGCGCTATTCGAGCAAGCGTCTCGCTTACGCGTGGCTGCGGCCGTCCGTGAAAAACTCCGATCGCCGCAAGACCGGCCTGCCATTGCGAACGATGTGGGTCGTCGACGAGGGACGCGACACTGCAGTGCGCGAAATGGCGCCCGGCCTTCGTCATGCCGTCCTGCGCCTGCGCCGAATTCACGGCTGGCATTTGCTCGAATCGGCGCCCGAGGCGCGCTCGCTTTACCGCCTGGGTATCCGCCGCGCCCGGAATGGCGCCTGGGCCACCGAGTCGATCATCGGCCAGGAGCGATACGACTTCGTCCTGCGCGCCACACCGCCGATTCCCCAACGCATCAATCCCCGGCATGTGTACGTCTTCACCATCGACAGCCACGGCAAAAGCGTCTTGCTGTTCCCGCGTAATGGACCTGTCGAAAATCGATTTCCCGTGTCTGCGACGGAGCCCCCGCCGGTGGAGATCCCACTGGGCGAGCACGCATCGTTCATCGCCACCGCGCCTTATGGCGTCGATACGTACTTTCTGTTGACTACCGACGAGCAGTTGCCGAATCCGTTCGTGCTCGAATGGGATGCCGTTCGCGGGGGCGATCCGGAACCGACTACGCCACTCGGGGAGCTGTTGAAACTGACGGCTGCCGGAATGCGCGCGCGCACGATGAACACGCCGTCGAACTGGTCGATCGAGAAAATCGCGCTCGAATCCGTCCGCCCTCCGAAAAATCAACAGGAAGACGCCACAAAGTGACTCGCGCCGTGTCTACACCTGCGGCCTCCTCTGCGCGCGGCTCTGTCAGGCACTCAACTCCTGCACTCACACCGGGGTTGCGTTAGCGGAGGAGGCCACTGAGACTTCGTGCTGACGGCGCTCGTCACTCTCACTGCGATCACTGCGATCGTCTGCATCGTGATGCTGGCGGTGCTGCTGAACCGGCCCACTGATGCGCCCGCGACGTTTCACAATCTCGACGTGTGGGAAGCGGCGATCCGTGAGACGATCGCCGCCGAGCTCGCGCGTTGCCGCGAGGAAGTTCGAGCCACGTCGTCCGAGCTTCGGCACGATGTCACCGCCGCCGTCGACTCCCTCGGCCGCACGCTCGCAAACGCGTACGAGAACGCTGCAAACGCGGATCGCGATCGCCTCGAGCGTCTGCACGTGCAAGTGGATACGGCGCGCCAATCGCTCACGGCCGCGACCCGGACCGGCGACGATGCGGTCATCGCCAAACTCACCGAGCTGTCCCGGATCCATTACGACCAGCTTCATGCGTTGACCGCATTCGTCGCGGACTCGATGAACCGGGTCTCGCAGACCTTCGATACCCGCCTCAGGTCCCTCCAGGAAACGCTAGACGCGTTGCGTAATGCGGATCGGCACCAGCCTTGAAATGGGTGCGGACGCAGTAGCTTCGCGTCGTTCTGATTCGATTCGCCCGCATCATGATTGCCCCGGTCTCCAAACGCCCTTCCTCCATCCACTCGCTCCTCGCGATTGCCCTTTGTGTGCTCCTCTGGCCGGCATTCACCGGCGCGGACGTGCTCGTGCCCGCCGGTTCGACCTGGCGGTATCTGGACAACGGTTCGAACCAGGGGACGGCCTGGCGCCATGCATCCTTCAATGACTCAGCATGGGCGACCGGCGCAGCTCAGCTTGGTTACGGTGACGGCGACGAGACGACCACCGTCTCTTACGGTCCCAATTCGAATCAAAAATACGTCACCACGTACTTCCGGCGTACGTTCAGCGTCGCCGACCCGTCCGCATACGCCAGCCTGCTCTTATCAACGCTTCGCGATGACGGCGCCGTAGTCTACCTCAATGGCGTCGAGGTCTGGCGGAGCAACATGCCGGCGGGGACGATCGGCCATCAGACGCTCGCCTCGGTCTCACTGGGAACGCCGGAAGAGGCAACGTATTACGACGCCTCCCTCGCCTCTTCGCTGCTCGTGGCGGGACAGAATGTCATCGCCGCCGAAGTCCATCAGGCCGACCCGACCAGTACGGACATCAGCTTCGATCTGCACCTCGAAGGCCTCACGACGTTCGTCGTCACGCGCGGGCCCTACTTACAGATGGGGACGCCCACCAGTGTCATCGTACGCTGGCGAACGAACGGTCCGACGAACAGTCGCGTGCGCTATGGCACCGCGCCGGGCACTCTCGATGTCATTGTGGAGGACGCCGCGCTCACGACCGAACACGAGATTACGCTGACCGGTCTCTCGCCTGCCACGACGTATTACTACTCGGTCGGCTCATCATCGCAGACGCTCGCCGGCGACGCCTCCCACACATTCATGACCCCGCCAACGACCGCCGTGCCGATGCGCATCTGGATCCTTGGCGATTCGGGCGCGGCGAATGAGGCCGCGCGCGCGGTGCGCGATGCGTATTACACATTCACCGGCTCCACGGCGACGAACCTGTGGTTGATGCTCGGCGACAATGCTTATGACAACGGAACGGACGCGGAGTTCCAGGACGCAGTCTTCGATCTGTATCCGTCGATGCTCCGCCAGTCCGTCCTCTGGCCCACCCTCGGCAATCACGACACCGCGGGCTCCACTACCGTTACCCCTTCGCTGCCGTATTTCCAGATCTTCTCGCTGCCGACCGCCGCAGAAGCAGGTGGCGTCCCGTCGGGGACAGAAAAGTACTACTCATTCGATTACGGCAACATCCATTTCGTCTGCCTCGACTCGATGACGAGCGATCGATCGCCCACCGGTCCAATGATGACGTGGCTCGAAAACGATCTCGCCTCGACCACCAAACAGTGGATCATCGCGTTCTGGCACCACCCACCGTACAGCAAGGGCTCGCACGATTCGGACTGGGAAACACCGTTGATTGAAATGCGCACCAATGCGCTGCCGATCCTCGAGGATTACGGCGTCGATCTCGTGCTGAGCGGTCATAGTCATTCTTACGAGCGTTCCTATCTGATCGATAGTCATTACGGCGCTTCGAACACCTTCATCAGCTCGATGAAGAAAGACGGGGGCAGTGGCAGGCCGGAAGGAACGGGCGCGTATCAAAAGCAGACCTCCGGACTCGCGCCGCACGAAGGCGCCGTTTACGCGGTGGCCGGGAGCTCGTCGATCATTTCCGGCGGAGCACTCAACCATCCGGCGATGTTCATCTCGCTGAACGACTATGGCTCGATGGTCCTCGACGTCAACGGCGGCCGGCTCGACGCGAAGTTCCTGCGCGAGAACGGCCTGGTCGCTGACAGTTTCACGATCATTAAAGGGCCGCCCGCTACGCCGCCAGCCGCACCGTCCGCTCTCACAGTGGAGGCGACGTCGACCACCGCGGTCGACCTGCAGTGGACCGATCATTCGGACAACGAAGATCGATTCACGATCGAGCGCTGTACCGGCACGATGACCACCTGCGATGCCGATCCGACGCTCTTTGCGTCGATCGCTCAGCCGGCGGCGAATGCGACCACCTACTCGGACTCCGGCCTCACCGCGAGCACGACCTACAGCTATCGCATCCGGGCCGAGAACGCGTTCGGCAATTCCGCGTTCTCCGATACCGCGTCCGCCACGACCGATACGCCCTGCGAAGCACCGGCTGTTACGTTGGAACCGCAGACGCAGACCATCACGGTCGGTGCATCCACGACTTTGACCGCGACCGCGACAGGCACGGGACCGCTGACCTACGAGTGGTACATCGGCGCGCCGCCTGAGACTTCGACTCCCATCAGCGGCGCCACGACCGCCACCATTACGGTCTCTCCGACTACGACCACTACGTATTGGGTACGCGTCGTCAATGCATGCGGACAGGCCGACAGTGCAATGGCCACCGTAGTCGTCGAGCCCTGCGAATACGAGGTCACACCGACGTCGTTCAACTTCGGGTCGCCGGGCGGCAACGGCGAGGTCGCAATCACCACCGATGATCCCTGCGCATGGTCGTCTTCTTCGTCCGCGGCCTGGATCACGCTCAATGCGGGACAAAGCGGAACCGGCAGCGGCGAGACCACATTCACGGTGCACGCGAATCAGGGCCTGCAGCGGAGCGGAACCATTACGGTCGCCGGCATCGAGATCGCGATCACTCAGGACGCAGCGCCGCCGCCCGCGGCGCCGACTAGTGTGAATGCATTCGCGATGTCCAACCATCGCATTCGCGCGACGTGGAGCGCGGCCGCCGGCGCCAATGGCTATGAGGTGTTGCGGCGGTCGCCCGGTGGTACGTTCGTTGTGATCGGTTCCACCACGGCCACGTTGTACAACGACGACACAGTAACGCCGGCTACCGCATATCTGTATGCGGTGCGTGCGCTCAACGCTGTCGGGAGCTCACCGCAGTCGGCACACGACATCGCTCTCGCGAGAGGCTTCACGGACGGCAACTTCGGCGCGGGAACGCTGGTCAAGGCGGATCACCTCGCCGATCGCCGCATTGCGGTCAATGCTGTACGCGCACTGGCCGGTCTGTCGGCCTATCCGTTCACCGGCTCCGGCAGTTCGGGCACGCCGATCCTGGCGGTGCAGATCGCCGAGCTCCGCACCGCACTCGACGAAGCGCGCGCCCTTTTGGAATTGTCGACCGGCGGCTACACCGAGACGCTCGCACCCGGCGTTGCG
>DASPNA010000071.1:0-7933 GCA_035626775.1 Thermoanaerobaculia bacterium
TCGGACCCTGGAAGAGGCGATAGAGGTCGAGCAGGTTCTGCGTCGCTTTCGGCTGACCGAGCCTCACGTCCAGCACGCGCAACTGATCGAGCGCCGGCTGCGCTTCGTGATGGCGCGACACTTCGTACAGCTTCTGCATGATCGCGCCGGCTGCGAGCAGGTCCTTCAGCGCGGCTTGTTCTTCCGAGGAGAGGCTGGAGAGGTCGGGGGCGAGACGGATGACTTCCGTCTTCGCCAGGATCGCGTTCGATTTCTCCTCGGGCCAGTAGCCTTCGGGGAGCTTCGTCTGCTGCTGTTGCGCGGATGCGGTCACGGCCGCGCCGATGATCAGGGCAAGAAACGTTTTCATGGCGCGGAAACTTATCACCTCGCCGAGGCAGCCGTGCCATACATGGCCACGACCGTTGGTCCTCTGTAACCGCGTTGCGGCGCGCCGTCCGCGATGGCGATGCCGACCTCATCGAAGCCGCGCTGCAGGATGTTCTCGCGATGTCCGCGCGAATTCATCCAGCCCTCGACGACCGACTTGCCGCGATAGCCGACCGCGAGATTCTCGCCGATGAGGCGATAGCGATAACCGCGCTGCCGCGCCCACGTGAACGGCTGCAATCCGTCCGGCGCGACGTGCGCGAAGTAGCGCTTCGAGAACATGTCTCCGATGCGGTCGTTCGCGGCGAGCGACAACTTCTGATTGAGGCGGAGCGGCCGCAACCCGCGCGCCGTGCGCTCGCGATTCATCGCGGCGAGGATGACTTCGGCGGCAATGGTCGAGCTCCGACGGGCTGAAAGCCCGTCGCTCCAGATGGGCGATGTCCTTTCCCGATTGCGATTTTCCGCGATCGCGGACGGAGGCGCGCTGATCGCGAGGAACACCACTACGGCGATAAGTGACTGGATTCGTGACATTTGGGGCTCCGGATGAAACTTGGACTGGTTGTGTCTTTGGCAACCGGTGCGCCAAGCCGGAGTCTCAGAGTCTCAGAGTCTCAGAGTCTCAGAGTCTCAGAGGGTATCCTTCAGGCGCTGCGCGTGCAGCCAGACCCTCTGAGACTCTGCGACTCTGCGACTCTGAGACTCTGCGACTCGAACGCCGATGTGCCTCATCGCCCTCTTCCACCAACCGCACACCCTGATCCTCGCCGCGAACCGCGATGAGGATTACGAGCGGCCGACACTCGACGCGCATTTCTGGACCGACGCACCGCACGTCCTCGGCGGACGCGACGCGTTGCACGGCGGATCGTGGCTGGCCATCACGCGCGGCGGGCGATTCGCGGCGGTCACGAATCTGCGCGGAGCGGAGCGAATGCCGCGTTCACGCGGTGCGCTCGTGCGCGACTTCGTAACCTCGAGCGTGAAGCCGCGCGCGTTCGCGGACGCGTTGCTTCTCGATGCGCTCCAGTATTCGGGATTTCATCTGCTCGCGGGACAGGCGGGAGGGGAGATCGTACACGTCACGCGCGAGTCGTGGACCTCGCTCGCCGCCGGCATTCACGCCATCAGCAACGCCCCTCTCGGCGAGTCATGGCCGAAGACCACCATCGCCGCGGCAGCGCTCGCAGAAAATCATGATGCGGACTCGCTGATGCGATTTCTCACGACGCCGCGCAATAGCGGCAGCGTCGAGAGCGAAGTGTTCATCGCCGGAGATCGCTACGGCACGCGCGCGTCGACCCTGATCGTCGTGAGCGAACGCGAGATTCAGTTCGCGGAGCGGACGTTTGCGCGCGGCGGCGTAGCGATGCGCAGCTATTCGCTCGCTTTCCCGATCGACGGCTCCTCCGAGACTTCGTCGACCTCGGGGTGAACGTCGCGGACGTGCTGATCAGCGCGGCCTGCGCCACTCCAGCCGCCGTCGCGCGCGTAGTCATCGCCCAGGCCGCCGCGATGCGTGTCGCGCGCGTATTCGCCGCCGAAGTCGTGCTCGTGTTCGGGTTCTTTGCTGTTCGCCATGTTCCTTCCTCCACGACTCAGCTCTGCAATCGGCGTGCGGGTGTACGATCATTCGCATGAACCGAGCGCTTCCGTTGCTTTGCGTCTTTCTCTTCGCCGCGTGCGCTTCGCGAAACGACGGCTTCGTCGACCAGGTGCGCGGATGCGGACCGGGCGAAGTGATCGGCGTCGAAGCCGGATGGGATTCCGGGACGCCTTCGACGGATCGTCTCGGCCAGGACCGGCGGGTCATGCTCATCCGCGTCTCCAACAACTCCGATCGCGAGCGCACGGTGAAGTACGTGCGCGTCGATCCGCTGAACCTCCAGCGCGACGGCGACTGGGAGATCGAAGGCGGCGCGCGCGACGGAGACAAGGTCATTCCCGAAGGGGAAGCTGCCACGTTCGACATCCACATGATGACCAGGCAAAGAGTGCTGCAGGGCCGCGGTCTCATCGCGCAGCGCGAGCTCGATGTGGCCGTGTCGGTTTCGCTGGACGCGGAGGAGTCGATCCGCTGCCGTTTCCGCGTGCCGCTCGCGTATTAGGGGCGTTCGTGCTGACGTTCATCGTGCCGAGGTAGGTGACGATGACGTGCTGCGCGGGCTCGATGGTGGGCAGAGTGGCGCGCGCGAATCCGCGTTGCACCAGCTCGCGATTGACGAACAGCGCGTCGGGCGAGCGATAGACGAAGTAACCGCCGTCCGGTTGCACCTCGAGCATGACCCACGTCGACACCAGCGTCCACTTCATCATCGTGCGCGCACCGTTGTCGTCCGTGAGCGCGATGCCCGCGAGCTGCACGGTCTCGGCGGCGCCACGGCGCTCGATCACGAGCGTGCGTCCGTCGACCACGTCCATCACCCGCACCAATGCGGCGTGAACGTGCGAGACGAAAAAGAAAGAGAAAACGAAAAAGAAAATCCGGTATGTCATCAGCGTCTTGTGTGGTGCGGAGCGGGAGCGCCGCGACAGACGCGTTCGGTGGGAACGCAGGAAGACTAACACAGCTGACTACCTCGGGTACCTCGGACGGGTATGAATTCCCCGATCCCCTCCGAGGTACTCCGAGGTACTCCGATGCGGCACTGTCCTCGCAAAAGAAAGCCGGCGAGGAGGACGCATGAACACAAATCAAAATGTGTCTTTTGGCAGTGGCGTCGGGCCGAGCGGGAGCGAGGTGGAGTCGGCGATGTTCCGGCCGGAAGTCATGCCCGAGCGCTCCGATTTCCGCGGCAGACTCGACGATCTGAAGTCTCGCGGTCTCTCGAAAGTCACCGATGTGCGGCGCGTCATGAGCGATCGCACGTCCGTCATCAAGAGCAACGTTTCGCGCTCGGTGACGACGGCGAAGAGCTCGGTACGCGATGGCGTGAACACGGGCATGACGAAGATCCAAAGCTCGATGCGCGAGAACCCGGCCAAATGGGCCGGCCTCGCCGCCGGCTCCGGCTTCGCCCTCGGCATGCTCGGCCGTTTCATCCATTGGCGCAATGAGCAGCACCGCCATGGGCCGCAGTTGGTGGTGATCGAGACGAGCTGTTGATCTGGGCGGTTCGTGAAGTTGGAAAGGACGGGCTTTCAGGTCCGTCCTTTTTTTACTGAGTCTCAGAGTCTCAGAGTCGCAGAGTCTCAGAGGAGAAAAACACACGTGGCGCCGACCCTCTGAGACTCTGAGACTCTGAGACTCCCCACCCGGTCACTAACTTTTTACGAACTCCTTCGTACAGAGAGTCACGGAGGATTTGTATGAAGCGAGCGGTTACCGGCGTCGTCGTGACCCTGCTGTGCGCGATCCCTCTTTCCGCCGCGCCGCAAACAGCCGCGGAACCCGTGACGATCAACGCGACGGATGCACCGATCCAGGTCGACGGAGACCTGTCCGACGCCGCCTGGCAACGCGCCACAAGGTACGAGACCTGGTTCGAGACGAACCCGGGCGACAACATCGAGCCGAAGCAGAAGACCATCGGCTACGTGATGTACGACAGCAAGTTCCTCTACTTCGGCATCGAGTCGAGCGACACGAAGCCCTCGGAGATCATCGCGCCGTACGCCGATCACGATCAGATCAGCGGCAACACGGACGACTACGTCGGCGTGATCGTCGATCCGCGCAACGACGGCAAGACCGGCTATCTCTTCCTGCTCACCGCGCGCGGTGTGCAATACGACGCGGTCACCGATGACGCCGGCGCGGGCGAAGACAGCTCACCCGATTTTTTCTGGGACTCCGCCGCGAAGGTGCACGACAAGGGATGGACCGCCGAGGCGCGGATCCCGTTCTCGTCGCTGCGTTATGACAATCCGAATCCCGATCGATGGGGACTGATCCTCTACCGCAACTATCCGCGGGACCGCCGCTATCAGATGTTCACGAACAAGCTGCCGCGCGATTCGAACTGTTTCGTTTGCAACTTCGGCAAGGTGACCGGACTGCGCGGACTGCCCGCGGGCGATCACATGGTCATCGCGCCCTACGCAACCGCACGCCAGCTCGGCGAGCCGCGCGACGGAGTGCTCGGCAACGACTTCGTGAATCACCAGGTCGGTACCGACGCCGGTCTCGATTTCAAGTGGAGTCCAACCGCGGACATGGCGGTCGACGCCACGATCAACCCCGATTTCTCGCAGGTCGAATCGGACGTCGCCGTGATCTCGACGAATGAGCGCTTCGCGATCTTCATCCCGGAGAAACGGCCGTTCTTCCTCGAAGGCATCGAGTTGTTCAGCACTCCCATTCAGGCGGTGTACACACGCACGCTGACCGCGCCGCGATGGGGCGGCCGTACGACCGGCAAGAAAGGCGCGTATGCGTACACGTTCCTCGTCGCACAGGACCGCGGCGGCGGCTCAGTGATTCTGCCCTCCGCGTTCGGATCGGATTTCGCGTCGCAGGATTTTTCATCGCTCGCGGTCATCGGCCGCGTGCGCCGCGACTTCGGCAAGCGCTCGTTCATCAGCTTGCTCATGACCACGCGCGAGTCGGAAGGCGGCGCGCACAACCGCGTGTTCGGCCCCGACTTTCAGTTGCGCATGGGCGACCACCACACGCTGACCGGCCAGCTCCTGTACAGCTCGACCGAAACACCGGAACGTACCGATCTCGCCGCCGAATGGAACGGGCAGAAGTTGTCCGGACACGCCGCGCACGCGTGGTACCAGTTCGGCACGGACAAGCACGACTTCTACGTGCAGGCCAGCGATTACGACGAGCAGTTCCGCGCCGATAATGGTTTCGTCCCGCAGGTCGGATGGCGCGGCAGTTACGCGGAAGCCGGCAAGACGTGGCGTCCGACAGGTTTCTTCAGCCGCATCCGCGGCTTCGCGCTGGGCGAATATCAGCAGACGCAGGACGGCGAGCTGCTGTATCGGCTCGTCTCCGCCGGCTTCGGCGCCGATGGCCGCCGCCGTTCGTTCATCCGCCTGCGTCCCGCGCACGACACGGTGCGCAGTGGCAACGAGCTGTTCGATCGCAATCGGCTGTACTTCGAGGGTCAGGTCGGCGTCAGCCGCATCATCTCGTTCCTCAGCACCAACGGCTGGATCGGCGAGGAAGTCGACTTCACCAACAATCGCCTCGGCCGCGGCGCCAATATCAACGTCAGCGCGACGATCCGCCCGAGCAATCATCTCCAACTCGGACTCACCACCAGCATGCGCTGGCTGAACATCAGCGGCGATCGTCTGTTCACGTCTCAGGTCGAGCGCCTGCGCGCGACGTACACGTTCAACCCGCGCATGTTCGTCCGCGCGATCGTGCAGAACACGCGCACGAATCGCGATCAGGAGCTGTTCGGCTTCGATCCCGATCCAACGGTGCCGCCGAACACGTACCTCGTGGATCAGCACAGCGGCGATCTCTCGGCGCAACTCCTCGCCGCATACAAGTTGAACTGGCAGACGGTGTTCTACGTCGGCTTCGGCAACCTCGAGGAGGTCACCGCCGCACAAGGCGATTTCCTGCCGAGCAACCGGCAGTTCTTCGCGAAGATCAGTTACGCGTTTCAGCGGTAACGACCAGGGGCCTGCGGTCCTTTACACGAGGCGCCGCGCGGCGCGGATGTCGTCGTCCAGCGGGCGGTCGTGAAGAACTGGCCGCGCTGCTTCTCGCACGCGTCGATACAGCTCGCGGGTGCCTTGGCCGAGGTGCGCTGCGATGTCGGCGGTGCGGCCATGGACGCGTTCTTCGAATTGCTTTGCCTGCGTCTCCGCATCTTCGATGTCGAGCAGGCGCGGCGCGGGCTGGTTCGGGTCGTAATTGAATGCGGCGCGCCATTCGACGGCCTGCGCGGCGGTGAGCAGTTCGATGGCGAGGATCGACTGCACGTTCGCGATCACGCTGCGCAGCTTGCGTGCGGCGTGCGTCGACATGGATACGTGATCTTCCGCGTTTGCGCCGGTCGGGATCGAGTCGATGGAGGCGGGATGCGCGAGCACCTTGTTTTCGGACACGATCGACGCGGCCGTGTACTGCAGGATCATCAGCCCTGAGTTCACGCCCGGACGCGTGGTCAGATTCTGCGGCAAGCCGCGATTGTGATGACCGTCGAGCATCATCTGCGTGCGGCGCTCGGAGATGTTCCCGAGCTCGTGCACGGCGATGGTGAGAAAGTCGGCCGCCAGCGCGAGCGGCTGCCCGTGGAAATTGCCGGCCGAATACGCGAAGCGGCGATCGCCGTGATACCACTCGGGCCAGTTCGCGCTGAACTGACTGTCGAACGGATCGCCTTCGCCGGGAAAGAACAGCGGATTGTCGGTCGCGGCGTTGAGCTCTTTCTCCGCGATCGACCGAACAAAGCGGAGAGTGTCGCGCGTCGCGCCGTGAACCTGCGGCGCGCAGCGGAGCGAGTAAGCATCCTGCACCGCGCCCGCGCGTTCGACGAGGCGGCTGCCGATCACCATCTCGCGGATGCGCCGCGCGCTTTCGATCTGGCCGGGGTGACCGCGCTCTTCGTGCACCTTCGCATCCATCGCGCGCGTGCAGCCGGCCATCGCTTCGAGTGACAACGCCGCGGCGCCATCCGCGGTCGCGGCGAGACGCTCCGCGTCGAACACCGCCAGCGCGAGCATCGCTGCGGAAAAGTTCGCGCCGTTCACCAGCCCCAACCCCTCCTTGAACGTCGGCTTCATCTCCTCGGCATCCATTCCGAGGAAGGCGGGGAGCTCGGAAGCGGGACGCAGTGTGCGGTCCTCCAGCGTGTAAAACCGCCCGTGGCCGAGGAGGGTGACGAAGAGGTGGGAGAGCGGACAGAGATCGCCGCTGGCGCCGACCGAGCCACGGAGCGGCACGAGCGGGACCACGCCGCGATTGAGCATGGCCTGCACGACGTCGACGAGCTTCGTGCGCACGCCGGAGTGCCCGCGCAGAAAAGCATTGAGGCGGGTTGCGAGTGCGCCGCGCACGACTTCGGCGGGAAAGTAATTCGAGAGATCGTCGGGATCGGAGTTGTCGCCGACGCCGACCGAGTGCGACAGCAGCAGATTGCGCTGCAACTGCTCGAGATCGGCCGGCGCGATCGGCTTGTCCTTGAACTCGCCGAAGCCGGTGGTCACGCCGTACTCCGTCGGCGGCGGCGTCCCCGCCTCATAGGCGCGGCGGTAGTTGTCGACCAGCGTCGCGATGAGCGCCTCGCTGCGCGCGACGCGCTCGTTCGTGGCGGGGTCGCGCTCGACGCGTGCGCCGTCCCTGGCGACGGCGACGAGCTGCTCGATGGTGAGGGTGTGGCCGGTGAGGGTGACGGTCATGCGCTCCGCCTGGCGGAGTCGCAGAGTCTCAGAGTCTCAGAGTCGCAAAAAGGTGTGATCCCGGCGAAGCTCTCCTCTGCGCCTCTGCGACTCTGCGACTCTGCGACTCTCACGCCTCGTTCTCCGCGAGCATCCTGCGGATGGTCTCCACCAGCTCGCCGCGCGGCACCGTCACCTGTCCGGCGCGCTGGGAGAGGTACTCCTTCCGGTCGGCGGTCGGCTTGAGCCGCTCGCGGCCGGCGACGAGGTCCTT
>DASPNA010000072.1:0-5524 GCA_035626775.1 Thermoanaerobaculia bacterium
GTTGTTCTGCTGCGCGAGCGCGTCGAGGTGACGCTTCTTCTCGCGATCGACTTCCGACGCCGGGAACTCCGGATTGCGAACGACGTCGGCGACGATGTTCAGTGCGGGCGTGAGATTGCGCGAGAGCACCTCGAAGTTCACGGCCGCGTATTCGCGCGCCGCGAAGCCGCTCAGCTCCGTGCCGAGATCGCCGAGGGCGTCTTCGATCTCCAGTGCCTTGCGGGTCTTGGTGCCCATGTCGATGGTGGTGATGGCGAGATGCGCCACACCTTCCTTGCCGCCCGGATCGGTGATCGTGCCGGCTTTCGTCGCGAAGTTGACCGCGACCTTCGGCAGATCACGGCGCTCGACGACGTAGATCGTCATGCCGTTGTCGAGTTTCGCCGTCTTCACTTCCGGCGTCACGAAACCGCGATCGGCCGCGATCTGCGGCGCTTTGCTGCGGTCGAGCGTGTCGGCCGCGGCGCGCGCCGAGGTCTCCGGATGGAAGCGGACGAGCAGGCGGTTGCGCGTGTCGAGGTACTTGCTGACCGCTTCCTTGATGCTGGCCGCGGTGGCGTTGCGATAGCGCTGCACGTCTTCGTTGAACTTGGACGGGTCGCCGAGGAACGTGTTGTATTGGCCGAGGAGATCGGCCTTGCCGCCAAATCCGCCGATGCGCTCCAGGCCGGTCACGAAGTTGTACTCCCACTTCGTTTTCGCGCGTTCCACTTCTTCCGCGGTCGGGCCGTTCTTCGCGAGACGCGCGATCTCATCGGTGACAGTCTTCTCGATGTCGGCGAGCGAAGCGCCCGGGCGCGCCGTCGCGTTCACGACGAAGAAGCCGGAGATCTCCATGCCGTTGTTGAACGAGCTGACGTTCGACGCGAGCTGCTTGTCGTAGACGAGGTTCTTGTTCAGGCGCGACGAGAGGCCGTCGGTGAGGATGAGCGAGGCGAGGTCGAGGTCCGCGTCGCCTCTCTCAAAGTACGCGGGCGTAGGCCAGGCGAAGTACGTGCGCTCCTGCGGCACGCGGTCCATGACTTCGACGATCTTCTCGCCGTCGAGCACGGGCATGTAACGGTCCGGACGATCGAGCGCCGGTCCGGCCGGGATGCCGCCGAAGTACTTCTCGACGAGCTTCTTCGCTTCCGCCGGATCGAAGTCGCCTGCGATGGTGAGCGTCAGATTGTTCGGCGTGTAGTAGCGGCGGAAGAACTCGCGCACGTCTTCGAGCGTCGCGGCGACGAGGTCTTCGTGGCTGCCGATGACCGACCACGAATACGGATGGCCGGCCGGGTGCAGGTTTTCGAGAATGAGCGTGAACCAGCGGCCGTACGGCGTGTTCTCGAGGCCCTGGCGGCGCTCGTTGCGCACGACCGCGCGCTGCTCGTCGAGCTTCTCCTGCGAGATCGTTTCGGCGAGCGTCGCCAGACGATCGGACTCGACCCACAACAGATACTCGAGACTGGCGGACGGCACGGTCGCGAAGTAGTTCGTGCGGTCGTTGCTGGTCGTGCCGTTCACGCCGCCTTCCTGCAGGTTCGCGCCCGCTTTTTCGACCGCGTCGAAGTATTCGCCGGGCACGTTCTTCGAGCCCTGAAACATCTCGTGCTCGAACAGGTGCGCGAAGCCGGTGCGGCCCGTGCGCTCGTTCTTCGACCCGACGTGATACCACTGGTTCACGTGCACGATCGGCAGCTTGCGGTCGACATGCAGGATCACGTCGAGGCCGTTCGGCAGCTTGTAGTGCTCGATGTCGACTTTCGGGATTGCGGCGGCCGCCGCGGGCGCGTCGGCTGCTTTTTTCTGGGCGAGGGCGGGAACAGCGAGGAACAACGAAATGCAGATCAGTTGAAGCGCTCTGGAAAACTTCGGCGTCACACTTCCTCCTTTTGAAGAACTGTCGTTATACGGCGGATGCACAGCCGGGTTTCGGTCGAATCCGCAACAAGAGCCGACCGTCTCTCCAGGTTCGGGCCGTCGGCCGGAAGCCCTCCGTCGTTCTCTCAGTGCGGCACGCCCGCAACGTAGTACAGCGCGCACAGAATCGCCAGCACGATCGCGCCTGCGCGAAGCTCGCGTGCGCGGCCCGCGAGAACCTTCATGATCGGGTAGAGGATCAGCCCGGCAGTCAGCCCGTTCGCGATGTTGAACGTGAACACCATCACCACCACGGTCATGAACGCGGGCACGAGCTCCGTCAAGTCGTCGAAATCGATTTTTGCGATCGAGCCGAGCATCAGCATCCCGACGATGAGCAACGCGGGTGCATAGGCAAACTGCAGCGCCTGCATCGGCTCGAAGAGAGGAATGAAGAAGAGAGAGATGACGAAGAGAGCGCCCGTGACGAGCGACGCGACGCCGGTGCGCGCGCCTTCGCGAATGCCGGTCGCCGATTCGATGTACGCGCCGCTCGTCGAGGTGCCGACCAGGCCGGCGGCGACGCAGGTGATCGCGTCCACGAGCATCGGCTTCTCGATCTCGGGGAAGTCCCCTTTCTCATCGAGCATCCCTGCGGTAGCGCCCAGGGCCACGAGAGTGCCGAGGGTATCGAGGAGTGACATCAGGAAGAGCGTGAGCAGGATCGGCAGGAAACTCAGCTTCAGCACCGAGACGACGTCGAGCTGGAACGCGATCGGGGAAAGGTCATACGGCAAGGCGACGATGCTCGTCGGCAGTTTCGCGACACCTGCGATCGCACCGGCGATCGCCGTCACGATCATGCCGATGAGAATCGCACCGGGCACGCGCCGATAGAGCAGGGCAGCGGTCACGACGAAGCCGAAGAGCGCGAGCAGGACCGTTATGCTACGCACGTCGCCGAGTTGCACCGGCACCGCCTGCGCGCTCTTCACGATGCCGGCCTCGAACAGTCCGATGAACGTGAGAAAGAGGCCGATGCCCGCCGCGAAGCTGTGCTTCATCGAAGGCGACACGGCACCGGCGAGCCATTGACGGACGCCGAGAAGCGTGATGATCAGGAAGATGATGCCGCTGACGAAGACGGCGCCGAGGCGCTGTTGCCACGTGATGCCGAACGCCGCGAGTCCGAACGCGATGAATGCGTTCTCGCCCATGTACGGCGCGACCGCGATCGGACGCTTCGCGTAGACGGCCATGAGCAGCGTGCCGAACGCCGCGATGACAATCGTGGCGACGGTGCTGGGGCCACGTGGGATTCCGGCGAAAGAGAGGATGGCGGGATTGACGACGATGATGTACGCCATCGACACGAAAGTCGTGACGCCGCCCACGATTTCAGTGCGGAGTGCGGATCCGCGAAGGTGAAACACGTGCGCGGATTATAGGCGGCCTGAAATCTGGAGCGACGGGCTCTTAGCCCGTCGCTCCAGATGGGGCCGTGAAGCGAAACTAACCGACGTGAACGCCGCTCGCATCCACCGCGGTCACGCCGCTCACCTGGCGGACTCGATTGACGATTGCGTCTTTGTCCGCCTGGCTGTCGACGTGGCCGGAGAGTTTGACGCGTCCGCCTTCCGTCACGTCGACCTCGAGCGCGAAGGTCTTGCCGGGAACGGCCGAGGCGATAGCCCCGCGCACTTCGACCACCATTGCCTCTTCGTCAGCCGCCTCGGGCAACTGGCGATTCAGCGAGCAAGCGGCCGTGGCGAGCACGACCAGCAGCAGCGAGAGAAAAATCCATGTGCGATTGCGATTCATACAGCGTGTTCCTCCTTACGGCTGAGGGGAATAGCAACGGCTGTTCCCGGCTCATGCTGGTGCGTCTATTGCTCTAAATAACCATCGGAAACCTGTCGTAAACGACAAGGAGATGACATGAGCAACTTTAGACAGAACAAGAACTTATCCGGACGACCGGCGCTGCCGGCGTTCGTCGCACTTTCGCTTTGCGCCTCCATGCTCGCGTTCGGCTGCACCACCGACCGCAACCTCGGCAACGGTGACCCCGTCGTGACTCCGGGACTGCGCAGCTCGCCGACCGGCGGCTCGTCCGTGGGTTCGGAAAGCGCGCCCACACCGCCTCCAATGATGTCTTCGGCGGCGTACTCCTCCCAACCTGTATCCGAGTCGCTGTCGGTCGTGAGGGCGCGTAAGGGCACGCGTCTCACCGCCGATGAAGCCGCCGCAATCATGGCCGACAATCAGCCGCGCGTTCGCGTCCTCGGACCGGCGTCGCCCGACAACGGCGGCCGTCCGTACGTCTCGGATCGCCTCCTGGGCATCACGCAGCAGCAGTCCTATCCGCAGCAGCTCACGATCAACTCATCGATCAACTCCGCGAACAACGGCATCGCGCCCGCGGCCATCACCAGCGGCATCGGTGAAACGTTCGGCACGCCGTCGATCGATCCAACGACCGGCGCCGTCACCACGACTCCTGTGAACACGAGCATCGCGGGTGGTGCTGGTACGACGCTGACCCCGACGGGTGCGACCTTCAGCGCTCCTCCGGGCACGTTCGCCAGCGTACGCACGCTCACGCCAACCGCAGCCGTGGTCCTGAATCCGCCGGCGAGCATCTCGGGTTCGCCCGCGATCGCGAGCACCAGTCCCACGCAGACGTCGGCGGGCACCACGACCGCGACGACCGCGAGGACCGTCTCGCCGACGAGCGCTGCGAGTCCGGTACGCATCGTCAACTCGGACGGCCGGATCACCGTCACCAACAGCGGCAGCACTCGTCAGCAGTAACGGGAGCACGGCGGCCATGGCAGAGATCCGCATCGGCACGTCGGGCTACCACTACAAACACTGGGTCGGCCGGTACTATCCGGCCGGCCTGAAGTCGTCCGAGATGCTCGCGCATTACCTGCGCGACTTCGATACGGTGGAGCTCAACAACACCTTCTATCAACTGCCGAACGAATCGACGTTCGACAACTGGCGCGACTCCACGCCGCGCGACTTCCTGTACGCGGTCAAAGGCAGCCGCTTCATCACGCACATGATCAAGCTCAAGGACGCGCAACGCGGCCTGATGAACTTCCTCCCGCGCGCACGCCGTCTGGAATCGAAACTCGGTCCGGTTCTCTGGCAGCGGCCTCCGGGCTGGAAGGTCAATACGGAGCGGCTCGAGGAGTTCCTGAGCATTCTGCCGCGCGACATCCGCTATACGTTCGAGCTGCGCAACGAGACCTGGATGAACGACCAGGTGTACGAGATCCTGCGCAAGTACGACGCGGCCTTCTGCATCTACGAGCTGGCGGGATATCAGTCGCCGGTCGAGGTCACCGCCGACTGGACGTACGTCCGTCTGCACGGGCCGACGCACTTCAAGTACCAGGGAAGCTACAGCGACGCGCAGCTCGCCGAGTGGGCCTCGCGCATCAAAGGCTGGAGCCGGAAGATGAAGGCGATCTACGTCTATTTCGACAACGACGATTCCGCGTACGCGGTCGACAACGCGATCACGCTGAAACGGATGCTCGGAAAACTGGCGCAGAGGAAGGCCGCATAGCGGCCTTCCTCCGGCCAAACATCAGCGACGGTCGCCGCCGCCGAACAACCGCAGCAGCATCAGGAACAGGTTGATGAAATCGAGATACAGCGCCAGCGCTCC
>DASPNA010000073.1:0-10370 GCA_035626775.1 Thermoanaerobaculia bacterium
ACAACGACAAGCGCCCGCACAGTGCACTCGGCTACGCCACGCCGAGCGAGTTTGCACGTCAACATCAGGCTATGGAAGCTGCCGGCGTATGGAAAGCCGCTGAGAAGCGCGTCTTCCCACACGCCTTGGAAAACGCCCCCCCATCCACCACCCGCGTTTCCCACATCTCCCACAGCCTCTGCTACTGGCAGAACAGAGGCCGGAGCGGAGTAAGTCTCAGCTCCACATCATCAACCGACTCACATATCGGCTGGTACGAAACGCGGGGGCACGTCACAGGTATACGCAAAGTGACCCCATCGGGCTACGCGGCGACGTGAACCTCTATCGCTACGCGGATGACAACCCTCTTTCCTATATCGATTCCACCGGTCTCAAGTGTTCTGAAAATTGTCCGGATTGCCCGAAGGGTACGTGGATAACATACGGTGTCGATCTCGGTTTTACGTTTAAGTTAGGCTTCGCTGGCTTCGGCGCAAGCATCGGTGTACTGGAATTAATGGTGGAGTCGGGGGTCAGTTCAACGCCAAATGCGCGAGTGATATCGAGGGCATCCAATGGGGCATAGAAGGCGACATGGCGGAAGGCGTGGGCGGCTCACTGTCGGGCGACGTATCGCCGAACGGAAGTTCTGGCGTCAAAGGAGCGGTCGGCCTCGAGGCTGGTGTGTCGGGAACACTGAACCTGTGTGAAGTTATGACCGCTTCATGTAACTGAGGCGACCAGAGGAAAGCGTGGACATCGATCTTCTGATTTGGCTGGGCGGTTTGGTATTCGTCCTTGCAGGGTGGTTCTATGTCGCCAGCGAATGGGGAAGCGTTGATTCTGTCGTCGAGGACGGATTCAGTTTCCGCAGCTTTGTGATGACAAGGCGGTTTGTGCGATGGGAAACTTTGAGCGACACGGTTCAAGAGTTCAGATCGCCGCTTCCGCGGGTCATCCTGAGACGAAGAGACCAGGGCTTTCTTCAGTTGCATCGGTCGTTCCCGATCGTCCTTCGCAATCGGAACATTGATCGCACGTTCCTCGAGGCAATTCGGGAGCGCTTCAGGGTCATCCTTGTTGAAAACACTATTGATATGAGGAAATGGTAAGGAGCACGTCAAGTCCCACCGTCGAGCCTGAGCCGTGTACTATTTGCGGCCCGTGTCCGAGCAGCTCGCATCGGCACGCCGCGTCTGCATGACCCCGCGTGAAGGGCACGAGCATCGCCGTAGGTTGCGGACGCGGGTCGTCGCGGCGCTCGGCCGTCTTGGACCTACGCTGCTGCCGGGCGCTGTAACGTTCTTGGTCGAGCCGCGTCGCCAGTGCGGGCCGGTGTCTTCACACCGCCGCCTCGTCGCCCTCGCGTGAGCCTTTCGGGAAAGTCGCCATCGTCCGTTCGCGCGCATGCACGATTTATACTCGTATTCGTGAAGCCTCGTTCGCTCCTCGTACTTCTGGCGATGATCACGGTCGCATTCAGCTTCTCGTGCAAACGAGACAAGCGGCACCTTGAACATTCTGCTGTCGCGAAAGCAGCCAAACCACTGCCCGAGGAAGGTGGAACTCTTGTCCGTCGACTGGTGATCGACGCCGGCACACTCAACCCCGTACGCTCCGGGAGCGCGCAGGACCGGCATGTTCACAAATACCTCTATACGCCGCTCCTTTATCTCGATCGCAACCTGCAACCCGTTGCTGGGCTCGCCTACGAGTGGACGATGGCCGCAGATGGCTTGGTGTACAGCTTTCATTTGAACGAGAAAGCGACGTTCTCCGACGGCAGCCCCGTACGAGCGACCGATGTGCTGTTCACCTTACGCAAAATCGTTGACCCAAAAACCGAAGCACCACAAGTTGCAGGGTTCTTCGAGGAGCTCGATCTCACTCGCACGCGCGTGCTTAGCGAGCACGTCATCGAAGTTGCTTTTCGGCGCCCGATGGCGCACCAACTGGTCCACTTCGCTGACATTTTCGTCCTCCCGGAGCACGTCTACGCCGAGGGTGATTTCAATGACGACTTCAATGACGTTGCCGTAGGAAGCGGACCCTATCGTCTCGTCAAGCGCGAACGAGGCAAGGAGATCATCCTTCGTCGCCGCACCGACTACTGGCGCGAGAGTCCGCGTATCGAGACCATCCACTTCAAAGTCATCACCGACCACGGAACGGCATGGAATGCTCTGAAGCTTGGAGAGATCGATGAGACGATCCTGAGCTCCGATACCTGGCTACGAGAATCGAAGAACCCCTCGTTCAATCGCAAAATCGCCTTCAGGCGGTTTTACAGACTCAATTACAACTTCATTGCGTGGAACAATCGCCGCGCTTTGCTGTCAGACAGGCGGGTCCGATCGGCGTTAGCGATGTGTGTACCGGTCGACGCGCTAATACGCGACCTGTTTCATGGAACCGGTCGACGCATCAACGGTCCATTTACTCCCGATGAATACGCCTTCAACCCCGCCGTCGCTCCTGTCGGCTTCGATCCAGCCGCAGCCAAAAATCTTTTGGCAACGGCGGGATGGATCGATCGCGACGGCGACGGAGTGCTGGACAAAAACGGCAAGCCGTTCGCGATGCAGATGCTGATCCTGCCGGGAAGCGCCTCCACGATGCAGTTCGCCCAAACGGTGCAAGCGGAGCTCAAGCGGATCGGGATACAACTCGCTATCGATACCGCGGATGGCGCAGCATTCATGCAGCAGCTCCGCGCCGGTAACTATGACTCGGCGTACCTGGCCTGGGAGCTCGATGCAGATCCCGATCCCTACTCGCTGTTTCACAGTTCCCAGACGCCGCCGCGAGGACAGAATTTTGTTTTTTACTCGAATCCCGAGGCAGATCAACTCATCGATCGAGCACGAAGGGAACTGAACGTTCCGAAGCGGACCGAACTTTACCGGAGTCTCCACGCGCTTCTAGCGTCAGACCAGCCGTATACGTGGACCGTTCAGGTCACGACCAAATGGGCAACCAGCAGCCGTTTGGGCGGCGTAGAGATCAGCCCGGGATACGGAGCGTTCAGCTGGTATCCCGGCGAGTTCAACTGGTGGATTTCTCGACGGCGCAGTAGGTCCGCGGTGAATGAACGCGGCAAGTAGAACCGACGCTAGTCAAGGCTTCGGGAGCGGAGGAGTCCACTCATCCTGCGAAGTTAGTCCGCGGACGAACAGCTTGACTTTCTTTACGATTTGCACGAGCCGCTCGCGCGGACCTGCGATGCTGTCGTGCCCATTCCGAGGCCCAGCCACGGCCGCCGGCGTTACCAAGAGAGACAAAAACAATACGAGCGCTGCTACGCGCGAACGAGTCTGATTCATACGCCCTCCTAAGGCTCCAATCGGGTCTGGAGGGCGCGCCCTTATCTCAGGGAGTGATTCTCATGGAGAAATCCCTACCCTGGCGTGAAAAATATCCGAAGACGCGGCTAGTTCGGACCCGGGGCGAAGAGCAGATTCGGTTGATGAGGCAATTGTCGGATGTACTCACGAACGTGGCGAACAAGCGTGCGATCCGAACGACGCTGGTTCGCGGCCTCGCGCACGTATGCCACGGCGGTGAGAGCGCGCGCGGTGTACGACAGGCCAGCAGAATTGAATCGCTGCATCGTGGAACGGCAAATCTCTTCCACCTCGGCATAGTGGTTCTGCGCGAGCAGCAATTCGGCGACGTCCAGGCTGACGAGCGCCGCGTCGTTCATCATCCCGAGATACTCCATCTCTCGCGTCAAGGCTCGTAGCCTCTCGCACGCCTCGGCAACTTTACCGATTTGAGCGAGCATGACGGAGATGCTCCACTGAATACGAACGGTTTCCGTTCGCGCTCCGAGGTGATCCAGCAGGGCGGAAGCGCAATCGTAGTAGTGAACCGCTGACTCGATCTTGCCTAGTTTCTGGCTGATCTGACCCAGGTTGGCGAGTACGCGTGCGTGTGTGCCGACGTGGATCGACGTGGACATCCGCTGCTCGAGATCGAGGAGCAGTTCCTCCGCTTCAGAATACTGATTCCGACTGACGAGAAGAGGTACTTCCGCGAGCCTCGCCGAGACGAGTTTCTCAGCATCTTCGTACTGCTCGAAGATACGGGCGCTGCCGGCAGCTGCTGCACTCGCTTCTTCGAAGCGTTCAAACGGCCGAAGAACCAGTGCCTTGACGATCCCCAGCCTCGCCAACTCGTACTCGTTGATGACGCAGGAGGCGAAATGGTGCTCTGCCGCCGCAATCGCCGTTTCTGCCGTTGTGAACTGACCGGTGTAAAACAACGCGTACGACTTCGCCCGCCACGCGGACCCGCGCAGCCGCGCGATCGTGTCCGAGGGGTGGTCCTTTGGCTCGAGTCCTTCCGCGATGTGAGTCGCGATCTCCGTCATCGCCACCGCATCCGGGGGCATGGAAACGACGGCGGCGTAGGACGCGTCGATCAGTTTGCGGACGACGCCGGCCGTGCGCCATTCGGGGTTGTGCTGGAGGCGCGGCATCCATTCATCGCGTGTGCCGAGGAGCAGGTCTTTGAGGATCGCTTCGGCGCGGGTGTCTTCGTCGGTCATGCGATCGGCGAACGCGCGAAGCGTGGCGATCGTGGAAGGAACGGCTTCGGTACGGACCGCGCGCGTATCCCACACATCATCATCCTCGAGCGCATCCGCGATCATGCGGAACGACTCGATCTTGTCGCTGCATGGTTCGCAGGACGGGAGGTGCGCGTCGGAATGGGCGCGATCCGATTCGAGGAGTGCGATGAGGGCTTCGTCGTCGTAGTGCCGTTCGATCATCGTCGCACCATCACTTCTTCTGCACGGCGGTGATGCTGAGGTAGATCTCGCGGACGCGCTTGAGACAGTTGTGAATCAGCTTTTCCGCGTAACGGTTCGTGGTCTCGAGCTCGCGAGCGACATCGGCCGCCGAACGGCCTTCGAAGTAGTGCAGCCACAACGTCTCGCGGCAGCGCGGCTGAAGGTAATCGAGCGCCTGACGCACGGTCATGCGCAGCGCGAACTGCTCCGCCAGACTGTGCGTCCCAGGATCCGATTGTTCGTTGAAATCTTCGGGCAGCGACTCGAGCCGTCCCTGCGCCCGCCAGTAGTGGCGGCTGGCGTTGCACATGGCCGCGACGAGCCACGCGCGAATGTTGTCGATCTTCGTGCCGGTCTGCAGGAACGAGAGGAACACTTCCTGGATCAGATTCTCCGCGTCGGAATCAGGGATGCGGAACTTGCGGCACGCAACGTAGAGCAGGAGATTGCGATGTTCGATGTAGAGCGTCTCGACGTCATCCGCTGCGGCTGACGGAGGCGCGGGTTGAGCTGTAACCGACGCGCGAGCGGAAGGCTTCTCCGTTCGCGGCGGCCGTGATGCGCTCGTCGTCACATCGCCCTGTTCCAGCACGGCACTCTTTCCCTCGCGTAATCGCTCGGCGGACCGCTGCAGATTCGCTGATTTCAGACCCATCGCACGTTACCACGTTTCTGCCGAGGAGAGCACTCTCCCCTGAAGGACGGCGTTCCCTCCGGACGACCTTTGGACTCGTCCAGCTTACCCCAATTCATACACGTTTTCCGGATGTATGGAGATGATCGCATGAATGGGGGCTTCGATGCTATCCTCCGCCGCCGAATGGACGCTGATCGCAATCGCACGCTCGTCGATGACACGTGGAGCTCCTCGATCGTTCCTACGCTCGAGCAGTACATCCGGATTCCGAATCAGTCCCCCCTCTTCGATCCTGACTGGAAACGCAACGGCCACATGAACGCGGCCGTCACTCTGGCCCGCTCCTGGGTCGAGTCGCAGAAGATCGAAGGTCTCACCATCGACGTGCACGAGCTGGAAGGCCGCACGCCGGTCATCTTCATGGAGATCGAAGGTGATCCATCGGCCACCGTGTTGATGTACGGCCATCTCGATAAACAACCGGCCATGGTCGGCTGGGAAGCGGGACTCGGTCCCTGGACGCCGGTGCTCCGCGACGGAAAGCTCTTCGGACGCGGCGGCGCAGACGACGGCTACGCGATCTTCGCCACCATCTCCGCCATCCGCTCCGTGCAGGAGCAGGGTCTGCCGCACGCGCGCATCGTCGTGCTCATCGAATGTTGCGAAGAAAGCGGCTCGGTCGATCTCCCCGCGTACATCGATCTTCTCTCCGACCGCATCGGCACGCCCGGAATGGTGATCTGTCTCGATTCCGGCTGCGGCAACTACGAGCAACTCTGGATGACGACGTCGCTGCGGGGCTCGATCGTCGGCAACCTCCATGTGGAAGTGCTCACCGAAGGCGTGCACTCCGGCGACGCGAGCGGCATCGTCCCGTCGACCTTCCGCATCATCCGCATGCTGCTCGAGCGCCTCGAGGACTCCGCCACCGGCGAGATCGTCCCGAAGTGGCTGCATGTCGAAGTTCCCGCCGATCGTCTCGACGAAGCCAAAGCAACCGCCGCCGTCCTCGACGACGAGGTCTGGAGCAAGTTCCCTTTCCTCGAAGGCACGCAGCCCGTGTCGAAGGATCCACTCCAGTTGCTGCTGAATCGCACGTGGCGCCCCGCGCTGTCGTACATCGGTCAGGCGGGAATGCCGGACCTCGTACAGGGCGGCAACGTGCTGCGTCCGAAGACGTCGATCAAGCTCTCGCTGCGCATCCCGCCGTCACTCGACGCGACCGACCTGGAGCGACGCATCAAAGAGCTCCTCGAAAGCGATCCGCCCTACGGCGCGCACGTCATGTTCGAAGCCGAAAAAGGCGGAGCCGGCTGGGTCGCACCGAAGGTCGCATCTTGGCTGGAGCAATCCGTCGAGCGCGCGTCGCAGACCTACTTCGGCAAGGGCGTGATGACCTTCGGTGAAGGCGGCTCGATTCCGTTCATGGGAATGCTCGGCGCCAAGTACCCCGATGCCCAGTTCCTCATCACCGGCGTCCTCGGCCCCCACAGCAACGCTCACGGACCGAACGAGTTCCTCGACATCGAATACGCGAAGAAACTCACTGCGTGCGTCGCGCAGGTGCTCGTCGACGAGCACACCTCACGTCAGGCGTGATCGCCGCCCACGTACCGCTTCTCCCCAGCGTCGATACGGATCGGTAGCCGATTCTGCGGCGGCGGCAGCGGACACGTCGCGAATGGCGTGAATGCACACGGCGGGTTATACGCCTTGTTGAAGTCGATCACCGTCTTCCCGTTCGCGCCCGGCTTCGCCGCGTAGAGGTAGCGCCCCGCCTGATACGTATCATCGCGGCTCGTCTCATCCTTGAAGATGAGGAAGTACTCGTCGGAGCCTTCTTCGAGCACCGGATCGATGCGGTACTCCTTGCCGTCGACCGTGAACACGAGCGCTCCCGGCGAGATGTTCTCCGACGTCATCCCGGTCACGTCGACGATCGGGATCTTCTTCGGCGGGTTGTACGGCTCGAAGCGCGCTTCCACGCGCCAGTTCGGCTCGGTCGGAAAGTACTCGAGTCCCGCGAACTGCGTTCGCGTGTGCGCCTCCGCGTCTTTCACGCGCAAGCCATATTTTTCACCGCGCTTGATGACCTGGAAACGCACCGAGCCGCGCTGGACGATGGTCGGCCCCTTTTCATCCGCGTCGTTGAGCAATGCCACTGGCGCGGTGATCGGCTTCCCATCGATCATCATCTGCGAGTCGGGCTCGAGCGTCACCGTCCCGCCGCTGCGCGTGAGCGTCAACGTCGGCGATCCCGCGCTCGGCAGCGAGATCACGTTTTTCCCTTCGCTCAGCCAGAAGAGGCCGATCAGCGACAGCCAGCCGTCCTCCGCCTTCAACCGCTCGGCCCGCTTTTCCTGCCACTGCCGGATCTCGTCCATATGTTTGTTTGCGTCGAGCGACGGCTTCTGCTCCACCGGTTCCTCCCGGCATGCGCCGAGGAGCAGGATGGCGATCGAAAGCACGGCAAACGGTTTCATGCGGCTAGCATACGCGCCGGTGGTTTTCATTTCGCAAACGGCGGTGTCAAAGAATCGTGGCCGAAGTCGCACCATTTCCGGCGCGAGAGGCGGCGCGTGACATGAGCACGCCCGCGACGCGCTGGACCGATGAACAGAGTCTCCTGGCGGCGATCCGGCAGGGCAACACCGTGGCCGCGGAAGAAATGGTCGAGCAGACGTACTCGGCCGTATTTGCATCGGTGTACCGGCTGTGCGGCGATCGCGAGCTGGCTGCCGACTTGACACAGGAGACGTATCAGAAGGCCTGGAGCGCGCTGCCGCGCTTCGACGGCCGCTCGCAACTCTTCACCTGGCTTTACCGTATCGCTTACACGACGTTCCTGAATCACGTACGCCGCCCCCGGCGGATGACTTCGCTGGACGAGCCCGACGCAATCGATGTACGAGATGAAAGCCCGCGGGTCGATGATGTTCTCGCGGAAAATGAGGAGGCCGAACACCTCCGAAAGGCAGTCATGCAATTACCCGAAGATCTGCGCTTTACCGTGACCGCGCACTTCTGGGGAGGACTGCCGGTCAAGGAGATCGCTCAGATCGAAGGCATCACCACGGTCGCGATTCGCAAGAGGTTGCATCGCGCGTTTTCGATTCTCGAGACGATCATCGACGAGGAAGTACGATGAACTCCAAACGGAGAGCAGAACTGCAGCGCAAACTGTCGATGGGCGCCGTACCGCGTCCGCCGGCGGATCTGGCCAGCCGCATCAAGGCGGACATCCCGCAGTATCTCGAAGCGGACACGGACCGCGGCCGCTTCACCAACTCGGTCGCGTTCACGATGCGCGTCGCCGCGTCGATCCTGATGCTGATCACCACCGCCTTCATCACGCTGCGGCTTCTCGAGCCCGAAACGAAAATCGTCGCCAGCAAGGCAGCGCCCCAGCGGCTCGAACGCGCCGTCACGCGTGAGATGACTTCCAACAGCGCGACCACGACCATCGCGTCGCAACCAGCCGCGGACGAAGTCCGTCTCGAGATCGCGCAGGAAATGCCGATCGCCACCACAGTCCCCGAGGCCGCGCCTGCCGCGCCGCCTCCGGCCGCAAGCGTCGCGCGACCGCAGTTGCGACTCGCCGAAACAAGCCGTGAGGAAGAGACCAGCGCCGCCGCGAATGATTTCGTCGCTGAGCTCAAAGCGAACGAAGAAGTGACCGAAGGACAGGTCGCAGGAATCACGTCGATCGACACGGAGAACGCGGCGAGACAGGCCGACGCTGCAGGCGGAAGGATGACGATCACCGCCGAAGCGCCGGCGGTCGCGCCTCCGACGGAAGCTGCCGCGAGCATCACCACGGTACCTGCGCCGCAGTCGCGCCTCAACGCGGGCCCGCGCCGAACCGCTGCCGCCGCGCCAGCGCCAGCGCCCGTACCTCCGCCCCCCCTCGCCGCGCCGCCGCCATCACTCGCATTCGTCGGCGAAGCGCGTGCAAGCGAGCTCGATCTCGCTCCGCCCAAAGAAGTGTTCGGGATTTCAGTCGATCCGAAAGCATTCGCGCAGATGAAGTCGACGCTCGAAGCCGGACGTCGTCCACCCGCGAAGAATGTCGACGTCGACGCGCTCGTGAACTACTTCGCGGGACCGCCGGCGAAGACGCCGCGCCGCCTGATGGTCGAAGTCGAAGCGTCGCCTGTGCCGATCGAAGCCAACGGCGATCACGCGCTGCTGCGCTTCACGCTCGATGCGCCACGCAAGGAAGTCGCGCCGCGTGCATCCACCCCGCCTGCGGCGACCGACGTGAGCGTCGAAGTGGCGATCGAGAAGGACGCCGTCGTGAGCTTCCGCCGCATCGGCGGCACGACCGAAATCGATTCAGAGCCGACCATCCTGCACAACGTCTCGGTCACCGCGCTGTACCAGCTCGAGCTCAAGCCGTCGTTGCAAATGCGCGATCGTGTCGCCACCGTGCGCCTGCGGTATCGCTCGCTGACCGACGGCCGCAAGCACATGATCACGCGCATCATCCGCGGCGCGGATTTCTCGGGCAGTTGGGCCCGCGCCTCCCGTCGTCACCGCCTCGCCTCCCTCGGCGCCATCTGGAGCGAGTCGCTGAAAGGCGCGGGCGCGAAGCAGGAGCTCGCGCGCGCTGCGGAGGAGCTGGCGACACAGGCGCCGGACGACGCGCGTGCGCGCGAGCTGGCGAATGCCGCGAATGCGACGGCAGGCGGCGGGAAGCGTTAGGACGACCTATAGCTTTCCCTGCCGTTTTTTCGCTTCTCCCTCAGCCCTCAGAGAAATACCCGAGAGGTGCCGATCGGGAGAAACGAGTTCAGGCGGCGCGATACTAAGAAGAAGGGTTCGTCCCGCTACGAATTTAGCCCGCATCCGCATTCACGGATCCCTCCGGACGTTCGAGCGGGACGAAGTGCTTTGGCCCGAAACGCATTCTCAGATGCCGTCGGAGCACGACTCGACTATAGGCCTTGCGCGCGG
>DASPNA010000074.1:0-11627 GCA_035626775.1 Thermoanaerobaculia bacterium
CGATCTGTGAGGCGACAACGATCGGATCGACACCGAGCCATGGATACGCACCGTGCGTCTGCTTGCCGCGGACGCGGATCTTGAAGGAGTCGACGGCGGCCATCATCCCTTCCGGCTTGTACGCGATCTCGCCGACTGCGAACCGCGACGTGACGTGCAGGCCAAAGACGGCGTCGACTTTTGGATTCTCGAGTGCGCCCTGCTCGACCATCAGCTTCGCGCCGCCTTCTTCGCCCTGCGGCGCGCCTTCCTCGGCGGGCTGGAAGAGAAACTTCACGGTGCCGGGCAGCGCGTCGCGCATGCCGGCCAGGACTTCCGCGACGCCGAGGAGGATGGCGACGTGAGCGTCGTGTCCGCACGCGTGCATGACGCCGACTTCCTGTCCGTTGTAAGTCGCACGCACTTTCGACGCGAACGGCAAGTCGACCTGTTCGGTGACGGGAAGCGCGTCCATATCCGCGCGCAGCGCGACGACCTTGCCCGGCTTGCCGCCCCGGAGGATGCCGATGACGCCGGTGTGCGCGACTTTCTCGTGCACGTCGATGCCGAGCGCGCGAAGCTTGTCGGCCACGATCTTCGCGGTACGCACTTCGCGATTGCCGAGCTCGGGATGTTCGTGAAGGTCGCGGCGGCAGGCGATGACGCTCGATTCGACGCGAGCGGCGGCGGCGTCGATGCGCGAATGCAAGTTCGTCGCGGGGGCGGCGGCAGTGGACATCGAGACCTCCAGCAGAAGGAGTGCGAGCAGGAAACGCATGGCCCGGGATTGTAGCGGGACGCGTCCTCCGTGTTCTCTGTGATGCATGGATCCGCCGCAGAGCACACAGAGAGCACGGAGAACACACCGAGGTGCTGGTTACCGCGCGACGGTGGTCTTCAGCTTCTCCGCCTTCTGCACCAGTTCGCCGAACCATTCCGCAAAGTTCGTCTCGCCGCGCTCGATTGCGAGATCGCGAGTGCGTCGCGCCATGACCAGGAACTGCTCGATGAACTGGCGGAGGTCGTCCGTGTAGCCCATGAGCTGCAGCGTCGAGGCCTGGTTCTCGATGGCCGCGAACGCCTGCAGTGCCTGCGCGTACTCGTTGCTGAGGTGCTCGAAGGTCGCGCGTGAATCGTCAGGATCGGGAGTGCTCATGGCGTCATTTCGGCCGCTGCCGGTTTTGCGCCACGCGGCCGGATTCGAGGACACAGTGTACTGACGCATGGACGAGCCGTGTGCCAAATCATTGAATTCACGTCGTTTTTGCGGGCATTCCGGATGCACATTGCGATCGGCACAACACACTCGCGTCTCGCACGGAGGATGGTCCCCATGTCGCTGCACCGCCCCGCAGTCGTCGCAGCGTTTCTGCTCCTGGTCGCGTTACCCACGGTCGCTCAGCAGTTGCCCATTGCCGGCGAGACCATCGACGTCTCGATCATCAACGTCGACGTCTACGTCACCGACAGGAACGGCAATCGCGTCCGCAGCCTGACGCGCGATGACTTCGAGATTCGCGAGGACGGCAAGCTGCAGCCGATCACCAACTTCGCCGAATACGCGCCCGATGCGAAGACGGCCGAGGGAACGTTCGGCGTCGAGGCCGCAGCGACCGTCAGCGTTGCACCTCCGGCGAAGCGGACCGTGATCATCTTCGTCGAAGTCGTACCACGGCCGTCCGCACGCGTGCGCGAGATTTTCGACGGCCTTCGCGAGTTCGTCCGGAAATCGGTGAGGCCTGGCGATGCCGCGACGGTCGTGGCATTCCGCACGCGATCGGAGACGCGCCAGGAGTTCACGGACGATACCGAGGCGCTGGAGCACGCGCTCGCGCAACTCGAGAGAGAAAGCATCGGCGTGGCGGCCGACGCGCACGATCAGATCCGGCGCGCCGTCGAATCCGACGCGAACGCGGCGCGCCTCCTGAGCGGCGTGCGCGGTCATGCCGTCGGCGGAGCAGCGAGCGTGACCGATCTCGGGAAATCCGCGGCCGACATGTTCGCCATGGTCGATCTCCGCCGGAAAGGCGCCGCACTGACCTCGCTCATGGAGAGCATTTCCGGCGTCGAAGGCAAGAAGATCATGGTGCTCGCGCTGCATCGTTTCGGACTCCTCGCGGGAGACGCGTCGGGCGAGATCTTTTTCAAGGCAGATACTCGCGTCGAGAAGGTGCGCCAGGCGGTGATGCGCACGGCCAACGCGAACGGCATCACGTTGTATCCGCTTTACGCGCCCGGAGTGGAGTGGCCGTCGTTCGGACCCGATCCACAGGAGTTGCGGATCGACGTGTCGAACGTCGACGGCGATGCCGATCTGTCGCACGCGCGCGCCGGCAATGCCAACGCGCTGAACCAAACGATGTCGCTGGTGCAGATCGCGCAAGAGACCGGCGGCCTCATGGCGTCCGGACCGGCGGACATCGCGAAACTGTTGCCGCGCGTCAGCGACGATCTCGAAACGTACTACTCCCTCGCGTACCGAGTCACCGACAGCGGCACCGATTCGCGGCGCAAAGTGGTGGTGACCACGAAGAACCGCGCGTATGAAGTGCGCTCGCGGCGCGCCGTAGTCGACAAGTCCGACGACACCCAGATGGATGATCGCGTCGTCGCCAATCTCTTTCAGCCGCTCGCGCACTCCCTCATTCCCATCGAGATCAGCCTCGGCACGGCGACGCAATTGCGCAGGAACAGGTGGTCCGTGCCGGTAAAGGTGCGCATTCCGATCTCCGCGTTGACGCCGCTCGAGCGTGATGGCGCAGCGGCCGGCTCGTTCTCTGTCTTCGTCGGCACGGGCCGCGACTACGGCCTCATCAGCGACGTCGAGCACCAGAAGCAGGAGTACACGATCAAGCTGGACGACCTCGCGATCGCGCGCAGGTCGCACTTCACGTACAACGTGACGGTGGAGTTCGACGAGCTCGCCGACGCGATCTCCATCGGCGTTCGCGATGACGTATCGAAGGAGTACGGTCTCGTGCGCGCGGCACTGCCCGCGCCCGCGCGTACGAACGAACAAGTCGGAGGCAGCGTTGAATAAAGCGACAGCCCTGCTCCTCCTGCTCGCCGCGGCGATGCCGCTCATCGCGCAACAGCAGTCGCCGGCCGGCGAGACGATCGAAGTCTCGATCATCAACGTCGATGTGTTCGTCACGGACCGCAAAGGCAATCGCGTCCATGGCCTGACGCGCGACGACTTCGAGATCCGCGAGAACGGGCAGCGGCAGCCGATCACGAATTTCGCGGAGTACGCGCCCGACCCGGTTCCTCGGGGTTCCTCGGGGGAGATGACCGTTACCGACGCCACTCCGAGGAACTCCGAGGGACCCGAGGGACCGAGGAACCCAGTCAGCGCTCAACGCAACATCGTCATCTTTGTCGAGCTGCAGCGGCAGCCTTCGGCGCGCGTTCGCGAAGTCTTCGGCGCGCTGCGCGAATTCGTCAGGAAAGCCGTGCGGCCGGGCGATGCGGCGACGGTCGTTGCGTTCGACACGCGCCTGAGCACGCGACAGGCTTTCACCGACGACACCGCGGCGCTCGAGCGGGCGTTGGTCGCGCTGGAGAAGGAGAGCATCGGCGCGGCGGTGAATCCGCGCGATCTCATGCGGAGAGCGCGCGAGAACGACGATTCCGCCGCTCAGATCATGAGTGGAGTGACCGGACAGCCGAAAGGAGCTCCGGCCAGCCTGGTCGAGTTCGAGGGCAAGGCTGCCGACCTGACGGCGCTCGTTCAGTTGCGCAAGAAGAGCGCGGCGATGACTTCGATCATGGAGAGCATGTCGGGCGCCGAAGGGAAAAAGATCATGGTGCTCGCGCTGCAGCGTTTCGGCCTGAATCCCGGTTTCGAGCCGTCGGCGGAGACCCGGCAGCCGAACTTCGCCTTGAACATCAATGTCGAGCGGGAGCGGCAAGCGGTGATGCGCACCGCCAATGCGAACGGCGTCACGCTCTATCCGCTGCACACTCCGGGACTGACCTGGGGCAGCGTTCCGGACGGCCAGGAGCAGCGCATCAGGCACCTGGTCGATGACCATGATGGCGACCTCATTCGGGCCGCGTCCGACAACGCCGCGTTGATGAACCACACCGCGTCGCTCGTACAGATCGCGCAGGAGACCGGCGGCCTGATGGCTGCCGGACCATCCGACATCGTCGATCTGCTGCCGCGTGTCGTGGACGATCTCGAGTCGTACTACTCGCTCGCATATCGCGCCACGCCCACGGGGAAAGACGTGCGCCGCAAGGTCGTGGTGACGACGAAGAACCGCGATTACATCGTCCGTTCGCGGCGCGCTGTGGTCGAACGTTCCGATGACACGCAGATGAACAACCGCGTGGTCGCGAATCTCTACCAGCCGATGGAGCACTCGCTGATCCCGATCCGCGTCGATGTCGGCGTGGTCCGAAAAACGTCATCGAAGCGCCGGGCCGTGCCGGTCGTGATCCGTGTTCCGCTCGGCGCGCTGACACAGCGAACAAACGACGGCGTCGCTACCGGCTCATTCACGGTGTTCGTCGGAACGGGCGCCGCGTTCGGTGTGATCAGCGACGTCGAGCGTCGCGAGCAGCCGTATTCGTTCAAAGTTGCCGAGCTTGAACAGACGCGCCGCGCCGACTTTACGTACAACGTCACCATCGAAGTTGACCATCTCGCCAACGCGCTTTCGGTCGGTGTGCGCGATGATGTCTCGAAAGAATTTGGTCTGGCGCGCGTCGCCATCCCCGGTCGCTCCGAAAAGCAACAACGCGGAGGCACTCTTGAATAGATCGATCCTGCTCCTGGCACTCATCACCACGTTGCCGATCGTCGCGCAGCAGAAGCTGCCCCCGGCGGAAGAAACGATCGACGTGTCGATCGTGAACGTGGACGTGTTCGTCACCGACAAGAAGGGACGACGCGTTTCCGGCCTCACGTCCGACGATTTCGAGATCCGCGAGAACGGCCGCGTACAGCCGATCACGAATTTCGCGGAGTACGGATCGGGTGCCTCCGACGCTGCCGCCGCCGCGAAAGCGCCGCACGCGAAGCGCACCATCCTCGTGTTCATCGAGCGTTTCGCGCTGCCGAATTTCCGCACCGAGCCGTTGTTCACCGCGATCCGAAAAACACTGCGCGAGGTCGTTCGTCCCGGCGATTCCGCCGCGGTCGTATTCTGGGACCTCGACGCCGCGTTCACGCTTCAGGACTTCACCGACGATCTACCCAGTCTCGAAGCTGCACTCGCGGAAGTCGAAAAGCAGAACACCGGCGCCCCCGGCTCGAATGACCTGATGCGGCAGAGGGCCCTGGCGCGCTCGTTTCTCGACAACTTGCCGCCCGAGCGACTCCGCGGCCGCCGCACTCTCGACAACTTCGATCTGTGGGACCTGAGGTCGAACGCGAACTTTGGTTTGTTCCGCTTCGAGCGGAAAGCCGAGGAGTTGCAGGCACTCATGCGCAGCATGTCGGACGAGGACGGCCGCAAGATCGTGATCTTCGCGACCGACGACTTCGGCCTCTATCCGGAAACGATGGCGTTCTCCGGCGAGCTCGCGCAGCTCAACCGCGCCGAGTACGGCACGACGCAGTATCGCGAAGCGGTGGCGCGCACCGCGAACGAGCACAACATCACCATCTATCCGTTCTATCCGGTCGGGCTGGAGTTGACGCCGATGGTCTCGGCCGCCGAGAATCGGCCGGACATCTTCGCCAGCCAGCAGCGGATCGATCCGCGGATGGCGCGAGACTTCGAAGTGCTCGTGAATCAGACCGCCGCACTCGATGAGCTGGCGAAGGAAACCGGCGGCCTCATGGCGTCCGGCGCGACCGAGATCGTCTCCGTCCTGCCCGAGGTCGCGCAGGATCTCGAGACGTACTACTCGCTCGCGTATCGCACGCCCGATACCGGCACCACGAAGTCGCGCGACATCATCGTGCGCGCGAAGAAGCGCGACTACACCGTCCGCACGCGCCGCGAATACGTCGAGAAGACCGATGTCACGCGTATGCAGGATCGTGTCATCGCCAATCTCTATCGTCCCGACGGCAAAGGCCGGATTCCGCTCGACGTCGACCTCGGCGCAATCGAGAAGGAGCGCAAACACTGGACCGTGCCGGTGCGCATCCGCATCCCCATCGAGGCACTTTCCATCGGCCGCAACGACACCGGCACGTTCTCCGTCTTCATCGCCACCGGCGGCATCCTCGGCATCATGAGCGACGTCGAGCGCCGCACGCAGCCATTCTCGTTCGCCGACATCGCACCGGAGCAGACGCATTTCACGTACGACTTCACGATGCGTTTCAACGGCGCCACGAGCACCGTTTCCATCGGCGTGTTCGACGAGCGGACGAAGGACTTCGGATTGCAGACGGTTGATCTGCCGGCGTTCCACAAGGAACTGCGCGCCGGCGGTGAATGACACGCGTCTCGCGCATCGGCGTCATCTCGGACACGCACGGCCTGCTGCATCCGGCCGTGCCGCAGGTGTTCGCGAACGTCGATGCGATCGTGCATGCCGGTGACATCGGCGCCGCGCACATTCTCGAGGCCTTGCGCGCTCTCGCGCCGCTGACGTTCGTGGAAGGCAACAACGACGACGCAACCGGCGAGGAAATCGTCCGCGCGAAGTTGGGAACGCTGCGCGTGCTCGTCACGCACATTCTTCCCCGTGCGCGAAAGCCGGCGGCGCGCGTCATCGCGTCATTGCGCGAAGAGGCGGCCGATGTCGTGATCTTCGGCCACAGCCATCTGCCGCACAACGAAGTGCTCGACGGCGTGCGCTTCTTCAATCCCGCCAGCGCAGGGCCGCGCCGCTTCGACTATCCGGTATCCGTCGGATTGCTCGAGAAACAGAACGGCGCATGGAGCGCGAAGCACGTCGCACTCGACGAGCGATCGGTCGGCGCGTTGCAGAAGCGGATGAATCAGATGGGTTAGCGCACTGCGCGCCGTTCAAGGAAAGGGAAGGGTTACGCGCTCCGCTTCCACAGTCCCGTCGCGTTCCTTGACGACGAGCACGGCGTCGGGTCCGTCGACAACACCAGCGCTGTCGACCACATCGTCGCCAAGCGAAATCGTGCGAATCTCGCCGAGCGGTGAATGACGAGCGAGCGTCTTGCCGGCCAGCACCACGAACTCGTGGCCGGTCCAGTGGGCGTCCAGGCGGATGGCGTGGCCTGGCCACCTGGGTACGGGATACGGAAGAGCGGCTCCGGAATCGAGGTCGCGCAGCGGGCCGGGGCTCCAGCCGGAGCTATCAAAGACGGCCAAACGATGCCCGCCGCCGAAGGCCACAGTCGGTTCGACGCTGGGCGCATACTGTCCGCTGCCGTGACCGCCGCTGCTACGCTGCGGATACGGTCCGTTCGTTCCCTCCTCGATTTCGACCCAGCCGTACGTCGACCAGATCTGCGGACCGGCTGCGACGATCGCCGACTCATAGTTCATCCTCAATCCACGCAACCGGCCGTCTTCGTCGCGCACGAGGAGCATGTTGTCCTCGCCGGAAAGGGAAAGAAGGAGCGTGAGCAACTGACCCGAAGGGCTGATCCGCACGACACCTCCGTATCCAGTCGTCCAGTACTCTGAGCCGGTCCAGACCAGCGTGAGCGTATTCATGGAGAACGACGATAAATCGATCCTCTCGCCGACGAGCTGGCCGTCCTGCGAGATCATCTGGCCGAAGACGAGGTACGTGGGGTACATGGCGCGATAAGTCGCTCGCCAGAGCGCGAGAAAATTCACCCCGTCGAAGGCGATGACGACGTCCCGGAACGGCAAGCGGTTGAGGCCCGCAGGGATGTCGCTGACGGCCAGAACCGTGGGAGTGTTCACCTGCCGGCCGTCCGCGTCGAGGATGGCTGCGTACAGCGTCTGCCGGGCGGCGAACGCTTCCACCCACGTCACCAGCGACGTGGTCGTGCCGCGCACGATCCGCGGCATGATCTCGCGCGCCAAGCCCGCGGTTACAGGCACGCCCAGGTCCTCCAATGCGTTCTCTTCGACCCGCGAGGCGTGATAGCTCGACGTGCCGTCGTTTCGCCAGATCAACGCGGCGGAGCCGTGCACGATGAACTGCACCGGCGTGCGCCGCATCGGCTCGAGCGCGACGTGTACCTTCTCCACACGACCCCCGTGTGTCACGCGCAGCAGCACCATCGCGGTGGGGCGGTGCCACCAATCCGTACCGGTGTACGCGACATACACAGCGCCTGCGCGGGAGACCGTCACCACATCAGAGTAAGCAGAAATGGACTCTGTCAACACCACCGTTCGGTGAGGAGTGAACAGTCCACCGCTGAGGCCACGCAGTCGTCCATGAACGCGCAGTTCCTGGCCGGTGAGGCTGTAGAACCCGAGGGCCTCGTCGAATCCGACCGCGAGTACGCTGCCCGGCAGCGGCAAAGTCTGGACAAAGCCCCTGCTCTGTTGCGATGGAGGGGGAAAATCCCCCTCGTCGATGACAGCCACGCGGCCGGCCCACGCGCCCGGGTACGCGAACGCCATGAGACACCGATCGTCCCCGCAGGCCAGAAGTGCCTTCGAGTATGTGACGCGCGGGAAGCGAATGATCCCGGTAATCGGAATGCCGTCGCGGTCGAGCAGTGCAGTCGAGATCGTGAAGTCGGCATGGCGAACGACGAGGGCGTAAGCATGGCCGGTCCATTCGAGCTGGACGACTTCCGACGCGCGGATGGGGAGGCGCCGGACCTCCGAAACTGCTCCGTTGTCGATCGTTCGAGCGAACAACTCCTCCGACCAAGAGGCAGCTTCGACGAGTAATCCCTCACTGCCGGTCGATGCGATCTGCATGCTGGAACCATGCGAGACCACCTCGGTCGTCTCCACCCACGCACCGTTCCTGTCGAGCCGCGTGATGTTGATCTTGCGGGCACCGGCCATCGTCCACGCGGCAATCGATCCCTCGCGCGTACGGGCGACGTCGAACTGATTTGCACTTTGCGCGTCGATCTCGCCAGTGCCGAGCGGAAACGCCGTTCCGGCAAGCAGCGTAGTAGCCTGGGCGAAGGTCGTCATGAGGACCAGAACAGCGGCGAACATGCGCATCACGTTCGACATACGCAACCGCGCGCCTTTCCGTCCACCCGTATAATCCTCGACATGGCGTTCCTCGAAGGTCGCGAGCTGTCGAAGACCTATCGCAACGCCGAGGTGCCGGTGGTGGTGTTCAGCGACCTGGACCTCGCGGTCGCGAAGGGTGAGATGCTGGCGATCGTCGGTCCGTCCGGGATCGGCAAGTCGACGCTGCTGCATCTGCTGGGCGGGCTCGATCGCGCCGACTCCGGCACGGTGCGCGTCGAGGACAAGGTCCTCAACACCATGTCCGCCGACGAGCTGGCCCGCTTCCGCAATCGCAACGTCGGCTTCGTCTTTCAGTTCCACCATCTCCTGCCGGAGTTCAGCGCGGTCGAGAACGTGGCCATGCCCGGCTGGATCGGCAAGATGGATCGTGACGAGGCGATGGATCGCGCGGAGTCGCTGCTGTCCGAGCTCGGACTGCGGGAGCGCAAGAAGCATTTTCCGAAGCAGCTTTCAGGCGGCGAACAGCAGCGTGTGGCCATCGCGCGCGCGCTGCTGGCAGAGCCCGTGCTGTTCCTTGCGGACGAGCCGACGGGGAACCTCGACCTCGAAACAAGTGAAAAAGTGTTCGAATTAATGCGCGAGTGCCACAATAAACGCGGACTGACATCCGTTATCGTGACGCACAACCCTGACCTCGCCGCTCGGTGCGACCGGGTCTTTGAAATGAAGTCGTCTCGTTCCAACTAGTCCAATGTTCGAAAAATATAACGAGAAAGCACGCCGCGCACTCTTCTTCGCCCGATACGAAGCATCGAAGCTCGGCTCTCGCGTCATCGAATCCGAGCACATCCTTCTCGGTGTGCTCCGTGAAGGGGAGGAGATCATCAAAGAGATCTTTTCCCGCTTCAACGTGAAGCCGGAACAGATCCGCCGCGACGTCGAAGGCGACCGGCTCTTCGTCGACCGCATCTCCTCCTCGGCCGAGCTCCCGCTTTCCGAGGAATCCAAAAAGATCCTTGCCTACGCCGCGCACGAGGCGGAGTCGATGCTCCACCAATACGTCGGCACCGAGCACCTCCTGATCGGCATCCTGCGCGTCGAGTCCGCCACCGCGGCACGCATCCTGACCGCCAAAGGCCTCAACGTCTATGGCGTCCGCGAAGAGACCATCTCGATCCTCAAAGAGAGAGAAGCGGACAAGCAGAAAAAAGAGCTTCCCTTTCTCGCCGAATATGCGCGCGATCTCACGGCCATGGCGCATCAGCAGCAGTTCGATCCGCTGATCGGCCGCGAGAAGGAAGTCGAGCGCATCATCCAGATCCTCTCGCGCAGAACGAAGAACAATCCGATCCTTCTGGGGGAGCCGGGCGTCGGCAAGACCGCCATCGTCGAAGGACTTGCGCAGCGCATCGTGGACGGCAACGTTCCACTATTCATCGCGAACAAGCGGATCCTCTCGCTCGATCTCTCGCTGATCGTGGCCGGCACGAAGTACCGCGGCCAGTTCGAAGAGCGCCTCAAAGGCATCATCAAGGAGCTCAAGGAAAATCAGGACATCATCATCTTCATCGATGAGATCCACTCGCTCATCGGCGCGGGCTCGGCAGAAGGTTCGCTCGACGCGGCGAACATCCTCAAGCCGGCGCTCTCGCGCGGCGAGATCTCCTGCATCGGCGCGACCACCATTCGCGAATACCGCCGCTACATCGAGAAGGACCGCTCGCTGCTGCGCCGCTTCCAGGCCATCATCGTGAATCCGCCGACCGAGGATGAGACGCTGCAGATCCTCGAAGGCGTGAAGGAGCGGTACGAGTCCTTCCACAAGGTCAAATACAGCGAGACCGCCATCAAGAGCGCGGTCTATCAATCGAACCGCTACATCACCGACCGCTTCTTCCCGGACAAAGCGATCGACATCCTCGACGAAGCCGGCGCCAAGGTGAAGCTGCGCCGCGTCGCTGACACGCAGAACCTGCGCAGGCTCGAAGCGGAGACGCGCTCGATCGTCAAGGAGATGAAGAAAGCGATCTCGGACAAAGACTTCGAGAAAGCGGTCTTCCTGCGCGAGCGCGAGATCGAGCTGAAGGAAGAGATCGAGCGCTTCAAGCAGGAGCGCGAGATGGTCGGCGACGAGATGATGGAAGTCACCCAGCGCGACGTCGAGGAGATCATCAGCTCCTGGACCGACATCCCGGTGACGTCGATCGAAGCCGACGAAGCCGCGAAGCTGATCAACATGGAAGAGATCCTGATCCGGCGCATCGTCGGGCAGGACCGCGCCATCCGCGCCATCTCGCGTGCGATTCGCCGCTCGCGCCTCGGCGTCGCGTCTCCGAATCGTCCGATGGGCTCGTTCATCTTCCTCGGCTCATCCGGTGTCGGCAAAACCGAAGTCGCGCGCCGTCTTGCGGAGTTCCTTTTCGGATCGCAGAAGCACCTGGTGCGCTTCGACATGTCGGAGTACATGGAAAAGCACGCCGTGTCCAAGTTGATTGGTTCGCCTCCGGGCTACGTCGGTCACGAGGAGGGCGGCCAGCTCACCGAGCGCGTGCGGCGCAATCCCTATTCGGTCGTTCTGCTCGATGAGATCGAGAAGGCGCATCCGGACATCGCCAACATCCT
>DASPNA010000075.1:0-35960 GCA_035626775.1 Thermoanaerobaculia bacterium
CACACTCGTCGGCACTGTCACTACATCGGACGGCACCGTATTGCCCGGGGCCACTGTCACCATCTCTTCTCCCGCGCTGCAGGGAACTCGCACGGCAGTCACCGGCGACGCGGGCGGCTATCACTTCCCATCGCTTCCACCGGGTCAGTACAACGTGAACTTCGAGCTCGAGGGGATGCAGCGCGTCAACAAGCGCATCACCGTTACGCTCGCGCAGACCAGCCGCGCCGACGCCGAGCTTGCCGTCGCCGCGATGTCGGAAGACATCACCGTCACCGCTACAACGCTGGCGGTCGTCGAGACGACCGAGGTGTCGGCGAACTTCAACGTGGAACAGGTGCGTGAGCTGCCGATGGGACGCGACATCCGGTCGACGGTGCTGATCGCGCCCGGCGTGACGGAAGGCGCGGTCAACAACCAGATCACGATCTCGGGTGCGATGTCGTTCGACAACCTCTTCCTCGTGAACGGCGTGGTGGTGAACGAGAACCTGCGCGGACAACCGCATGACCTCTTCATCGAAGACGCGATCCAGGAGACGACCATCCTCACCGGCGGCGTCTCGGCCGAGTTCGGACGTTTCACCGGCGGCGTCGTGTCGACGTTGACGAAGTCCGGCGGCAACGAATTCTCCGGATCGCTTCGCGACACGCTTTCGAATCCGAACTGGACAGAGAAAACCGACTACGCGCTCCAGGTCGATCCGATCGATGAGCTCAACGAGACGTACGAAGCGACCTTCGGCGGACGCATCATCCGCGACGCGATCTGGTTCTTCACCGCGGGACGCTGGGAAGACCGCCAGACCTCGCAGCAGTTGCGCTTCACCGAGATCCCGTACGTCGAGACGCGCGAAGATCGCCGCTGGGAAGGGAAGTTCACCGGCCAGCTCGCGCAGAAGCACACGCTGGTGGGCTCGTATCTCGCGAGCGATAACCATCGCGACAACATCATTACGTTCCCTCCCGTCGTCGACCTGCGCAGTCTCGCGTCGCGCGATCAACCAAAGACGCTGTTCGGCGTGAACTACACCGGCGTGCTGACGAACAACCTCCTCTTCGAAGCGCAGTTCAGCAGGATGGACGACGACCTCACGCGCGGCGCCGAAACGCGCGATCCGATCCAGGGCACGCTGCTGCGCGATGCGACCACAGGCAACCGCATGTGGTCGCCGTCCGGCTGCGGTGCGGTGTGCGGCGTGAAGCAGCACGACAACAAGTCGTGGCTCGGTAAGGCCTCGTACTTCCTGAGCACGAAATCGCTCGGCAATCACAGCGTCGGCGCAGGCTATGAAGAGTTTCACCAGTTGCGCGCCGACAACAACTTCCAGTCGGGCAGCGACTTCTGGATTCACGGCCACATCATTCAGGACCCGAACGACAAGACGAAGCTCTACTTCGGCATCGATCAGTCGGACGGCGCGATCGAATGGGATCCGGTGCCGGCGCTTTCGAAGACCTCCGACTTCGCGGTCCGCTCGATGTTCATCAACGACAAGTGGGAGCTCGGCCAGCACTGGTCGTTCAACGTCGGCGCGCGCTACGACAAGTCGTTCGGAAAAAATCAGGCCGGTGTCACGACCGTCGATGACAGCGCGATCAGTCCCCGCCTCGCGGCCACGTTCGACGTGGGCGGCAACGGCCGTCATCGTTTCAGCGCGACGTATGGCCGTTATGTCGCGAAGGTCGAGCAGGGTCCGGCCGATCTCACCGCGCCGGCCGGCCGCTACTCGTACTACTTGTTCGACTATCCGGGAGAGCCGATCAACCCGATCGGTACGCCGATCAATCAGTTGATTCCGACCGAGCAGGTCATCGCCATGATCTTCGCGGCGTTCAACGCCGCGGGCGGCACGAACAACCGCGACCTGCTCAGCGACATCAGCATCCCCGGCGCGACCAGCCGCTTCGACGAGTCGCTCAACTCGCCGTACATGGACGAGATGAGCTTCGGCTACGCGATGACGTTCGGCGATCGCGGTTACGTGCGCGCGGATTACATCGATCGCACGTGGGACGCGTTCTATTCGATCCGCAGGACGCTCGACACCGGCAAGGCGCTGGATCCCACCGGCTCGTTCGTCGATCAGGGCGTCATCGAGAACAGCCGCGGTGGTCTCAGCCGCGACTACCAGGCCGTGCAACTGCAGGGAAGCTGGCGGCCGATGCAACGCCTCAGCGTCGGCGGCAACTACACATGGTCGAAACTGCGCGGCAATGTCGAAGGTGAATCATCCGGCGGCGCGACGATCCTCACTGAAAATCCCGATCGCCCGCAGTACACGGGATTCGACGCCTTCAACCCCGTCGGCGCCCTCCTCCCCGACATGCGCCATCGCGCGAACATCTGGGTCGGCCTCGACATCCCGACCGGCTTCGGCGACTTCAACCTGTCGCTGCTCGAGCGTTATCACTCCGCGCTTTCGTACTCCGCGCGCGGCACGATCGATGTACGCGCCGGCGGCGCGCCGCCCGCGCGCCCCGCGAACGGCGTGGTCAATCCCGGCTACGTGACGGTGCCGTCGAATGTCGGCTACACGTTCGGTGAGCGCGGCGAATATCGCGTGGACGACATCTCGTCGACCGACTTCGCGATCAACTACGTGCTGCCGTTCGGCGGACGCTATCGCGTGTTCCTCGAGACCGACATCTTCAACATCTTCAACGAGCAGGGCATCGAGGATCCGGACTTCGTCGACAAGACCGTGCAGACGCACCGGCAGACCACGACGCGCTGCAACAACAACACTCGCTGCCAGCCATTCAACCCGAACGCGGGCGACGAGCCGGTGGAAGGCGTGCACTGGGTGAAAGGCGCGGTCTTCGGCGAGCCGATCTCCGCGGAGGCGTACCAGTTGCCGCGGACGTACCGCTTCTCGCTGGGACTGCGTTTCTGATGCTTCAGGAGTGCGGCGGCTGCAGCCGCCGCACTCCATGCCATCTGGAACGGCGGCTCTCAGCCCGTCGAAGCGTTCCTCAGCGGGCTGAGAGCCCGCTCCTCCAGCCTTTTCCGGCACACGGCGAGCCGGGATGCAGCTCGAAGTCGCGCTTGTCTTTCCCACCCGCGCGCACGAACTTCGGATCGTCGAACACATCACCGGCGCCGCGCTTGTACGTGCGCTCGTCGCCGCCCCACCAGCAGTTGCCGCGATACGCAACGTCCGCATCCGGCGCGTAGACGCTGCCGGCGAAGATGTTGTTCTCGATGGTCGTGCTGTCGTGTTTCTCCGATTCGAGATACAGCACGCGATCGGTCGTGCCGTAGAACGTGTTGTGTGCGATCACGGCCCGATGGAGGCCGCCGCCGACCTGGTAGTCGCCGTAGCCGAATCCGTACTTGCCGCCGATGGCGAGGTTGTTCGTGACGGTGATGTCGCGCAGCGGGTTCTGTTCTTCGTAACGTTCGTTTGCGGAGAAGATCGACGGCGCGGGATGGCCGAGGCGGTAATAGCGTTTCGGGTCTTTGGCCCAGCCGGCGACGATGACGTTGTCGTCGACGCGCGTGTTCGTGGCGTTGTCGAGATAGATGTTCGCGCTGAAGTTGTCCCACACCGTGTTGCGCGCGATGGTCACGTCATCGCTGACGACAGCGTCGATGCCTTCGCCGAAGTTCTCGTAGACATCGTTGTCGATGATGTCCACCGAGGCCGCGCGATACGTGCCGATGCCCTGCATCCATTGCCGCGCGCGGCCGTTCGCGTTCTGCTGCACGTTGTGATGGACCTTGTTGCTCTCGATGACGACGTTGCGCGAGGTGCCGCGCGGCTTGTCGCTGTCCGACACGACGTGGATGCCGAAGCGGAAGTGATGGTGGATGTCGTTGCCGCGCACTTTGATGTCCTGCACGTCGTACAGGAGCACGCCGCTTTTCGGCCCGTTGCGCACTTCGAAGCCGTCGAAGCGGATCCATGACGAGAGCGAGAAGATCACCAGCCCGTTCGCGGTCGTGCCTTTGCCGTCGATGACCGGCTTCTCGCCGGGGTACGCACGGATGCGGATCGGCGCGCCTTCGGTTCCATGCAGATCGACGACGCGCACGCTCTCGCGGTAGACGCCGCCGCGCACCTGCAGTTCATCGCCCGCTTTCAATACCGACACGCCGTGCGTGATGGTCTGAAACGGGCGGTCTTTCGTGCCGGGATGGTGATCGTTGCCGCCGGGCGCGACGAAATAGGTAGCGGCCAGAACAAGGCCAAGGAGCGGGTTCACGTGTCAGGCGAATTGCACGCCCCCTGCCGAATGTGACCCCTCACCCGGCCTTCGGCCGCAAGCGGGGCGAGGGCCACATCCGCACGCGCCCTGTGTAGCCTTCTCCCTTCGGCGAGGGGAGAAAGTGGCCGAAGGGCGGATGAGGGGTCTCTTCGCCCCTCAGCGAACCGCGGCTCGTGTCTTTTCTGCCAACTCGTGCGCGCCGCGATGCGGGTTGGCCCGCACCATCCCGGTCAGTACCTTCTCGCCTTCCGCGGTGCGGCCGAGGATGAACTCGATGATGGCCAGGTTCGACCATGACTGCAGATGATGCGGGAAGCGCGCGATCTCGCGGCGATACGCCGCGGCGGCTTCATCCGGACGATCGGTGCGCGCGTAGACGTCGGCGCGGGCGTGCTCGATCCCCTGCTGCGCGATGCCGAGCTCCTTCGCGCGCTGCTCCACGGTGTCCAGAGTTGCCAGCGCCGCGTCGTACTGTCCGGACGTCCGCTGCAGGTCCGCGAGCAGGAGCAGTGCGGCCGGTTGCCGCTCGCTCGCCTCGATCGCCGCACGCACGTGATGTTCCGCCTCCGCGAATCGCTGGTCGTCGATCGCTACACGCGCGAGCACCTGATGCGCTTCGAGCGGTTGCGCGGACAACGCGAGCTCCGCGTGTTGTTCGGCTTCGCGCGGATGTCCCGCCTTCGCATGTGCGACCGCGATCGCCAGCGCGAGATCGGGCGAGAAGCGCTCGGCCCGCTTCATCGCCGCTTCGTACACCGTGATCGCTTCAGCCGCGCGACCGGAATCGAGGAGCACTTCACCGAGCCGCGTCGCGACATCCATCGACGGATTCTTTTCGAGCAGCGCGCGCAACGCATCGATCGCTTCATCGTTGCGCCGCTGTGCCGCGAGCTGGAACGCGCTCTTGATCTCGCGCAGAGAGCCGATCTGATCGCGCGGGTTCGGCAGCGGGCCGCTGCGCTCCTGGGGAGTGCCGATATAGCCGAGCGCTGCGAGCTTCTTCGCTTCTTCAGGATCGATGCGCTGCAGGGTCTCGACCGGCGCCGGGATCGCGGCCAGCTCGCGGCGCATGGCCGCGGCGACGCGGCGTTCGGTGGCAATGAGATTGTTCCGTTCCGCCGCGTCGACTGAGAGGTCGTACAGCTCGGGGCTGGAGCTCTCGATGTAGTGGTAGCGCCCGTCGAAGAGCGAACGGAGCTCGCTCCACCCGAGGTGAATACGCGGATACAACGTCTCGGAATAGATGGCCATCTGGAGCGACGGGCTCTCGGCCCGTCGAACCCCCGCGTGGGCCAGCAGCTCATGAAAGAGATCGCGCAACGCGAACGGCTCAGCGATCGAAGCGCCCGCGTTCTTCGACTCCGGCAGCTTGATCACGAGCGGCACTTGCAACACCTCGCGATACAGCAGGATCCCGTGTTGATCCTCGCCATGTTCCCAGAGTGCCTCGCCGTGATCGGAAGTGAAGACGATCACCGCGTCGTCGTAGATGTTGTTCGCTTTCAGCGTGGCGATGAGCTGGCCGAGGATGGCGTCGGACTTGGCGATCTCGCCGTCGTAGGACGGCTCGTACGGCGCGTGCGGTTCGTAGAGGTGCAGAAACAAAAAGAACGGCTCCTGCGCATTCGCCGTGATGAAGCTCTGCGCCTGCTTGACGGTGTCGAAGCCGGAGCGCTGGTTCTCGGCGGTGGCCGCGCCGATCGTGACCGGCACCGTGTCGTCATACACATCGAAGCCGTCGGCGATCCCGGTCTCGGAGCGCAGCACGTACGACGAAACCGCGGCGCCGGTGCGATAGCCCTGCGCCCGCAACGTCTTCGCGAGCGTCCTGAACTTCGCGCCATCGAAGCGATAGCCGATGTTGTTGCGCACGCCGTGCTCCGTCGGCAGCAGTCCCGTGAACATCGACAGATGCGAAGGCAACGTCAGCGGACAGTGACTCCAGGCCTTCTCGTACAGCACCCCATCACGCCGCAACGCGTCGATGTTCGGCGTGGCGTTCTTCATGTAGCCGTAGATCGGAAGGCGGTCGGAGCGGAGCGTGTCGACGGAGATCAGGATGATGGAGGGCGGCGTGCTTTCCGGCTTCGCGCACCCGGCGAGAAGAACGAGCGTGGCGAGAAGACGGCGCATCGTCGTGAAGGATAGTCGCAGAGTCTCAGAGTCTCAGAGTCGCAGAGGGTCGGCTTCACGAGCAGCGCCCGAAGGATACCCTCTGCGACTCTCACCGCGTCGTCTTCTCAAACCGCATCACCGCCAGCGCGATGATCAGGAACGTGTACAGCGCGAGCAATCCCGTCGGCTGCCACAGTTCCGTGAGTGACGCGCCGCGCAAGACGATGCCGCGGATCACCTCAATGAAGTATTTCGCCGGAATCACGTTCGAGATCCAGCGGAAAATCAGCGGCATGCCGTCGATCGGGAACACGTAGCCGGACAGAAACACGAACGGCAGCAGGAAGAACATCGACATCTGCGTGGCCTGCATCTGCGTCTGCGCGATGGTCGAGATCAGCATGCCCAGGCCGAGGACGGCGGCCATGAAGAGGAAGCCGACCAGGTAGAGCTGCAGCACGGAGCCGGCGATCTCGATGCGGAAGAGAAAACGCATCAGCAGCATCGTCAACGTGAACTGGAAGTAACCGATGACGATGAACGGCAGGATCTTGCCGAGGATCAGCTCCCAGCGCGTGGCGGGCGTGACTTGCAGTTGCTCGAGCGTGCCGCGCTCGCGCTCGCGCACGATCGCGCTGGCGGTGAACTGAATGAGCGTGAACGTGAGGATGATCGCGATCAGGCCGGGGATGATGAATCGCGACGTGCGCAGGTCGGGGTTATACCAGGGACGCACGCGCACATCGAGCGGCAGTTGCCGGTGTGCCCACCCCGCGCGCTGCGCGAGCATGCGGATCGACGCGGTCTGCGCGATGCCGGCCATGATCGACATCGCCTGCGACGACGTGGTCGTGTCCGATGCGTTCACGATCAGGAACGCTTCCGACGGCCGCCCGCGATGGCGATTGCGCCCGAAGTCACGATCGATGGCCAGACCTACGGAGGCCTCGCCGCTGTCGATCTCGGTGCGGATCTCGTCGAGCGAATCGACGTATTTGACGACGTCGAAGTAGTCGGTGCCGGTCATGCGCGCCACGAGCTCGCGGCTCTCGTACGTGCGACTCTCGTCAAGGACGACCGTCTTCAGATGTTTCACGTCGTAGTTGATGGCGTAGCCGAAGACGAGCGTTTGCATCACCGGCACGAGCACGATCATGCGCAGCGTCATCCGGTCGCGCTTCAGTTGCAGGAACTCTTTCCAGGTCAGCGCGAGCAGGCGTTTCATGCGGTCACCGCTTCCTTTTCGGTTACGCGCTTGCGCGCGAGGGAGACGAATACGTCCTCGAGCGAGGGCTCGGCTTCGACGGGCTGAGAGCCCGCCGCTCCAGCGAGCAGCTCACGAACGCGCGTCGTGTGACCTGTACGCACGACGGCGCGCACGGTGAGGCCGTAGAGGTAGAGATCCTCGAGCGCGGGATGGCCCTGCAGTTCTTTCACGATCGCAAATGGATCCCACGCCGAGTGCCTCGGAGTACCTCGGAGTACCTCGGAGTACCTCGGGGGTATTACCCCGCCGAGGAACTCCGAGGTACCCGAGGAACTCGAGGTACTGACTTCCATGATCCGATCGCGCAGATCGCGTTTCAGTTCCGCCGGCGAGCCGTCCGCGATCAGCGCGCCATCGAGGATGAACGCGAGGCGATCGCACTGCTCGGCTTCATCCATGTAGTGCGTCGTGACGAGCACGGTCATGCCGCGATCCGCGGCCAGTTCATAGATCAGGTCCCAGAACAAGCGCCGTCCACGCGGATCGACGCCGCCGGTCGGCTCGTCGAGGAACAGGAGCTCCGGCTCGTGCAGCAACGCGGCCGCCAGCGCCACGCGCTGGCGCAAGCCTGTGGAGAGTCCTTCGGTGAGCTGATCGCGGATGTCCTCGAAGCGAAGGCGCTTCGCCAGGACGTCGATGCGCTCGGCGACGCGTTCGCGGTCGACGCCGTAGATCGCGCCGAAGAAGCGCAGGTTCTCTTCGACCGTAAGGTCGAGGTAAAGCGAGAACTTCTGGCTCATGTAGCCGAGGCGGGATTTCCAGCGCTCGGTGTCGCGCGTGACGTCGAGACTTTCAAAGCCGGTGATGCGGCCGGACGTCGGCGCGAGCAGGCCGACCAGCATGCGGATGGTCGTCGATTTGCCGGAGCCGTTGGGGCCGAGGAAGCCGAAGACTTTGCCGCGCGGCAGGTCGAAGGAGACGTTGTCGACCGCGGTGAACGTGCCGAAGCGGCGGGTGACGTTGCGCACTTCGATGAGCGCGCTCATGCTTCCCCCGCCAGCACAAATACGTCTTCGAGACTTGGCGCGAGCGCGCGCACGTCGTCGGTCGACACGACCTCGCGCAATGCATCGCGCACATCCTCCAGCAGCTCCGGACCAGTGCCGGCGGCCCCGCGTGCGTGCAGCATGGTGCCGAAGAGCGAGAGGTCGTCCACGGCCGGCATCGACGCGAGAATCGCGCGCACTTCCAGCCGATTCGAGGTGCGGATCTCCAGCAGCGGACGATCGTATGCCGCGAGAATCTGCGGCCGCGTGCCCACGCCCGCAACGCGGCCGCGATCGAGGAAGGCGATGCGCGTCGCGTACTCCGCCTCGTCCATGTACGGCGTCGAGACGACGATGGTCAGTCCGTCGTGATGCAGTTGATTGAGCAGCGCCCAGAACTCGCGGCGCGAGACCGGATCGACGCCCGTGGTCGGCTCGTCGAGCAGCAGCAGGCGCGGCTGCGTGAGCAGCGCCGCGACGAGCGCGAGCTTCTGCTTCATGCCGCCGGACAACGCACCCGCGAGGCGCTTGCCGAAGCGATCCATGCCGACGCGCGCGAGCAGATCCGTGCAGCGCGCGCTCGCCACGTCATTCGGCACGCCGTACAACTTTGCGCGCAGTTTCAGGTTTTCGTCGACAGAAAGATCTTCGTACATCGCAAAGCGCTGCGGCACGAATCCGAACGTGACCTCCCGATCGACCGTCACGCTGCCGGATGTCGGTTGCAGCAGTCCCGCGACGATGCGGAAGAACGTGGTCTTGCCCGCGCCGTCCGGACCGATGAGCCCGAACAGTTCGCCGTGGTCGATTCGCAACGAGACCGCATCGAGCGCGATTTTGCTGGCGAACTTGCGCGTGAGATTCCGGGCTTCGATCATGACGAGTACCTCGCAGTACCTCGGAGCTCCTCGGAATACCTCGGCGTCATTGGCGCTCCCCTCCGAGGAACCCCGAGGTACCCGAAGTGCTCCGAGGTACTCCGACCAACACGTCAGCGGGCTGCCCCGGCACCAAGGGCTCGCTCCAGCCGCGATCGAGATCGGCCTTCGCGCCGTACACGAGGTTCACCCGCTCGCTCTTCGTCTCCACCGCTTTCGGTGTGAACTCGGCATCGGGCGAGATCTCGGTAATGCGCGCGGCGAACTCGCGTCCGGGAAACGCGTCGACAGTCACGCGCGCGGGCATGCCCATCTTCACGCGGCCGAGTTTCGTCTCCGGGATGAAGGTGCGCACGTAGAGGCGATTCGCGAAAGCCATCGTGATCGCCGGCTGTCCCGCGCCCACCAGCTGTCCCGGCTCGGCGAGGCGATGGACGATCACGCCGTCCGCAGGTGCGCGGAGCTCGTTTTCCCGCGCGATGGTGACCGACTGTTTCAACACCGCCGCCGCCCGATCCGCCTCTGCTTCCGCGGCGGCCGTTTGTTTCACGCGCGCTCCTTCGCGCGCGACGTTCAATCGCGCCTGCGATGCCTGCAGCGCGGCTCGTGCGCGCTCGAGGTCAGTGCGCGCGCGATCGTAGTCGCGGCGCGTACCGACTTTGCGCTCCAGCAGAAAGCGTTGGCGCTCCGCTTCTTTCTCCGCCAGTGCCACGGCCGCGCGCCGATCGGTTACTTCCGCGGCGATGGCCGTGACTTCCGACGCGCGCGTGCCTGCTTCGAGATCTTCCGCGCGCGCCTGTGCGGCGCGCACGCCGGCCTGCTCCAGCTCGACGGCGATGGATGTTTCGCCGAGATTGAGACGCGCGAGGAGAGCGCCCGCTTTGACGCGATCGCCCTCGCGCACGAGCACTTCCACGACGCGGCCCGTGACCTTCGGGGCGAGATCGACCATCGGCGCCTCGATGCGTCCGTTGAGATGAATGACATTTTCGTCATCGCGCGTGTTGCGGCACGCGCAAAGAAGAAGCGAGAGAAGAAGGAGAATCCGTTTCATGGCAATACCTCGATGCCGCGCTCGTCGAGCAACGTTCCCGTCGCGCGCGCGAGCTCGGTTTCTGCTTTGCGCTGGTCAGTGATCGCGACCAGCTCGCCGAGCTGCGCCGCGGCGAGCTCGTTCTGTCGCGTGAGGATGAAAAACGTGTTCGACGTGCCCGCCTCGAAGCGATCGCGCTCGGCCTGCAGTTGCACCTCCGCCGCAGCCCGTGCGGCCTGCGCCGCTTCGATGCGCTGTTCGGCGCTCGCCAGCGCGGCGAGGGCATTGCGCACTTCAAGCGCGACGCGCTGCCGCGCGGCGTCGAGTGCGGCAATGGACTGGCGGCGCAACGCGCGCGCGATGACGACGTCTTGTTTGGCCGCGGTGTTGCCGATCGGAATGGCGACCGAGACGCCGAGCGTCGCCTCCGGATATTCGTGATCGAAGATGGTGACGTCGCGATGCGGCGGCAGCGCTCCGAATGGCGAAAACGCGTCGGGATTCTGCGTGCCGGCCAGGCCGCGGCTCTGATACGACGCGACCAGGTCGACCTGCAGCCGCACGCGATCGACCGCCGCGTCGATGTCGACGTCCTGACGTTCGAGTCGCGTCGCGAGCTCCTGCAATTCGGGACGGTTCCCGATCGCACGAGCAATCTGGAGCGACGGGCTCTCAGCCCGTCGGCTTTCACCACGACGGGCTGAGAGCCCGTCGTTCCAGATGAACTGCTGTTCCCAGATCGGGTCGTTCGCGTCGCGCGCGATGAGTGCGCGCAACGCGTTCTCGGCGCGCGTGAGGTTCTCGCGCGCCACCATCACCTCCCCCCGCCGCCGCTCCACCTCGGCCGTCGTCGATGCGACTTCCGATTCGGCCAGTGTCCCCGCTTCGATGCGCACGCGTGTGTCCTCACGCTGCTTATCGGCGACGGTCACGGCGGACTCGCGAATCTCGACGTCGCGGCGCGCGGCGACAGCCGTCCAATACGCGCGCTCGACGGCGGCGGTGACTTCGTTCGCGGTGCGGCGCAGCGATGAGAGGGCGCGGGTACGATCGGCGCGTGCGATGCGGATCGCGCGGCGCGCCGGATCCGTCCTGCGGTTCTGCACCAACGGCTGCCGCACTTCGGCACCGATGTTCGTCGACCACGACGGCGTGAGCAGCGCGAAGATGCTGTTCGTCTCGTCGCGGCTCACGCCCGAAAACACGGACAGCGTGCCGCCCGTCGGCAGCAACTGCACGACGGACGCGGACGTCTGCAGGCTGCGCATCGTGGGCGCGAGCTCGCCCTGCGGTGCGCCGGAGAGAACGGAGTTGATCGGATCGGTGCGCTTGCGCAGACGGGCGTCGCCGCGCAGCGCCGGCTCGTACGCAGCGTTCGCGCGCAGCACATTCGCCTCCGCGATCTGCACCGACTCGCGCTCCACCACCACGTCGGCGTTCTGTTCGAGAGCGCGCGCGATGGCATCGGAGAGCGTGAGCTCCTGCGCGTGCGTCGCGGCCGCGAGCATCAGGACGAACAACGCGCGCTTCACTTTTCGAGGCCTTCCAGGAAGAGCTTGCCCGTGTGGCGCGCGATGTCCTGCATCGTCTGCGTGTGCTCGATGCCGGCGACCTTCGCGATCCGCGCGCGGATCGGCTGCGAGGCCACGAGGAACATCATCGAGCCGACCAGCGTGACGTGCGTGAGCAGCGGATCGGTTTTCCGGAACGCTTTCTTGCGCATCCCTTCCTCGAGCACATCCGCGACGACGCGGAAGATGCCCGCCATGCGCACGAGCATTTCGTCGGGCAACGTGGCGCCGCCCGAGGCGATCTCGCGGAGCATGATCGGGACGAAGTGCGGATTGCTGCTGCCGAGCTCCGCGAGCGTGTCGAGGAGGCACTGCAGCTTCTCGGAGGGTGTGTGCGCCTTGTCGATGGCGTTGCGGAGCATGGCCGGCACGCGGTCGACGGTTTCGGTGAGCACGGTGGCGTAGAGGTGCTCCTTGTCGCCAACGTGGTAGTACAGCATGGCCTTGTTGATGCCCGCGCGGGCCGCGATCTCATCAACGCGCGCCCCGGCATAGCCGATGGACGCGAAGACCTCGGCCGCCGCGGCCAGGATGCGGGCTTTGGCGTCGGCTTCGGGGACTGATTTCTTTTTCATATTCTCCAACCGGTTGGTTTAACTAACTGGTTGGTCAGTTTAGGTTCGAGGGTGAGGTTTGTCAACGGCCACTTATGGAGCGCGCGGCCAAGCCGCCGCACTCCAGAATTACTTCCGTTCCACTCGGAACAGCTTCCCGGTCTTTGGGAACGCTTTCGGCTCGCCGCCCGAGGTCACGAAGGCGCCGAAATCGAGCACGTAGATCAGGCCATCCGGGCCGATGCGCACGTCCACCGGCCGCTCGAAGCCGTTGCGCAGGTCGAGCGTCGACGCGGGTGCCGCGTCGCCGCTTCCGCGATTGCGGAGCAGCGGCGCGATCGTGCCGCTGCGCGGATCGATGCGCTCGACCTGATAGCCGGCGCGCGTTTTGTCAGGCGCGGTGAGCGGCTTGAAGTCGCCCATCTCGGCGATCAGGATCGCGCCGTCGGGCGCGATGGCCATGCCGCTGATCGCGGCGTGCGGCTCCGTGACGGCGACGACATCCGCACGATCAGGTGCGGTCAGATTGCTGCCGGCGAGCTCGAACAACGGCGGGTTCGGATACGCCGCGAGATTCGAGCCGTAATCAGGCCACCCGTACCACGCGCCGTCGCGCACGCGCAGGACGCTGTCCACGTCGCTCGCGATGGGGCGCGTGCTGCGCACGTCGGCGCCCTGATGTCCGACGAGCAACGCGCCATCCGTTCCGCGCGCGAGCGCGACCGGGTTGCGGAAGCCCCACGCCACGAGCTCCGGCGTCGTCGTTCCCGGCCGCAGCCGATAGATCGCGCTCGTGCACATGGCCTCGCCGCGTAACTCGCGCGCGTCCCCACGTCCGAGGGCCTGATATGCGCCGGTCTTCCCCTTCGGGTCGTCGAACGTCACGCCGGTGAGGCGAATGTCGCGGCAGGCGATGTCGCGCGCGTCGGGAAACTTCGCCAGCCACTTCTGATTGACCGGATCTTCACTGGCGACGACTCCCGAATTCGTGCCGCTGCCGACGCCGAAGTAGAGCGTGCCGTCGCGATCGAAGAAGAGCTGATTGACGTCGTGATCCGCCTGCACCGGCATGCCGCCCACGATCGTCTCCACGTTGCCGCCTTCGGGGCGCACGCGCTGAATGGCGAACGTGCCGTCCTTCATCTCGTGCGAGAAATAGAGCCAGCCGTCGTGGAAGGTGATGCCGATGGCGGTGTCGCCATTCGGCGCATGCGGTCCCTCGAGCCGCACGCGATCGATCGCGCCGTTCGTGCGCACGCGCACGATCTTCGGCTTCAGCATCGGCGCGGGCACCGTGTGCGATTCGAGGATGTAAAGATTGCCCGCCGCGTCCCACGTGAACGAGCTGGGGAAGTTGAGACCGTTCACGATGCGCACGGCCTGATGGCCGTCCGGCACCTGGATCTCATCGACGGCAATGCGCTTCGTCGAATAGCGGCCCGCCTGATCCATCGCCTGCCAAGCCAGTTGGCCGAGCGTGGAACAGCCGTTGGCGAGCAGCGCGACGGCGGCGATGAGGATGATGCGATTCATTGCGAGTCTCCTTTCGTTGCGTGCCAGGAAAGCGTGAACGCCAGCGAGCGTCCTTCCGCGGGATAGAAAAACGGAACGTCGTCCAACGCGAACCCGAGCGGCGCGTAGTCGCGGTCGAAGAGGTTGCGCGCGTCGATCGCGGCGGTGAACGCGCCGAATGCGCGGGCGAAGCGCACGTCGACGACCACGGCATCGTCGAGCGGAAACGCATTCGCGTCGTCCAGGTAGCGCGACGCGGAGTACTCCACGGCGACGTGTACGTCCACCTTCACGCGCGTGCGTAGATCGACGTCGAGCCGCGCCACGTGCTCGGCGATGTTCTTGAGCTGGTTGCCGCGGTGCTCCCCTTCCAGCGGCTCGACGCGCGTCCACGTATACATCAGCGTCGCGGGCCGCAGCGCGAACATGGTTTCGACACCGCGATGACGGCTGCGTCCGATGTTCGCGTAGCGGAACGTGCGCACGTCGAAATCGATCTCGTCGTCGACGTCCGTGGTGTACGCGACCACCTCCCACGCTTTGCCGCGCGCGCCCAGTTCGACGTTGCGCGACCGCTGGGGAACGAGGTCGGGATTCGAGATCGTGAACGCGCCGGCGAGCTCGCGCACGTCGAAACGCTGATCGAGCGTCGGCGCCTTGAACGCGCGCGCGAGCTGCACGTATGCGGTGACGTCGCCGAGATCGTAGGAGGCGCCGAGACGCGGAGAGAAGGCGTGATCGTGTGCGGCGGCGGACGCGAAGTCATCGTCGAGGGCGTCGAAACGTCCGCCGGCCGCGAGTCGGAGCGATGGCGTGACGCGCCACTCGCCGGACGCGAATAACGCAGCGGAACGCCGCGTACCATCGCCACCATCACTGGAGCGGCGGGCTCTCGGCCCGCCGAAGGGCGACGACGGGCTGAGAGCCCGTCGCTCCAGATGGGTGCGATTGATGTCGGTGCTGTATTCGCTCTCGAGTGATTCGTATCCCACGTCCGCGCCTGTCGCGATGCGGCCATTGCGCAACGTGAACGTTTTGATCGCCTCCGCGCCGATACCTTGCGCATCGAGGCCGCGCGTCGCGCGATCGCCGAAGCCGGGCGCGAGCAGCAGGGTGCGCACCTGCTGCGTATCGCGGTCGTGCGCGTGCAGCAACGCTTCGAACGACTCATCGCGATAGCGCAACGCTGCACGCGCACGCTGGCTGTCTTCACGATCGTCGCGATACAACTCCTCCGCGCCGAGCGGCCCCGGATCCTCGCGCTCGCGTTGCGATGCATCCAGCGACACGCGCATGCGGCCGCGCTCGAACGCGCCGTGCGCGAATCGCTCCTCGTGCGCGGAGTGTGCGCGGAACCCATCCGACCTCGACACGTTCGCGCCAATGGACAGTCCATGGCTCGCGTACGAGCCAGTCCATCGCAGCGTTCCCAAGTTGCCCGCCGACAACGACGCGTGCGAAGTCTCGCGGCGAAACACCTGCACGACACCGCCGAGTGCCGTGTCGCCGAAGAGCGACGAGCCCGCACCGCGCATCACCTCGATGCGCTCGATCGATTGGAGCGGCACCGAGCGCCAGTCCGCCAGTCCCGATTCCGCATCGCCGACCGCGATTCCGTCGATGCGCAACTGCAGATACTCGACCTCACCCGCGCCGAAGAATCCGCGGCTCGAGATCATCGGCGGCGCGCCGGGATTCACCGCGATGAGCTGCAGTCCGGGCACGAGGCGCAAGGCGTCGCCGAGGTTCTGTGCGGGCAGGCGCTGCAACTCGTCGCCGCGCAGGACCGTCACCGCGGCCGTGCTCTCCTCGGCCGGCTGCTCGAGGCGCTCCGCCGTCACGACGATCGTCTCCTCGAGACGAGGCGGATCCTGCGCCGCGAGCAGCGCAGCGACAACCACTGCAAACACGCGTTAACGCGCGTGCAACTCGCGCACCGCGCCCGGTGTCAGAACGTCGAACTTCACGCCCGGGACCTTCGCCAGCTCCGCGCGCAGAACTTCGACGGGCTCGTCCTGTCCATCGTCGCCGAGGTGGAACGTGCCGTAATGCATCGGGATCGACACCTCGGCGCCAAGGGCCTGCGCCGCGCGCACGGCGTCCTTCGGCGAGATGTGCACCGCGCACATGAACCACTCCGGCCGGAACGCTCCGATCGGCAGGAATGCCAGCCGTGGCGCGCCGAAGCGTTCGCGGATCATGTCGAAGTGCGGTCCCCAGCCCGTGTCGCCCGCAAAGTAGATCGCGCCGTGCGGCGTCTCCAGCACGAAGCCGCACCAGAGGTTCGCGTCGCGATCGCTGAGTCCGCGCGACGAGAAATGCTGCGCCGGTACTGCGTGCACACGCACTCCCGGTGCGAGCTCGGCCGCCTGCCACCAGTCGAGATCTGTTGAGCCTTTCACGAACGCGCCGTTGCCGAGTCCCGCGAAAATCTTCGGCTGGTGCGAACGCTTCAGCCGATCGAGCGTCGGCACGTCCATGTGGTCGTAGTGGTTGTGGCTGATCACCACGGCATCGATCGGCGGCAGCTCGTCGAAGCGGATGCCGGGCGCGTGATGCCGCTTCGGTCCCGCGAACGCAACGGGCGAGCAGCGCTCCGACCACATCGGATCGGTGAGAATGTTCAACCCTTCGGTCTGGATCAGAAACGTCGCGTGATTCACCCACGTCACGCGCAGCTCGCCGCCGTGGACGCGCTGCGGCGGCGGCGCTGCGGGAGTGATCTCGCGCCACTCCTGCCACGGACCTTCGTCGCGATTCGCCATCCACTTCAGCATGTCGAAGAAGCCGGCGTGTTTCGTCGCTTTCAGGTTATGAAACTTCTCGCCGTCGAAGTGATCGGACTTCGGCCCGCGATACTTTGGTGTGGCGAAGAACCAGCCGAGGATTGCGCCGCCACCCACGAGCGTAGCGACCGCCGCGCCGAGTGCGAAAACGATGCGCTTCATGCGTTCCTCCCCTCCGAGGAACTCCGAGGTACTCCGAGGTACCCGAGGTACTGATTCATCGATTCACAGTGCTCATGTCGGGATAGCGATCGCCGGCGGTCACACCTTTCGGCGCGACTTCATCGATCCGCTGCAGCTCTTCTTCGCTGAGCTTCACGTCGAGCGCGCGGACGTTTTCCTGGAGGTACTTCACGTGTTTCGTGCCCGGGATCGGCACGATGTCATCGCCACGATGGAGCACCCACGCCAGCGCGAGCTGCGACGACGTGATTCCTTTTTCGCGCGCGATCTCTTCGATCTTCGTCACCAGTTCGAGGTTCTTCGCAAAGTTTTCGCCACTGAGGCGCGGCGAGCGGCGCCGATAGTCGGTCGGCTCCAGGTCGTCGATCGTCTTGATGCGTCCGGTGAGGAAGCCGCGGCCGAGCGGGCTGTACGCAACGAAGCCGATCGCGAGCTCGCGCACCGTCGGAAAGATCTCATCCTCGGGATCGCGCGACCACAGCGAATATTCAGTCTGCAACGCGCTGATCGGATGCGTTGCGTGCGCGCGACGGATGGTGGCCGGCGCCGCTTCGGACAATCCGAGGTAGCGGACCTTGCCCGCGCGTACGAGCTCGGACATTGCGCCGACCGTTTCTTCGATCGGCGTTTTCGTGTCGACGCGGTGCTGGTAATAGAGATCGATGACGTCGATGCCGAGGCGGCGGAGCGAGTCGTCGCAGGCCTTGCGCACGTAGTCGGGACGGCCGTTGACGCCGAGGAACGCGCCGTCCTCGCCGCGCATGTTGCCGAACTTCGTCGCAATGACGACCGCGTCGCGCCGGTCGCGAATGGCTTTGCCGACCAGCTTCTCGTTCGTGAACGGACCGTACATGTCCGCAGTGTCGAGGAACGTGACACCGAGCTCGATCGCGCGGTGAATCGTGGCGATGGCTTCGGATTCGTCGGTGGAGCCGTAGAACTCCGACATGCCCATGCAGCCGAGGCCCATGGTGGAGACGGTGAGACCTTGATTGCCGAGCTTGCGCGTTTGCATGAGAGGGAGCTTATCTCGGTTCCTCGGGTTCCTCGGGTTCCTCGGGGAGGCTCAGCAGTCCCCCGAGGAACCCGAGGAACCCGAGGAACCCGAGGAACGTCATACGATGTCCCGCATGCGCATGCCCGCCTTTTTCTTCGGCCACGGCAATCCGATGAACGCGATCCAGTCGAACGGATGGACCGAAGCATGGTCGGCGATCGGCCGCTCGATGCCGAAGCCGCGCGCGATCGTCTGCGTCTCCGCGCACTGGTACCTGCCCGCGACGCTTGTCACCGCGAACGAGCAGCCGCGCACGATTCACGATTTCGGCGGGTTCCCGCGGCCGCTGTACGAAGTGCGCTATCCCGCACCCGGCGCACCGGAGCTCGTCTCGCGACTGCAAACGCTGCTCGCGCCGGTGGCTGTGCGAGGCGACATGCAGTGGGGACTCGATCACGGGACGTGGTCAGTGCTCGTGCACGTGTTCCCCGATGCGGACGTGCCGATCGCGCAGCTCAGCATCGACGAAACACAACCCGCGCAGTTCCACTACGACCTCGGCCAGCGCCTCCTGCCGTTGCGCGACGAGGGCGTGCTGGTGATCGGCAGCGGCAATCTCGTGCACAACCTGCACACGTACGCGTGGGGCAAGCACGATCCGGAGCCATTCGACTGGGCGGTGCGCTTCGAGGCATTCGCGCGCGAGCGGATCCGGAAGCGCGAGCATCAGCCGCTCATCGACTACGAAGATCTCGGCGCTGATGCGCAACGCTCGGCGCCGACGCCCGATCACTATCTACCGCTCCTCTACATCCTCGGCCTGCAGCGGGAAGACGACGCGGTCGCGTTTCCGGTCGAAGGCGTCGACGGTGGATCGGTCTCGATGCTCACGGTAAAAATCGGTTGATGCGTCTCAGCGTCCTCGATCAGTCGCCGATCTCCGACGGTTCCACCGGCGCCGACGCGCTGCGCAACTCCGTCGATCTCGCCGCGTTCACCGAATCGGTGGGATACGAACGTTACTGGGTCGCGGAACATCACGGTACGCCCGCACTGGCGTGCGCGAATCCGGTCCCGCTGATCGGCGCCATCGGCGCCGCGACGTCGCGCATCCGCGTCGGCAGCGGCGGCGTGATGCTGCCGCATTACAGCCCGTTGCACGTCGCGGAAACGTTCAGCATGTTGAGCGCGCTCTGTCCGCAGCGCATCGATCTCGCGGTCGGGCGCGCGGCGGGAACGGATCCGGTCACCGCGTTCGCATTGCAACGCGATCGCCGGCAGGCTGCACCTGACGATTTTCCGGCACAGCTCGTCGAGCTCATGGCGTATCTCGAAAACGACATGCCGGCCGATCATCCCTTCGCGCGGCTGATGGAGTTGCCCGGCCGGCCGGAGCTCCCCGACCTCTGGCTTCTCGGCAGCTCGCCGCAGAGTGGCATCTGGGCCGCGGAGCTCGGTCTGCCGTACGCATTCGCGGACTTCATCAATCCGAACGGTGCCGAGATCGCAGCGCGCTATCGCAGCACGTTCACGCCCACCGCGCTTCGTCCGTCGCCGAAAATGATGGTCGCGGTGTGGGCGCTCTGCGCAGAGACGGATGAAGAAGCGCGGCGCATCGCCTCGAGCGCGAAGATGATGTTCACGCTCTTCTTTCGCGGGCAACTCATCCCCATCCCGCCGATCGAGACAGCGTTGCAGTTTCTCGAACGGGAACGACAGGCTCTCAGCCCGTCGGAATCCGTGACGATTCCCGGCCGCCGCACGATCGTGGGAACGCCCGACGTCGTACGCGCCGGAATCGAGACAGTGGCCGCGGAATACGGGGCCGATGAAGTGATGGTCGTGACGATCACTTACGACCACGAGGATCGGAAGCGATCGTATGAGTTGATCGCGAAGGCGTTCAGCGAGCTTCGTTAAGAAGCAGCATCAACTCCAGCGTGCGCATGTCCGCGGTGTCGTGATCGGCCATTCGATATTCGCCGTCGACGCACTCGATCCGCTGCAGGCGTGCGAGATCCGCACGGCTGACGCCATAGTCCTTCGCGAACGACACCCAGTCATGCGGCACGTCGGCCTCGATCTCGGTCTCGCTCATCAGCGGCTCGCCCGCACAGTTGAAGTGCTCGCAGCCGAACTGCTCGCCGCACTCCGCGCACGGCAGCGGATCGTTGAAATCGGCGAGCTCGCTCTCGGTCAGGACGCGCGTGACGCCGAGGCGGCGCTCGCGGACGTAGCTGAGACCGCTCGGGCTTTTCGAGAGGAAATCGAATCGCTGGAAGACCATGTGTGAATCGTAGTGGATTTCGGGAGCGGCGGGCCGCCGGCGCTCCGAGCTTACGGCACCGATCCTGCTTGCCTTTCCCGTCCTAATGAGCGTCCTTGGATTCACGCCCTCGCCAACGAGCGTCCACGAGTGGGTGTCCGCGTTCGCTCGCACCGATCATTCCGTGCAGTTTTACGAGGACGACGAGTATCTCTGCCGGCTCGTGGCCACGTTCATCGCGGACGGTTTGCGGGCGAACGAGCCCGCTGTGGTCATCGCCACACCGGCGCATCGCGAAGGCATGGCTGCGCATCTGCGCGCGATGGGCTTCGATCCCGAGACGAGCGCGATCACGATGCTCGACGCGCGCGAGACGCTGAATCTCTTCATGGTCGACGCGATCCCGGACGAAGAGCGCTTCCGCACGACCGTCGGCGGCGTGCTCGAACAATGCTGCGGCGGAGACGCACGCCAGCGCGTTCGCGCGTACGGCGAGATGGTCGATCTGCTCTGGAACGATGGGAGTCCCGAGGGGGCGGTGCGGCTCGAGGAGTTGTGGAACGGGCTCGCCGAGCTCTACGCCTTCTCGCTCCTCTGCGCTTATCCGATCGGGAACTTCTACAAAGAATCACACGGCCGGATGTTCGAAGCGGTCTGCCGCGCGCACGGACGGGTGATGCCGACGGAGACATTCGGCGCCATCGCCGACGACGCACGTGCACGCGAGATCGCGCTGCTGCAACAACGCGCCGGCGCGCTCGAAGCGGAGATCGAACATCGCAAGGAGCTCGAGCGCGCGTTGCGTGAATCGCTGGAAGCGCATCGCGCGAATGAAGAACGCCAGGCCGCAATCGCCGCGGAGAACGCACGGCTGTATCGCCTCGCGGCGAACGCGAATCGCGCGAAGGACGAGTTCCTGGCCACGCTCTCACACGAGCTCCGCACCCCGCTCACCGCCATCCTCGGCTGGTCGCGCATGCTGGAGATGGGCGGCCTCGATCCCGACGTGATGCGCACCGCGGTGCGCACGATCGATCGCAGTGCGCGTTCGCAGGCCGCGCTGATCGACGACCTGCTCGACGTGTCGCGCATCGTCACTGGCAAGCTCGCGCTGCGCACCGACATCGTCGATCTCGCCGAAGTCGTGGAGCGCGCGGTCGAGACGATGCAGCTCGCGGCGGACGCGCGCGGGATCACGATCGACGTTCGTGGAGCACACGGACGCGCGATCGTCACCGGCGACGCGAACCGCCTGCAGCAGGTCGCGTGGAATCTCCTCTCCAACGCGGTGAAGTTCTCCGAAACGGGAAGCTGCATTTCCGTCGCCGTCGAACGCGACGAGGTCTATGCATATCTCACCGTGCACGATGACGGCCGCGGCATCGACGCCGATTTCATCCCCCACGTCTTCGAGCCGTTCCGCCAGGCCGACGGTACCAGCACGCGCGTCTACGGCGGTCTCGGGCTCGGGCTCGCAATCGTGAAGCACGTGACGGAACTGCACGGCGGCACCGTGACGGCCGCCAGCGCCGGCGCAGGCCGCGGCGCGACGTTCGTGGTCACGCTGCCGCTGGCGAGTTAGCCACAGAGCGACGACCGGGAGGCCTCACTGCCTCCCTGCCTACCCCGCGCGGCAGCGCGGTGACCGACTACAGCGCTGAACAACGAGCCGGTTGGAACGTTCGCGTACATTGAGCGTCATGCACAGCATGAAACAGCTGAAGCTCGTCCTCGCGATCCTCATGTTCACGTTCGGCGCTTCGGCGCAGACCCTCGACGGTGCTGCGCGCCGACAAGTCGTCGACATCGTTGCGCATCTGCTGGAGACGATGTACGTCATCCCGGAGACGGGACGTTCGCTGGCCGCGAAAATTCGCGGCGGTTCGTACGAATCCGCGACAACGCCGCAGGCGCTCGCCGACGCGATCCAGCGCGACCTCGCGGCTGCCAACGATCGGCATCTCCGGCTGCGCTTCAACGCGGAGCGCGCGGACATGCCGCCGCTCACGGTCGAAGCGTGGAGCGCACGGCAAACGGAGGGTGGGCCGCGGCGGCGGATGGTCGATCCGGCGGAGTTGCGGCGCACGAACTACGGCATCCGCCGCGTCGAAAGGCTCGAGGGCAACATCGGCCTGCTCGACATCAGCGGCTTCACGATGGGCGATGAAATGCGCGCCGCGGTCGATGCGGCAATGACGCTGCTGCACGGCAGCGATGCCGTGATCATCGACATGCGCCGCTGCCCGGGCGGCGCCGTCGAAGGCGTGAACTACGTCGCCAGCTACTTCTTCGGACCGGAGCGGCGCGTGCTGATGAATCGCTATGACCGGCCCTCCGACACGACCACCGAGAGCACGACCGTCGACGTCGCGGGCAAGCGCCTGCCCGACGTCGAGCTGTACGTGCTGACCAGCAGCCGCTCCGGCTCCGCGTGCGAGTCGTTCCCGTTCACGCTGCAGCAACATGGGCGCGCGAAGATCGTCGGCGAGCGTACCGCCGGCGCCGGCTACAACAACGCCATCATCCCGATCGGCCGCGGATTCGAGCTCTCGGTGTCAGTCGGCACGGCGATCCACCCGAAATCCGGCAAAGGCTGGGAAGCTGCCGGCGTCGAGCCCGACATCGCCGCGCCCGCGGATCGCGCGCTCGACGCCGCGCGCGCCGACGCGCTGCGCAAGAAGAAGAACGCCGTGACGCCGATGACGGCGGAGGATGAAGTGCGCAAAGTCGAGCGCGAATGGCTCGGCGCGTACGAGAACCGCGACACCACCGCGATGCAACGCATCGTCGCGGACGACTTCACCATCTTCTTTCCCAACGGAGGAACGCAGACCAAGGCAGACATCCTCGCATCACTCGAACGTGGGCGCGCGTCGTCGCGGCCAAGCTCGAAGTTCGTGACGGAGGATGTCCGAGCACGCGCATATGGCGACACGGTGGTGTTGACCGGACGCGTGATCACGATCAGCAAACGGCCGGACGGCACGGAAGCGAGAGAGGCATCGCTGTACACCGACACGTATGTGCGTCGCGATGGGCGCTGGCAGGTCGTCGCATCGCATCTGGGGAACGTGCCGGCTGGAGTGACGGGCTCTTAGCCCGTCGACTGTTCGCTGATGCTCGACGGGCTGAGAGCCCGTCGCTCCAGATGGGTTACAGCTCGGCCCACCTGCGGAGAAGGTTGTGATACACGCCGGTGAGCTGCACCACCGCCGCGTGATCGGGATCGTCGCTGCCCAATCGCTGGATCGAAAGATCGAGATCGAAGAGCAGCGTGCGCTCGCCGTCGTCGCGGACCATGCTCTGAATCCAGAAGAACGACGACACGCGCGCGCCGCGCGTCACCGGCCGCACGTGATGAAGACTGCTGGCCGGATAGAGAATCATGCTTCCGGCGCCCAGCTTGACCGACTGCACACCGAACGTGTCTTCGATGACCAGCTCCCCGCCGTCGTACTCGTGCGGCTCGGAAAGAAACAGCGTCGCTGACAAGTCCGTCCGCAGTTGATGCGCGGTCCCTGTGACCTGCCGCACCGCGTTGTCCACATGCGCACCGAACGACTGCCCACCTGTGTATCGGTTGAAGAGCGGCGGAAAAACGTGCAGCGGCAGCGCGGCGGAACGGAAGAGCGGATTGCGCGCGAGCGCGGTCACGATCGTCTCGCCCACCTGACGCGCGGCGGGGTGATTCTCCGGAATCTGCTCGTTGTCTTTTGCGCGCGCCGATTGATGCCCCGCGGTCACGCGGCCATCCACCCAATCGGCGGCATCCAGCAGCGCCCGCGCCTCAGATACCTGAGCCGCGGACAGCACGTTCGGAATCTGCAGCAGCATCAGAAACCCAATTCGGCGTTGATGGAAATCGAGCGCCCCGGACCGGGGATGTAATGTCCGCCGCCGACGCGATCGACGTACAGCTCATCGGCCGCGTTGTTCACGTTCAGGCGCAGCGTGAGCGCGCGCGACACATCGTACGCAGCCATCGCGTTGACCAGCCAAAAGCTCGGCACCTCGGCCGTGTTCGTGGCGTTCCGGAAGATCGAGTCCATGTATTGCGCGCCCGCGCCGATGCTGAAGCCGCGCGTCAGACGCGCTTCGCTCCAGACGTTGAACGAGTTCTCCGGCACGAATGCGAGTGCGGCGCCCTGCTCGAGCGGATTGGCCGATGCGACGAACTCACTTTCGAGATGTGCATACGACGTGAGCACGGACCAGCGCTCGGTGATGTTGCCGGTGAAACTGAGCTCGACGCCGTCGACGCGCTGCTCGCCATCGAGCACGAACGCCTCGGTCGACGCGCCGCGCGTGCGCGCGTTCGTCTTCTCGGTGCGGAATAGCGCCGCCGTCGCAATGGCGCGGCCACCGCCCGATTCCCACTTCGCGCCCACTTCGAGATTGCGGCTCTTTTCCGGCGCGAGATTCACATTGTTGGCGGACGTCGGCGACTCCGAAAGGCCTGCGCCGCTCGCCGAGGCTTCGGCGGTCGGGTTGAACGACGTCGCATAGCTGGCGTACACGCTCGCGTTCCTGCGCGGCTTGAACACGATGCCGGAGTTCCAGCTCAGCATGCGATCCTCGCGGCCGAGGCGCGTGCGAACGCCGGTCGCCACATTCGTGAGCTCGTAATCGGTATCGACGGAATCCCAGCGCAGTCCTGCCGTCACTTCCCAGCGTGAGCCGAGTTGAAACGTGTCGAGCGCGTAGATGCCCGCCAGTGAAAGATTCGCGTCCTCCGGATTGCCGTTGTTGGCGGGCATCGGCCCGATCGGGCTCTGATGCGGATCGGGATCCGAGAGATTCGTCAGTGGCTGATTCGTCGTCTGTGCCTGCCGGCGAATGAAGGTGCTCTCGCGTCCGACCTCGACGCCGGCAACGAGCGCATGCTGCACGCCGGCCGTGCGGAACGCGCCGGTGATGCTGGTCTGATTGGTGAGCTGCGCCTGATCCATCAGCCGCTGCTGGAGCTGCCGGTTCGGAGGCCGCGGCGCGGTGATCGCGGAGTCGCGATGATTGTCGGCCCAGCGCGAAACGTTGCGCAGCGTCCATCCGTCGCGAAGATCACGCTCGAACGTCGCCGTGGCAACGTCGCTCTCGACGTTCTCGTAGTCGTATCCATCGAGTCCGTAGAAGTTGGTCTGATCGACCTGCGGGTTCGATTCGAACGCGGCCCATGGCAGGCCGTAATCGGGCACGTTGTCCTGCGAAAGATGCTGATACGCGAGCGTGAAACGCGACGGCTTGCCGATGCCGAACGCGAGCGACGGCGCGACACCCCAGGAGCTGTTATGGGCGACGTCGCGGCCCGGTACATCGGAGGAGGTGTACATCGCGGCCATGCGCACCGCCGCGCCGGAGATCGACGCGAGAGGCGCATTGGAGTCGATGGTGACGCGTGAATAGCCTGCGTTGCCCGTACCGAGCGTTGCACGCGTGAACGTCTCCGGCTTCGGCGTCTTGCTGACGAGATTGATCGCGCCCCCGGTGCCGCCGCGTCCCGCGATGGTTCCCGAGGGACCTTTGATGACTTCGACCTGCTCGAGATTGAACGCGTCGCGCGCGTAGGCGCCGCTCTCGCGAACGCCGTCGAGCAGAATGTCGTTGCCCGCGCTGAATCCGCGCATGCTGAACGAGTCGCCGGGAACGCCGCCGCCGCCCTCCCCTGCCTGAAACGTGATGCCGGGCGTGTTGCGGAGCACGTCGCGCAGAGTCGTCGCGCCCTGCGCGAGAAAGACCTCATCGGGAATGACCGCGACCGTGCGCGGCGTCTCGAGCAGAGGCTGCGTGAACTTCGGCGACGCGATTTCGGGAGCCGTCGCCGCTACGTCGATCGTGTCGGTCATCATCGGCAACGTCAACACCGCGGTGCGTCTGCCCGTGAAGCGATATTGAATCCCACTCTCCGACAGCAGTTGCGAAAGCGCCTCCGCCTCGGACATCAGCCCCGTGACACCGGGACTGCGGAACGCGTCGAGCACCGCGCGATCGAACTCGAATCGCAACGTTGTCCCGCTCGCGGCCTCGAACGCACGAAGCGCATCGGCGACCGATCCGGCTGCGATCTCGAAGCGGCGCAGCGGAAGTTGCGCCGTCGATCGCGAGTCCGCAATCGTGTCCACGGTCGTCTGCGCAAGCGCGACTCGCGTGCTCAACGCGGTACACGCGACCATCGCACCGACGGTGATTTTTCGGAGTTTTTTCGACCTGCGTCCACTCATGCGTTGATTTCCTCTTCCAGAAGTTGTTGCGACGACGCGGGCGCGCCGCGGAGTAAGCGAGCGAAACGGCGTGAAGCGAGGGCGATCCCGGTGTACGCGAGCACGACCGCGGCGGCGGATGCGAGCATCGCCACGAGTTGGCCGAGGAGGCCGCCGGCCTCGCCGGTGTGAATCCAGCGCAGCCACGCGCGCGCCTGTTGGCCCGCTTCCTGGCCGGCGTACGTTTTGTGCTCGACCACGCGCGCCGTCTTCGGATCGATCATCAGTTGCGAGCGCTTGTCCGGTCGCGCGCCGTTGCCTTCATCGAGCGCGAATGCAACGGGACCTTTGCTCGAAAGCGGCAGGCGCACGGAGATCGACTGCCAGCGCGGCGCCACTCGCCCCGCCTCGATCCGTGCCGCGCTGGCGAGACGATCGAGCAGCGCCACATCGAGTTTGCCGCCGGCGCGCTCGTTCGCGGGCTGTTGCTGCTTCGGCGGCGCGCTGCCGAACGCGCGATAGACGAGACGCGACGCCCATGGATACGAGATCACTACCGCGGAGAAGACGATCGCGACCAGAGGCAGGAACGCCCAGATGCCGAGGACGTGGTGCCAGCTGAAATCGCGAGCGCGGCCGCGGAGGCCGCGGCGGAAGAACATCGCGTTGCGAAACGCGGTGCGTGTGCGGCGGCGCGGAATCCAGATCACCAGGCCGGAGAGAACGATGAAAAGGAACGCGAGGTTCGCCGCGCCGGTGATGGCCTTGCCGCGATCGCGCGCGTTGCCTTTCATCGCCAGCCAGCGATGAAGGCTTTCGTTGGCTTCGAAGAACGCGCGTACGCGGCTCGCGCCATCGCCGGGGATGGCGCCGGTATAGGGGTTGACGAAGATCGTGCGCTCGCGGCCGAAGGCCACAGTGACCGGTGCGAAACGATCGGAACGAACGATGACGTTCGACGGCTTTGCATCCGGAGCCGCCGCGGCCGCCGCGGTGACGATGCGCGAGAGCGGCAGCGGCGCGCGCGACGCATCGCCGGCGGTCGCACGCAGATCGCGTTCGGCGAACGCAACGATCTGCCGCTCGAAGGCGAGCAGCACGCCCGTCGCCGACATGAGCAGAATGACGATGCCGGCCGTCACGCCGGCGGCCAGATGAAGCCAGAAGAGGATCTTGCGAAGGGTCATGATCAGCGCCAACTTGAGACTGAGTCTCAGTTGCGAGCTATGACCGTAATGGTCTCAACGGCGTTCGTCAAGTGTGGAGTGCGGCAGCAGAGCTGCCGCTTTCAAAAGCGGCCGCATCGCCGCCGCACTCCACAAAGGCTCAGGGCAGCGGGACGTCGTTCAACGCGAACGAATAGCGCGCGATGTTCTTCGGCGTGCGCATGCTCACGCGCAGCTTCCAGTCGGCGCTCGGCTTCCCTTCCCACGTCGAGAGACGCACCAGCCCCTCGTCCTCGCGCGTCGAGAAGAACTTCGGCTCGCCCGCCGCATCAACGTAACTGAGTTGCTGGATGCGCTTGTTCGGATCCTTGATGCGCACGACCAGCTCGTTCTCCTCGACGACCAGCAGCGACTCGAGCAGGCTCGTGATCAGCGACGCGATCGTGTCCGCGTCGTATCCGGCTTCGGTGTACTCCTTCTTCTTCTCGTCCGCCCGGCGTTTCTTCTCGGCCTCCACCTGCGCCGGCGCCAGCAGCGTGATCTCGACGCCGTTCGCCTTGAGCGCCTTGTGCGAAAGCGCCTTGCCGCCCATCGTCACGAACTTCGCAACCTCGGCCACACTGTTCGGATCTTTCGACGGCATGAAGAGCTCGATCTCGCCGCGCACTTCCTTCACCTTCGTCGCGCGCCGATCGGGATTCTTGAGCGTGACCGATACCTGCGCCGGCATCGGCGGCTTCATGGCCTGCCGATGATTGACCTCGAGTTGCGGCTCCTGCGCCTCGCGATCGACGAGATCGCGTCCGGTCTCATCGACCGCCGTCGACACGAGCACGCGCGATGACGCGACATCCGCCGATTGGATCTTCGGCAGTTCCAGCGCGATGCCGAGCTGCGCAAAGAAGCCGTTCGTGCGGCGGTCGTTGACCTGCTTCACCGCGACGTCGATCTTCTGCTGCGCGCTCGCGGCGATGCTGAACAACAGGAGAAGCGCGAAGACGATCGTTTTCTTCATGGCAGTTCCACCTTCAGCTCGAACGGAAACGAGACGCGCGATTGATCCGTGATCATCATCAATTGCACCGCCGCATTCGCCGGCGCCGCCTCGGACGGCTGCAAGGTCATGATCGACGACTCGCCACGCGTGCTGGTGCCGCGGCTGCCGACGTTGATCGGACTGCCGTCGGCATTGAGGATCTCGAGACGGAAGATGCGATCGAAATCGCTCTTCTTTCCTGAGAAGACGATGGCGTTCTCCGGCAACTCGGTGTCCATCCCCTCGAACGCTTTCGCGAGACCGATGGCCAGTTCGACATCCTCTTCGGACGCACCCTGCTTCTTCGCTTCCGCGCGCAACTTCTCGATGTCCGCATCCGTGATCTTGCGCGCCTTGAGCATGTCCGTGTAGCCCTTGCGCGAGAGCGGTGTGATCTCGAGCTTCGCGGTCTTGAGCGCTTTCGACGACATGGGCGCGTCGAGCTTCGCGAGCGCTTTGTCGATCTTCATGTTCGCGTTCGGATCGCGGCCCGGGACGTACAGCTCGACAGTTCCTTTGACGACAACGGAGCTCGCCGTGCGCGCCGGCTGCATGGTCGCGACCTGCAACGTGCCGTTGTTGTATTCGCGCGGGAAAAAGTCCGGCGGCGACGACGACGCGACGAGGGAGTTGCCCTTGTCATCTTTCGCGTCTTTGATGAGCACGCGCGCGGCAACGGCCTTCTCGAGGTCTTTGCCGCTGAGCTTCACTCGCAGCTCGAGCGAGCCATGCATCTGAAATTGCTGGTTGGGATCAGTCGACATCCGGTTGTCGACGACTTCGTCCAGCTCGACGCGCACGGCCGATTGCGCGAGCACCGCACCGGGGACGAGAAGAGAGAGACAGAAGACCGCCACCCGCATGTTTCACCTCGATCCGTGCACGATAGGGCCACGCCGCGCGTGCGACCGTGCGTGGCGTCACAAAGGTTACGACCGGAGGCCTCCGGCGGCCGGGCCCACGGGCCCGGACCCGGTCTGCGGGCCTAGCCTCCGCGACACACTTGTCGTAGGTGGGTAGAGAAGTGTCGCGGAGGCTAGGCCCGCAGGTGGGGTCCGGGGCCGTCGGCCCCGGCCGCCGGAGGCCTCCCGGTCGTCACTCCGTGAACGCGCTCATCATCGGCGCAGGCGCGATCGAGCGCACGAACGCGACGCGGCCGTGGGCGAGAGGCGCCGTGGCGTCGTCGACGCGGGATGGCGTCGCGGTGATCCACGCCTCGAGCTGTTGCGGCGAGAGATCCGGGCGATCGGAGAGCAGGCGTGCGGCGATGCCGGAGATGATCGGCGCCGCGAACGAAGTTCCGGAGCGGAGATTCGGGCGGCGGCCGCGATAGTGATCGGTGGCGGTGATCGTCGCGCTGAAGATCGACTGCGCGGGCGCGAGCACTTCGACGCCGCCGCGGCAGGTGCCGCTCCAGCTCACGTTGTCCGCGGTCATGCCCCCGACGGTGATCAGGCCGTTGAGCTTTGCGCCGAGGAGGGCGGGGAAACGGTCGATGACGCCGGAGGCGCCGCAGCCGCCGTCGACATTGTTCGCGGCGACGACGAAGAGGAAGCGCTTCCCGTTGCGATCGGGGCGGCCGTCGGCGTCGACGCCGCCGATCATGTCGCGCATCTTCTGCTCGACGGTCGAGTACGAAACCACATCATGATTGCTCGTGTTCGTGAGCCGCTCGAGCACCCAGCCGCTGATGTTGACGACGGCCGTGCGCATGTTCGGGGACGCCGGATCCCACGCGTGACGAATGATCGCTTCGAGACCTTCGAGATACGTGCGCGTCGTCGCGAGACCGCGCTCATTCATCACGCGCACGCTCACGACGAGCGCGTTCGGCGCGACGCCGACCTTGCGGCCGGCGGCAATCGACGCGACGCTCGTTCCATGCGACGCGGCCGCGAGCTCATCGAGGCGGTCGTAGCAGGGCGCGACGGACTTGTCCGGGCTGGCGCAGCGCGAGCGGCCGATCTCGACGGAGCCGGTGGCATCGAAGCCGGCGATGACGCGACTCGCGGATGAATATGGCCCCGAGGCGAACTCGCTGTGGCGGGCCATGATGCCGGTGTCCATCACGTAGATCAGGCTGCCGCTGCCGCCGTTGCCGCGATCGACGTGTCCGTCGAGAGCGGCGCCGATCTGATCGATCCGGTCCAGGTGCCAGAGCAGGGCATCCTCTCTCTGATCGCCGCACCGATCAAGGCGCGAGACCGAGTAAAACCCGTCGAGCGAGACCTCCGTCTCCGCGCAGTGCGTGGAGATGTCCTCCGCACGCAACTGCGCCGCGCAAACGGCGAACACCAAAGCGAATGCGACTCGCGCCGTGAACCGTGGCAACCGGGGCTCCCTGAATTTTCTCGACGTCTTTGGACCGACGTGGCGCTAGAGTGCGGGAAGGATTCGCGGAACGCAAGAAAATTTTTATTTGCGATGAAATTGTCACAGTGAACCATCTCGCCCACCTCTTCCTTGCCGGCCGCTCCGCCGACTCCCTCATCGGCAATCTCGCCGGCGACTTCGTCAAAGGTGCCCTCGGCGACCGGTTCCCGCCCGGCATCCGCGATGGCATCGTGCAGCATCGAAAGATCGACGCCTTCACCGACGCGCATCCCGCCGCGGGCGCGTTCCGCCGCGTGCTGACGCCGGAGCACGGCCACTACGCGCGCGTCATCGCGGACATGTTCTTCGATCACTTCCTCGCCTGCCGTTTCGACGAGTACGCGGGTGAATCGCTCGAGGTCTTTCTGGCGCGCACGTTCGCGACGATCGATCCGCATGCCGAGACGCTGCCGGGTATGCTGCGCGTGCTCTATCCACGCATTCGCGACGAGCGTTGGCTGGAGTCGTATCGCGAGGTCGCCGGAATCCGTTTCGCGCTGGAGAACATGTCGCGGCGTTTCTCGCGGCGGCCGCGGCTCGACGATGCCGCACGGCATCTCGCCGATTCACGGAAAGAGCTGGAACGCCGCTTCGAAGAGTTCATGCCCGATGTGATCGCGTTCGCGCGCGAGGTACGATTCACGCGATGAAGAGCCTGCAGGAAACCTATGCGCCGGGCAGCCGCTGCTACGGATGCGGGCCGGCGAACGAGCAGGGGCTGCGCATCCGCAGTTTCGCGTCCGGCGATGAGCTGGTGTGCGACTGGACGCCGCAGCCATACCATCTGGCATTCGAGAATGTCGTGAATGGCGGCATCATCGGCTCGCTGCTCGACTGCCACAGCAACTGGACCGCCGCGCATCACTTCCTGAAACAACGCAAAGCGGAGGAAGTGCCGCCGACGGTCACGTCTGATTTTCACGTGACGCTGAAGCGGCCGACGCCGATGGGAACGAATCTGCATCTGCGCGCGCACGTGGTGGAATCGACGGAAGACCGCGCGGTGGTCGAGGCGATACTCGAAGCGAACGGCAAGATCACGGCAACGTGCCGCGGCACGTTCGTCGCGGTGAAGGAAGGGCATCCGGCGTTCTTTCGCTGGTGATCGCGTGATGCATTTGCGACTGGCTACTTCCGACGACGCAACCTGGATCAACGAACGCTATGCGTCCGTTCACTTTCAGCCCTCCGACCTCTCGCGCGATCTCGTCGTGATCGCCGAGCTCGACGCCATCCCCGTCGGCCTCGGCCGTCTCGTTCCCGCCGGCCCCGACGCGTGCGAGCTCGGTGGAATCCTGGTGTTCGAGGAGTACCGCAGACGCGGCATCGCACGCGCGATCGTCGAGGAGCTGTTGCGCCACGCCGGCGAGCGCGAGGTGTACTGCATCCCGTTCGCGGAGCTCGAGCCGATCTACGCCGCTGCCGGATTCGTGACGCGCGAGGCGGTCGGCGAGCTGCCGGAGTACATCCGCCAGAAGCTCGACTGGTGCGAACGCGAGATCCCCGAGCGCCCGGTCGTGCTCATGCAGTGGGTGCGGTTGTAGGTTGGACGCGTTGGCGGTCACCGCGCTTGCGCGCGGGATCGGGCGGATTCTCTATATCACGCGTTAAGTCTATTTTGAGTGTCTGACATATTTGACTCTTGACAATCTTTCCGTCAACAACAAAGTTTGATTCGAGAAGGGACTTCCATGCGAACCCTCGCCGCGACCTGGCTCGTTTCCCTGACCTCTCTGATCGCAACTGCCCAGCCGTTGCCGCCTGACAAGCCGGTAGAGGCCGCGCCCAAACCGGCTTGGAAATGGACGCTCGACGAACGAATCGCGAAACGACTCGATCCAGCGGCGATTCGGGAACGCACCGTCGTCAGTGAGCGCGACGACGTGGAAAGGGATGGGTTCACACCCGAAGTACGCGCCTCCGTCGGCATCCTGTTCAAGGCTCCGACCCGCTTCGTCGTCGAAGGGCACCGCGATCCCGAGCTGTTCCTGCCGTTCGAGCTGTTCAACAGCATCATCCGGGGGGTCGAAGAGCCGGACAATCGCAGCTTCACGCGGAGGCTTTACAGCGACGAGATCCGTGAGTCCGGATGGGATGAGAACTTCTTCTGGCAAACGCTCGAGGAAGCCACCGCCGAATATTGGACGATGACGGACGAGAGGCTGGCGATGCAACGAAAAGCCGAAACGCTTCCTCTCGCGGAGAGGCGCGCCCTGCTCATCAGGACGGAAGCTCTCAGCATTTCTGGTTGTCGCCTTCGGGCAGAGGCACTGCAAGAGGTCCGGCAGAAGCTCGGAGCCGAAGCATTCGACCGCTTCCTGTACGAGAGAGTCGCGCCGAACGTCGGGATCGGCTCGGACTTTCCATTCGGCAATGAAGAATGGCGGCTCCGGTACATCGAAGGCGGTTGCCGATGATTCGGGCCCTGCTCTTCGCGCTCGTGCTCTCGCTCGTCACGATTCCGATCGCGGCCGGAACGATCCAATGGAACGGGCTGGTAACGTATGACACCGGCATTCGCCTCGCCAATGGACGATGGAAGATCCGCGCCGAAGTCGACATGACCTACCTGGACATCTTCGGAGACATCGCAGAAGGCGACTGGGAAGCAGAGCTTTGGATCAACAACATCCACAACGGTAGCCTGCTCATAGGGACAGGAACGCAGTTTTTCAGGAGCAAACACTGGAAGACCAGCATCGAAGCGTACGCGAACTTCGACGCCTGTTATCAAGGCAAGGCATACGCGGCCGCCGGAGGCGATGTCAAGCAAGTCGGCGGGAATCACGTCTGCACAGATCCCCGCCCGCCGACGACCGATCCGCCGACGTGTACTGACGGCAGCAACCCTGCGAACTGCTACACGCCGATCGTGCTCAGCCTGCGCGGGAGATATCGCATGACCTCCGCTGCCGAGGGGGTTCTCTTCGATATCGACTCAGACGGCACCGCTGAGCAGATCGCGTGGACAGATCCGAACAGCGACGTCGGGTTTCTCGCACTCGACCGGAACAACAATGGAACGATCGATTCCGGCGCTGAACTGTTTGGCAACAGCACCGCCCTCACCAACGGCGGTGCCGCGCTGAACGGCTTCGAAGCGCTTGCGGATCTCGATTCAAATCACGACGGCAGAATCGATGCGGCCGATCCGTCATGGCAACAGCTGCTCTTGTGGCTCGACACGAACCATGACGGGGCGTCGACCGCGGCCGAGTTGGTCCCGATCCCATCGAGCGAAGTGAGCGCCATCAGTACCGACTACCAGCTCACGGGCAGGAAGGACCATTACGGAAACGAATTCCGGTACAAGGGCGAATTCCGGATCGGCCAAACATGGCGCAAGTGTTACGACGTTTATCTCGTGACGGCGCATTGAGGGCGATGGTGGCGTCGAACGTCTGCCGCTGTGTCGCCGAGGCTGGGCCAACCCAATCGGGTCCGGAAGCGTCAGGCTTTTCGAAGTGACGCGCGATGGAAAACACTTCGGGCTCAACGACTACTGGGCGCGCGCGAGCCACGTGCGCGATCGCTCGCAACGGCAGTTGCTCCAGCCTGGCCGCAAGACGCGGCTCACGTTCACGAACGAACCCCTCACCAGCCGCGTGATCGAAGCCGGCAGCCGCATCGCGGTGGTCATCGGCGTGATCAAGCAGCCCGGCGTGCAGCTCAACTACGGCACCGGCGGCAACGTGATGGATGAATCGATCGCGGATGCGAAGGTGCCGCTGCGGATCAAGTGGTATGCGACCAGCGTGATCGAGGTTCCGATCGCGACGCCGTGACCCTCACCCGTTCGCTTGCAACTCGAACAAAATCTCGTCGATCGCGTCCGCCGCGCGATCGAGCGGGAGCACACACGTGCCGGCGCCACGATGGCCGCCGCCGCCGAAGCGCGACATCAGCTCGCCCACCGATGTGTTGCACGTGCGGTTGAAGATGCTGTGGCCGACGGCGGCGATCACGCTGTCGTGGCGCGGTCCCCAGTGCACGCGCAGTGAGACGTTCGCGTCGGGGAAGAGCGAGTAGACGAGAAAACGGTTGCCGGCCGGCAGGCGTTCGATCTCGCGCAAGTCCGTCACCACGACGTTGTTGAGCTGGAAGCTGTTGCGCGCGAGCAGGTCTTTGAACGCGGTCTGGTCCGTCCGGATCTTCTCGATCCGCTCCCGCACCTCGGGCTGCGCCAGCACTTCCGCGATCGACATCGTCTTCAGCCACTCGACGAGCTTGCGGAAGTAGTCCTCGAATGAGCCGAGGCCGGTGCGGCTGTCGATGGTGTAGCCGAGGAGGATGTAGTCGCGGGGTTGCTCGACGTCGGCGGGAGTGAGCAGAGCCGCGTCGAGGCGATCGGTCTCGTCCACGAGGCGTTCCAGGCGCAGCAGATCGGGATCGTTCGGATCGCGCTCGAGGTAGTACTCATAGACCAGGCGCGCGGCGGACGGCGCCACGCGATAGCGGCCGCGAAAGTTCTCCGGCGGGCGCTCGTTGCTCTCGGTGAGAAGGTGGTGATCGAACCAGAGACCGCAGCGCGCGTCGTACGGGACATTCGCGAGAATGTCGTTCGGGCCGATCTCGACCGCCTTGTCGGTGATGTCCTGCGGATGCACGAGCAGGATGTCGTCGACCGACTCCTTCATCGTGATGATCACGGCGCTCGTGAGCCCGTCGAGATCACCGCGAGTGACCAGACGCATCGCGAACCTCCCGAAGGCCGTGTTTTACCTCGCGGCGGGGGGGACAGGCAAGTCTCAGAGTCTCAGAGTCGCAGAGTCTCAGAGGGTCGACAGGCTAAGTACAGCTCCCCGGAAGTGAGTGTCCTGTGGAGGGTCATG
>DASPNA010000076.1:0-21461 GCA_035626775.1 Thermoanaerobaculia bacterium
CGGAGATGTACTCCTCGCTCGTGCGCTGCGCGATCTTCCCCTCGCGCGTGAAGAACAGCTTCGAGTCGGGATGAAAGACCTTGCGGAAATGCGCGCCGTCGCCGGTCGCCTGTCCCTGGAAGTAATGCTCGATCGCCGCGCGCACGGCGGCGTCCTCGGCACCCGCGCTCGGCCCGTCGGCCATGAGCGGCGTCACGAACAACAGCAGCAGAGAAAGCGTGATCAGGTTTCGCATGCGCGGAGATTAGCCGCGCTATGCCGTCACTGTCACTACCCGCTCCGCACGCATGCGCACGATCGCACGGAAAACGAGATAGAGCGCCAGCGCGATCAGCGCGGCCGAGGTGAGGCCGTTGACCATGGCGACGGGATCGCCGGCGGCGGCGGCGAAGTTCGACAGCGTCAGCTTCACCAACGCATACAACGTTGTCACCAGCACGAACAACATCGGCACGAACGTGAACGCCACCTGCTGTCGCCGTTGGTGCAGCCACACCGAAATCGCGAGCAATGTCAGCGCGGCCAGCAACTGATTCGACGCGCCGAAGAGCGTCCAGAACTTCACCCATGTCCCGGGAGCTGCGAACGCGACGAAATACAACGGCAACGCGACCGTGAGCAGTGTCCCCACCCACGCGCCGAAACGAGTCGGCCAGCGGAAGAGCTCCTGCACGATGTACCGGCCGAGGCGCGTGGAGACGTCGACGGTGTCGAAGACGAAGGTGGAGAAAGCCATCGCGCCGAACGTGATCGCGAAGTGGCGGTACTTCTCGCCGATCAGCAGCGTGAGGAATCCGCCGATGCCGTTGCCATAAATCGTGCCGGGCTTGAGGCCGGCGAGGTCTTTCTGCGCGACGATCATCACCGTCACCATCGCGATCAATGCCACGAATGCCTCGGCCAACATGCCGCCGTAGCCGACGGCGCGCATGTGCGGCTCGCGGTCGATCTGCTTCGACGTCGTGCCCGAGCAGACCAGCCCGTGAAATCCGGAGCACGCGCCGCACGCGATGGTCACGAAAAGGAACGGGAAGAGCAGGCCTGTGGCCTTACCGCTGTCGAAACCCTTGAACGCATCCTGCTGGATTTCATAGCCGCCGAAGAAGATGCCGATGATGCCCAGCGCCAGCGCGACGTAGAGAATGAATCCGCCGAGATAGCCGCGCGGCTGCAGCAGCGACCACACCGGCACCATCGACGCGATGCAGCAATACCCGAGGATCAGGATGGCCCACCACTTCGCGTCGAGGATGAAGAGCGTGGAGACCTGCGTCCCCAGCCACACCGTCGCGAAGGTGGCCGGCACGAAGATGATCGTGAGCAGCCAGAGCGGCGGATTCAGGAAGCGCTGCACGAGTCCCATCACGACCGCGAGCAGCAGATAGAAGATGCTCGACGCGGCGACCGCGCCGCCCGCGTTGAACATGGTCGCGGTGCCCGCGAGCTCCTCGGTGCCCGTGGCGAAGCTCGACGCGGTGATGTCGGCGAACGCGACGATCACGTATACGAGCGCGAGCCAGATGAACGCCATCATCGCCACGCCGGCCTTCGGTCCGAGATGTTCGCGGGTGATGTCGGCGATCGAGCGCGCGCCGTGTCGCACGCTGGCCGCGAGTGCCATGAAGTCGTGCACCGCGCCGATCAATACGACGCCGAGACCGATCCACAGCAGGCACGGAATCCAGCCCCACTCCTGCACGGCGATGATCGGTCCGGCGATCGGTCCCGCCGCGGCGATCGCCGCGAAGTGCTGGCCGAAAAGATAGAACGGTTTCGTCGGGACGAAGTCGACGCCGTCTTCTTTCTCATGCGCCGGCGTGCTCGCGGACGGATCGAGTCCGACCAGCCGCGCGATCCACGCACCATACAGCCGGTACGCGAGCGCAATGAGGACGAGGAACGACACCGCGATCAATGCGAGTTGCATGATCGCGATTGTAGCGAGTCAGCTCACTTCGCCAGCAAATCCTCGTACTCCGCGTGCCGCTTCACGAACGACGCGACGTACGCGCATTGCGGCACGACGGTCAGCTTCCGTTCGCGCGCGTGATCGAGGCCGTACTTCACGATCGCGGCCGCGATGCCGCGGCCGGAGAGCTCTTCCGGAACTTCGGTGTGCGTGAAGACAATGCGGTTCGGCTCTTCGAGATCGTATTCGGCGACGGCGAGGTGGCCGTCGACGCTGGCCTCGAAGCGCGATTCATTTTCGTTGTGGCGGATGTCGAACGTCATCCTCGGGCCCATTGCAAACGAAACGCCGCAAACGGAGCGCCTCATCGAGCATCGCCCGCGGTGCGTCTTCGCCGACAGCGATACCGAGGTGGCGGAGTGCGGCGGCGAGCGTCTCGCGAATGCGTTGCTCGTCGAGTGCCGGAAGCGGCAGCGAGCCTTCGCGTTTGCCGAGCTTCGAGCCGTCCGGATTCGTCACCAGGGGGATGTGCGCGTATTGCGGCGTGCGGTAACCGAGCGCGCGTTGCAGCGCGATCTGGCGCGCGGTCGAATCGAGCAGGTCGACTCCGCGCACGACTTGGGTAACGCCCTGCTCCGCATCGTCGACCACGACGGCAAGTTGATACGCGAACAAGCCGTCCGCGCGACGGACCACGAAGTCGCCCGTTTCCGCCGCCACGTTCTCTTCGATGCGCCCACGCAACAAATCGTCGAACGCGATGACTTCATCCGGCGTGCGAAAGCGAATCGCACGCGCCGCTTTTCCGGGCGGCAAGCCGTTGCGGCATGTGCCGGCATACACCGGCTCCGCACCGAGAGGAGCCGACGCGGCGCGCTGCAGATCGGCGCGCGAGCACGCGCAGTCGTACACGAGATTCGCATCGCGCAAACGCTGCAGCGCCGCTTCGTAACGCATCGTGCGCTGCGATTGCCATAGGACTTCGCCGTCCCATTCGAGGCCGTATCGCGTCAGCGCCGCCAGAATTTCCTCCGCGGAACCGGTCACAACGCGCGGCGTGTCGATGTCCTCCATGCGCACCAGCCAGCGGCCGTTTTCCGCACGTGCGAACAACCATGACGCCACGGCCGCGGCGAGGCTGCCGAGGTGCAGCGAGCCGGTGGGAGACGGAGCGAAGCGGCCTGTAGCAGGAGTTTTGTGTACGATGCGCGCATCATGAAACAGATTGCAGCCGCCGCGCTCCTCCTCCTGGTGACGCTCTCCGTTTCCGCGCAAACCACGACGATGCCGTGCGACGCCAACACCAGCGTCGTCGCCTCCGGCCTTCACGCGCTCGCGCGCGTCACGAACGCCGCCGAGAATCTCGAGCGCGAGCGTCCTGTGCTCCTCGCGATTCTCGACGCCGACATCCGCCAGTTGCGCGAGCCGCGCGATGACGGCACGTACCGCTGGGCCTCGCTGCAACGCGAGGAAGGCGGCCGCGTGCGCGACGAGAAGACGATCGAGCACGTGTACACGCAGTCGGAACTTCGCGAGGTCACGCTGACCGGCGCGAACGGGTACCGCGTCGAAGTCTCGGCGCCGAAGAAGCGCGGCACGTTCTCCGCGAACAATCGCGTGTACGTGCGCAATGTGATCGTCGACTCCACCGGCTTCGACGGGAAGGTCACGCATCACGAGATCCCGATCGAGACGTGGGTGAATCCCGGCGACTCGACCGGCGGTCCGCTGCCGGAGATCGGCAAGTCCGTGAAGGTCGTCGTCGAGCTCGGAGTGGAGAGCGGCGAGAAGCAGGCCGTCGCCGAGGTCTCGCTCGTGCAGGCGAAGCTCGTCGACGATCCGACCAGTCCGCATTTCCCAGCCGCAAAGCGCCTGCTGGAGATTCGCGAGCTCGTCGCCGCGCGCGACATGAATCGCGGCGCACTGAAAAACGCCATCGATGAAGCGTTGCTCACACTTCCCGGCGAGCTCGAACGCCGCACCGCCGAAATGGCGGAAGCAACCCGCATGCGCCAACAACTCGCCGAGACCGACACCGTCACCGGCAACATCAAGCTCGGCGACGCCACGCCTGATGTGGTCCGCGAGCTCTCGGATATCAGAGGGATGCTGGCCGGACCGCTGGACGAGCAGACGACGGCACGCGAGCGGTTGGCGCGCCTGATCGCGACGCTTTCGCCAAAACTGGAGTGACGATCGAGGGGCCTTCTCTGTGTCCTCTGTGGTTATAGATTTCACCACAGAGGACACAGAGAAGGCGCTCAGCGTTGGTGGATACCGTACACCAGCGATCTGTGACCTTGAATCTCCACCTCTCCCTCGAACGTCTCACCGATTTTTTCGGCTACTCGGATCGAGCTCACGTTTTCCGGATCGATCAGGCTGATCAGGTGATCGCGCTGCATCACGTCGAACGCATAGTCGACGCATGCACGCGCTGCTTCCGGTGCGTAGCCTTTGCCCCACGACGCGCGTCCCATCGTCCATCCCAGCTCGAAATCGGGCCAGCCCGCGGGTTGATAGAAACCGACACGACCGACGAGGTGTCCGGAGTCGCGTTCGAAGACGCCCCACATGCCGAAGCCGCGCAGTTGCCAGTGTCCGACGATCATCGCCAGGTGCCGCCACGCGTCGATGCGATCCATGTGCGTGCGCGTTGTGAAACGCGTCACCTCCGGATCGGTATGAATCGCCTCGTACTCGGCGAAATCCGATTCCTCCAGCATCTGCATGCGCAGACGCTGCGTTTCGAGCACCGGGTAGTCCGTCACTAGAAGCTGAGCCTCACTCCGATGCGCGCGCTCGTTGGCGGTGTTCGAATGACTGCCTCGCCATAGCGTGGATTCGTTGGAGTCGCGGCGGCGTTGTCTGCTTCCGCAAATCCCCATCGTTGATCGAGCAGGATCGGTCTTTGTGCGTTCAGGACATTGAACACGTCGAGCAACAGATTCAGTTGTGCGGAACCGAGCGCGAACGGATATCCGAAGTGCAGATCGACGTCGTAGTTGCTCGGCGAGCGCCCTTCGGCGCCGCGTTCGGTCAGGAAGAATTCGTAGCGGCCATACGCGTCGGAGTAGCCGTACCGCGTCAGTGGCGTACCGCTGCGCCAGTACGCGGCGGCACCGAGAGAGAGCTTCCACGGTGTCTCGTAAATGCCGGAGACCTTGAACTGATGACGGCGGTCGTTCGAGAGCGGGCCTCTGTTCGTGACCTTGGTGAGATCGGCGCCGTCGGTGAAGAAGTCGTAGTAATCGTATGCGGCGGTGATGTTCGGATCGGCGCCGACATTTGTGAACGGCGCGTACTCGCCGTCGAAGTTTCCTTCCAGCTTCGAATAGAGATACGACGCCATGCCCTGCCAGTTGTTCGCGAATCGCTTCGTGGCGTCGAGCTGCACACCTTTGAAATCGCGCTTCGCTTTCGGCGCGTCGAACGTGCGCGAATAATCGAGCGTGAACACCTCGCTCATCAGCCCCTCGCCCGGATTGCCGATGCAATACGTGCCGTCATCGGCGCACAGGAAGTCTTCGAGCACGCGTCCGTAGTTGCGGTAGATGCCTTTGACGCCGACCGCGAGATTCGGCCGAACTTCGCGTTCGTAGCCGAGGATGAATTCGTTGATGTACTGATTGCGCAGGTCGGGATCGGCGGGCGTCTGCAATCCACCGAGGATCGCGGACTCGAGGTCCGCATCTGCCTCCGCGTCGGGATCGGGGGTCAGGCTGGTCGGACTGAAGTTGATGATGCGCGGCTGGCGTTCGTACGAATAAGAGCGGATCACGAGGTCCATCGGGATCTGCTCGTAGAAGCGGCCGTACGAGCCGTACACCTTCGAGGTGTGATTGCCGCTCGGATCGAACACGACCCCGAGGCGGGGCGCGTAGTCGTCCTTGAGATCGATCTGCACGACGCCGGATGCGTCGATGATCTGCTGCCGGTCCCACCGCACGCCGTAACTGAGCGTGAGCCGGTCGTTGACCGTGAAGCGGTCCTGCAGATAGACCGTCGTGATCTTGTGTTCCGGCGACGCGTTCAGCTCCGACGTCGGCGCGTTGCCGACCGTCGCATCCGGCGTGGTCCAGTAGAAGTGGCGATAGATCGGCTTCGACGGGTCGTGCTCGTTCTCGAAAATGTCGACCTGCTGTCCGCCCGACATCCGCTTCGTGACTTCCGCTTTTTCGAGCTCGTATTCGATGCCGCCTTTGATCTCGTGGCGGCCGAGGAGGCGCATGGCGGAACCGGCGTAATGCGTGCGCTCGAAGTTCTTGTCCTGGATGAGGCCGAAGCCGCCGGTCTGGAAAAAGTCGTGCGCGGCGTCGCGAAATTGGACCGTATCACCGGCACTCGTCGCGGGAGAAACGGAGTTCTGTTCCTGATGCCGCGCAGCCTGCGCCGTCACGACCCAGTTCGTGCCGATCACGCCGTCGTAGCGCAATGCGTAATCGCGTCCGCCGAAGTCGGAGCGGCCGAGGTATGTGCTCTCGTCGCCATTGAGCGTGTGATTGGCGTCGACGATCGCGCCTGTGTCGACGCGCGGATCCTGCAGGAACGTGAACACGAGCGTCTGACTCGGCGCGACGTTGTACGTCAGCTTCGCGGAGCCGAGATCCTGCTTCGTTTCGCCCGCAACGATATCGGTGAGGCCGGGCAGTTGATTGTCCGCGGAGTGATCGACGGAGTCGTACGCGACAAAGAACCAGAGCTTGTCGCGCAGCAGGAAGCCGCCGAGATCGGCGCCCCAGTCGCTGCGGTCGAACCCCACCACCGTCCCATTGCTCGAGTCGATCTCCTCGGTATCACTCTGCAAAGAATCGGAATCGAGATAGCCGAACACGTCGCCCTTCAGCTCGTTGCCGCCGGACTTCGTGATGACGTTGATGATGCCGCCGGTGGAGCGTCCGAACTCGGCTTCGTATCCGCCGGTCTTCACGTCTACTTCCTGGATGAACTCGAAATTCAGGTTCTTTCCCTGAAAGCCGTACTCCATCTGCGTCGTGTTGACGCCGTCGATGTAGAACGCGTTCTCGGCGCCGGACGAACCGTACACGGTGATCGTGCTCTGCGAGGCATTGTGGGGATTGGCGTCGCTCGAGACGCCCGGCACGACCTGCACGATCGACGCGTAATTGCGGCCGGTCGGCAGCGTTTCGATCGCTGCGACGTTGAGGTTCGAGCCGATGTTCGTCGACGTGGTGTCGAGTACCGGCGCGCTGGCCACGACGGTCATCGATTCGGACATCGCGGCGGGACTCAGTTGGACCTCGCTTCTCACTTCACGGCCGAGACGCACGCTGACGTTGCGCGTCGCCGTTGCGAAACCGTCGAGGATGTAGCGCACCTCGTACTCGCCCGGCGGCAGAATCGGGAAGTTGTAATGACCCGTGACTTCCGTCACGCGTGTGAGAACGCCCTGGAGCGACGGGCTGCGCGCTTCGACGACGACGCCGGGCAAGGGAGCGCCGGTTGGATCGGTGACGTCCCCGGTGAGCGATCCGGTGACCTGCGCGGCGGCGCTGGTGGCGAGAAGAAGAACGAGGGGGAGGACGAAGCGGAACTGACGCATGTGCGCCTCCTTGCATCCGAGTTGTATGAGAAGAGTGCGGCAAGGATACTCTCCGGCGCGTGAGGAACGTACGGATCATCCTCGTGGAGCCGCTCGAAGCGGGTAACGTCGGCGCGGCAGCGCGCGCGATGAAGAACTTCGGGTTCACCGACCTCTGGATCGTCGGCGGCAAGACGGAACGGACCGACAACGTTTCCGCATGGTGGGCGGTCGGCGCGATCGATGTGGTGGAGAGCGCGACGCGCGTCGACACCCTCGAGGAAGCGCTCGCGGATTGTCATCTGACCGTGGCCACGACCGCGGTGCGTGGACGGCAGGTGTATGACTCGCTCACGCCTGCTGACGTTGGGCGTCTCGTTGAAGAACAAGTCGGCGATGAGCATCGCGTCGGCATCGTGTTTGGGCGCGAGAAGTGGGGATTGACCGGGCGTGAGGTGATGCTGTGTCAGCGCACCGCATCGATTCCGACGTGGCCGGAGTTTCCGACCATGAACCTCGCGCAGTCGGTGGGCATCTTCTGCTATGAGCTGGGCAAGGGATTGCGTCCGCCTGCGGAAGTGCCCGAGCGTCCGCCGCATCAGTTGCTGAATACGCTGAATCTGCAGACGCGCGCGTTGCTCGAGCAGATCGAGTTTTTCGGCAACCGCGATTCCGATCGCATGTGTGCGGAGTTGCAGGCGCTCGCCGGACGGGCGGCGCTCACGACGCGCGAGGCGAGCCTGCTGTTGTCGCTCGTACGGTCGATCTTGCGACGGGTCTAGAAGCGGAGCGCCGGCGTCCCGCGCCGCCGCTGGGGATGGACGGGGGAAGCCTGCGCGTGTGCCACAGGCGAAGGATTCCACCACCCTTCACCGGCGGCAGCGCGAGACGCTGCCACATCAGCCGGCGCGGGACGCCGGCGCTCCCGCGTTGCGTTTGGCGGCGAGCGCGAACCATACGATCAACGCGAGAAACACCGCCGCCGACACCAACGGCGCCGCCGTCCCCGCCCAGCCGCTTCCGAATCCTGCCGGTGCCTGTCCGAGATACACGGCCACACCCGCGATCGCGAGTCCCACCAACCCTTCGCCGCCGACCAGTCCGGATCCGAGCAGCACGCCCTGATCCGATCGCGCCGCTGCATCGGGACCGCGATCGGTGCGCCAGCGAACGAGGCCACCGAGGAAGATCGGCACCATCGCCGCCACTGGCAGATACACCCCGACCGCAAACGCGAGCGTCGGCAAACGGAACAACGCCGCCATGCAGGTGATCCCGGCGCCGATCGCGACGAGCGTCCACGGCAGGGTCTGATCGAGCACGCCTTCGATCACGAGCTTCATCAGCGTCGCCTGCGGCGCCGGAATCTCTTCGGTGCCGAAGCCATACGCGCGTCCGAGCAGCAGCACCGCCATGCACACGAACGTAGCCGACGTGAGCACGCCGAGCAATTGGCCGATCTGCTGATAACGCGGCGTGGCGCCGAGGAGATAGCCGGTCTTCAGATCCTGCGAGGTGTCGCCGGCGATCGATGCGGAGATCGCCACGACCGCGCCGATCGCAAGCGCGCCCGCCTTGCCCTGCAGGTCGGTCCAGCCGAGCGCCATGAACACTGCCGCGGTCCCGAGCAAAGCGGCGATGGTCATGCCGCTGGTCGGATTCGACGTCACGCCGACGAGACCAACGATGCGCGACGAAACCGTCGCGAAGAAGAACGCGAACATCGCCACGAGCACCGCAGCCACGAGCCGATGCGAGAACTGCGGCAACGTGCTGAACGCCTGCGGCACCGTGGCCAGGAGCGCGATGACGCAGATCGCGCCAATGATGGTCGAGGAGAACCGCATGTCGTGCGACGTGCGCGCCGGAACTTCGTGTTCGCTGGCGCGCTTGCGCATCTGTCTGGTGCCGACGCGGAAACTCTCCACCATCGTCGGGATGCTGCGGATCAGCGTCATGATCCCCGCTGCCGCCACCGCGCCCGCGCCGATGTAGCGCACGTAACGCGACCAGATCTGCCCCGCGCTCATCTGATCAATGGTCAGTTTCAGTTCCGGAAAATACGGCGTGGTCTGTCCCGCGCCCCAGTACGCGATCCAGGGAATGATCACCAGCGACGACAGCAATCCGCCGCCGACCATCACCGCACCGACCCGCGGCCCGAGGATGTAGCCGACGCCGAACAGCGCGGCGGAGACTTCCGTCGCCAGCTCACCTTTGCGCAGGAATGGCACGCGCACGCTGATCTCATCCTGGATGAAGCGAAACCCGCCGACGATCGCCTTGAACGCAGCGCCTGCGATCAGTCCCTCGAACACGCCGCGCGCGCGGCCGCCGCCCTGACTCGCGATCAGCACCTCCGCGCACGCCGTCCCCTCGGGATACGGCAACGTCCCATGCTCTTTCTCGATGAGGTACTTGCGCAGCGGGATCATGAACAGCGTGCCGAGCACGCCGCCCGCGAGCGCGAGGAGCGTCATCTGCAGCAGCGACGGCGCGACGCCCCACAGAAACAGCGCGGGCAGGGTGAAGATCACGCCGCTCGCGACCGAGCTCGAGGCCGAGCCGATCGTCTGCGACATGTTCGCCTCGAGGATGTTGCCGCGGATGATCTTGTAGACAGCGACCGTCATCACCGCGATCGGGATCGAGGTGGAGATGGTCAGGCCGGCGCGCAGGCCGAGGTACGCGTTCGCGGCGCCGAAGATGATGCCGAGCAGGATGCCCGGCACGAGCCCGCGCCACGTGAACTCGGGCAGCGATTGTTCGGGAGCGACGTAAGGCTTGTGCATGCGCTGAACATGCTACTGGACGCACGCCTCATACGCCTTCGGCACCAATGTAGCCTTCGCCCCGCTTGCCGGGGAGAAGGTGCCCGAAGGGCGGATCGAGGGGCGCGTTATTCTTTCCCGGCGATCGCGTAGGTGCTCAGCGGATCGGACGCGAGCGACTCGAACCGCACGTTGCGGAAGCCGGCCTCGAGCAGCATCCGTTGCGCGCGTTCCTGTCCCCACATCCGCCCGAGCGCCTCGCCGCGCTCATCGCCGAGGGCCACCGGTACGGCGTGCATGCACGAGAGCGTGTAGAGCATCGGCGCGAACGGATGCTCGATGTTGCGCGCGAGATGACTCGACGCCGCCGCTTCCTGCATCACGAACACGCCGTCGTGGACGAGCAACCTGGCGATGTTGCGCAGCACGGCGCCGGGAAACGATTGTTCGTGCAACGACTCCAGCGCGAGGACGAGATCGTACGAGCGCGGCTCGTCGATGTGCAGCGCGTCGCCGCGGATGAACTCCACGTTGCGCACGCCTGCTTCCTCGCGATGCTCGCACGCGCGCTGAATCGCGGCGCGCGCGATGTCATAACCGCGGAACTTCGAGTGTGGAAACTCCCGCGCCATCGCGTTGATGAGAGCGCCGTCGCCGCAGCCGACGTCGAGCACGCGCGCTCCCTTTTCGAGACGATTGCGCATTCCGGGCATGAGCCGCAGGAGCACGTCGATGTACGACTCGTCGATCCGCTTGCGCTTTTGCGCGGACATCAGTTCGTGCAGCCGCTCGTACGCCTGCGGCATCACGCCTCCGCCGCCGCGGAATCCGGCCACGACCATGTCTTCGACCGCCGCGAGCGACGCGAAGACCTCGGCCATCGGCGCGAGGTTGTTCTCGCCGGCGCCGCGCGCCAGCACGGCCGCGTATTCGATCGGCAGGAAATACACTCCCGTTCGCGCGTCGTAATCGACGATGTGCGAGCTGGTCATCGCTGCGAGCCATTCGCGCACGTAGCGCTCCGCGAGCCCGGCGGCGGCTGCAATCTCATGACTCGTCGCCGGCGGCAGCGCCGCCATCACGTCGAACAAGCCGGTGCGATGGCCGACACTGATCATCATCGTGATGAAACCGCTGTTCAATGTGCGGGCAACGCGGCCTGCATAGACGTCCGCACTGACAGGATGCTCCATCACGGTCATGAGCCCTCCGGGAGAAGTGGTCAATCGGCTGTTTTTGAATTGCGCTGGCGGATGGGCAGCCAGTTGTGTGGGAATCTAGCGGACAGCGTTCCGTCAATCAGGGAGAAAATGTAGGGAAAGCCGGTAGATTCAGTGACGTCCATGTATCGATTCGGAGAGTTCGAGCTCGACCTCGGCAGTTATGAACTGCGTCGCGACGGCGAGGTCGTGAAGACGGAACCGCGCGTGCTGGAAGTGCTGAACTTCCTCATCGAGCACCGCGCGCGCGTCGTGCCGAAAGAGGAGTTGCTCGACACGGTGTGGCGCGACGTGCACGTTTCCGAGTCCGCGCTCACCACCGCCATCCGCGACGCGCGACGCGCCCTCGGCGATTCGTCCGCCGAGCCGCGCTGGATTCGCACGGTGTATGGCCGCGGCTTCCGTTTCGTCGGCGAGATCACGCGCACCGGCGCGCGCACGACCGCGACCGATCCGCCGCCGTCGTTTCATCCATCGACCGCGGCGGCCTCGATCTCGACACGAAAATCGATCGCGGTGCTGCCCTTCACGGACCTCAGCCCCGCGCGCGACCAGGCACATTTCTGCGATGGGATGGCCGAGGAGCTGATCAACACGCTGACGCGGATTCCGGAGTTGCGCGTGATCTCGCGCGCGCTCGCCTTCGACTTTCGATCCGACGACGACCTGCGCACCCTCGGCGAGAAGCTCGGCGTCGATCACGTCCTGCGCGGCAGCGTGCGCAAGGATGGCGATCGATTGCGCATCACGGTGCATCTCGTCGACGTCATGAACGCGGATCACGTCTGGTCCGAGAAATACGATCGACAGGCCGGCGACGTATTCGCGCTGCAGGAAGAGATTGCCGAGACCACGACGCACGTGTTGCTCGGCGTGTTGACGGAGCGCCATCGCAACGCCATCAAATCAGGCCCGATTCGCATGCACGCGTACGAGTTCTACCTGAAGGGTCACTCGTACTTCGGGCAGAAAACGCCCGATGCGCTGGAGGCGGCCGTGGGGATGTTCGAGGTCGCGATTCAGTTCGATCCGCATTACGCGCTCGCGTACGCAGGACTGGCGGATGCACTCGTTGCGCAGTTCGCGGACGGCCGCGCGGACGCAACGGTGCTGCAGCGAGCGGATGTCGCCAGTCGTCGCGCGGTGGAGCTCGCGCCGCAACTCGCGGAAACGCATCTCGCGCGCGGGCACGTGCTGTCCGTTGCCAAGCGTTATCGCGAAGCGGGCGCGGAGTTGGCGGTTGCGCTGACGATCAGCCCCGATGCGTCTGAAGCGGCGCAGAGGTTGAAGGAGATCGAGCTCGAGTGAGTACCTGTGGAGCGACGGGCTCCCAGCCCGTCGCTCCGGAACATTGACTAAAGTTTGAAGATCAACTTGGTCATGTCGTGCTGATTTCCGTCCGGATCCGTTCCATATCCCGTCTGCACGAACGACTTGAAGCCGAGACCCTCCAGCGTCTGCACGGCATCCGCTTCGAGGTCGGAGATCAGCATGCAACTGATGTGGCGGAGGCCACGCTCGCGCGCGATGTTGATCAGGTGCTGCACCAGCGTCGTTCCGAGTCCGATGCCGCGGTACTCGGGATCGAGCATCCACTTGATGCGGCCGACCAGGCGCAGCGGGCCGCCTTTGCGCATGTGCAGCGTGGCGTCGGCGACGATGTGATTGCCGCCGGTCAGCGCGACGAGCGGAAACACCTTGTCGTAATCGACGCTGCGGCCCCACGCTTCGATGAGCTGGCGGTTGTCGACGTTGTCCCACGCGAAGCGCCGGTACTCGAGCGGCATGCGATGGAAGAAATCGTAGAGCGCTTCGACGTCCTTTCCGTTGAAGGGACGGAGCAGCACGCGGCGGCCGTCGCGAAGTGCAGCCTCCTGCGGATAACGATGCGGCAAGGAATGCCTCCTCTCACTCGGGTGGAGGACAGGCGCGCGGCCTGTCCCCCGAGCGCACGCTTACTTCTTGCTGCCGAGGATCGCGTCTTTGGCGGCCTTGGCGATGCGGAACTTCAGCACCTTCTTGGCCGGGATCTTGATCGCGGCGCCGGTGGCGGGGTTGCGTCCCGTACGCGCCTTGCGCTGCACGAGGACGAGCTTTCCGAGTCCGGGGAAGGTGAAGCCCTTCTTCGCTTCCTTGTATGCCACTTCGCCCAGCACTTCGAGGAAGCGCACGGCGGTCTTGCGCGGAACGTCGACTTCTTCCGCAATGTGGTTGATCAACTGCGATTTCGTCATTGGACCTGATGCCATGAGTGGGTTTGTTCTCCTTTTCGGCGTGTCTCGCCGGTGTGGACGAGCGGACGCAATGTAGCGACGAACGCTTCGCGAAGCAATGCATTTTTTCGCGTTTTTCGGCCGGAAAACGCACTATTTCAGCAATTCGCGCACGTTGCGCAGCGAACCTTGTGCATGAGGACGAGGCTGGCACGCTTCGTTCTACGTGCATGCTCGTGATCGAACGTCTGGCGCGACTCGGCTACGCCTCGATCGGCGTGGTCTACATGATCGTCGGCGGCTTCGCCGTCGCAGCCGCGATGGGCAAGCGCGGGTCGACGGGCGGACATGAAGACGCATTCGCGCTGATCCGGCAGCAGCCGTTCGGACGCGTGCTGCTCGCGGTGATCGCGCTGGGCATGGTCGGGTACGTGCTGTGGCGTTTCGTCAGCGCCGTCACCGACAACGAACATCGCGGCAGCGACGCCAAAGGCATCGGCGTGCGCCTCGCGAGCATCGGACGCGGCCTGGTGTACTCGCTGTTCGTGTTCGAGATCGTCCGCATGATCATGAAGGGCGGACGCAGCGGCGGCTCCGGAGGAGACAGTCAGGCGGCCCACTGGACCGGACGTCTGATGCAACAACCATTCGGCCGCTGGCTGGTCGTGCTGGTGGGACTGGGCATCGTCGGATATGGCGCATATCAGCTCTACGCCGCATGGGACGCAAAGCTCAGCAAGCGTCTCAGCCTCGGCGAAATGGACGCGCGCGTGCGAGACAAAGTCGTGCTGATTTCGCGCTTCGGCATCGGCGCCCGCGGCCTGGTCTTCTTCGTGATCGGAGGGTCGCTCGTAATCGCGGGACTGCGTCACGATTCGAGCGCTGCGCACGGCACGACCGGCGCGTTGCAGGAGCTGCCGCAGCCGGTGCTGGTGCTGGCCGGGCTCGGCCTCGCGGCGTACGGCGTATACGCGCTGGTGAATGCGCGCTATCGCCGCATCCGTGCGTGACGTGCCATCTCACGGATGTGCGTCATTGAGTAGCCTTCTCCCCGCCGCAGAGGGGAGAAGGTGCGCGAAGCGCGGATGAGGGAGAGCGAACGCCCCTCATCCGGCCTTCGGCCACCTTCTCCCCGCATCGCGGGGAGAAGGCTACATGCATTCGCATCCGTGCGGATCAGGGCGTGAGACGCAGCAGCGATTGTTTTCTCGCGTAGACCCGTTCGCGCGAAAACGGCACGGTCCACGACTCGCCCTCGAGCAGCATCGGCAGGAAGTCATCGTAGTGCGGGCTGAACGGATTGCCCGATTGTCCGAGCGCGCCGGTGAGCGTGAACGCGTCGACGTCCGCCCAATCCAGCACGAAGCGCATGCTCGGCCCGATGTTCGTGTGGAACGATTGCGTCTCGTCGTCGTAGCTGTAGAAATTCGCATTCAGCGTGCCGGGATCGCCGGCGCCCGGATACGGACCGCGATTCAAGCCGCGGAGCAGTTTCACGCGTGCGAGTGGATGTTTCACGAGCAGCGTGCATGCTTCGCCCCACGTGCGTCCGTTCGCGATCGATTTCGCGTCACGCATCGCACGCGCGGAGATCTCGATCACCGTTTCGGCCTGCGGAGTGCGCCGGTCGTCGATGGCAGGCGAATTCGTCGTGAGCGCTTCATCGAGCAGCACGCGGCCGGTGCTCCATTCGTCCGCGAGCTCGTCCTCGAAGACCGCATGCGGCATGCGCCGCCACCACGCCGCGAACAATGCCGCGGCTTTGCTGTCGGACTTCATGGCGCCATCCCACTGCGCCAGCAGTTGCGCTTCCGTGTCCAGCTTCGCTGATTTCGCGCCATCGGCAGCGAGCGATTTCCACCGCGTTGCGAGACCCGATGTGAGATCGAGCTGCATCGCGTGCATGTCGGCCGGCGTGCGTTTCGTTGGCAGCAACGCGGTCGCACGCACGATGCGGTACGGATCGTAGAAGCCGGGGATCGGATACGGCCACGCCGCTTTGTTCACCGGCTGGTTGTTGCAACTGGCGAGAAATCCCTGCGCCGGATTCAGCGCGTGCGGCGTTTCCTCGAGCGCGCGATAGCCGCGCCACACGGTGTTCGCGTCGCTGGCCTTCTGCCGCGTGTACGTGTCGTAGTCGCGGATCGGAATCGGCGCGCCGAGCTGATAGCCGATGTTGCCGGCGCGATCGGAGTAGAGCCAGTTCGCATCGAGCGCGCCGAAGCGCGAGACGCTGCGACGGAAGTCATCGAATGTCTTCGCCTTCTGCAGACGCAGCGCGGCGTCGGAGATCTCCGCGGCGGCGAAATCGAATCCAGCCCAGCGCAGCGACGTCTTGTCGTCGATCATCACACCGCGCGCGCCGCGGCGCACGTCGAGCACACGCGGCTTGTCTTCGCCTTTCACGCGAATCTCTTCGCGGATTGCAGGCCCGGCCGGCGCGTCGTCGTAGTAATCGATGAGGTCGACCGAGGCGACGGTGAAGGAGAAGGCGATGTCGGCGTTGTGCCCCATCACCACGAACGGCGCGCCGCCGTATGTCACGCCGACGACGTTCAGGCCTTCATCAGAATGCAATCCGGCCAGGTACCAGAGTCCCGGCACCTGATCGATCGAGAGATGCGGATCGGCCGCGTGCAACGCGGCACGCGTCGATGAATGCGCCGGCGCGACGACCCACGAGTTGGACGCCGTGGTGATGCGCAGATCGGGCACGGTCGGCGGCGACCATGGATGCCCTGCGTTCGCGAGCACCGACGCCGGCATGCCCAGCTTCTCGATCAGTTTCTGATAGCGGCGATCCTGATCCATCAGTTGATGCGAGAACCACGTCTGATAATGCGTGATGGCCAGGCAGTCTTCGATCGTCCACGGCCGCGGCTTCAATCGCAGCAAGGCGAATTCGGGCGGAAGCACATCGGCCTGCGCGATGGCCGCGTTGATGCCGTCGACGTAACGCTGGACGGCGAGACGCGCGGACGGACTCAGTTTCGCGGCACTCACATCCCGCGCGAATCCGATCCGCCGCTGGAAGACGTCCGTTTCATACGCGAGCTCACCGAAGATCTCGGACAACTCGCCGCGCGCGAGCCGTCGCACCAGTTCCATCTGGAACAACCGCTCCGATCCGTGCAGCCAGCCGATCGCAAAGTACGCGTCGGTATCCGTCTTCGCCCACACCTGCGGAACGCCGCGTGCGTCGAAGGTGATCTCGACCGGCGCCGTGACGCGCGTGCGGATCGCGCCGTCGTACCGAGCGACGGAGCGGAGGAGGTACAACTTGGCGCCGTGCCAGGCGATGAGGCCGATCGCAATGATGCCGAGGAGAATGAAAAGCAGGCGGCGCATCATCGCGAATCGAGCACGTCGAGCAGCGCGCCGATCGATTCCGTGAACACGTCCGGCCTCGATGCGAGCAGCGCATCACGGTTCGGATAGCCGCCCGTCACCGCGATCGAATACACGCCCGCCGCGCGTGCCATTTCGATGTCTTCGGGACTGTCGCCGACGAACACCGCTTCGTCCACGGCCACCCGCAGCCGGTCGAGACACAACAGCAATCCTTCGGGATGCGGCTTCTTCTGCGACACCTCGCAGCCGTAAACGCGTTCGTGCAGATGCGCCGCGAGGCCGTGCAGCTCGAGCTCACGCTCCACGCGATCGCGGCTGCCGCTCGTGACGATGCCGGTGGCGAGGCCCCGCGCGGTCAGCGTCTCGAGCACATGACGCGCCCCTTCGAGCAGTTCGACCTGTTCATCGGCGAAATGCTCGAGCCAACGTTGATCGGCCCGACTCCAATGCTGCTCATCGAGTCCGAGCGCGCGAAATGTCAGATACCAGTTTGGCGAATACGTGCGCGCGTACGTGTCGCGATCGAACGGAATCGCGAACTCCGCGAACATCCGCACGTAGCAGCGGTAGCTCGCCTCAGCCGTGTCGACCAGCGTGCCATCCCAGTCGAAGAGAACCGCGCGAATCACGATGAGTACCTCGGAGTTGCCTCGGAGTACCTCGGAGTACTCGGAGGGGCCGGAGAGGTTTTGACTTTTCCCCTCCGAGGAACTCCGAGGTACCCGAGGAACTCCGAGGCACTGCCTTCAAGTTACCAGATCACGCGCAACCCGAGCTGCATCTGGCGCGGATCGCCATCGCCGCTCTGCACGGTGCCGTCGAAGTTGAACACGAGGTTCGTCACTTCGGGACGGCGGAAGTTCGCACTGTTGAAGAGATTGAACACGTCCAGCGCCGGCTCGATGGTCAGGCCGTTGCCGACCGGGAACTGCTTCGACAGCCGGATGTCGAGCGACGAGAACTCGTTGTCTTTGCGCCCGAGGTTGCGGCGCGTGACGGTCGAGTTGATCGTGCAGGCACCGTCGGGGCGTCGAGCCGAGCAACGATCCTGCGGCGTCGCCGCGTCCGCGCCGGTGGCGGTGATCGATTTCGGCTGCGCCGAACGATACGAGTAGCGGAAGTTGAGGTCGACTCCATACGGCGCGTTCCACAGCAGCCAGCTGTTCAGGCGGTGACGCTGATCGCGGTCCGAGTAACTGTACTCCGCGTCGAGATCGGTGACCTTGGCGTAGCGGAACGAGAACGGATCGCGCTCGTTGTCGTCGTCCGATTTGTCCTTCGAGTACGTGTAGTACGCCTGGAACGAAAGGTTGTTCGTCGGCCGCTTCGTCACGCCCAGCGTCAGACCTTGATAGAGACTCTTCGCCGTCGACTCGACCACCGTCAGCACGCCGATCCCGTTCCCGCCACCCGCTCCCAGTCCGCTGCTCCACGGACCGCAGGCGAACGTGCATGATTCCGGCGCATTGATGAGCAGCGGATCGTTGGCGTTCCGGAACCGCGTGATGTGCTCGCCCTTCGCGTAGTTGTATTTGACGAGAAAGGCGTAGTCCTGAATCAGCTCCTGTTCCCACGACAACGACATCGACGTGGTGCGCGGGTTCTGGAAGTCTTCATCGAACACGAACACGTCCGGATGATCCGGCGCTCCCACGCATGAAGCGGAAAGCTTGTTTGGATAGACGGGCAGACAACCGTCGAAGTTGACGGTGCTGCTGCGGAAGATGGTCTGGCCGCGGCTGCCGTTCGTCGAGCGCGACGACGCCAGCGCCAGGCCCGGGATGCGTCCGTAGAAGATGCCCGCGCTCGCACGCAGCACTTTCCTGCCGTCGCCGCCCGGATTCCATGAGATGCCGAGGCGCGGCTGCCACATCGACGTGTCGGATGGGATGTCGCCGTTCGATGGGAACTCCTGTCCCTGTCTCGTCGTCCCGATGAACGGCGCGTAGAAAACATCCTCGGGATCGGTGATCGGGTCGGGCTGAAGCTGCGCTTCCCAGCGCAGGCCGTACTGGACGTTCAGGTTCGGCGTGGCTTGCCAACTGTCCTGCACGAACACGGCGGGCTCGGTCTGCGGAATGCTCTGCGTGCCCGCCTCTTCGACGGAGATGCTGCCGACGCCGGCCTGCTGCAGATAGAGCAGCACCGGACCGCCGGTGGCGGTGGTCCCTGCCGGGCAGGTCGTCGCCGGCTGGGAGCCGTCCGAGCATTCCACCCATGGCCCCGTGTTGCGATAACGGAGGAAGTCGTCCGCCGAGCGGAAGATGTAGCGGCCGTTCGCGAATCCGAGGAATGTCTGCACGGAGTTCACGCGGTTGTATTCGGCGCCGATCTTGATCGAGTGCGCGCCGCGCAGGATCGACACGTTGTCGTTGAACTGCACGCGCGTGTCGTAGTACTCGACCGGGATGAAGAATGGCATGCCGAAGCGATACCTGCCGACGAAGTCGAACGCGGTATCCGGCAGCGGACGCTGGATGCCGCTGCCGTCGGTGATGATCGGTCCGTTATACGGACGCGGACGTTCTTCCTTCGCGTACTGGAAGCGGAACTCGTTGAGCAGATTGCTGCGCAGCGTGGAGATCGCCGAACCGGTCACGGAATGCGAGCGGTCCTGCTCGATCGCGTTCGCGCTCACGCCCCACGAGTTGACGTCGAACGTGCCGTTTTCCTGCTCCGACCACGTGTAGTTGTAACGAGCGGTGAGCAGATGCGAAGCGGTCGCGTTCCAGTCGATCTTGCCGAGGAACACGCGCGCGTCATTGGTGCGGTCGATCGGCGCGTTCTCGTTCGGGCTGCCGAGCTCCGCGAACTCCGCCAGGATGTTCGCCGGAATGCGGTCCGCCTCGGTCTGCTTCGTCGACTCCGCTTTCTGGAAATCGAACGCGGTGAAGTAGAACAGCTTGTCCTGAATCAGCGGACCGCCGAACGTGAAGCCCGTCTGCAGTTGATTCGAGTCGAACTTCGGCGCCTCGGAACCATCCGCCGCCTGCGCATTCGACGAGAGCGAATCGTTCTTGTAGACCAGGTGCGCGGTGCCGCTCATGTCGTTCGTGCCCGACTTCGTGATGACGTTCACGAAGCCGCCCTGCGAGCGGCCGAACTCCGCGTTGGCGCCGTCGGCGACGACGACCATTTCCTTGACTGCATCGAGATTGAAGGTGAACGCGGGACGCTGTCCGCCACGTTGCTCGCCAAAGAACGGATTGTTGAAGTCCGCGCCGTCGACGGAAATGTTGTTGGCGATGCCCTTCTGTCCATTGATCGAGAGCTCGTCGCCATCAGGACCCTGCACGATGGTGACGCCCGGCGTGAGCTTGGTGAGATCGAGAAAATTGCGGCCGTTATTGGGAAGATCGGAGACCGCTTCTTCATCGAGCCGCGTCGCCCCCTCGGTCCGCGCCGTCTCGATCAGCGGCGCCTCAGCCGTCACCACGATCTCCTCGGAGACCGCGGCCTGGGAAAGCGTGATGTCGATCGTGCGCGTTTGACCGACGCCGAGGTCGATACCTTTCACGGTTCGTGCGCCGAAGCCCTCGAGCGAGGCTTTGATTTCGTATGGGCCGAGAGGCAGGAGCACGCCGCGGAAACGTCCGGCGCTGTCCGTGACCTGCGTCTGCTCGAAATTCGTGGCCGTGTTGCGGAGCGAGATCGTGACGCCGGGAATCGCGGCGCCTGAAGCGTCGCTGACCGTTCCTTCGATGACACCGGTCGTGGCCTGCGATTGTGCGAAGAGCGATGCGGTGAGGATGAGGGCGAGAACGAGGACGAACGACCGGAGAGAGAGCAGACGCATGGAGTCCTCCTCAAAGAAACTGCGACCAACTTTTTGGACTGCGGGCAATGTACGCCGCGGGCGGAAGGCCGTCAACGCGCGACGAAAACTGCGATCAACGCAATGACGCCCGGCAAGGCCTGCACGAAGAGGATGGAACGCTTCGCGGTGATCGCGCCGAAGATTCCGGCCACGATCACGCACGCGAGGAAGAACACCTTCAGCGAGATCGCGTTCTCGACCACGCCCCAGATCAAGCCCGCGGCGAGGAAGCCGTTGTACAGCCCCTGGTTCGCGGCGAGCCCTTTCGTCGCCTCGGCGAGCTCGCGCGAGAGACCGAACGTGCGGCGCCCGAACGGCTTCGTCCAGAGGAACATCTCCAGCACGAGAAACCCGACGTGGAGGAGTGCGACGATGACCAGGGCGATGTCAGCGATGACGCGCATGCGCGGAGGATACGCTCACTGCAGAAACCATGTACTCTCCGCGCACCATGAAGATCCTCAAGCTCGCGCTACTTGCCATCGCTGTCGTGTTCACTGACGTGCCCCCGCGTTTCGTACCAGCCGATATGTGAGTCGGTTGATGATGTGGAGCTGAGACTTACTCCGCTCCGGCCTCTATTCTGCCAGTAGCAGAGGCTGTGGGAGATGTGGGAAACGCGGGTGGTGGATGGGGGG
>DASPNA010000077.1:0-9616 GCA_035626775.1 Thermoanaerobaculia bacterium
TCGAAGTCCTTCGGCCCCAGTTCGGTGGCCTTCTCCATACCAATGGTCGTCATACGCCCGGTCTCCCTCCGAGAGGAGTAACGCGCTAAGTGGATTGTGATGAAGCGGTTTCGCGACCGACCGCCCGCGCCGGACGGGCCACGGGAAAAGTCTAGGCGAGGCGGAATGCAACTCGGAGGCCACGAGCGCTGAGGTTGGTATCAGGAGGGCCTGACGGGCGAGCGGCGCTCTACAATCGCCTGCAGGGAGAGCGATGACGTTCGCGCCTGGGCCGCGCGCTGGAAGGAAGTTGCGCAGGCGGAGCTGGGCGAGCTCCGGCTCGTTCCGTACGACGTGAAGCTTCGCCAGCTCGACGCGCTCGCGCGATCCGCGTCGCTGTTCGACTGGTCCTCGCTCGACGAGGAAGACGAGCGCCTTCGCGAAGTGTGGATGGAGTTACGGCGACGGTCAGGGATCCGATGAATGACACGCTCGCCGGCGCATTGGCCGACGTGATGCGCTGGATGACTGAGGAAGAGCTTCCCGGCGTCGTGATCGGCGGGGTCGCCGCTTCGCTTCTGGGGCGACCTCGCGTTACCCGCGATGTCGACGCCATCGTGCTTGGCGATGACATCGGCTGGGACGCTGTCATCGCGTCGGCGCAACGGTATGGCATCGCTCCGCGGATTGACGATCTGCTCGAGTTTGCGCAGCAGAAGCTGTTCGGTCTCAAACCATTGACGCAACGCGATGCGAAGGCGAACGACCTCCTGCGTCTGCTTTCGCTGAAGAAGGCGAGGCAGGACTGCCCGACGTCGCTGGCGCCGCCGTCGCCGGTGCTGCTGGCGGCACAACCACGCCTGACTATCGAAGAGCGGGCGCTCATCGACGCCGAGCCGATCCCCGAATACGACAATCTCTGCGGCACGCTGCTGATCATGATGAAGACTGAGATCGAGATGTACGAACGGCCTCCCATGGAGATTGACGCCATCCGAACGAAGGTCGCGAACATCCGCACGCGCGGCGAGGCCCGGGCCTACATTGCCTCGTGATGGAGCAGGTGGGCATCATCAAGGAACAGCGCAAGACCGCGGAACTGGCACTGCGGCGTCCGCGCCCGGATGATGGGATCTGACTATGGAGTGCGGCGGGTGATCGACAACTGCGGCACCGCGCCCTTCCCCGCGAATGCCGTTCGGGCGAGCTCTTCGCCGAATCCGTTCAGGGGCCGCCCTTCCTTCGCGTACAGATACAACCCCGTGCGATAGATGCCGGTCAGCGCCGACGAGATGATCGCCAGCAGGATCCAATACAGCACCATCACGCCGAGGCCGATCAGCGCCGCGGCTGGGCTGATCAGAAATCCGATGATGGGAAACGCGAGGCCGCCGATGCCGAGGAGCATGACGGTGATGCCGACGCCGGCGGCGGCGACGAGCGACTCGCCCCACGTGCGGCCGATGAGCTCCGTCGAAGACTTCATCGATGCGCGCGCGCCGGATTTCTCGAAGATCATCACCGGCACGACGAAGTACGTCGCGACCGCCCACGCCGCGCCGAGGAGCTTGGCGATGAGCTGGCCGATCAGCTTCGAGCGTTCCGCGATCATTCGCAGGATCAGCCCGACCGTTGCGGAGATCAGCGCCCAGATGAAGATCGCCTTCAGGTTCTCGCGCGCGGCGCGGAAACCGTCGGCGACGGTCGGATCGCCGCCGTCGAGCCGGATGCGTGCGCACGCCACGACGCCGACGTTGAAGAAGAGCACGATGAACCAGCTCACGAAGTACCAGACGAACAGTGCGGCGTAGCCGAGCAGGTTGCCTTCGAGCGAGCGGTCGCCGGTTTCGACGAGACGCTGGAAGAATCCGGTGATCGCACCGGCGAAGATCAATCCCGCCATGGCGATGATGGTGAAGATGCCGGAGAGCAGCGGAAAGACCAGGATTTCCTTGTCCTGCCGCAGGAGGCCGAGGGACTGGCGGAAGATGGTGTAGCTCCTCTGGATCGTCGAAAACATCGGTCTCTCCTTTACTTCGTCTTTGCCATTGCTGCTTCGAGCATCGCCTTGATCTCGGGTTTGTCGGCGGCCAGCGCCAGGAGATCTTCCTTGTCGCGTTGCAGGTCGGTACCGGCTTCGATCAGCGCCGCGACGATTTCCGTGTACCCGCGGAGGATCGCCACGGAAAGCGCGGTGCTGCCCGCTGTGTCGCGCGCGTTCACTTTCGCGCCAGCCGCGACGAGCATGTTCACCAGATCGAGATGCCCCTGCTCGGCCGCGACCGCGAGCGGCGCGATGCGATATTGATTCGGCGCGTTGATGTCGGCACCCGCGTCGATGAGCAACTTCACGATGTCGTTGCGATGATTGGACACGGCATTCATGACCAGCGACTGGCCGTACGCATCCTGGGTGTTCTTGTCGACGCCGCGCTCGAGGAGGTGCTTCACGACATCGACGTTGCCCCTCTCCACCGCATTCCGCAGCGCCTCCGGAGTCTCCGCAATCTCCTCAGCCGGCGGCGCCTTGTCGGTCATCGTCTGCACGATGATCGGCGCGTCGAACGTCGAGTCGAATGAGAACGAGAAGTCGGGATCCTTCATCGTCATCCGGCCCGCGAGCGCACCCTCGCCGGACTTCTTCGGCTGGAACTTCGTGACCGTTCGCACTTCCAGACCGGCGGGCAGTTTCGGATCGCAGAAGAACGTCGCCGCTTCCTTCCGATCGGCGTCGAGCTCGATGACCAGCGCGCTCAGGTCGCGCGCGCCGACGGCGGCCTGCAATGCTTCGTCATCGAAGAGCTCTGCTTCTTCGACGGCTGCGCTCGCGAGCACGACTTTCAGCAGTCCGTTCCGGTCGACCGCGTATGCGTGTGTGAGCGCTCGCGTGGTCGACTTGTCGACGACGAACTTGCCCGCGGCTTTTCCTGTATCCGCGGCGTGTAGCGAGAGAGCGAGAACCGCAACCACCAGCGCGCGCTTCACTGCTTCGCTCCCGCCGCTTCGAGCAGCGCCACGATCTCCGTTTGATCGCCTTTTTTCGCGAGTTTCAGCGGCGTCGTGCCGTCCTTCAACTTCGCGTTGACGTCGGCCTTCAGCTCGATGAGCGTCTTCACCGCCTCGATCTGGGCGCCGTAAATCGCGTTGATGAGCGCCGTCTGTTCGCCTTTCTTCGCGCCCTGGTTGACGTCGGCGCCGCGGGACACGAGGAAGCGGATCATGTCGACGTTGCCGCTGCTCACCGCGAACGCGAGCGGGGTGAGACCGCTCGTGCCGTCGCCGATTTTCGCCCCGGCGTCGAGGAGCATTCCGGCGATTTCCTGATTGCCCGCCGCGACTGCGGTGGTGAAGGCGTTGAAGTCGAAGCTGTTGCGGAGCGTGACGTCGGCTTTGGCTCCGAGTAACGCTTTGACGACCTCGAGGTGGCCGCGCGTCACGGCGTTCATCAGCGCGGTTTCCTTCGTATCGCTGGCGCGGGCGTTGACGTTTGCGCCTTTGCCGATCAGATACTGCACGATCGGTAGATCGCCATCCCACGATGCCTTCAGCAGCGGCGTGATGGAATGCTCGCCATAGTCGATGGACGTGTCGACGGCGGCGCCGTCGTCCTCGATCAGCGCCGTGATGGCGGCGAGATCGCCATCTTCGATGGCCACGGCGAACTTCGTTCCGGCATCTTCAGCAAAGAGAGGAAGAGAAAGGAAAAGGACGACGGGCAAGAGGCGTCGCATACACCGCTCCTTCGTTTCTTGTATTGGAGCGGTGAGAGTAGCACCGGCGGTGGATTTCAATGTGACGCGGGCCACGCTCTGGAGCGACGGGCTCTCAGCCCGTCAGTGATCACGATTCGACGGGCTGAGAGCCCGTCGCTCGAGATGGTTTCACTACACGTCCTTCAGGATCTCCGCGCGTTTCTTCGCGTACTCGTCCTTCGTGATGAGGCCCTTCTTCAGCAGGTCATCGAGCTTGCGCAGGCGCTCTTCCACGCTTCCTTTCTCCTGGGGTGCCGGCGCCGCGCCGGCGGCGGCCTCACCGGAGATCCATGCTGTCTGCAGGCTGTGCGAGGAGAGGACGGCGGCGTATGCCTCTTTCAGTGCGTCGCTCAGGACTTCGCTGCAGTTGTCGGCGCTGCGCGCGCGTCCGTAGCGGTGCGCGGAGCCGGAGCCGGTCCCTTCCGCGAGCTGGCGTCCTTTCGCGTCCGCGAGCGTCCACGCGAGCTTCACTTCCGACGCGTACATCGAACCGACGGCCTTGTTGCTCTCGTCGACGAAGAAGCGGGCGACCTTCACGGTCAGCACGCGATCGGTTGGCGCCGCGATCTTCAGTCCCCAGTCGCCCGAAAGCGCGGCGAGCGTGTCTTTGACGTAGCTCACGACGTCGCTGCCGGAGGCGATGGAGAAGACCTCGTCATCGTCGTCGGTGCCTTTGCCGATCCGCATCGCGTCACTCGCAGCGCGGCTGTCCTCGACGCGCAACTCGAACGCGCGCTCGAGCATCGAGGGTGCGATGTCGGGCGACTCCGAATGCACACCTTCCTGCGGAACGAACTTGAGATTGACCGTGAGGTCTTTGGCGCGCGCAGATGAATGGACGGGGATCAGCAGCAGAAAACAAAGCGTGGCGGTACGAAGCATCGGCGGACTCTACGCCGAACTTTTCGCCAGCGCCACATCGCCCGTCTTCCCATCGATGCGCCAGCGGCCGAGGCGGACGTTGTCGCAGCGGTTGTAGGCGGTGAAGAAATACGCGCCCTTTCGCGCGCCGTGGCTCATCACTACGAGGCACGTGTTGGTAATCGCCGTCGTCGATGCAAGGTGGCTGCGGAGGAGGCGGGTCGCTTCGGCTTCCGTGATCTCCGCACCGGTTGCGCGGCGCGCGCCGCCCGGGCGGTCGCCGACGACGCGCGTTCCGGGCGGTGCCGGCTTCGGCGCGGTCGGCGGTTCGGGTTTCGGGATCGACAGGTAGGCGCCCACCGCGGCAACGGCGGCGATTGCGACGATGAGCGCGACGAAGAAACTGCGGCGCGTGCGCGGCCGCAGCGAGCGCTCATCGAAAATATCGCCCGCGAACACACCACAATCCGGACAAGCGTCGACCTTCGGCGGGAGCTCGGCGCGGCAATTCGAGCAGTAACGTTCGGTCACGGCGACAAGTATGCCCCTCGCAACATGAAGATCTCCACACCATCCGCGCTGTAGATGCGGGCCAGGCGCGGCGAGCCCGCGGCGATGGTGCGCAGCGGAGTGGTATTGCGCTCCCCGAAGTAGAGGTGTGTGACGCCGCGCGTCCGCAGGGTATCGAACACCGCGGCGTCGGCGGTCTGTGCGGATTGGTACCACGCCGCCAGGAAGTCGGTGATCGACGCGACGCGATCGTGCGGCATGACCCAGGGATACAAACCGGGAGGGAGGATCGATTCGCGTCCGGCGATGAGTGGAATCCAGTAGCCGCCGTCGATGCCGATGTACGACCCGCCGATCCATGGCTGCACGCCGACCGCGAATCGTGCGCCGGCGGGCGTCGCGGCGCGTATCCACTCCAGCGCGCGAAGATCCGCGTCCGTCGCGAGCACGGTCGCGGGGTTGACGATGTGCAGGAGCCTCGAAGCACCGACGACTCCGATCAGCAGCGCAGCCGCAAGCGTAATCGCGCGCCGGCGCGACATCGGCACGATCTCGTCCGCGACCCAGCGCAGCAGATGCGCGCCGGCGATCGACAGCGGCACGAACAGCATGATCACCGCCGCGCTATTCGTGACCACGCGCATGCGCGGCAACCCGAAGCGATCGAGATTGACAAGCAGTGCCGTCATCAGCACCCACAGAACGATGATGCCGATCCGCCATCGGTCGCGTCGATCGACCGCGCGGCGTTTTCGCATCGCTCTTCGTTGCAGTAACACCACGAGCAACACCCACCATCCGATCGCCGCCAGACGCGCCGCGAGACCGAGGCGAAACGGAGCGACGCCGAGCAGGCCTCCGCTGGCGAGACCGAAGAGGAACGTGTTGTGCGGCACCCACACCAGATCGTCCGGAGTCGCGTTCGACGTCTCCCATCGCGGTCTTTCTTCCGCGGCGGGAGCGACGATCATCCGCACCTGCGGCGCACGCAGAAGCGTCACCATCCACGGCGATGCGATCAGCAACGCGGTCGCGCCGGCGGCGCCGCACCACGTCACTCCCCTCCACTTGCGCTCCGCGATGAGCATCGCTGCGAGGATCGCGGCGAGCACGGCGAAGACGACCGTGACGCGCGCGTGCACGAGCAAGAGGCCGGCGGCGAGCATCGTCAACTCCATCGCTCGTCGCATCCGCGGATGGCGCCCCAGACTCCAGAAACTCGCCGCCAGCGGCGGCAGGATCAGCAGCCCCGCCAGTTGCGTGTAACGTCCCCAGGAAACGTAGTACGCGGGGAAGATCGAGACCAGCGTCGCGAGCATACCCGCGAGCAGAGCCGCGCGGCGATTGCGCAAGAGCACGGCCGCACCGCAATACAGCGCAGGGAACGTCAAGACATTCAGGAGCTGTCCGAACGCGAGGACCACTCGCGGCATCTCGCTCGACGACACGAGGCGGGAGATCCACGCAACGAATGCGGCCACGGCGTGGAATCCCCAGTGGTAATAGAACGTGCTCTCCGGAATGAACGGCGCGTAGCTGTCCGGAAGGCGGCCGTGGTCCACGAGCAGACGCACAATCATCGTGTGATGCACCGAGTCCACCCAGAGCGGCAAGATGACGTTCTCGATCTGCTTCACTCGCGTGAAGGTGACGATCGCCATCAGCGCGATGGCCACGCGCTCCACGGCATCGGGCGCGCGCAGTTCAGCGCGCCGCCTCGCGACGATCGCAATCAGAGCGATGACGAGAACCGTGAACAAGATTCGCGCGCTGGTACCGCTCCATGACCAGCCGACGAGCGTGGTGAAGAGGAAAAGGATCGGCCAGAACGACAGCCCGAGCGCGATCTCGCGCGCGAATCGGATCACACCGTCACTGCCGCGCAGGCTCAGGACCCGCGTCGCGATCGCCCCAGGCACCCAGAGCACCGCGATGCCAGCCATCGCGGCCAACGCGAGATCCATGTCGGAAGTATAGAATCGGGCACCCGCTCACTCGAATCAGTACCTCGGAGTTCCTCGGAGTACCTCGGAGTACCTCGGAGGGGATTTAACTCCTCCGAGGAACTCCGAGGTACCGAGGTACTCCGAGGTACTCGAGGACCGGTGGAATCCTGAACGGAGAATCGATGCGGAATCGTCGTCTGGCTCGCGGTCCGTTGCTCCTGCTCGTCGTCGGATGCGCGCTCGGCGCTTTTTCGCTCACGTTCACCCACCTCGCCGGTTCGTTCGGTGGTCCGGGATTCGAGGACGGCATCGCGAGCGCGGCCCGATTCAGATTCAACAGCGCCGTCGCGGTCGACGCGGCAGGAAACGTCTACGTCGCCGATGGCAATCACACGATCCGCATGATCTCGACGTCGGGAGAAGTAACGACACTGGCAGGACTCGCCGAAACGTCCGGCACCGCCACAGGCCGCGGTGCGCACGCGCGTTTCAATGGACCGTCCGGACTGGTGGTCTCGAGCTCCGGCGCGATCTACGTGGCCGATACCTTCAATCACGCCATCCGAAAAATCGGACCGAACGGCTTCACGACTGATTTCGTCGGCTATCCGGGGATCTTCGGATTCTTCAACGCGAGCGGCACCTCGGCAAGGTTCCGCAACCCGCGCGGCATCACGATCGACGGCTCCGGCAATCTGTACGTCGCGGATACGGGCAATCACGCCATCCGCATGATCACTTCCGGTGGAGTGGTGTCGACGCTCGCCGGAACGGGCTCTCCGGGCAACGCCAATGACGTCGGCACCGCCGCGTCGTTCACTTCGCCGACCGGAGTCGTCTACGACGCCGCGTCGAACGCGCTCTATGTCGCCGACACAGGCAACAGCGTGGTCCGGCGCATCACACTTCCGGGCGCGGTCGTGACGACGTTCGCGGGCACGATGAGCACCGCCGGTCACATCGATGGCAATCCCGGACGCTTTTTCTCACCCACCGGCATCACCGTCGATCCCCTCGGAACCTTTTATGTGAGCGATACCACCGATCACACCATTCGCTCGATCACGAGCGGCGGAACCGTTGGCACCGCGGCCGGCTTCACCTTCTACCCCGGCCCCGACGACGGCGCTCTGCTCGGATCGCGGTTCAATTTCCCTTCAGGTGTCGCCGCGTTCGGCACCACGACGCTCTTCGTCGCCGATACGCGAAATCACACGGTGCGCAAGATCGACCTGGCCGGAAGCGTTTCGACATTCGCGGGACTCGCGAACGCCAGCGGAACGACCAACGCGACGGGCAGCGCCGCGCGATTCAACAGCCCGACCGGGATGGCGTCCTATCCCGCCCCCATCACCGGGTTCACGTACGTCTCTGATACCAACAACCACGCGATCCGTCGCGTTTTCCTCAACGGCAACGTGGAGCTGGTGGCCGGAGGGACGAACGGGTTCGTGAACGGTACGGGCGCCGCCGCGAGATTCAGCAGTCCGATGGGATTGGCGCTGCGCTTCAGCGACCTGTCGGTCTTCGTCGCCGACCGCCTCAACCACGGCATCCGCCATGTCAGCTATGCGGGCGTCGTGACGCTGTATGCCGGACAGACTCCCTTTTCCGGGAATGCGAACGGCGACCGTCTCACTACCGCCAGCTTCAACTCGCCGCGCGCGATCGCAATCAACAACGCAAACACCACGCTGTACGTCGCCGACACCGGAAACTTCCTCGTTCGCAAAATCAATCTCAGCACCGGCGCCGTGTCGACGCTTGCAGGCTCCGGAACGTTCGGAACCACCGATGCGAATGGCACCGCCGCGAGCTTCGGAGTCATGACCGGAATCTCGGTCGATGCGAGCGAGAACGTCTACGTCGCCGAATCCGTCAGCGGCACGATCCGCCGGATCGAGCCCGACGGCGACGTGACAACGATCGCAGGCAGTCCCTTCGCGTGTTGCGATGGAGCGCAGGATGGCATCGCAGCGGCGGCACGATTCGGATATCCCGGACCGACGGACATCGAAGCCGGCTTCATCGCCGACCCCATCGCCCATCTCATCCGCACCATCGACCTCGGCACAGCCGCCGTCGGAACGGCGGGCGGAAAAGCAGGCGTGAGCGGGACCTCGGATGGCACCGGCACGTTCGCGCGCTTCAATGGCGCCGCGCACATCGCCACAGCGTCCGGCGGGATCGTGATCGCCGAGGGAAATACGATCCGCTATGGCGGTCCGGAGATCGGCGATCGCGCCGTCATCGATTCCGTCGCCGGACTGGTTGGCAACGTCCGTCAGCTCGATACATCGCCGCAGACCGCGACTGCTTGGGAATGGACCGTCATCCGCCGGCCGGCCGGCTCCACCGCGGCGCTGTCCTCGGCGACGATTCGCAATCCGACGTTCACGCCCGACGTCGCGGACATGTATGTCTTCCGCTGCAAGGCCACGAGCGTCACCGGCTCGAGCATCAGTACCGTGACGCTCAACGGCAACGATCCCGCGACGCACTTCACGATCGTCGGATATCCCGGTCCCATCATTGCCGGACAGTCGAAGGCGATTACCGTGCGGGCCA
>DASPNA010000078.1:0-127504 GCA_035626775.1 Thermoanaerobaculia bacterium
GCGCACCAGCTCCAGCACTTCCGCCGCCGTCCCGTTGCCACGATTCACGATCGCGAGCGTGTGCTTCGTCGACAGCCCGACGTTCCCAAGCGCGAAGCCCTTCTGAAATCCGGCGTGCTCGATCAGCCATGCCGCTGACAACTTGACGTCGTTGCCCGATGGATAGTGCGGCGCATCCGGCGCGAGCTCCGCGAACGCCGCGTATTGCTCCGCGGTCAGCACGGGATTCATGAAGAACGAGCCGTCGCTGCGCGTGTCGGGATCGCGCGGATCGAGCACCATCCCTTTGCGCTTGCGGATGGCGATCACCGATTCGCGCACTCCGGCGAGATCGTCGATGGCAATGCCGCGCTCGTCGACATACTTTTGCAGCTCGGGATAACGGATCGTAGCCGCTCCATCACGGCGCAGGCGGAACGTCACCGATAGCACGACATACCGATCGCGCTCGATGTTCTTGAAGAGACTGGAGCGATAGCCGAAGCGACACTCCTCGTTGGTGAACCAGATCACGCGGCCGCTGGTGCGATCGAGTGCCTCCACGCGCGCGATGGTCTCGCTCACGTCCTGGCCATATGCGCCAACGTTCTGGATCGGCGTCGCGCCGGTCGATCCCGGGATGCCGGAGAGGCACTCGATGCCTGCCCACTCGCGCCGTACGGCGAACTTCACGAAGTGATCCCACGGTTCGCCCGCGGCCACTTTCACCATCGCGATTTCGGCGCCTTCGCTCTCGACCACGATGCCGCGCAGATCGAGATGCACGACCAGCCCGTCGAATCCCGCATCCGCAATCAGCAGATTGCTGCCGCCGCCGAGGATGAACACCTGCTGCTCGTTGGTGCGCGCCCATTCCAGCGCCTCGACGAGCTCGTCGACACTCTGCGCGCGGAAAAAGAATCGCGCCGGACCACCAATGCCAATGGTGGTCAACGGCGCGAGAGGTACGTTCTGTTGAAGCTGCATCAAACTCCGGGCATGGCTTTCTTCAATGGCCGCAGCAGCAGGAACAGCACGATGGCCATGACGAACGCCAGTCCGGCGAGGAAGATGAAGAACTGCGCGTGGCTCCAGAGGTCCCAGTACTTGCCGATACCCGTGAGCTTGTTCCCGATCGCGGTGGCCGCGAACCAGCCGCCCATCATCAGGCCGCGCATGCGGATCGGCGCGACCTTCGATACGAGTGCGAGACCCATGGGACTGAGCATCAACTCGCCCAGCGAGATCACGCCGTACATGAGGATCAGCCACCACAGCGAGGCCTTCGACGTCGGCCCGGTCACGATCCCATTCGCGTCGTGGCTCTCGAGACGCACGAAGTCGTTCGGCCGCGGCGTCGAGCCGCTGTTGGTGACGCGCCACGCATCGAGCGTGACCATCTCCGCGCCTTTCTGCACCTGGATCGGCGTCGGCGGAATGGTGATTTTCAAATGGTCGCGCGCTTCTTTCGCGATCGACACCCAGGTCCCCTGCTCATCCACTTTCTCGACGCGGAAGGCGGGTTTGTCGAAGCCGTGCTGATTGGCGGCGAACCAGAGGATGACCATCGAGAGCCCGGTGAGCGCCATGCCGTACATGATCTTGGTCGGCGTCGACGGCTCCAGCCCGCGCTTGTCGAGCCAGCCCCAGAACCACGCCAGCGGCAGCGACAGCGCGACGATCCAGATCGCGTTGATGGTGTTGGAAAGGATGCCGCCCGCCTTGATGAACGTCCACTCCGTATGGTCCTCGGCCCAGAACGTCAGCGTGAGGCTGTTCTGGTGGAAGATCATCCAGAACACGATCACGATCAGGAAGATCACGATCAGCGCGACGATGCGCTTCCACTCCGGAACCGCCTGCATCATCCGCGCTTCTTCATTGAGCACCGGCGGGAGGTCTTCCGCGGTCGCCACGGCGTCCTGATGTCCGTGCGATCCGTCCTGCCGCATGAAATCGCTCTTGCCGCGGATGCGGTCGGCGTGGCGGACGTGCTTCTGGTTCAGGCCGAAGATGATGATCGAGATCACCATGCCGATGGCCCCCATGAAGAACGCGGGATGGAAGCCCCACTTGGGCTGGATGAATGCGGCGACGATCGGCGCGAGCGCTGCGCCGATATTGATGCCCATGTAGAAAATCAGGTAGGCCTTGTCCTTGAGATGGCTCCCTTCCGTGTACAGGTTGCCCACCATCGAGGACACGTTCGGCTTGAAGAAGCCGTTGCCGATGACCAGACACGCCAGCGCGGCGTAGACGATCATCAGGTTGTTCGGCACGGCCAGCAACGCGTGACCGGCGATGAAGAACACCGCGCCGATCAGGATCGCTTTGCGGAATCCGAGGAACATGTCCGCCAGGAATCCGCCGAGGAGCGGCGTGAAGTAGACGAACATCAGGTACCACGACTGCACCCGCGCCGCCTCGGCATTGGTGAAGCTGAAGCCCTGAACGGTGTCGCGCAGATAGAGCGCGAGCATCGCATTGACGGTGTAGAAGCTGAACCGCTCCCACATCTCGCTGCCGAAGAGAACGTAGAGCCCCTTGGGGTGTTTTTGGGTTTCCATCGCGGCGGTGGCAGTGGCCATATCTCTCCCTTTTTCCCGGCGAATGTTCGCGGCAAGATACAAGATCTCTACCAGACGCAGCCAGTGGAGATCCAAACCCCTCATCCGCGCTCGGCGGATGAGGGGTGCAGGTGGTCCAGATCAGAATGACTTGAACTGAGCGGTCTCGAAAGCGTCGCCCACGAACATTCTGGAAACACCGGAGTCGCAGTAAGCCCAGTCGTGGCTCACGCCGGTGACCATGAGGGATTCGTCGGGGCAGAGCTCGCCGAGGGCGAGGCCGAGAGTATGGACGTCGGTGCGCATCTCGTTGGCGTAGAGCGACTGGATGACGAACGTCGACTCGAACGGCAACGCCACGACGGTGCCGAGGCGATCCAGCGCGTCGTGGAGCTCGGAGTAATCGGCGCCCGGCGTGAGGCTGTGGCGCACCAGCAGAAAATCGCGTGCGGTCGTGAACTGCGTACACGCGACGAGCAGCCGCGAGTCCGTCGCAAGTTGCGAGCGCAGATAGCGAACGAGCGGCGCCGCATGACGCCCCTCGGGCAGAAACACCTGCCAGCTCTGATCGAAATTGGGCTCCGCGCCGAGCCGCCGCATCACGTGAGAAATCTCGACCGTGAGCTCGCCCTCATAGCAGATCTGGAACAGCCTGACCTCGCCCATCACACCCTCCCGAGCCGTTCACACACTGTGGTAGGTGGCCTGATGGTAGCAGACAGAATTGAGAATTGAGAACGCTTTATCCAAGCGGGTTCACCGTCGAAGACGCCGTCGCTTATTACAAAGCGATCAGCAAATACATCCTCCCGCATCTGCGGCGCCGGCCGATGTCGATCAAGCGCTATGTCGACACGACGCGCGGCGATTTTTTCTGGGAGAAGGATGCGCCGTCATTCACGCCGTCGTGGGTGAAGCGATTTCCGGTTCCGCGCCGCGAGGGCGGGCCGCCGATCGAATACATCGTCGTCAATGACGCGCGCACCCTCTTGTGGATCGCGAGCGTCGGCGGCATCGAGTTGCATCCGTTCCTGCACGTGGTGCCGCGCATCGATGCCGCGACGCATGCCGTGTTCGATCTCGATCCGGGCGAAGGGGCCGATCTGCGCGATTGCGCGCGGGTCGCGTTGATCCTGCGCGATGCGTTACGCGGGCTCGAGCTGGAGTCGTTCGCGAAGGTGTCAGGCTCCAAAGGGATTCAGGTGTACGTGCCGTCGCGCGGAGCGACGCATGAGCAGACGGAGACGTTCGCGCGATTGCTCGCGGACGAACTGGCGCGGCGGCATCCGAAGCTGATCGTGTCCAAGATGGCGAAGGCGCTGCGGCACAGGAAGGTGTTCATCGACTGGAGCCAGAACGCTGATTACAAGACCACGGTGGCCGTGTATTCGCTGCGCACGCGGCGCGCTGAGCCCTACGTGTCGATGCCAGTGACGTGGGCGGAGCTCGAGAAGCCGCGCGGGCTGGAGTTCACGCCGGACGAGGCGATCGCGAGGTTGCGGAAGCGGGGGGATCTGTTTGCGGAAGTGTTGAGGCTGAAGCAGAAGTTGCCGTTCCTGGAGCGACGGGCCCTCAGCCCGTCGACAACGAAAGGCCGACGGGCTGAGAGCCCGTCGCTCCAGAGGGGATTGCCGAAGGTTGGTTCGCAGTCCGGGAGACGATTGTTTCTGCTGGCGAAAACCGAGAAAGGTAATGAGCTTTGGATGGACATGGGCGGGAAGTTCAGGCGGTGGATCCTGCGTCCCGACCGGCAGGGCGACGAGCAGCTCATTGCCATGCCCGCGGGCGAGCTCGACATCGATCCCGCCTATGCGCGCGGCGAAGTGCCGAAAGCGTGGAAGGACCGCATCTCGATCGAGGACAGCGGCGCGTACGAGATCATCGAAGGAAGCTGGCAACGCAAGCACTTCCGGCTCTGGTTCGAAGGGCGCGTACTCACGGGCGAGTGGACACTCGAGAAAGTCACCGGCGAAGGGCACCGGTCGTGGGTTTTGTCCGCGTCACGCTGACGGGAACACGCGATGCCGCGTGTTGCGCAGGATCGACGGCAAATCAGGCTCTTTGTCGCCGAGCGCCGCCGTCACCAGCGCGCGCAGATCTTCGAGCGCCACGGGCTTGTACAACGCAGCCGCCACGAGACCGCGATCGGCCGCGCTGATGTCCTGGTCGCGGAAGCCGGTGATGATGAACACGCGCCGCGGCCGCACCTCGTAGCGCGCGCGCATGAAGTCGAGCACTTCCCACCCGCTCAGATGCGGCATGTTGAGGTCCATCAGCATCACGTCGTAGCGCCGGAGCTTCAGTGCGTTGATCGCTTCGCGTCCCGAGGCGACGACGTCCGCTTCGACACCAACCTTCGCGGCGGCGAGTTGGAACAGCGCGCGGAACGCGGGATCGTCGTCAGCGACGAGGATGCGCCGGCCGGGCCACACGTCGCGCATCTGCACGCGCTCGAGCGCCGCGCCCAGTTGCTGCGGCGTCGCGTAACGTTCGGCCGGGTCCGTTGCGAGACAACGCAGGATCACCGCCGCCAACGCGCGCGGCACATGCGCCGGCACCGGCCGCGGCGCATCCGTACACGCGGACATCATGATCGCCGCCGGACTGTCTCCCTCGAATGCCGCGTGTCCGGCGAGCGCGTGAAAGAGCATCGCGCCGATCGAAAAGACGTCCGCCGCCTGCGATGCCGATGCGCCGAGGATGCGCTCGGGCGCCGCGTAGGGTCCGTATTGCGAGCGGTCGGCGGAACCGGGAGGTTCGACGGTGATGCGATCCGGAGCGACCACGATCGCGAGCGGGAAAAGCTCGCCGTGCGTTTTGGTCAGAGCCGCCGCCACACCACAACCGATCCGCACGACCTCCTCGGCCGGCATTGGTCCCGCGGCTATCAGTTTCGAAAGCGGTTCGGAAGGCATCGCGCGGTGCTACGCAGATCCCGAGCCTATCTCACGAGCGGCCCGGGATCCGGAGGAGCGCTACTTTACGCCCAACTGCGCGAGCAGCCACGCGTAGTCGTGTGCGTCTTCCCTGAGCTTGTCATAGCGGCCTGAAGAGCCGCCGTGACCCGCGCCCATGTTTACGCGCAGCAACAGGACGTTCTCATCGGTTTTCATCGCACGCAAACGGGCCACCCACTTCGCAGCCTCCCAGTAACCAACCTGGCTGTCGTTGAGCGAAGTGCGCACGAGCATCGCCGGATACGCCTTCTTCTGCACGTTGCCGTACGGGTCGTACGTCTTCATGTAGAGGTAGGCGTCCTTCTCGTTCGGATTGCCCCACTCGATGTACTCCTGCGTCGTGAGCGGGAGTGTGGAGTCGAGCATCGTGTTGATGACGTCGACGAACGGCACGTACGCCATGACCGCCTTGAAGAGATCGGGGCGCATGTTGACAACCGCACCCATGAGCAGGCCACCGGCGCTGCCGCCGGAGATTGCGAGCTTTTCCTTCGATGTGTAGCCTTCCTTGACGAGATGCTCGGCGACGGCAATGAAGTCCGTGAAGGTGTTCTTCTTGGTCATCATCCGTCCCTGCTCGTGCCACTCCTTGCCCATTTCGCCGCCACCGCGGATGTGCGCGATCGCGTAGATCACGCCGCGGTCGATGAGCGAGAAGCGGTTGGAGCTGAAGCCGTCCGGCATTGACGCGCCGTACGAGCCGTACGCATAGAGCATCAGCGGATTGTTCTTCTTCGGCTGCACGTCCTTGCGATAGACCATCGCCACCGGGATCTTCACGCCGTCACTCGCGGTGACGAAGAAGCGCTCGACGGTGTACTTCGCGGGATCGTATCCGCCGAGGACGTCGGTGCGCTTGAGGAGCGTCTGCTTGCGCGAGTCGAGGTCGTAGTCGTAGACCGATGACGGCGTGATGAAGGACTGGTACGTGTAGCGATAGGCGTTGGTGTCGAACTCCGCATTCGCGTTCGGGAACACGGCGTACGCCGGTTCCGGGAAGTTGATGCGGTGGCTCTTCACCTTGTCGTCTTTGAGGTCGTAAATCTCGAGCTGGCTGAGACCACCCTCGCGCAGTCGGACCACCATGTGGTCCCTGAACATGTCGATCGCTTCGATGCGCACCGGCTTGCGGTACGGCACCAGCTCTTTCCAGTTCGCCTGCGCGTAATCGTTCACCGGCGCGGTGACGACGCGGTAGTTGATGCCCGCGTCGTTGGTCATGATGTAGAACAAGCCGCCGCGATGATCGGGGTAGTACTTGTGATCGGTCTTGCGCGGCAACATCACGACAGGCGCGGCGTCGGCTTTCGCGGCCGGGATCAGGCGGACTTCGTTCGTGGTCTTGCTGTCCGAGATCAGAAAGATCCAGTCGTGGCTGCGCGACCGATCGAGGTAGACGTCGTACAGCTCGTCCTTCTCTTCGTAGATCAGCGCGTGGTCGGTGGCGCCGAGGACGTGGCGGAAGATCTTGTCGGAGCGCTTCGCGTCGTTCTCGGTGCTGTAGAAAATGGTCTTGTTGTCTTTCGCCCACTCGACGCTGCCGACGCGCTCAGCGAGCACGTCCGACACCTTGCCGCTGCGCAAGTCTTTGACGAAGAGTTTGTACTGGCGATAGCCGTTGTCGTCGGTGGAGAAGGCCAGCAGGTTGCCGTCATCCGAAACCGAGAACGTGCCGATGGACATGAACTTCTTCCCCTCGGCCAGCGCATTCACGTCGAGCAGGATCTCTTCATCCGCCTCGAGGTTGCCCTTCTTGCGCGCGTGAATCGGATACTGCTTTCCCTCCACCGTGCGCGTGTAATAGAAGTACGCGCCCTTGCGATACGGGACCTGGATGTCGGTCTGCCTGATGCGCCCGAGCATCTCGTCGTAGAGCTTCTTCTGCAGCTCCTCGGTCGGCTTCATGACCGCGTCGGCGTACGCGTTCTCGGCCTCGAGGTACGCGATGGTGTCGGCGCTCTTCTTGTCGCGCAGCCAGCCGTATTCGTCGATACGCTCCTCGCCGTGGATGGTGAGGGTTTTCGGGACCGGCTTCGCCACAGGCGGCTTCGCCGCGTCAGCCGCCAGGTTCACTGCCAAAGTGCTCATGATGAGAAACGGGAAGATGGATTTCTTCACCCGCGTACCTCCAAGGTTGGATAACGGGTGGGGAACGCTGGGTCTTGGGAGGTTTCTTCCGTTCTCGCGAGGGCGGCTCGACAGCTAGCGCTTCTCGTCGGTCAACGTCGCCAGCGCCGAGACGCTGATGCCTTCGAGCGTGCTCACGAGTGCGTTGAGATCGCTCACCGACTCGAGCCTGGCGATGGCCTGCTTCACACGCGGGTCGGCGACGGCGCGATAGCCCTTGAAGCGATGGGCCATGAAACGCAGCAGCGGAATGAGCGTTCCGTTGATGAGATAGGCCTCGCGCGAGATCAGGCCCGCGTCGGCGGGAAGCGCCGGGGCCGGCGTGGCCGCGATCGGAAGACGCGCGGCGTGAAGCTCGCGCAGCGCGAGCAGGGTCTCGTCGAGCTTCGACAGATACGGCGTGAGATCCGGTTGTGGAGCGGCGGACCCGTGGCCCGCCGGCGCCGGTTCGGCGGGCTGAGAGCCCACCGCTCGACTGATCGCTTTCGCGATGTCGCCGATGCGATCGGAGACGACGCTGAGCTCGGCCATCACCCGCGCCGAGGGATCGGCTTCGGTTCCGCCGAGCCGCTGGACCCGCACGAAACCGCTCAGGATCGCGTCCCAGCGCGTGCGCTGCACGTCGGTCATCCGGTTGCGGAGCTCGGCGAGCTTGAGCAAATTCTCCTCGGCGCCGGTGGTCAGCGTCTGCGCTTCGCCCAGGTAGTGATCGTCGATGAGCTGCTCGAGCTCCTGCTCGTTCATCGCCGGGAGGATCTTCTCGGCGAGCTTGTTCATGTTGCGGTAGGAGCCCTGGAGTTTGAACGGCGGCTCGGTGCGATAGGCGTTCTGCTGCGCCGCCGAAAGCACGTAGTTTCGATTGACGCGCGCGAGGAGCTGCTGGACCGCGACGAGCTTGCGCATCACGGCGAGCAGCTCGTTCAGCTCGACCGGCGAGTAGTCGTGGGAAAGCTGGTCCGACTGGATCTCCTCGCCGCGCGCCATCCGCACCAGCTTGAGCACGTCCTCGGGGTCGCGCGTGAGCAGCGGTGCGGTGACGCGGTTGGAGGTCAGCGCGTTCTCGATGTAGCTGAGATCGAACAGCTCGTCGCGACCGGACAGCACTTCGCCGAGGTTGTAGACGTCAGCGCGGTTTGCGAGCATGTCCGGGATCTCGAACTGCTCGCCCGACTCGGTGTACGGGTTGCCGGCCATGCAGACCGCGACGCGTTTGCCGCGGAAGTCGTAGGTCTTCGTCTCGCCCTTCCAGACGCCTTCGATCTTCCGCTGTGCGTCGCAGAGCGAGATGAACTTCTGCAGGAACTCGGCGTGCGTGTGCTGGATGTCATCGATCATCAGCAACACGTTGTTGCCCATCTCCAGGGCCAGGTTCAGCTTCACGATCTCCTGCCGCGCAGTGGCGTTCGGCGCTTCGTCAGGATCGAGCGACTTCACGGAGTGGCCGAGCGCGGGCCCGTTGATCTTTACGAACACGAGCCCGAGGCGGTTGGCGATGTATTCGAGGAGCGTCGTCTTGCCGTAGCCCGGCGGCGAGACGAGCAGGAGCAGGCCCATGAGGTCGGTGCGCTTCTTCTCGCCGGCGACGCCGATCTGTTTCGCGAAGTTCGCGCCGATCAGCGGCAGGTAGACCTCGGAGATGAGCTTGTTCCGCACGAACGCCGACATCACCTTCGGCTGCAGCTCGTTCAGGCGGAGGCGCTTGCGCTCGCGCTCGAGCAGGGCGTGACGCTGCTGCTGATACGCGCGGAAAGCGGGAACGCGCTCGCTGCTGAAACGGCCGAGGCGCGCGAGGAACTCGTCGAGCTTTACCTCCATCGTGCCGCGCGCGATGCGCGGGTGCTGGCCGAGCAGGCCGGTGACTTTCGCGGAGGTGATGGCCGAGGAACGTTCGCGCGAGAGCGTGCCGCTGGTGACGATCGCGGCGACCGCTTCGACGTTGGGAACGAACGCGCGCGCGACGGCGAAGCGCCGCGGCCAGTCGAGCGGCCGGAGATCGCCGAGGTCGGCGTCGACCAGCGCCGCGGCTTCGGCGCTGAGGACGAAGCGCACCGGCTCGTGCGCGATCTCGTGGAAGAGATACTCGCCGGCGCCGGTGAGATCGCCGCAGTCGACGGGGAGCCACTGTGTGATTGCAGACTGCAACTCCGCGGTGAGAGCGGCGGAGGCGTCGGGAGTGAGTGCGCGGGCGTGCGCCGCCCATTGGGTCTTGATCGTCTCGTTTTCGTAGAACGCCCAGAACAGTGCCGCCGCGGCGCGGGCAGAGGGCGTATAGCGCAGCAGCCCCGCGGTGGAGAGCATGCCCCGCACTTTTTCGGCGATCAATGTGGCATCGGCGTCGTGCACGCCGCGCTCGTAGCCTTCGTCGTAGCGCGTCGCGGCGGCTTCACGGATGTTCTCGTGCAGAGCGGTGAAAGCCAGGTACTCGCCGCGGTAGACCTCGGCGGTCTCGGAGACGAGCTCCTGATCGGAAAACGGGAGCTGTTCCTCGATGCGCTCGAAGAAGCTCGTGCCGGTGATGTGCAGGTGCGGGTGACCGTCACGCGGAACGATGGTCAGCTCGACCGGCTGGGTATTGACGCTGAAGCGATGCTCGCCGAAGCGGACGACGTTCGCGCCCTCCTCGAAGATGTCGTTGCGATCGCGCAGCGACCGCGCGGCTTCGTCGCGCGCGGTCTTCAGTTTCCCGTCGATCTCGTCGGAGCGAACGATGTCGCCGAGCTCGCGCAGCTTCTCCGAGGTCGAGCGCAGCTTCGCCACCATCGCGTCGGAGGCGAAGAAGGCGTTCAGTGCGTCCACGTCCGCCATCGTCGAGGCGCGGCGCTGGATCCCCTGCAGGATGCGCGTGGCGGCCTGGGCGAGCTGCTCGGCGCGGCGCTGCCGCTGTTCGAGCAGCGACTGCTTCTTCGCCGTCAGCGCGTCGTAGACCTCTTCGCGCTTCGCGGCGAGCTGAGCGACGAACTCGTCGAACTCGGAGAAGCGCGACTCCAGCTCCTCGAGCTGCAGCATCAGCTTCGAGAGCTCCGTGTCGCAGCGCTCCGCCGTGTCTGCGACCGAGGCGGCGTTGGCGACGGTCTGCGCGAAGAGCGCGAACTGCACGCCGAACTCGGCGACGCGCTCCTTGCCGAGGAGCTCCTTGCGCCGTTGCGCGACGAGCGCGCGGACGCGGTTGAGACTTCCCATCAGCGTCGAGATCCGCTCGAGGATGGTGATGCGCACGGTCGGATCGGCGATGTGCAGCGAGCCGATGATCTCGGTCAGCAGGTTCAGCGACCCCGCGATCTGCTCCAGCTCGCGCACGAGCGCCTCGGCCTCGGTGGTCTTCGCGACGGCGGCGATGCGCGACTCGATGTCGGACGTTTTCGTCCCGAACGGCGCGAGCGCTTTCTCGTCGAGGACGAACGCCACCGTCCGCTGCGAAAGGTCATTGAAGCGCTGCACGACGACCGCTTCGAGCGCGTCGAGCTTCGCGCGGTCGACATAGCGCAGCTCGCGCAGCGAGATGATATGACCCTGTTTCGAGCGGAGCTCGCCGAGCTGCGAGACGTAGTCGTCGATGGTGGCCGGGTCGGGGCGTTTCTCGCCGAGCGTCTGTTCGACGTCGGCCACCGACTTCGCAGCCTGCGCACGCAGCGCCTCGACTTTCTCGAACTCGTCGATGATCTGCTCGGACGCGGCGCGCACTTCGCGCAGCGCGCCGAGAAGGTCGGCCTCGGGATGACCGAGCCAGTGGTACGCGTCGATGTCGCGCGACGCGGCGGCCACGAGATCTTCGTACGTGCCGCGCGTCGGCGTCTGCTCGTCGATCAGGCGGCAGATCGCCAGCGCCGATGAGAGGCCGCGCACGATCTCGCGGTTGCCGATGCCGGCCAGGTACGAGTCGGACTTCTGCGCGCGGGCGATGTGCTCGTCGCTGGCGAATGGCGTCCGCCAGATCTGCATCGGATGGACGCGCGTCGGCTCGCTGCCGTGCGCGGCGAAGATGATCATCCGCCCGTCGCGGAAGAGGCTGTAGCCATGGCATTCGATCGGGTTCGCCACCTCGCGCCGGATCAGGTTGTACGGGAAGAGCAGCGTGCGGCCGTGGTCGCGGCGGTGGAAGACGTAAAGCACGTCCTCGCCGTTCGGCGAGCGGATCGCCCGCAGAAACTCCATCTGCTCGTAGTCGTGCTCGAACAGCTTCCCGTCGCCGGTGCGGAGGTAACAGCCGCCCGGAAAGATGATCCCGTGGTCTTCCGGGAGCTGAATGCACGCGCAGCCGATGGCGTCGATGCGGCGCACCTGCTTCGTCCGTTTGTTGAAGACGAGATAGCGCCAGCTCTTCTCGCGATACGGCAGGATGCGCAGCAGGATCAGCGTGCCGGCGAGGACGGCGTACTGGATCTGCGCGTCGTCGAGCGACTGGTCGGGATCGTCGACCGGCTCGCTGTAGATGCCGCGTCCGGTCGCCGTGTTGTCCTCGACCTTGATGGTCAGATCCCCGCGCAATGTCTCGACGAACACTTCGTCACGGACCGAGACGTGCGGGTACTTGCCGTCGACGTAGTCCGCGCGCGTGGTGGCGATCCATTCGAAATCGTGCCGCGGCGGGAAGACGTGATCGCGCTCGCCGCGGTTGTCGATGTAGGTGACTTTCCCGTCCGCGCCGACGTTCCAGCGGAACACGCGGATGTCGGTGAGCTTCTCGCTGGTCTGGAAGACCGCGAGTAGACGCGAGTCCACGCGGCGGAGCTGTAGCAGGCGCGAATTCTTGTAGTACTGATAGAGCTCGCGGAAGTCGCGGACGAAGTTCTCGTCGCGCAGAAAGTTTTCCGGCGCGCCGGGAGGGACAGGAGCGAAGTCATCGATGCGATGGAGCGAGAGGACATCGGCGACCTCGGTCTGGGCCTTGAGTCCGATGAAGACGTTGTAGCCGAAGAGGAGATGGTCGCCCGCCTCGACGATGTCGCGCGGCACGCAGTTGTTTTCCGTGCGGATGCGATCGCTGCCGAGGAGCGCCATCTCCAGCCCGCCGAACACCTCGATGCGGCGCGCGTTCAGCTGCTTCGCCTTTTCGGCGAGCGTCTTCCCGTGCGCGGAGAGGCGCGTGCGGATGACTTCGTAGGTGCCTTGTTCGATCATGCGGATCTCAATCGTCGCCCCTCATCCACCCTTCGGGCACTTCTCCCCGCCAGCGGGGAGAAGGCCTGCTGACGAAGGCCGGGTGAGGGGCCGGCTTTCTAGTCAGCCTTCACGACCGGCATCTTCGGCGCCTTCGGCGGCGGCACGAAGTCCGCGTCCGTCGTCTTCACGCCCAGCTTCGCCAGCACCGCCTGGGCGGTCTCGCTCTCGCTGAGGAACGTGTCGACGGCCTTGCCCATCCCGACCGAGTTGACGATGCGGTCGAGGAACTGGCCGTCGCCGCCGACGATGTCGATCTTCGCGTTGCCGAGGGCGATGCCGAGGATCTTCGCCTTCGCTTCCTCGACGGCCTGGCGGGCGTGGATCTGTTCGGTGCCGAGGTGACGCTCGGTCTCGATGCGCAGGCGGAACTCCTCGTGCTCGCGCGAGGCGACGTCAAGCTGCTTGAGCGCCTCCGCTTTCTGAGTGATGCCTTCGGCTTCGGCCAGCGCCTTCTCGCGCAGCACCGACGCCTCGGCGGCGCCGACTTTCGCGATTGCGGCTGCTTCCGCCTCCTTCACGCGCATGTCGGCCAGGCCGTGCTTCTCGCTCGCGATCGCGTCGGCTTCCTTCACCTTCGCCTCGGCGAGACCTTCCGCCGCGGCCTGGGCCTGCTGCGCCTCGGCCAGACGGATTTTCGCGCGCGCCTCGCGGTCGGCGGCTTCGAGCTCCGCTTCGGCGAGTGTGATGCGCTCCTTCGCGTGATGCAACGCGGCCTGTTCGGCGGCTTCGGCGGCCTTGATGTCCTTGACCAGCTTCTCCTGCGCCTCGGCTTCGGCGGTGATGATCACCGAGTCGCGGTTGCGCTTCGCCTCTTCCAGCACCTGCACGCCCTTGATGCGCTCCTGCTCCTCGACCACCGTCCGCTCGACGGCCACGCGTTCGCGGATCACGTCCTGGATGTTCTTCCGCTCGACTTCGAGGGCTTTTTCCTTCTCGATGCGCGAGAGCTCGACGGCGCGCTCGCGGATGACCTGCTCGAGCGCGCGATCCTTCTCCACGCGCTCGGTCTCGATGCCGACCACGCGCTCGCGGTTCTTCTCGGCAACCTCGATCTGGCGCGACTTGTTCTGCTCGGCGATGGCCAATTGCTCGTCGGTGGCGATGCGCGCGTTCTCGGCGCGCAGGCGCTCTTCGGCCTGAATCTTCTTCAGCTCCGCGGCCTCGCGGGCACGGACCGATTCGATCTCACGCTGCTGCTTCGCCGTTGCGTCGGCCTGCTGGCGATCCAGCTCGAGGATCGCTTCCGCAGCCTCGACGTCCTGCTTCTTGGTCAGCTTTTTCTCGTTGTTCTGAAACTCGTTCGTGCGCACATGCTCGGTCGCGGTGAGCTCCGTGATCTTGCGGATGCCCTGCGCGTCGAGGATGTTCATCGGATCGAGGTTCACGATCGGCGTCTGCTCGAGATAGTCGATCGCGGCGTCCTCGAGGACGTACCCGTTCAGATCGCGTCCGATGAGATTGATGATCGCGTCGCGGAACTCGTGGCGCTTCGTGTAGAGATCGACGAAGTCGAGCTGCTTGCCGACCGTCTTCAGCCCTTCCGAGAACTTGGCGCTGAACAGCGCCTCGAGCGTCTCGCGGTCGGACGCACGCGCGCAGCCGATCGACTGCGCGACCTTGATCACATCCTCGACGGTCTTGTTCACACGCACGAAGAACGTGACCTTGATGTCGGCGCGGATGTTGTCGCGGCAGATCAGGCCATCCTTCGCGCGGCGGTCGATCTCGATCGTTTTCACCGAGATGTCCATCACCTCCGCCTTGTGGATGATCGGCAACACCGTGGCGCCGGTGAAGGTCACCTCCGGCTCTGCCTTCATCTTGTTGACGATGAGCGCCTTCCCCTGCTCCACCTTCCGGTAGAACTTGGCGATCATGACGCCGACCACGAGGGCGGTGACGAAGAGAAGGATGGCTCCGAGAACGACGGCGATGATGAGATCCATGGTGTTTTCCTTTACGCGAGATCCGTCTGTGCGCGACCGTCGAAGTCCACCTGAGCGATGGACGGATCGATCGGACCGACGTGATAGATGCCTTGCTGTTGGTCGTAGTCGTAGACGATGGCCTTGCTGCCGCGGGTGAGGTCGTTCTCGCGAAAGCAGCGTACCTCGGCGACGAATCCCGAGCCGCCGTCTTCGACTTCGGCCGTGCCGCTCGCCCCGTCGACGCGCAGCGAGCGGACGGTGCAGATCTTCCCGACGATCGCTTTGCGCCGCGGCGCCGGGAGGGTGTTGAACAGGCCGCGCAGCGGACGAACGGCCAGACCGCCGAGCGCGAGGCCGACGGCACCGGCGCCGAGGAGCGAGACGATATCCATCAGCATCGACTCGGGAAGAAATTTGTCCGCGGCGATGCTCGTCACCCACGCGAATACCGACGCCACGCCGCCGAAGATGGTGAAGGGAATGCCGGCCACGCCGAGAAAACTGAGCGCGCCTTCGAGGACCGTATCCTGCGCGTCGTCGATGCCGAGCATGCCATCGAGCCACTCCAGTTCCAGCGCTCCGAGCAGCGTCGCCGCCACGTAAAGAAAAAAGAAGACCACCATGACGGTGAAGACAACCGTCGGGAACGCGAGGATCGCGGCGAGGAACGTGGCCATGGCAAAAAAGGGAAATAACTTTTTACAGGATGAACGGCGGAGAGTCTAGAAAAATCGAACGCCGCGGCAGCGATCTCAGCGCTACGCGGTGCGTCCGTAGAACGTCTGCGTGTTCCCGCACTCGGTGCAGAGAAAGTGCAGCGTATCGCGGCGCACCCAGGGATTGGCGGTATCGCAGACCGGGCACTGCGTTTCCTGCGGGAGGAAGGGGCGCTCGCAATGGTCGCACGCGAGAGGTTTGCCCTGCGCGTTCACATCGTCTTCACAACTGACTTCCCGGCATCGGGGGCACCGCCAGCAAACGGCCATCTCGCTAAGTCATCCCCTTAATAGGGAGAAGAATAGCACACGAAAAACAGTACCTCGGGTTCCTCGGAGTACCTCGGAGTTCCTCGGAGGGGAGTTTCAGGCTCCGTCACTCCGAGGTACTCCCGAGGTACTCCGAGGTACTCCGAGGTACTCCGAGGTACTCCGAGGTACCCCGAGGAACCCGAGGAACCCGAGGAACCGTTACTTCTGCGCTTCCTGCAGTCCGCGGCGGAAGGCCTCGTTCGTGCCGCCCAGCGCGTCGAGCGCGAGACTGCGGAAGTTGTCGCGATTGGTCTGCAGCACCATGTTCTTCTTGCTCTTTACCGGTCCGAAGTCGATGCCAATCTTCTGCATCGAGTCGATGAACGCGGCGTTCGATGCGTGATCGGCGGTGACGAAGTCGCCCGGATCGCCTTCCACGCCGATGCCGTCAGTCATGCGCGCGAACGCGCCGCCTTTTTCGTTCGCGATGTAGAAGAGCGTGTACGCGGGGTTCGCGTAGATCGCCGCCTTCGCCGTCACGGACGCACGGCGCGCGAACTTGCCGCCGGAGCCGCCGAGGGTGGCGAAGTCGACGTGCATGATCGGGAAGAGCGCGAGTGCATCGAGCTCTCTGGCCATGGTCATGACCGCGCGGATGTTGGTCTGGCTCATCCCCTGATCGCTGATGTCGCCGTCGAAGTTCGAGAACCACAGCGGGATGGCCGAAGGCGACACGACGATGTAGTCGGTCTTCTTGTCGCGCGAGCGTTTCGTGTACGGCTGTTCGGCCGTGCTCCCAGTCATCTTCATTTTCTGAAACGCGGCGGAGGACTTGATCGTCTCCAGCGGCACGACGTCGATTCCGCCCGCTTTCAGCTCATCGAGAAAGTCGGCGTACGCCGCGTCGGCGATGGCCTGGAGATCGGCAAACTGGACGTTGCCGAGAACGACTTCCATCGATGCTTTCGCACCGGAGCTCCTGCCGCCGCCGACGCCGCCCAGCCAGTCCTCGGCATTCGCCACGACCTTGCTGCGCGTCGTGAAGATCACGCGGTAGCCCGGGACTACGACGCGTTTCGCGCCCTTCGCGCCCCGGATCGATTTCACATCGACGAGCTTGCGAATGTCGGCGGTAGCCACGTCATCCGGAGCAATTGCGAAGGCGGAGAGGGATAGGGCAAGGAGGATCAGCAAGCCAGGGACACGAGTCTTCATGCCTTAGACCGCGCGAACGGAACCGAAAGTCCCTCAACTACTTCGCGATTTTCGCCCAACTGTCCTTCAGCGTCGCCGTGCGGTTGAACACCAGCTTCGCCTCGGTCGAATCGCGATCGACGCAGAAATAGCCAAGACGCTCGAACTGGTAGCGCGTGAGCGGAGGGGCGCTGGCGACGGAGGGCTCGAGCTTCGCGTCCGCCACCACCTCGAGCGACTGCGGATTGAGATGCGCGAGAAAATCGCCGCCCTCGTCCGGATCCTCGACGTTGAACAGCCGGTCGTACAAACGCACTTCGCAATCGAGCGCGTGCTCGGCGGACACCCAGTGCAGCGTCGCCTTCGGACGGCGGCCGTCCGGCGCATCGCCGCCGCGCGTTGCGGGATCGTAGGTTGCGCGCAACTCGATGATCTCGCCGTTCGCGTCCTTGATCACCTCCGTGCAGGTGATGAAGTACGCGGAGCGCAGGCGCACTTCGCGGCCCGGCGCGAGGCGGAAGAACTTCTTCGGCGGATCTTCCATGAAGTCTTCGCGCTCGATGTACACGACCTTCGAGAACGGCACGCGGCGCGTCCCCATCGACTCATCCTCGGGATTCACCGGCGTGTCGAGCTCCTCGCTCTGACCGTCGGGATAGTTCTCGATGACCACGCGCAGCGGACGGAGAACGCCCATCACGCGCGGCGCGACTTTGTTCAGATCTTCGCGCACGGAGAACTCAAGCAGTCCTACGTCGATGACGTTCTCGCGCCGCGCGACGCCGACGCGCTCCGCGAAGTTGCGCAACGACGCCGGCGTGTAGCCGCGGCGGCGCAAGCCGGCAATGGTCGGCATGCGCGGATCGTCCCATCCGTTGACGTGGCCTTCCTGCACGAGCCGCAACAGCTTGCGCTTCGACATCACCGTGTAATTGAGGTTCAGCCGCGCGAACTCGATCTGCCGCGGCCGCGAGGGCACCGGCAGCGTCTCCACCAGCCAGTCGTACAACGGCCGATGGTCCTCGAACTCCAGCGTGCAGAGCGAATGCGTCACGCCCTCGATCGCATCCGATGGCGGATGCGCGAAGTCGTACATCGGATAGATCGACCACTTGTCGCCGGTGCGGTGATGGTCCTCGTGCCGGATGCGATAGAGCACGGGATCGCGCAGGTTCATGTTCGGCGAGGCCATGTCGATCTTCGCGCGCAGCACGTGTGCGCCATCCGGGAACTCGCCCGCGCGCATGCGGCGCAGGAGGTCGAGATTCTCGTCGACGCCGCGACTGCGATACGGCGAGTCTTTCCCCGGCTCCGTCAATGTCCCGCGATACTCGCGCATCTCCTCGGCCGGCAAACTGTCGACGTACGCCTTCCCCTCGCGCACGAGAAACTCCGCCCACTCGTAGAGCTGATCGAAGTAGTCGGACGCGTGCACCGGCTCGCCACCGAACTCGAACCCCAGCCAGTGGATGTCATCGACGATCGCGCGCGCGTACGCCGCTTCTTCTTTTTCGGGATTGGTGTCGTCGAAGCGGAGATTACAGCGGCCGCCGTACTCGCCGGCCACGCCGAAGTTGAGGCAGATCGATTTCACATGGCCGATGTGCAGGTAGCCGTTCGGCTCGGGCGGGAAGCGCGTCACGACCGTGGTGTGCTTGCCGCTGCGCAGATCCTCCTCGACGATCTCACGGATGAAATCGAGCGAGCGGGTCGGGACTTCGGTGGTGGTCATGCGGTCGCCGTTATAGCACTGCGTCGTTCGCGTTACGGAACCGCTCCAACGCCTTTCGGCGCCTTGACCCTTCCCACGCGCGCCGATTACGTTCGACTTCATGACATCCCGCCCCGCGTGGCTCGCGGCCGTGCTCCTCGCATTCACGTTCGCAGCCGCCGCGGATGACACCGCGGAGCTGCTTCGCCTCGACAAGGAGCTCAGCGTCGCCACCTGGACCGGCGACGCGATGTGGTTCGCCGAGAACCTCAGCGACGATTACGTGCTGATCACGCCCGCCGGAACGCTCCGCACGAAGCGCGACGTCATCAGCGAACTCGCCACGCCCGGGATGAAGATGGATCCGTTCGACGCGATCGAGGTGCAGGTGCGCGTCCACGGCGACAGCGCCATCGTCAACGGCCGCATGCTCCAAAGCTTCACCCTCGGCCGGGTACGCTACGCGAACGACCTCCGCTACACCGACGTGTACGTGCGGAAAAAGGGCCGCTGGCTGCTCGCCAGCGGTCACGCGTCGAAGGTGGCAGGCAGGAGATAGTTCCTCGGGTTCCTCGGGTTCCTCGGGTTCCTCGGGTTCCTCGGGTTCCTCGGGTTCCTCGGGTTCCTCGGGTTCCTCGGTACCTCGGGGTCCTCGGGGTTCTCGGGATTTCCCGCGTTCTCCCCCGAGGAACCCCGAGGAACCGAGGAACCCGAGGAACCGAGGAACTCCGAGGTACTGGTCGCGTGTACTCTAAAGCGCGGTGACGGAGCAATACGGCGACTATGAGGTCGAGTCCTTCCTTGGCAAAGGCTCGATCGGCAAGGTCTATCTCGCGCGCCACCGGCGCATCGGCCGGCGTGTGGCGCTCAAGACCGTGCACCTCGAACAGAAGTTCGAGGATGAAGAGGATCAGACCGAGTTCTACAAACGCCTGCAGCGCGAGGCCGAGCTCTGCGGCTCGATGCAGCATCCGAACGTGGTCACGCTCTACGACGTCGGCTACGACGGCGATCTCGTGTCGTACTTCGTCACCGAATATGTCGACGGCGAGACGCTGCTCGCGCGCTTGCGCCGCACGCGACCGCTCCCGCTCGACGAGGCGCTCGGCGTCGCGACCGACATCCTGCGCGGACTCGCGTATGCGCATTCGAAAGGGATCATCCATCGCGACATCAAGCCGGCCAACATCCTGCTGACCGCGGAGGGCCGCGCGAAGATCGCGGACTTTGGCGTTGCGCGTCCGCTGCATTCGAGCCTCACCGTCGCACGATCGCTGGTCGGGACGCCGAACTACATGTCGCCCGAACAGGTGAAGACGACACCGGTGTCGACGCGCTCCGACCTCTTCTCCGCGGGCGCTGTGATGTACGAGATGCTCACGGGCGTGAAGCCGTTCGCCGCGCCGGAGCTGAGCGGCATCCTCTATAACGTGGTGAACCTCGTGCCGCCGAAGGTGACGGAGACGAATCCGTCGGTGCCCGACGCGATCGCACGCGTCGTCGCGAAGCTGCTGGAGAAGAATCCGAAGGAGCGCTACGCGACCGCGGACGAGGCGCTGGCCGAGCTCGAGAGCGTGCGGACGCAACGCGACGCCGCGTTCCAATCGGGCGAGCTCGGCGTCGTGACGATCGAGCATGGCGATGACACGACGCCGCTGCCGACGGTGCTGACAGCGGAGACGCCGACGCTGTCGACGCCATCATCGCTGCGCCGGCCGGTGAGGGCGCTGTACTTCTGGGCCATCACCCTGCTCCTCACCGGAGCGCTTTTCGCGTCGGTCATCGGCATGCGCCGCGCGATCGCGGAGCAGCAGCCGGCGCCCGGCATGACGCCGGCGCAGGTCGCGGAGACGAATGCGAAACGCCGCTCGCTCGCATTTCTGCGCGGGCTGGCGAACGCTGGCCGCTACGAGGACGCGATCCGCGGCTACGACGCGTACCTCGCGCGCTATCCAAACAGTACGGTCGCGCGCGTCGAACGCGAGGACGCGAAGCGGCTGCACGACGCGGCACTAGCCGCCATCGAGCCGGACACGGAGATCACGCGTGTCGCGCGCAAGCCGAAGCGCGAGAAAGCCGTCGAAGTGAAAGTTCCGGAGCCGCCGAAGAAGAAGCCGTCGCGGTGGGAGCGCATCAAGCGCTGGTATCGAGGAGAGTAGCGATGCAGGATCTGAGAACGTTCCCCTCCACGTTACGCACGATGCTGGAGTCCGTGCCGCCGGAGCTGCTCACGAAGCGTTCGGCGGCGGGATTCTTTTCGTGCGTCGAGAACGCATGGCATCTCGCGGATCTCGAAGTGGAAGGCTACGGCGAGCGGTTGCGGCGTCTGCTCGCGGAGGAGTCGCCTTCGCTTCCTGATTTTCGCGGCGATGTGATCGCGGAGGAGCGCGATTACAACCGCCTGCAGCTTGCGCCGGCGCTGGAGCGCTTCGAGCGCGCACGCTCGGAAAACCTCGCGCTGATCGATGCCGCCTCGGACGAAGACAAGAAGCGCATAGGCGAGCAGGAAGGCGTCGGTACGGTCACGTTCGAGCGCGTCGTGGCCATGATGCGCGAGCACGACCAGAGCCACGCGGAAGAACTGAAGTCGTTGTTCGGCGAGCTCGGACTATGACCGCCGCGCAATGGATGATCTACGGCGCGAACGGCTATACCGGCGAGCTGATCGCGCGCGAAGCGGTCAAGCGCGGGCAGCGTCCCATCCTGGCCGGACGAAACGCCGAACGCGCCGAAGCGCTTGCGCGCCAGCTCGGATGCGAAGCGCGCGTGTTCGACCTCGACTCGCCCGATCTCTCCGGCGTCGCGCTGGTGCTGCATTGCGCGGGACCATTCATTCATACGAGCAAGCCGATGGTGAAGGCATGTCTCGCCGCGGGTGTGCACTACCTCGACATCACCGGCGAGATCGCCGTGTTCGAGACGATCATGCGCCGCGATGCCGAAGCGCGCGAGCGTGGCGTCGTGTTGCTGCCGGGCGTCGGCTTCGACGTCGTGCCCACCGATTGCCTCGGCGCGATGCTGCACGCGCAGTTGCCCGACGCAAACGAGTTGTGGCTCGCGTTCTCGATGCGCGGCGGCAGCGTGAGCCGCGGGACGGCGAAGACGATGCTGGAAGGGGCGGGCATCGGCGGCGCCATCCGCCGCAACGGCAAGATCGAAGTCGTGCCGCATCTCTACGACGTGCGCACGATCCCGTTTGCGTCAGGACCGCGGCTGGCGGTGACGATTCCGTGGGGCGACGTGTCGACCGCGTTTCACACGACCGGGATTCCGAATATCCGCACGTATTCGTCGCAATCGCCGCGCGCCGTACGTCGCCTGCGCTGGATGCGGCGTCTGCTGCCGCTGTTGCGCATCGGCGCCGTGCGGCGCTTCGCGCAGAAGATGGCCGAGAAAACGCCCGGTCCTTCGGCCGAGCAACGCGCGTCGGGACGTATCGATCTGTGGGGACGCGTCGCGAATGCGAGCGGCACCGAGATCACGAAAACGATGAGCGTCGCGGAGGGCTATCAGTTCACGGTGCTGTCGTCGCTCGCGGCGGTGGAACGTGTGCTCGCCGCGCCGCGCGGCGGTGCGTTCACACCGGCGAAATACTTCGGCGCGCAGTTCGTGACGGAGATTCCAGGCACCGAAGTTTAGTGACGCGGAGCGCCCCCTCATCCGGCCTTCGGCCACCTTCTCCCCTCTGCGGAGGGGAGAAGGCTGCATAGGGAACGTCATCGAGTAGCCTTCTCCCCTCCGCGAGGGGAGAAGGTGGCCGAAGGCCGGATGAGGGGTTTGTGGCTACTTCAGCATGTCTTTCACATTGCGCACTTCGACCTCGCGCACGTCCAGCGGCGTCGCCGCCCACACCGCGTCGAGCTGCACGGTCGGCATCTTCGCCTCCGGGATCTGCCACACCGTGGTGCCGTCGGCGAGCTTCGCCTGCGTGAACTCGTACTCCTGCCACGTCTTGCCGAACACCGGCAGGTTCGCGCGGATCTGCGTGAGCGTGTTCTGCAGATGCGGCGTACTCGTCACGACGACGTACTTGATGTTCGCCGTGCTGAGGTGCCGCCGAATGGCCGCGTTCAACTGCTCCGCGGTCACGCGATTCACGCCGTCGAGATACGAATCGAGGAAACCCGACTGCGTGCGATGGAACGCGTCGTCGACGCGCGCGCCGACGAGCCGCGGCACCGTCTCGCCGAGGTTGAGGTAGAGCACGCGAGCCTTGTTCTTCGCCTCTTCCACCTGCGCAGTCGTGAGGCCGTTGCGGATCATCTGCTCGAGCTCATACGTGATCGCCTTCATCAGATGCACCGCATGCTCGTGCTTCACCGGGCGCACCCACATCGAGAAGTACTGCTGCTCGCGCGGCTGATTGAAGACCTGGAACAGCGACTGCGGACGGCCGCCCCAGTATTCGATGTAGGAGTAGTCGCCGTAGTTGTAGCCGCGCTCTTCGCGGATCTTCTGATAGAGCTGGCCGAACGAATCGCGATGCGTGCCCAGCCACACGTTCGCGACGTAGAGCGGCCAGTAGTCGGCGTGCGTGCGATTCACATCGATCGGAAATCCGAGGTGTACCGATGCGGCGGGCGCGTTCGGCTCTTCGATGACGAGCGCGTGGCGACCGGTGAACGCAGCCGGCTTCGGCATCGACACTTCGGGCGACGCCGCGGTCGCGTCACGGTTGATCGCGCGCACGGCATCGCGCACCTGATTCACGATCGCCTCATCGGTCGTCGAGATCCCGATGATCGCGTTCTCGGGCCGATAGAAATCGCGATAGAAGCGCACTACGTCGTCGCGCGTGAGTGTCGGGACCGTGGTCTCGCGGCCGAGGACGTGATGGGCGTAGCCGGTGCCTTGCATCACGTACTGATCGATCGCCGCCAGCCCCAGTCCCTCCAGATCCTCGGAACGAATCGACGAGATCTGCGACTGCGTCTCGTTCTTCAGCCGCTCGATCTCTTCCGCGGCGAACACCGGCTCGGTGAGCATCGGGCGGAGCACGTCGGTGACGTACTGCCCGATCACTTCGCGCGGCGCGGTGAAGAGGAACGTGGTGGTGCGCGCCGACGTGAACACGGTCGGCCGCGCGCCGGAGCCCCACGGCATCGTCGTTTCGGCCAGGCGCTCCTTTGTGACGATGTTCCCGCCGCTGCGGAAGCCGCCGTCGGCGATCGCGTCCGAGACGAGATTTGCGAGGCCTTCCTTGGCGCCCGGATCGGACGTCGAGCCGTGGGTGATCATCACGCGGATGTTGACGAGCGGCGCGCGGCTGTCGAGCGTCGCCACGCGCGGCTCGCCGGGCGTGTACGCAGGCGGCGGCTGCACGGGTGGGTTGAGCTCGGCCGCCGGAGCCGGAGGAACGAACGGCGGCGTCGGCGTCGCCGTGGCACACGCGAGCGCGAACAGCATCGGAACGAACGTCAGGCGCTTCACTTCGCACCTCCCTTGCCGGCCAGCGTGATCGACACGCGATTCTTCGGCGTGAAGTACTTCTTCGCGAACGCGTCGACGTCGGTGGGCTTCAGCGCCGCGATTGCGGCGGCCACTTTTTCGAGTACCTGCGGGTCGCGCGAGAAGCGGTAGTACATCGCGATGTTCTCGGCGATGTTCGCCGGCGAGTTGAACGACGCGAGGATGTCGTAGCGCAACTGCGACTTGATCGCCTCGAGCCGCGCCGCGGAATCAGGCTGTGAGGAGAACCACGACAACCCTTCGAATGCCGTGGCCACGTCGCGATCGATGCGGTCGAGCAGCGACCGTCCCTGCGTGTCGTACTTGTCCTTCGCGACCGTGACGTACGTCGACATCGGCCGCGCGTCGAAGCCGACGGACGACGTGTTGTCGACGCCCATGTCGGACGCGACCTGCTCCTCGTAACGCAGCTTCTTGTAGAGCGGCGCCGTCTCGCTGCCCATGAGGTCCGACATCACGTCCATCGCCGCCGCTTCCGGCGAACCGGGCACGTACGGCGGCACCATGTACGCGACCAGCACACGCGGGGGAATGTCGGACTCCCACGTCTCGTGCTGCTTCTTCGGACCGTTGAACGGCTTCGGATCGGGCTGCTCCGGCGTCTTCTTCGCCTTCCACGCGCCGAAATGTTTCTCGACGACGGAGAACACTTCGTCCGCTTTGACATCGCCCGCAACGACGACGATCGCGTTGTTCGGCCGGTAGTACGTGTCGTAAAACGCAACCGCTGATTTGTACGCGTTCGGCATGTCCTGCACGTCGTCGAGATAACCGATCGTGGAGTGGCCGTAGCCGTGCGCGGGACCGTACATCAGGTCGCCGAGCACTTCCTCGATGCGCAGGCCGGGATCGGACGCGCTGCGCCGATACTCACCGTACACCGCGCCCGCTTCGGTGCGGAACACGCGCTCGCTGTAGCGCAGCTCGCGAAAACGCGAGCCTTCCAGCGCGGCGAGCTGCTCGAGGTTCGACGTGAACGTGAGCGGGTGATAGTACGTGACGTCGTACCACGTGTACGCGTTGTTGAACGCGCCCATCTTCTCGATGGCCGGCTGATACGCCTTCGCCGTGTCGTGATCGTGCCGGAAGATGATGTGCTCGAAGAGATGCGCGAGCCCGCTGCGGCCCTTCTCGTTCTCACGCCCCGATCCGGCGAGGATGAGCGTGTTGAACGACAGCACGTTCCTGAATTCCGGCGTCTCGATGACGATGACATCGAGCCCGTTCGGCAACGTCCGCTTCTGGACGGGATAAGGAAAGAACTGCGCGTGTGCCGTCGCGGTTACCGCGATGAGAAACACGAGCAGGATGATGCGAGAGCGCATGAGTCCTCCGTTTGCAGCGGAGGATGCTACCGCACGAAGAATAACGCGCGGGCGCTAGAATGCGGTGTGTTCGCCATTCGTTGCAGAAGGCGAACGGAGGTCGAAATGACCGCGCAATCGAAGACGAGCCAGGCCAAAGAACAGAAGAGTGGGGTTGTCGCCCGCAGGACCCCCCCCAGGCGCGGTCCGAACGCACCGGTCATCTTGTTTCCCACTGAACGAAGCACGATCGGCCTGAAAAAGATCCGTGCCGCCGTCAAGGCTGTCATCGCGGAACGCAAGGCGGCCGAGTCGCAGTCCTCTGCACGCAAGAAGCAGTAACGCGATGTCGCATCCGGAGTACGAGCGGAACGTCTTCATCAACTGCCCATTCGACTCCGAATATGCTCCGCTGTTCGAGGCGATCGTTTTCGCTGTACAGGATGCAGGCTTCCGGCCGAAATGCGCTCGCGAACGACTGGACTCCAGCCAGATTCGCCTGCAGAAGATCGCCGGCCTCATCTCCGCGTGCCGGTACTCAATCCACGATTTATCTCGTACGGCACTCGATGACGTGAATCTGCTGCCGCGATTCAACATGCCGCTCGAGCTCGGCGTCGATCTCGGGTGCAAGTGGTTCAGTGCGGATCATTCGGGCAAATCGTTATTGATCTTTGACTCCGAGCAGTACCGTTTTCAGAAGTTCGTCTCTGATCTGAGCGGACAGGACATTCACCAGCATGGGAACGACGCAAGGGTGGCAGTGACCCGCGTTCGCGACTGGATCCGCACGGAATCAGGCTCGAATACCATTCCCGGCGGCGCCGCAATCTATCGGCGCTATGAAGATTTCCGCGCCGAGCTCAAAGGAATCTGCGCGACGCTGCACCTCGATGTCGCTGAGCTTACGTTCGCTGACTTCTCCAACGTCGTTTCTGTGTGGCTGGAGTCCCACGCGTAAACCCACGTCATCGAATCAAAACCGTCGCCAGGCTCAAGAACAACCCCATGCTCACCACGTCCGTCGCGGTCGTCAGAAAGATGCTCGACGCGGTTGCTGGATCCGCGCCGAGGCGGCGGAGCGTGAGCGGGATCATCGCGCCGGAGATGCCGCTGACGATGCAGCTTCCGATCATCGAGCAGAAGACGATGACGCCGAGGAGCGGGGCGGCGGGGTGCGATTGCGAGCGGGCGGTGACGTACATGCCGATGCCCGCCACCACGCCGACCAGCGCTCCGTTGAGCAAGCCGAGCAAGCCTTCCTTGAATACGAGCGCGCGCTCGCGGCCCGGTTGCAGCTCGCCGAGCGTCATCCCGCGCAACGCAACCGCCAGCGCCTGACAGCCGGTGTTGCCCGATTGCCCCGCGAGCACCGGCAGGAACGCGGCCAGGATCACGATCCGATCGATCGTCCCCTGGAACAGCCCCACCACCGCCGCCGCGATGAACGCCGTCAGCAGATTGAGCTGCAGCCACGGATGGCGAAAGCGCAGACTGCGAATCCACGGCGTGGTGAGTCGCTCTTCCTTGTCCACGCCGACCATGCGGCCGGCCTGCGCGCTGATCTCGTACGCCTGCTCTTCGAACATCGCCTGCCCGCGCACCTGCCCGATCAGCGTGCCGTCCGCCTCGCACACGGGATACACCGGGAAGTGGCGGCGCACGACCTGCTTCATCGCCTCCGGCAGTTCGGTCTCCGGCGTGAGGAAGAACGGATCGCGCAGCATTACCTCTTCGAGTTTCTGTTCGCGCGCGGAAAGGAGCAGATCGCGCATGGTCACGACGCCACAGAGGCGCCCGACCGCGTCGACGATGAAGACGTACGTAACGATGGTCGTGCGCGCGAGCTCACGCACGACATCGATGGTCTGCGCGATCGTTTGCGTCCCGCGGAACACCGCTGTCGGCGGCTCCATCAATCTTCCGATCGTGTCCTCTGCATAGCGATCGTTGCGCAACCACTGTGCGCGCTGCTGCGCGGACGCGGCCGCGAGCACGGCGCCGCGGCGCTCGGCCGGGAACTCGTCGAGGATGTCCTGCGCGATCGCGGGATTCAGCGACTGCAACACCTGCGCGACGATGGGCGCCGGCGAAAACGCCAGCAACTGCGCCGCGCCGCGCGCGTCCCGCAATTGCACCTCGGCAGCGAGCGCTTCCGTCATGTCGATCGTGGCGCTGTGTGCGTTGTCGATGGTCACGGCCGTACCTCCCGGCAGGCATTGTGCTGATGGAGAATGCTCCGCGCAAACATGCCTGAGCCTTATCTCCCTCACCTCCTCTTCGTTCTCGCGTGGGCGATCTTCTTCTTCGTGCTGCTGCTGCTGCCGGTCATGTGGCACGCACTGCGCCGGACCGCGCCGCGTCTGATGGCGCAGCCGCGGCTCGCGCGCATGTGGGAACGCGGCCGCGCGCGCATGGGACCTCTGCATGCGTATCTGCCGACCATTGCGCTGCTCGCCGCGGGCATCACCATCACGCTGATGCTCGGCGAGGACTTCGTCGAGCTCGCGGTCCTGATGCGGCAGGAGAGTCCGCTCGTGCTCGACGTCGATCAATCCATCTATCGCTGGGCCGCGAGCATGCGCTCCGCTCCCGCCACGCAGTTCTTCCTCGCGTTCACACACCTCGGCGGTCCGACGGGACTGGCGATCCTCTCGCTCGCCGTCGCGGCGCTGCTCTGGCTTCGCAACAATCGCCGGCACGCCATCTACGTCGTATTCACCGGCGGCGCCTCCGGTCTGATCAACCTCGGCCTGAAGGCGCTGTTCGAGCGCGCGCGGCCTGATCTCGCCGAGGCGTTGCGGCAGGCGCACGGGTACTCGTTCCCGAGCGGACACGCGATGGGCTCGATGGTCGTCCTCGGCGCGCTCGCGTACGTGGTGCTGCACTTCCGCTGGCAGTGGCGGATGCGTGCGCTGCTGGCGTCGCTGCTCCTCGCCTCCGTCGTCGCCATCGGCATCTCACGCGTCTACCTCGGGGTGCACTGGATCTCGGACATCGCCGCGGGGTACGCGGCGGGATTGATGTGGCTCGTGATCGCGACGCTCGCGTTCGACGCATTCTGGCGCGTGCGGCAGATCCGCGCGAAGCGCAGCACAGCCGCGTTGACGGTGCTGCTCTTGCTTGCGGGCTGCGCGAGCGCGCCGCACGACCTCGGCAGCGAGATCGATCGCATCATCGCCAGTCAGAGCGGCAAGATCATCGCGATTGCTTATCACGACCTAGCAACGGGCGCGACGCTGGAACGCAACGCGACCACCACGTTCCACGCGGCAAGCACGATGAAGGTGCCGGTGATGCTCGGCATCTTCGAAGCGGTCACACGCGGCGAGTTGCGCCTCGACCAGCCGGTGATGGTTCGCAACGAATTCACGAGCATCTTCGACGGCACGCGTTACGCGCTCGAAGCCCGCGAGGACTCCGACGCGGAGCTGTACGAAAAGATCGGCAGCGAGCTACCGCTCGTGGAGCTGGTGCGGCGGATGATCGTGCGCAGCTCGAACCTCGCCACGAACATCGTCATCGAGAAAATCGGCGCGCCGCGCGTGATGCGGCTGATGAAAGAGATCGGCGCGCATGACATCCGCGTATTGCGCGGGGTCGAGGACGACAAGGCCTATCGCGCCGGCATGAACAACACCACCACCGCGCGCGACCTGATGCTGATCTTCAAGGCGCTCGGGGAAAAGCGCGTAATTTCCGAGGAGACGTCGCAGACGATGATCGACATCCTGCTGGCGCAGGAGCACAACGACGCCATCCCCGCCGGGCTGCCGCCGGGCACGCGCGTCGCGCACAAGACCGGCTCGATCACGGAGATCTCGCACGACGCCGGACTCGTGCTCGCTCCGGATGGCTCGCGTTACGTGCTGGTCGTGCTGACGCGCGGCTTCAAGAAAGGCGATGACGCGGAGCGCGTGATCTCGCGGATTTCGCGCGCGGTGTGGACCTCGCGTTAGACTCTTGCGCGGTATGCCCCTGTCTCGGTTCCATCCTGCCGTCCAACGCTGGTTCACCGAAACGCTCGGCCAGCCCACGCCCGCGCAACAGCAAGGCTGGGCCTCCATCCGCGAAGGGCGGCACACGCTCATCGCCGCGCCCACCGGCTCCGGAAAAACGCTCGCCGCGTTCCTCACGGCGCTCGATGAGCTCTTCCAGGAAGGCCTCACGCAGCCGCTGCCCGATGAAGTGCGCGTGGTTTACGTCTCGCCGCTGAAAGCGCTCAGCACCGACATCCACAAGAACCTCGCCGAGCCGCGCCTCGGCATTCGCAAACGTGCCGAGGAGATGGGGATCGAGGCGCCGCGGATCACCGCGGCGGTGCGGACGGGCGACACTACGTCGAGCGAGCGCGCCTCGATGCTGCGCACGCCGCCGCACATCCTGGTCACGACGCCCGAATCGCTCTACCTGCTGCTCACCGCGGAGCGCAGCCGCGCGATGTTGCGCACGGTGCGAACGGTGATCGTCGACGAGATCCATGCGCTGATCGGCTCGCGCCGCGGCGCGCATCTCGCGCTGACACTGGAGCGCCTACAGCAGGTGGCGGAGCAGCCGCTGTTGCGCCTCGGGCTGTCGGCGACGCAGAAGCCGATCGAGGAAGTGGCGAAGTATCTGACTGGAGCGGGCTCGCTCCAGTGTTCAATCGTCGATGAAGGCCACCGCCGCGCGATGGACCTCACGCTCGAGACCCCGCGTTCCGCGCTCGACACCGTGATGTCGAACGAAGTGTGGGGCGATTACTACGACCGCCTCGTCGAGCTGATCGCGCAACATCGCACCACGCTCATCTTCGTCAACACGCGCAAGATGGCCGAGCGCATCGCGCGGCAACTCACCGAACGAATCGGCGAAGACGCCGTGACGGCGCATCACGGCAGCCTCTCGAAAGAAAAACGCCTCGACGCCGAGACGCGCCTCAAGAGCGGGCAACTCAAGGCGCTGGTCGCTACGGCGTCGCTGGAGCTCGGCATCGACATCGGCAGCATCGACCTGGTCTGCCAGATCGGCTCGCCGCATCGCATCGCCACGCTGCTGCAGCGTGTCGGCCGTTCCGGCCACAGCATCTCCGGATTGCCGAAAGGACGCGTCTTTCCGGTGTCGCGCGACGACCTCGTCGAATGCGCGGCGCTGCTGCGCGCCGTGCGGCGCGGCGAGCTCGATCGCATCGTCACGCATGACGCGCCGCTGGACGTGCTCGCGCAACAGATCGTCGCGGAGTCGTCGTGCCGCGATTACTCGGAAGATGAACTGTTCGCGGTAATGCGGCGCGCGTGGCCATATCGCGAGCTCTCCCGAAAGGATTTCGATGCGGTGGTGCAGATGACCGCAGACGGATTCGCGACGAAACGCGGACGCCGCGGCGCGCTCGTGCATCGCGATGAAGTGAACGGCAACGTCCGCGGACGCCGCGGCGCGCGCCTCCTCGCGCTGACCTCCGGCGGCGCGATTCCGGAGATCGCCGACTACCGCGTGGTGATGGAGCCGGACGAGACGTTCATCGGCACGCTCAACGAAGACTTCGCGATCGAGAGCAACGTCGGCGACATCTTCCAGCTCGGCAACATGTCGTGGCGCGTGCTGCAGGTGGGCATGGGCGAAGTGCGCGTGTCCGACGCGAAAGGCGCGCCGCCGAGCATTCCGTTCTGGCTCGGCGAGGCTCCGGCGCGCAGCGATGAACTTTCTTTGGCCGTCAGTCGGTTGCGCGCGGATTTCGAGGACGCGCCGTCCGCCGAATGGATCGCGGGCGAATGCGGCATTCCGCAATCCGCGGCGCAGGAAATCTTCGACTATCTGTTCGAGTCACGACGTGCCTTGGGCGTGTTACCGACGCAGGAGACGCTCGTGCTCGAGCGCTTCTTCGACGAATCAGGCGGCATGCAGCTCGTGTTGCACGCGCCGTTCGGCAGCCGCATCAACAAAGCCTGGGGCCTCGCGCTGCGCAAGCGCTTCTGCCGCCAATTCGATTTCGAACTGCAGGCCGCGGCGACCGAAGACGCGGTGCTCTTGTCCCTCGGGCCGCAGCATTCGTTTCCGCTCGCGGATGTCTTCCGCTACCTGCACCCGGCTACCGCGCGCGATGTGCTCGTACAGGCGTTCCTCGACGCACCGGTGTGGCAGACGCGCTGGCGCTGGAACGCCACGATTTCCCTGGCCGTTCCGCGCAATCGCAACGGCCGCAAGGTCGCGCCGCAGTTGCAGCGCACCATCGCGGATGACCTCATGGCCGCGGTCTTCCCCGACGCCGCCGCGTGCTTCGAAAACATCGGCGGCGACCGCAAGATCCCCGATCACCCGCTCGTCAATCAGGCCGTGCGCGATTGCCTCGAGGAGGCGATGGATTTCGACGGCCTCGCCAACGTGCTGACGCGCATTCACGCCGACGAGATCCGTCTCGTTGCGCGCGATACCGTCGAGCCCTCGCCGCTCTCGCACGACATCCTGAATGCGAAGCCGTACGCATTCCTCGACGACGCGCCGCTCGAAGAGCGCCGCACGCAGGCCGTCTACACGCGCCGCACCGGCGACAACGATCTCTCCGCGCTCGACCTCACGGCCATCGTGCGCGTACGGGAAGAGGAGCGCCCTGAGCCGCGCGATGCCGACGAACTGCATGACGCGCTGCTCACGATTGGTTTTCTGACCGCGGACGAAGTGGCGTCGATCGACGCATCGCTCTTCACGGCGCTGGTCCTATCGAAACGTATCGCGATGATCACCCCTCATCCGCGTTCGGCACCTTCTCCCCTCGCCGCGGGGAGAAGGCTACTCGATGACGGGCCCTCTGTAGCCTTCTCCCCTCGGCAGAGGGGAGAAGGTGCGCGAAGCGCGGATGAGGGGTCCTCGCTCTGGATCGCCGCCGAAAGAATCCCCGAGCTCCTCGCCATCCACCCAACGCTCGACTTACCGATCGCCGCACCGCCATCGCGACAGAAATCGTGGACCCGTGAGGCCGCAATCCTCGAGCTCATTCGCGGCCGCATGACCCTCCTAGGACCTACGACCGCAAACGCACTCGCGCACGCACTGAACATCGAGCAACGCGAGGCCGACGCCGCACTCCTCGCGCTCGAATCCGAAGGCGTCGTCCTGCGCGGCTCGTTCGAAACGGCGGGCGCGCTGGAGTGGTGCGATCGGCGGCTGCTCGCGCGCATCCACCGCTACACCATCCATCGCCTGCGCGCGGAGATCGAGCCGGTGCACGCCGCCGACTTCATGCGCTTCCTGTTCGTGTGGCAGCACGTCGCGCCGCACGCGAAGTTGCGCGGCATCGAAGGACTGCAATCGGTGCTGGCGCAGCTCGACGGCTTCGAAGTCGCGGCCAGCGCGTGGGAGCGCTCCGTGTTGCCCGCGCGCATCGAGGCATACGAGCCGTCAATGCTGGACATGCTCTGCCTCACGGGCGAGATCGGCTGGGCGCGGCTTTCGGCGGCAACGTCGACGGTGGTCAGCGCGACACCGATCGCGTTGTTCCTCCGCGCGCATGCCGGCGCGTGGCAATCGCTGCGCGGTGAAACGTCGATCGAGCTGAGTGACGACGCGCGCGCCCTCGTCGAAGTTCTCCGCACTCGCGGCGCTTCATTCGCCCGCGATCTGGGCACCGACGACGCTTTGGGCGAGCTCGTCTCCGCGGGCCTCATCGCATCCGATGGATTCGCCGGCCTGCGCGCGCTCGTCGCCGCGTCGCAGGAAAAACATCGCGCCAATCTCGCCGGACGCTGGTCGCTCCTGACGCGCAGCGATGCCTCGTCCGACGACGCGCTCGAAACGCAGGCGCGCACGCTGCTGCGCCGCTACGGCGTCGTGTTCCGCCGGCTGCTCACGCGCGAGCCGAACGCCGCACCGTGGCGCGAGCTCGCGCGCGTGTACCGGCGCCTTGAAGCGCGCGGCGAGATCCGCGGCGGGCGTTTCGTGCACGGCATGAGCGGCGAGCAGTTCGCGCTCCCCGAAGCGATCGAGCGCATGCGCGAGATTCGCCGCGATGCTGCGAACGGACGCGTGCTCATCATCAGCGCTGCCGATCCGCTCAACCTCACCGGCATCATCACCAACGACGAGCGCATTCGCGCCGTCGCGGGAACACGCATCGCGTATCGCGACGGCATCGCTGTGTCGGTGATGGAAGGCGACTACGTCAGGCCGCTGGTCGATCTCGATGCGGACAGCTCGATGACCGTCGCCGCCGCGCTCGCGGGAAGGCGCGTACCCGTCGGCAGCGGCTGGGTCGGTCGAACCGCTTAGTGAGCTACGTTGCCAAAACGTAGCGCCAGAACTTTCGGCGTCGCACCATCGACATCCGTGAGCACGTACAGGTTGTCGTACTCGGAATCCGCGATCGCGTTCACATTCGTCGCGCCGAGCGCTTTCATCACGGAAACAGTCGTATTCGAATGCCCGACCACGAGCACCGTCTGCCCGCGATGCTGCGTGAGGACCTCATTCGCGAGATCGGCCGCGTACCTCTCACCGGTATTGCGCACGATGGCGGTGAGGCCGGTGGCCTGCGCGATCGGCGCAGCCGTATCGCGCACACGCCTCCATTGCGTGGTGTAAATCGCGTCGAGCTTCACTCCTGCGAAGACGCGCGCGAGCTCGTTCGCCCGCTCCGTGCCGGCCGGCGTGAGCGGCGAATCGTCATCGCTCGAGACCTTCTCGGCGTGACGCACCAGGATCACGGTCGTGACCGGATTCGGAGCGGCGCTGAGCGATACCGTGAACGCGAGAGCGAGCAGCAGAGCACGTTTCATCGCGCCACGATACCGCTCAGGCCGCGTTCTTGCTCAGCCGTTTTGCGAAGGAGGCCATCTCATGAGGAAAGCGATCATTCTCGCAGCGATGCTCATGTTGTTGACGGCTGCAGCATGCACGCAGAAATCGGAGACCGAGATCACCACGGACACCAGCGGCTCGTCCTCGACCGTTCACGTCGAGTCGACGACCGAGCCGGCCGTCGACACTGCGGCCACTGCTGAAGCTACGGCGGATGCAACCGAAGCCGCGAACGACGCCGCGCACGCGGCCGGGACGGCGATGGAGACCGCCGGTCAGGCGATTCAGGAAAAGACGGACACGACGAACACGAAGAACTGAGCGGAGCGCCGGGGTCCCGCGCCATCTGCGTTCACAGCAGCAAATGCACATCCCCGAACTCGTGCCACAGATACTCGCGATCGACGGCCGCAGCGTACGCGCGCGCGATCACGTCGCGGCCTGCGATCGCTTCGAGCATTGCCAGGTGCGTCGCACGCGGTTCGTGGAGGCCGGTGAGCAAGCCGTCCACGACGTGCACGCCGCGCTCCGGCGTGATCACGACGTCGGTCCAGCCGCGTGAAGCGATGACGTCGCCGCGCGCATCGACGCTGCTTTCGAGCGCGCGTACGACAGTTGTGCCGACGGCGATCACGCGACCGCCGCGCGCGTGCGTGGTGCGCACGAGCTCCGCTGTGCGCGCGGAAACTTCGTACCACTCCTCGTACGGTTCTTCGTGATTCTCGAGACTGGCCACGCCCGTGTGCAACAGCAACCGCGCGAGCTGCACTCCGCTGCGGCGCAGACACGCCAGCAGCGAACGCGTGAAAGGCCGTCCCGCGGACGGCATCTCCGCCGAACCGGCGTCGCGCGCGAACACCGTCTGATATGCGCTGAGCGGAAACGCGCGCGGCACATAGTCGTACGCAATCGGCCGGCCCCAGCGCTGCAGATATTCGATCGGCGGCAGGGGCACATCGAAGCGCGCGACCCATAGCCTTTGTGATCCGCGATACGGCGCGAGCAGCATCACTGATGCGCCGCCGGGAATGGTCAGCGTTTCGCCCGCGCGTCCCTGCACCTTGCGCGGCTCCATGACCGCGAGGCCAGCGGGCAATGACGTCGACCAGTGCAGCGCGATCTCATCGCCGTTTTCGCGAATCGCGGTGAGCGCGGCCGGCACGGTCGCGGAGGTATTGAGCACGAGCAAATCGCCCCCACGCAGGAAGCGCGGCAGCTCGCGAAAGTGTGCGTGCGTGACCGAGCCGTCGCTGTCGGAGACGAGCATGCGCACGTCGTCGCGGCCGCTCGCGCGCACCTCCGCCGGCTCGCGCGCCTCGAGCTGCGGCGGCAGCGTGAAATCGATCGCGGCGGCGCTCATGTGAGCACCGCCAGTTCGACGGGCTGAGAGTCCGTCGCTCCGGATGGCTCCAGAAGCTCGAGGATGCGGGGCGCGACGCTGGACGGATCGGGCAGATGCGAGAGAGCCGTGCTGCCGACGGCGAGGCGGTGCATCTCCGTATTCATGTCGCCCGGATCGACCACGTGCACGCGCACGCCCGTACCTTCGAGCTCCACGGCGAGCACGCGCGACAACAGGTCGAGCGCGGCCTTGCTCGCGCCGTAGCCGCCCCATCCCGCGTATGCGTTCACGCCGGCGTCGGAGGAGATGTTGATGATCGTGCCGCGGCCGCGTACGCGCATGCGCGGCAGCACGAGCTGAATCAGATGCAGCGGCGCAACCGCGTTCACTTTGAAGAGGCGCAGCAGCGCGGACCATTCCAGCGATTCGAGCGGCGGCATCGGCGTCGGGCCGATGTCGGAGGCGTTGTTGATGAGGATGTCGATGTTCCCGAATTCCGCCAGGCCGCGGGCGGCGATCTCTTCCGCGATCTCGGACACGTCGCCGGCGATTGCCACGACGCGTGTGAATTTCGAGAGCTCTTCTTCGGCTTCGCGCAGCTCGCTCGCGCCGCGCGCGTTGATGATCAGTGGATGACCGCGGCGCGCCAGCTCACGGGCGATCGCGCGGCCGAGTCCCTTGGATGCACCGGTGATGAGGACTACGTCTTTCGATGTCATGCACCAAGGATCGGTTCGCGATCGCCTGGCGACACCGTACGAAAGGACAGGTGCCTCAGACCAAACGCTGTTCCGCCGCGATCGCCACCGCCTGCGCGCGGCTGTCCGCGCCGAGCTTGTTGAAGATCGACGTCACGTGAAACTTCACCGTGCGCTCCGAGATCTTCAGCGCCGCCGCGATCTCCTTGTTCGTGTTGCCGAGGAGGCGGAGGACTTCGCGCTCGCGGTCGGTGAGGCGCGTGCGTGCGTTGCGCGAGAGCCGTCGGACGGTCACCGACTCGCCGCGCGAGAGCGCCGCGATGGCCCGCTCGATCTCGTCGAGCGGCGCGCCTTTGAGCAGATAGCCCTTTGCGCCCGCGGCGAGCGCGCGATCGATCTCATCGTCCGTGCCGTACGCGGACAACATCAACACCGGCGCGGCGAACTTCACGATCGCCTCCAGTCCGGAGAGACCAGGCAATTCGAGATCGAGGATCACCACGTCCGGCTTCAACCGCGCCGCCGCCGCGATCCCCTCTTCTGCCGATCCGAACCCACCCGCCACTTCGATGTCGCCCTTGCCATGCAACGCGGCGACGAGCCCCTCGCGCACGATCGGATGATCATCGACGATCAACACGCGCGTCATCGCCGCACCGTCGCAATCACGCGCGTGCCTCGCTTCGCCTTCGACTCGATGCGCAACGAGCCGCCGGCCGCGCGTGCACGTTCGCGCATGCCGGTGATGCCATGACGCTCCGGCGCGACCCTGCGCACGTCGAAGCCGATGCCGTCGTCTTCGATGTTCAGCTTCGCTTGCCGCCTGGTGCATTCGAGCGTCACCGCCGCGGTCTTGGCATGCGCGTGCTGCCGGACGTTCGTCAGGGCCTGCTGCGCGATGCGGAACAGCTCCTCCTCGGTCGCCGCATCGAGCTCGCACGCACCGCGCGCGTCGAATGAAACGCGAATGCCGGATTCCGAGGTCAGCTCGCGTGCGAGCGACGCAAGCGCCTGCGCCAACGGCTTGCCCGCGGTCGCACCCGCGCGCAATGCGGTCACGGAGCGGCGCGCTTCATCGAGACTGGCGCGCGCGGTCGCGAGCGCTTTCTCCATCCGCTCGCGCACGCGATCGGGATTGCGTCCGACGTGCTGCAGCGCCGTCTCGATCTGCAGCGTGAGCGCGGCCAGTCCCTGCGCGAGCGTGTCGTGGATGTCGCGCGCGAGCCGCGCCCGCTCGTCCGCCCGCACCAGCATCGCGCTCTCCTCGGCCAACCGCGCGCGCTCGATGGCGATGCTGACCTGCAAGCCGATCGTGGCGAGCAGGCTCAGTTCCGATTTCGTCAAGCGCCGCATCGCCGGCGCGGTGATGTTCATGATGCCGAGCTGTTTGCCCTGGAACACAAGAGGCACGGACGCGTGATGCGCGAGTCCGTGTGTGAGATCGGCATCGCGGACCGCCGGACGCAGCCGGCTGCACTCCATCACGTCGATGTTGCGCGCGCTGAGCGAGCCATCGCGAAACTCATTGATGCACCAGCACGGCGCGCCGGACATGCGCACCGGCTCCTGCAGGTACGGCGGCAGGTTGCGCGCGGCGGCGGCGTAAATGTGGCCGGTATCCGGATCGAACAGCCACACCCAGCCCGTCTCCAGTCCGAGCAGTCCCGTGACCAGCTCCAGCGTCTTGTCCAGCGCCTGCTCGACGCTGTGCGAAGTGGTCAGCGCCTCGGCAACTTCTCCGACGATCTCGAGCTGCGACGGCACGTGGGGATTGTACGGTGAGACAGGGGGAACGGGCCGTCTATGGAGTGCGGCAGCGGAGCTGCCGCTTTCAAACGCGGCAACACGTTAGTTGCCGCGGGCGGCGGAAGCTGCGCTTCCGCTGTAAAAGCGGCGGCTTTGCCGCCGCACTCCATAAAAAGCTTGACGCCATAATGCGGCTCTGGCATTATGCGCCGCTCAATCATGACGAAACGACTCCAGCGCCCCCTGGGCACCGATTACATCTGCTTCCGGGCCGGAGGTCTCGCGAGACCGTAGACTCATCATGAATCTGCGCTCTTGTGAGCCCCTTCGGTCGAAACGCCGAAGGGGCTTTTTGTTTTTCGTCCATTGTGTTGGCAACGATCATCGTCCGGGCCGGCGGCACGCAGTGTCTCCTGATATGGGTTACGTCTGCGCGTTCCGTGTACGGGTTCTGACGAAGGGCGGTGTTGGTTTGCACCGTGTAGCTCATTGGGTAGAGCACGAGACTTAGATCTCGGGGTAGCGGGTTCGACTCCCGCCGCGAAAGGCTAATCGCCTTGTTTGTGTCCAGTAGCGACTGACCGCCGTTAGTGGTCACCGGCCGAGGGATCGGCCGCGTTTTGTCTGCCGGCGCGGAGCATTGCGCATCGGCGAGCGTTGTACGAAGCCTTGCAGCGCGCGTGCAGTCCATTGTCATTATGAGGGACATGGAAACGGCGTGGCGCTCCGCTTCGGAGACGTGACGGACGCGGTTCGTGACCCGAAGCCGGTTTCTCACGAAATCAGAATTCCGCCGACTGCAGGCGACGGAGTGCATTGAAGGAAAGGAGGTACCGAAAATGATTCGTAGAATGAAGATCAGGCCGCACGAGCGGGGTCTGCTCTTCCGAGAGGGTGAGCCGATCGCCGTGCTTCGGCCGGGCGTGCACTGGTACCTCGATCCGCTCCTGAAACTCAGGATGCAGATCGTGTCGCCGCGGAATCCGTGGCTGGTGCACAAGGACATCGAGCTCATTGTGAAGTCGGGCATCCTCGGCAATGAGGCCGTGGTGATCGACCTCAGGGACGACCAGCGCGCGCTCGTCTGGATCGACCGCCGGTTCGCGGGCATCGTCGAAAAGGGCGTGCACGCAGTATGGACTACGGACCACGACGTCCGGGTGGAGATCGTGGACGCGCGTGCGATGCAGCTGGTACATCCCGATCTTCCGGTCATCGTGTGTTCCGAGCGTGCACACGCACTGCTCGACATTATGAACGTCGATCCGGGACATACGGGACTGTGGTTCCGGGATGGTGCGTATCAGGCCACGCTGCAGCCGGGTACGTACGCGTTCTGGAAGGGCGTCGGCCGCCTGAAGGTGTACGACGTCGATCTGAGGGAGCTCGTGCTCGACATCAGCGGCCAGGACATCATGACCGCGGACAAGGTCACACTGCGTCTCAATGCGCTGGTCACGTACCGCATCACCGATCCGCTGCGTTCGGTGACGGAAGTGGACGGCGCGGGTCAGGCGCTGTATCGCGCCGTGCAGCTCGCGCTGCGCGAGGCGGTCGGCGCGAAGGAGCTCGATACGCTGCTCGCGAGTAAGGACACGCTTGCACGCGAGCTGGCGGAGATGATTGCGCCGCGCGCGGCGGAGCTGGGCATTACGGTCGGCTCGACCGGCGTCAAGGACATCATCCTGCCGGGCGACATGAAGGACCTGATGAATCGTGTCACGGAGGCGCGGAGGGCCGCGGAGGCGTCGCTCATCACCCGGCGTGAGGAGACGGCGGCGATGCGGATGCAGGCCAATACGGCCAAGATTCTGGAGTCCAGCCCGACGCTGATGAAGCTGAAGGAGCTGGAGGTCCTGGAGAAGGTCGCACACAAGGCGAACCTGACGGTGGTCCTCGGCGACGAGGGCCTGGCGAACAAGGTCGTGAAGCTGCTTTGAAGCGGGAGGGGCGGGCGAAACGCGCGCCCGCCCCTCGACGTCACAGCGGTATGTACGCGATTGTGCGGTCGGTGTTGCGCATTCTCATCGCGGTCGTCGTCATAGCGATGGCCGGTCTTGCTGTTCTTGCGATTGCACTCCGTCAACCGACAATCACGTCGTTGCCATTCAAAGGCGCACAACGCGCCGATCCTCGGTCATTGCGCGAGCACGTCACATTCCTCGCGGCCGATCGCAACAATTTACAGCGCGCCGCGTCTTACATCGAGACGCAGTTTCGTGCTGCAGGCGGCGACACGTCCGTCCAAACATTTGTCGCACGCGGCGAGCAATATTCGAACCTCATCACGCGATTCGGACCGCGCGATCCGACATTGCCCTTGTTGATCATCGGCGCGCATTACGACGCATTCGGCGACAACTTGCCCGGCGCAGACGACAATGGAAGCGGCACGGCTGGCTTGCTCGAGCTGGCGCGGCTTCTCGGCGCGGAACGGATTGCATCGCCGATCATGCTGGTCGCGTATTCGACCGAGGAGCCACCGTTCTTCGGCTCTGAGCAGATGGGCAGCGCCATCCACGCCAGCAGCCTGGCCGCGGAACGGCGGCGCATCAGCGGAATGATCTGCCTGGAGATGATCGGCTATTACGCCGATCGGCAGACGTGGCCGAACGTGCTCTTCGCGCTTGTCTATCCGGGGAAGGGCGACTTCATCGGCGTCGCAGGCGGCTGGGAGGATCGAAAGCTGGCCAGGTTCACGAAGCGCGCGATCGCCGGAGCGGGCGGTGTCCGCGTGGTGAGCTTCAGCGGCGCGCGCGCGACGTCGGACGCGTCCGATCATCGCAATTACTGGGCACACGGCTGGCCGGCGGTCGTTGTCACTGACACGGGGTTCCTGCGCAACCCGCACTACCACACCCGCCGTGACACGCCGGAGACGCTGGACTATCAGCGCATGGCCCGCGTCGTCGACGGTGTTTACAACGCAGCGCTAACTTTTCGCCCGCTCCTGCGTAATGAGTGACTGGAGGCCATCATGAAAAAGCTTGTCGCCGTCATGTTGATCGTCGTCGCTTCCGCGGCTTACGCGGAGAAGGTGAAGTCGAAGTCGAAGGACAAGCAATTCGAGCCTGTGGTTCGCGCCGCGGCCGAATACGCCGGCAGCTATCGCGGCCCGGACGCGTCGTACGGCCTGATCCTCGAAGTCGCGCCGGACGGGTCCCTGCGCGGCAACTATGTCGAGCTCGGACGCGTGGCCGTCCTGCACGCCATCGTGGTGGACGGCTCGAACTTCACCGCCCGTGCAAGCTTTGACGACGGCAGTTGGAGAACGATTTCCGGCTCCTTCGGCAAGCGCTCGCTCAACGGCGTTGTCGCGTTCGGCGCGCGTGTGAGCGGCGTGATCGTCGAAGGCATGGGCCGCGTGGAGACGTTTTTCGAGCGGCTCGGGTAAGGCGACTATGGAGTGCGGCGGCAGAGCCGCCGCTTTGTCTTCCGCCCGCGGCAACTGTCGTTGCCGCTTTTGAAAGCGGCAGCTGCGCTGCCGCACTCCAAAGTAGGCCGACTTCGCGCAACGCGCCGATATGATGCGCGCATGCGCGCGATCCGACTCACCGAGCCCACTCAGCCACTGCAGTTGATCGAGCAGCCCGATCCCTCGCCGGCCGCCGGCGAGATCGTCGTCGACGTACAGTTCGCCGGGATCTGCCACACGGACGCGCATTACCGCTCCGGCGCGGGTAAAACGAACCTGCCGGTCACTCTCGGACACGAGGTCGCCGGCGTCGTTTCCGCCGTCGGCGCCGATGTCACCGGCGTGCGCGAAGGACAGCGCGTCGCGCTGCACTATCTCGTGAGCTGCGGCGAGTGCCCCCGCTGCAAACGGCACGGCGAGCAGTTCTGCCCTACCGGCGAGATGCTCGGCAAGGAACGCGATGGCGGTTACGCGCAGCGGATCGTGGTTCCGGCGTTCAACGCCATCCCGATCCCCGACGGCGTCCGTTCCGAAGTCGCGGCGATCATGATGTGCTCGACCGCGACGGCGTTCCACGCGCTCCGCCTCGCCAACATCCAGAAAGGCGACTCCGTGGCCGTCCTAGGATTCGGAGGATTGGGCGTGTCCGCCGTACAACTCGCGCGCGCGTTCGGTGCGTCCGAGGTTTATGCGGTGGATGTGGTGCCCGAGAAGCTGGCCCTGGCGGCGCAGTTCGGCGCAACCCCGCTCGACGCGCGCGAAACTCCCGTCCACAAAGCCATCCTCGGCGCCACCGACGGCCGCGGCGTCGACGTCGCGGTCGAGTTCACCGGCAACGAGCAGGTCGCGCACGGCGGCCTTCGTTCGCTGTCACCGGGCGGACGCCTGATGATCGTGGCCATCAACCTCCGCTCGCTCACGTTCAACCCCTTCACCGACCTGCTCGTGCGCGAGCGGCGGATCATCGGCTGCTCCGATCACACGCGCAATGAACTGGTCGAACTGATGGAGCTCGCGCGGACCGGTGCCATCGACATGTCCGGCGCGATCACGCGGACGGTGCCGCTCGAACCGGACGCGATCAACGGCGTGCTCGATGACCTCGAGCGCGGCAGCAGCCATCTGCGCACCGTGATCGCGCTCTGATCACGGGCAGGCGAGGCCATAGAATCAACTCATGAATATTCTCGCGGTCGTCGCACATCCCGATGACGAGATCCTGGGCTGCGGCGCAACGCTGTTGCGTTTGAAGAATGAAGGGCATCGCATTTTCACCGTCGTCCTCTGCGCGGACGCCGACGCGCGGCGCGATCGGCCGAGCGACCTTTCGCGTTATGCCGTCGAGGCCGCACAAATGATCGGCGTCGACGAGACGGAAAATGGCGGATTTGCGAACGTCCGCTTCAATGTCGTTCCGCACATCGAAATGGTGCAGTTCATCGAGAAGGCGATCCTGCGCTTCCGGCCGTCGTGGATCTTCACCCATCATCCGAGCGATTTGAACGTCGACCACCGCGTCTGCTATGAAACGACGATGGCCGCCGCTCGCCTGCCGCAGCGGCTCACGGAAGACGTGCCGGTCACGATGATCGAGCGCATCTACCTCTGCGAGGTACCCTCCTCGACCGACTGGGGACTGCCGCTGTCCGTTCCGTTTCAGCCGAATTCGTTTTTCAACGTGAGCGCGACGATCGATCAGAAGATCCGGGCCCTCGAGCATTTTCGCGGCGCGTTGAAGCCTGCTCCTCATACGCGGAGTAAAGAGAACGTGCGCGCTCTCGCGCACGTACGCGGCGGCGAAGTCGGCCTCGAGGCGGCAGAGGCTTTTGTATTAGTCAGGCACGTCACACTGTAATGATGAAGGTCGCTCTCATCGGCAGCGTCAGTTTCTCGCGCCATACGCTGGAGCGACTCATCGCCCACAAAGCGGACATCGTAGGCGTTCTCGGTCTCGATGAATCGGCGTCCGAAGGCGTGAGCGACTACAGCAACCTCGAGACAACCGCAAAGGTTGCCGGCGTGCCGTATCGGTCGTTCAAGCGCATCAATACCGATGAGGTTCTCGCGCAGCTCAGAGCGTGGGCGCCGGATGTTCTCTTCGTGGTCGGCTTGTCGCAGATGGTGAGCGACGACATCCGCGCCGTTGCGTCCCGCGGCTCGATCGGTTTCCATCCGACGCGATTGCCGGAAGGCCGCGGGCGCGCGCCTGTGGCGTGGCTGACATGGGATGCGAAGCCCGGCGCGGCAACGTTTTTCGAGCTCGAGAGCGAAGCCGACGCGGGAGGGATCTTTGTACAGGAGCCGTTCGACGTCGCTGACGGTAGCTACGCCGACGAGACCATCGCGGCCGTTCGTGCCGCCATCGACCGCGCGCTCGATCGCTGGCTGCCAGACCTGCTGAAAGGCACCTGGAATCCAATTGCTCAGGATCATACGCAGGCGTCGTTCTGGGGCAAGCGCGCGGCAGAAGACGGATGGATCGACTGGTCGAAGCCGGCGACAGATATTGCGCGGCTCATTCGCACCGCCGGCCATCCATATCCGGGCGCCTACACCTATCACCGCGGGCGAAAGCTCATGATCTGGCGCGGCCGAGTGGTCGATCTGCCGCTGCGCGGGGTCATCGGCCGCATCTTGCAGGTCAATGAGCTCAATCACTTCGTCGTCCAGACCGGAGAGGGACTGTTGGAAGTCGAATCACACTCGATGGCCGGTACACCGGCAGCGAAATTAGCCGTCGGACAGCGGCTGGGATTCGTGGTCGAGGACGAAATCGCGCGGCTGCACGAACGCTTGTCGGCGCTCGAGCAGCGGCTCGCGCTCATCGAGAAGAGCAGCCCTGGTCAATGAAGCGAGCGCGATGCAGTCGCGCAGGTAACGATCGGTGATCTCGACGTCTGGAACATCGCGTGGCTTCAGCGCGCCTCGGTAACAGAGAATGCGCAGATAGAGAAACGCGGCGCCGCGATGTTCCTCCGTCTTCAAAAACTTTCGCGCCGCCGAGCGAAGCGTGCGGTCGCTCACGCTTCCTGTGCGAATGGCCTCCGCGAGATTCTCACGTGCCTTTTGAAGATCACCCGCCACGAATCGTTGATGCGATTGCTTCAATAGAGTTTTGACACGCGCGCGGCGCTGCGCATCGCGCGCGCGCCGATTGTGCGGGCGCGACGGCGCCGTTCCAGACGCGCCTCATCTTCGATCGGATAGAAAGCCGCATCCAGCACTGCCGTTCCATAAGTCTGCAAACGCCGCTGGTTCCGCCGGATCCGATCGTGCAGCTCGGCATATTCAGTTGGCCGCGCCTCACCTTTCGACAAAAGCGCTCGCATGGAGCTGAGCGATCGCAACTGCAGGCTGACGTCATCCACGTGCTGCACGAGCGCCCACGCCGTCCATGATCCATCGACGCCCACGTCGCTGATGGATGGCCGGACGAGCTCGCGCATCCGCTCTCGTTGTGTGTGTCGATGCGATCGATCGCTTCATAGAGAGGCGCGAGCTGCGGCGAGTCCCATGGGGACATTCAACGCTTTCTGCTGGTGGGCGAGTTTCGTCCGCGCCGCCTGATCGGCGGACCACATCGAGAGAAGCGCGCGCCGCAACGCCGGCTTCCGCAGCCGCGATTCATGATCTATGTGCGTCCGAAGGACTCGAAGTCGGGATCGCTCGAGGCCTCCATGGTGAAACGCGCCGCCGCGGGGACGTCGGCCGCTGCAGTCGCGCGCGAGGCGTCGTAGGCGGCGCATCCCAGGTGCGAACGACGGTGGCCGCAAGGAGAAGTACCGCGAGCATGGCCGGGATCGTAACGCTCGGGAAGAAGACGGGATGGAAACTTTCAGTTAGCTCGGGCTGCACCGCGTCCGACCTTCAGGTTGGCAAGGCCCGGGTCGCCGCCTGGAAACCTTCAACCGCGCGCCAACTGGCGGCAAGGAAGCAAAGGATGGACGCGAGTCCACCGAGCACGGTGACGACGAACATCGCGTTCGACGACCGATGCCAGTCGACGCTGCTCAGACAGTTCGTCAGGAAGATCGTGCCGTACGCGAGCACGGCGAAGAACGTACCGTAGATGAAGAACTGCAACGCCGAGACGAGCACATGGACGCTGTCGCGCGGCAGCGTCCCTTTCTCCCACAGATGACCGATGAAGGTCAGGAACGCGACGGTCGCCCCGCCGTTCATGGTGAGCAAAGCGCGAAGTGCAGCCTGCCCGCTGCTGACGACCGTCTCGTACTTTTTTAGCGGATGAACGTGCGTGACGGTTTCCGGTGTCGACATGGGGCGCCTCCGCCAAGGTAGTGACCCGTGCGGCGGCCGCGTTTCATCGCACGGCTATACTCAAGACATGGCGCGCTCGAAACTGGCCGAACAACTCCGGCAGGAACAGGCCGCCGCGATCGCGGGGCTGACGCCGCAGGAACGCCTCGACCTCGCGTTCGAGCTCGGCCGGCGCGGCATCGAGATGTACATGAGCGCGCACCACGTCGACCGCGAGACCGCCGCCCGCGAACTGAAACGCGCCGGCCGGGCCGGGCGACGCTACTCGCGTTGCATGGACGACGAGACGCCGTGAACGCGATCGTGGTACGCGAAATCCTCGATCGCGCAAACATCCAGTTTGCGCTGATCGGCGCGGCTGCCGTGGCATTGCGTGGCCTGCCGCGCTTCACGCAGGACACCGACTTCTTCACCACGGACCGGCGCGTCCTTCAGCGTGATTTGTGGGACGTCCGATCAGGTCGATGTCGTCGTCGGCAAGTACAAGTGGGAGCAGCAGCTCCTCGCGCGCGCGGAGCGAATGGATTTGTTCGGCGCATCCGTGCTCGTTCCAGCACGAAGCGATCTCATTCTGATGAAACTCGCCGCCGGCGGCTACAAAGACCTGATCGACGCGGCCGGTCTGCTGTCGCTTGGGCCACGCGATGAATTGATTGCAGACGTGGCTTCGCGGATCGGCGACCTGTCCCGCGAAGCGCAGGCAAGCTGGCTCACCTTCTTCGCGAAACGAAGTAACTCAGGCCGGAAAACAGTCGACTCAACGAGCACAGCCCGCAATGGGCGACGCATATACTCGACGCATGATGCGTCGGAAGTCCACCGCGACAGTCCTTTTCCTCGGGTTTCTCCTATCCGAAACGGTGACTGGACAGGAACGACAGCTTCAGCAGGATCTCGCGCCGCTCGAGAAACGCGTGCGCGCCCTCGAGCAGCTTCTGCGGGACGCACCGGAACGTTTCGTCACGGAATCATTGGAGTTGTCGGCCGCATATCACGAAGCGGCAAAGCGCCACGCGAAGGTCACGCAAAGCGCCGGCGCGCGAAGCGACGCAGTGACAATCCTGATACGCGCAGCGTTCGCGACGCGACAGATCCTTCGTCAACCGGAGCGAGCCCTCGATCTCTATCGCCGCGCCGCGGCACTGCATGCGGAACGATATCCTTCCGCGCGCGAGGCGGCGTTCCGGGACGAGATCGCGGACATCCAGCAGTTTGACCTTCGTGACCATGCAGCCGCAGCGAACACCCTCGAGCGGCTTCGCGAGTTCGAGAAGGCTCACGCGACCAATCAGGGAGAGATGGCGGGATGGAGTGCCTGGAGGGCGCAATGGCTGGACGCGGAGATCACGTATCTCCGTTCGAAGAAGGCATTCGCCGGCACCGTCAATGCCGCCGCGATGACCGGATTGATCGCACAGATCTATTACGGTGCGGGCACTGTCGGCTCTGTCCCGCTCGACCCAGCGTTGAACATTTACAGTGAGACGTCGTTGTCACCCGCCGAGATCGAAACGAAGCTGGCGGCGCTTCCCGCATCACACACGACATTCCTCCAGACTTGGATGTTCGCCACCAAATTACCCACGCCGGCCGCCGCACAGAAGTGGTTGACCCGTAATGACCCGGCCGGCTATTGGAGCGCGTCGCTCCTCACTCTGGCAGCGGTTGCGGAACGCGATCTCGACGCGTCTGCGGACCCGAAGTCCAATGTCGTGGCCAGTCTGATCCGTACGGAATCCAGGAAGCCAACGGCGTTCGCGCTACTGGCACGCCAATACGCGAAAACGCGTCGCCTGCCGCCGCCGATGCAGTTGAATATCGGTCATTGAGCGGCGACGGTCACTCAGCCGTTCACATAAAGAGGGCGGCCTTGCGGCCGCCCTCGCTGTCGTGCATGACGTCAAGATTATGAGCAACCGCTCGTGCTGCCGCAATTCAGGCATTTATAGCAGGCACCATTACGCACCATGATCTCGCCGCAATCGCTGCATGACGGCGCGTCCTGCTGATACAGGAACGTGCCCTTCGGGCTCACGTTCACCGCATCCGCGTTTTTGGCGGGCATCACGAAGCCGACAACCTTGTCCACCACCGGTGCGGTGGACACTTTCTCGATGAAGGCGAGGTCGGACGCGGTCGGTTTGGTCACGTTGGATGTGACGGGCGACGGTGTCGTGTAGGACGCGACGGCGGCGTCGTCGCGGAGAATCACTCCGGCATGCTCCTGGGCGTCGCGGCTCAGGAATTTGCTCGCCAGCCACTTGAAGATGTAATCCATGATGGACTTGGCCATCGGGATTTCCGGGTTCTTCGTGAAGCCGCTCGGCTCGAAACGGGTGTGCGTGAATTTATCCACGAGCAGCTGCAGCGGCACGCCGTGCTGCAGCGCCAAGGAGGTCATGGTCGCGAAGCTGTCCATCAGGCCGGAGATGGTGCTGCCCTCTTTGGCCATGGTGATGAAGATCTCGCCGGCGCTGCCATCTTCGTATTTACCGACGGTGATGTAGCCCTCGTGGCCGCCGATCGAGAATTTGTGGGTGATGGACTCGCGCTCGTCGGGCAGTTTGCGGCGCACCGCCGTGGGCGCAACGCCGAGCTGCTCGAGCTGCGCTTTCTCTTTACCCGTCGACAGCGGCTGCGAGCGCTTGCAGCCGTCGCGATAAACGGCCACCGCCTTGAGGCCGAGCTTCCACGCCTCGTAATAGGCCTGCTCGATCTCCTCCACCGTCGCGCTGGTGGGCATGTTGATGGTCTTGGAGATCGCACCGCTGATGAAAGGCTGTACGGCACCCATCATCTTGAGGTGACCCATGTAATGAATGGAACGCGTGCCGTTGGCGGGCTTGAACGCGCAATCGAACACCGTCAGGTGCGACTCGAGCACGTGCGGCGCACCTTCAATGGTGTCGTTCTCGTTGATGTACTCGACGATCTCCTTGACCTGCTTGGCGTCATAGCCGAGGCGCTTCAAGGCGGTCGGGACGGTATTGTTGACGATCTTGAGCATGCCGCCGCCGACGAGCTTTTTGTACTTCACCAGGGCAATGTCGGGCTCGATGCCAGTCGTGTCGCAATCCATCATGAACGCGATGGTGCCGGTCGGCGCGAGTACGCTGATCTGCGCATTGCGATAACCGTGCTGCTGCCCAAGGGCATAGGCTTCGTCCCAGACCTTGCACGCGGCGTCGGCGAGATCGGCCGGCAGCGCGCGCACGTCCAGGCGATAGGCACTGCGGCGGTGCTTGTCGATGACGCGCAGGAACGGCTCTTCATTGACCTTATAGCCCGCGAACGGTCCGAGCTTCTCCGCAATGCGCGACGACTGCGCGTACGACTCGCCCGACAGGATCGACGTAATGGCAGCCGCCCAGTCGCGACCGTCTTCACTGTCGTAGGCGACGCCGCGCGCCATCAGTAGCGCGCCGAGGTTGGCGTAGCCGATGCCGAGGGGGCGGAAGGCGTGGGAGTTCTTCTCGATGGCGGGAGTCGGATAGGACGCGAAATCGACCACGATCTCCTGCGCCGTAATGACGATGCGCAGCGCGCGGCGATAAGCCTCGACGTCGAAGCCGGTGGTCTCACTGTAGAACTTCATGAGATTCAGCGAGGCGAGGTTGCACGCGGAATCATCGAGGAACATGTATTCCGAGCACGGATTGGACGCATTGATGCGGGCCGTGTTCGGGCACGGGTGCCAGTCATTGACGGTGGTATCGAATTGCATGCCCGGATCGCCGCAAACCCACGCCGACTCGGCCATCCGACGCATCATGTCGCGCGCCTTGTAGGTCTCCATGATCCGGTTCGGATCGGTGACCGCGCGCGTCTGCCAGTTGGCGTCTTTCTCATAGGCGCGCATGAACTCGTCGGTGACGCGCACGGAGTGATTCGCGTTCTGGAACTGGACGGAGTCATACGCTCCGCCCGGCGCATTGAAGGCGCCGTCATAGCCGGCCTCAATGAGCGCCCAGGCTTTGCGCTCTTCTTTTTCCTTCGACTCGATGAAGTCGAGGATGTCCGGGTGGTCGGCATTGAGGATGACCATCTTCGCGGCGCGGCGGGTCTTGCCGCCGCTCTTGATGACGCCGGCGAAGGAGTCGTAGCCTTTCATGAACGACACGGGACCCGAGGCGGTGCCGCCGCCGGCGAGGAACTCGCGGGAGGAGCGGATGTTCGACAAGTTCGACCCCGTCCCCGACCCATACTTGAAGAGCATCCCCTCGGTCTTCGCCAGGCCGAGGATGGAGTCCATGGTGTCATTGACGGAGTTGATGAAGCACGCGGAGCACTGCGGCTTCTCTTCGATGCCGACGTTGAACCAGACCGGCGAGTTGAACGCCGCCATTTGATAGAGAAGGATGTGCGTCAGCTCGTCGCGGAACGTGTCGCCGTCTTCTTCGGAGGCGAAGTAACCGCCTTCGCGCCCCCACTGGGTGATGGTGCGGACGACGCGGCCGATGAGCTGGCGGACGGAGGTCTCGCGGCCGGGGGTGTTGAGGTGGCCGCGGAAGTACTTCGAGACGACGACGTTCGTGGCCATCTGCGACCAGAACTTCGGCATCTCGACGTCTTTCTGTTCGAAGACGATGCCGCCGGTCTCGCTGGAAATCCCGGCGTTGCGGAGCTCCCACTCGCAGGTGTCGTACGGATCGACGCCGGGTCTGGTGAAGAAACGATCGACGGCAATCCCGCCGGTTCGGGTCTCCTTCTTCGCGGCCTTGTTGTTGCGAGGCGGCGTCGTACGCGAGCGGACCGACACATCGATGGACGTCATGGCTCTACTCTCCTCATGCCTTTCGCTGCTGCTTTCGAGAACTGACTACGCAGCAGAGGAGGGCCGTTCGATCACTGCAAAGGAGATCGGCCGGATGCGCTTCGCGAGCTCTGTTACGAACGCCGCCGGGTTGCCCGATGTCCCTCGATCGAATTTCCGTCCCCTGCCTCCCCCAACACGGCTCGCGGGCGACCCGTTTTTCGACGGCAGCTCCGCTGAATGGGGGCGCTGACGGCGAATCGCGGATGGCGAGGAGCTAAATCACAACATCACCGAAATGCCGGCCGGAACGACTTGGTGGAAGGGGTTTGAGGCACAGCAGTCTTGACTTTGACCGTCACCTGATAGCCGCGGATCTGGAGACGAACCGAACGGACCGGGGGATGGTTTGCAGGACGTGTATCGTGCTTCAAATCCTTCATAGTCCTCCCTCACTTCCTCGCATTGTCGTTGTGGCGAGTAAGCTACGCCCGCACCTCGGGGAAGTCAAGCCAACACCCCCAACATCTTGTGGTGCCCGCGATGAAGAACACAACATCCTGCGTAACTATTCGACTTTGCAGTAAGTTACGTCTTTGCGTCCCGTCGGGTCCGGCAGAAGCTTTTCCGCCTCGGTTCCACCGCTTATCCGCCGGTTCTAGACAGGCTTTCCGCAGGCTTTTGCACAGGGTCGATTATGCAGATTTCTTCGGGAATCCACATGTTCTCCACAGGATTCGGACTAGTTATCGTGCCATAAATCAGCAGCGATACAGCGCTGATTTTCATCAGCTTTTTCGTGCTTTTTCCATGCGTAGGGAGGCGGACTGGACTGAAAGAAAAAGGGCGAAAGAAGGGCGGAATCCGAAAACTGCGGAAAAGTCGGCGAGGGCAGACGCGGGCACTACATCTTGTGGGCGAGAGAGGCAGTGCACACACAATGTGGCACGTGGAACATTTTTCCGCCTGCTAGTAGTCGCCGCTCGCTCCGGCGCCGCCGAAACTGCCGCCGCCGGTTGAGGGCCGCGGTTCCGGAGCGTGCGTCGCAGGCTGAAATGTGACGGTCGCGCCGATTTCGGCCAGATCGTCGACCGGTGTGAGCCCGATCGGCGTGAGGACGAAGCCGCGCGTGTGGCCGCGCAGGAGACGCGAAATCGCGAACGTCAGCGCGAGGAGCAACGCGCCGGCAAGAGCGAACTTCGCTTCGAGCGGCGTCGGGATCTTCTCGCCGAAATCGCGCGCGGCGATGGCGAACGCGATGATGGCGGCGAAGAACATCGCGTGATGGCGCTTCGCGACGGCGAGACCGATCGCGATCAGGCCAAACACCGCGTAGAGAACGATGGTCACATCACGCCACGCCGCGTCCGCGACGAGGCGTCCCGCAATCGGCATCACCAGCGCGATGGCGATCCAGAGCGCCTCGGTCGTCGGGCGACGCCAGGTGCGCAGCAGCGTGAGACACGCGCCGAGCGCGATCAGCAACGCGGCGAGCGTGCCGACATCGAATCGTTCTTCGAACCAGAGCATCACGAAGATCGCGGAGACCGCGCCGTACAGCGGATTGCGTACGCGCGCGCCGGCGATCGCCGCTGCGGCCGCGAGCACCAGCATCGATTCCGGCGTGCCGCTGCGCGGCAGCTCGCTGATGAGCGCAAGCAGACCTCCACCCCACAGCGCCGCTTCGACGCCAGTGAAGAACCATCGCCGCGCGCCGATCAGGTATTCGGCCAGCACGATCGAAGCGATACCGGTGATCAGTCCTTCATTGAATGCGTAGAACCCGCCGATGGCGATGCACGTGAGCACGAAGAAGACGAGCTGCGCGAGGATCCCGTACGTGCGCCACGGCACCTCGAGTTGCGCTTCGGTGACGTGCGGGCGAAGCCGCCTGCGCAGATGGAGATTGCGCTCGTGTTGCGCGTTCATGTGCGCCACTCCCGCACGCGCGAGTGAATCGCGAGGAGGCCGGCGATTGCGCCGACCATGGAAAGCGGGACGAACAGGAACATCCACTCTTTGTCGTCCACCACTTCATAGAACAGGACGTTGATGGCAAGCACCGCATAGAGGAACGAGTAAAGGACGAACAACTCGCCACGCCTGCTGATCCCCCAGACCGTGACCATTCCGGCGATGATGAGCACCAGCAGACACCCGATGACGGCGGTGTGGTTGTCGAACATCAGCGCGCACGAGCCGGCGAACGCAATGTTCGCCGCGAAGTGTTCGAACGACGGCGCGAAATCGCGCGCTTCGCGTTGCGGATCGAACCGCTCATGCGCCGAACGCCACATCAGCAGCAACAGCGCGCACGCGAACGCGCGGATCGCATAGTCGGTCGCGGCGCTCGATTCCACGTCGCGCACGCCCAGCCACGCCGTCACCGCCGTGATGGACAGCGACAGCACGATGCGCGAGCGGAAGACGTACGCCGTGACCGCGTGCCCGATGGCCGTGATCAGAAAGTGCCGTGGCCACGCGTCGCCGAGCAGATGAAACTGCGACTCGATGAACGCGACGTCGCCGCTGAGCAGCAGCGCGCCGAGGAGGAGGACGTAGTCGTCGACGATTGAGGCGCGTGCACGACGCCACCAGGCGAACGCGTAACACGCCGCCGCGGCAACCGCCATCAGCACGGCCAGCGCGAGCGGCCCGATGCGATCGAGGTTGTTCTTCAGCACCAGCCCGGCCGCGGTGGCGAGCAGCAACGCTCCACCCCACGACAGGACGCGCAGCTCGGGATGGAGCGAGAAGACCTCGCGGCGCTCGCGCGCGATCAGCTCGTTCGTGTTCTTGTCGCCGAGGATGGGACGGAGCTGTTCCAGCTCCGGCTCGTAGGAGAGCATCGACGAATGTTACTGCGACCCCTCATCCGCCTTCGGCACCTTGTCCCCTCGCCGAGGGGAGAAGGCTACCCAGGTAGCCCTCGCCCCGCTTGCGGGGAGAGGGTGGCCAAAGGCCGGGTGAGGGGTCGCTCTCAGCCCGTCGCTCCAGATGGCGTCCCCCATTTCACGCGCGCGGTCAGTTGCATCACCAGGAAGAGCGACAGGATCGCGCCGATCGTCACCGCCAGTCCGGTGAAGCCCTTGAAGAAGAATGCGTACGAGAAGCCGACCAGGTACACGAGCTGCGCGAGCGCCGCTTCGACGAACGCGAAACGCGGCCCGACCACGATGCGCAGGTAGCTCACCACCAGGAACACGGAGACCGCGGAAGCGATCGCGAACGCCGCGTGAATCGAGATGTGATCGACGAGATACGCGAGCAACAGGTGAAATGCGAAGAACGAGGTGGCCATGAAGAAGTAGTGCATCGGATGCAGCTCGATGCCTTTCATCGTGGCGATGATGTAGAGGATGAAGATGAAGAACAGCAACGACACCGGCGCGAAGAAGCTGATGCGGCCGGCGAGCGGACCGGGCTGCAATTTCTCCGGCAGGATCATGCCGATGGAGTAGCCGGTGATGAGGTTCGAGTACTTCCACGTGAGCAGCCAGCCCTTCGACGTCTGGCGTTTTTCAGTCGGCGACATCGTGCCCTGCGGGAAGTCGATGTCGCGGAAGTCGGTGTTCATGCGCAGCACGAAGTCGCGAACCTGCGTGACGTTTTCGCCGAGGGAGTAGTGCCACGTGCCGAGTCCCTGCGAGCGATAGCCGACGTTGAGGCGCATCACCGAGCCTGGGCTGCGCCGCACTTCCGCTACGACCATGCCCGCGCCTGTAACGAGCGATACCGGCTCGCCGTCGACGAGGAAGACGAGATCGTCATAGATGGCTTGCGGCGAAGGGAACGCGAGCTTCAGCGTCACGACATCGGTGTCAGCGACGTTGCGAAAGACGTACTGGCCCGAGTACGCGACGCGATAGGTCGCGAACCAGAGCAGTCCTTTCTGGCGTTGCTCCAGATCGAGTCCGACGTCGATGCGGCTCTGCTCGAGCGGCAGTACCGTCACGACGCCTTCTTCGACGGTCTTCACGACCAGCTTGCCGTCCACGATTTCCTCGACGCGCTTCGAGACTTTTTTGGTGACGGCAGCGAACGGCGGCGTCTGTTGCTGCGGACCGCCCCACGTCGATGCGACGCGGCCCTGCAGGCCGGCGTCGGCTGAATAGCTGCGCGACATGATGGTGGTGCCGAGGATGGCCCATGCGGCGGTGGTGCAGAGGAAGATGGCGATGATGGCGACGACGTTCCGAGTCATGCGCGTCACGGTAGGTGCGCATCGAGACGAGGGGACGGCGGAAATGAGGAAAGGTGAAGGCGGTTCCTCGGGTTCCTCGGTTCCTCGGAGGGGATTGGGCGGACGCCGAGGAACTCGGAGGGACTCCGAGGAACCCGAGGAACTCACTCCGCGCAACGTGGCCTAAAACAAGATGGCCCCGGGAGCTCTTGTCCCCCGGGGCCTGTCTCGGCGCGTTAGCAGCTACAAGAGAGCATCCACGCCAATGTTGCGATGATGGCCCATCGCGCCACCACTGCTAGCTCCGGCTCGTTGACATCTGCGATGAAGCATTCTCGCCGGAACCACTTGCCTCGATGGCCTGTCGCGCCACCGCTGCGAGATCCGACACGTTGACATCCGCGACAGAGCGTCCGTGCCGTACCTCCTGCCTCGATGGCTCATCGCACCATCGCTGCCGAGCTCCGATACGTTGACATCCGCGATGAAGCGTCCGTATCGAACCTCGTTGCCTCGATGACCTATCGCGTCCTTCTCGGCCGCATCCGCACGTTGAACATCTGCGATAGAGCGTTCGTGCTGATGCGAGCGTCAACGTAGGTCCGCGATCGCATTCGCGCAAGCTTTTTCGGTGTTACATTTTCAGCCGATTTCCACAAGCTTCCACAACCGCCGTGCAACGAGAGATGGGCATCGCGGGCGAACGCGCTTTGGGTGCAAGGAGATCGCGACGGGGGCGGGTGTGGAGGTTTTGCGGAGTCTCAGAGTCGCAGAGTCTCAGAGTCTCAGAGAGGTCCCAGGTCACGCCAGCGCGATCGGACCGTTCGAGACTCTGAGACTCTGAGACTCATTTCGCCGCAATGATGCGATCAACCAAGGTCTGATCGTCCGGAAGAAGACCGGAGCGAACCAGACGCGGCGTCAGCTCGCGCCAGGACGGCTCGAGCGCGAACGCGCGCGCGAAGAGCGGCACGGCTTCGTCGACGCGCTGCATGTTTGCGAGCGCCACGGCGTGCCAGTAGATCATCTCCGCGTGGCGGCTCGGCGGAATGCCGGTGGTGGTCAACGCGATCTTCTCCGCCGCGCTGTACTCGCGCAACGCCGCCTCGTTATCCTTGTGCTCGACCGCGAGGTCACCCGCGTTCATGTGGTTGTACGCGCGCTGCAGCGCGACGAGACGGCGCAGCTCGGCAAGCGGCTGCGGATGATCGTCGACGCGCAGATCGAAGACGCGGTCCTGCCACGCGCGTCCAGTGGTCTTCGCGTTGACGACGATCAGCGCCGCCGACTGCTTGCCGCGGATGTCGCCTCCGGCGGCCTGAGCGGCATCGAGCGCCGCGAGCATGCGCGTGGCGAGATCACCTTTCGTCTCCGCGTACGCCTTCGCCATCGCGGGCCAAACTTTGTCGTTGGCCATGAGATTGGCCTGCACGGCGAAGTCGCGGCCGACGCTCACGGTTCCGCCGGCACTGCCGCATTTCACCTCGTCGCTCGATATCGCGTTGCCGGCGATGCCGCCCGCCGCGACGATGTCGCGCGCGCCGGTGAAGCTGGCCACGACGCCGCTCGCGTCGATGACGCCGACCTGCCGCACCTCGCATGAAGGATCGCCGCCGAGGAGAGCGCGCAGCGTGGCGGGAGCAGTCTTGCCCGCGCGCAGCAGATCGAGTCCGAGCTTGCCGTACGACGGATCGACGAAGCTCTGCGTCGCCACCGCGCCCACTCCCGCCTCGGCCCACGGCACGATCTGTCCGACCGCGAACCAGTGCGACTGCACGGCCACGCCGATCTGTCCCGTTTCGGGATCGCGGGCCACGATCGAAAACGTAGCGAATGCGGGAGCGGCGACGAGCAGGAGCAGCGCGCAGAGCAGTGTCTTCATGGCGCCCGAGTGTACGATGCGGGCGATTCGATGACGACACGCAAGCGCGCGAACGACTGGGAAGCGCTCCCCGATGCGGAGCTGCTCGACGTGCGCATCTGTAATCTGAACGTGCGCATTGAGGACACGTGGATCGAGGAGTCGCTCGCCGATCTCCACGAAGATCTCGAGCGCCGCGAGATCCCGTTCCGTCCGCACGCGTGGCTCTCGACGGACTGGTTCGTGCCTGATCACGTCCCGGGCATCGCCATCCCCTTCTATCTCGCGCATCCACGGCTGATGGCGCTGGAGCGGAAGCAGATGCTCGACGTGGAAGGCGGCACGCGGCAGGAGATGATCAAGATCCTCCGACACGAATGCGGCCACGCGCTCGACAACGCCTACGGCCTCGGCAGCGATCCTGTGCGCCGGCAGGTCTTCGGCGACCACGCGAAGCGCTATCCCGAGCACTACCGGCCGAATCCGGCCAGCCGGCGTTTCGTGCAGCACCTGCGGCTGTACTACGCGCAGAGTCATCCGGCTGAAGATTTCGCGGAGACGTTCGCGGTGGTGATCGGCTCGCGCGGTGACGGCTGGCGCAAGCGCTACGCGGACTGGCCCGCGCTGCAGAAGCTCGAGTACGTCGATTCGATGCTGGAGAAACTGCGCGGAAAAATGCCGCGCCGTCGCAGCCGCAACAAGCCGGAATCCGTGCCGACGCTGCGCATGACCTTGCGCGAGTACTACGCGGACAAACGCGAGCGCTATCTCGTCAGCTATCCCGATATCTACGACCGCGATCTGCGACGCCTCTTCTCGGACGATCCGAAACATCAGCGCCACGAGCTCGCATCGCGCTTTCTGCGGCGCAACAGCGCGGAGATCCGCCGCCTCGTCTCGAACTGGACGGGCGAGTATCAGTTCACTCTCGAGCAGGTGCTAAAGGACATGATCGGCCGCAGCCGCGAATTGAAACTGCGCGCGGCCGGGCCGGAGCGGCGCCTGAAGATGGAGTTCGCGATCCTGCTCACGGTCAAGACGATGGACTTTCACTACAGCCGGAGGAACTGGTTCGCCCTATGAAGCGCCTGCGCGTCGTGGTCCTGATGCATCCGTCGATGGTGCCGCCCGACAGTCTGGAGGGCTACACGGAGCAGGAGGCGTACGAATGGAAGACGGAGTACGACGTCGTCACCACGCTGCGCGAGCTTGGCCATGACGTCAAGCCGCTCGGCGTCTTCGACGAGCTGGGACCGATCCGCGCGCTCATCGAGGAGTGGAAAGCCGACATCGTCTTCAATCTCCTCGAGGAGTTCCTCGGCCGCCAGGACTTCGATCATCACGTGGTCAGCTTCCTGGAGTTGATGCAGGTGCCGTACACCGGTTGTCATCCGCGTGGGCTGATGCTCGCGCGCGACAAGGCGTTGTCGAAGAAGCTGCTCGCCTATCACCATCTCGCTGTGCCGAAGTTCGCGGTATTCCCGCGCGGGCGCCGCGTGCGCCGGCCGAAGGGGCTCGAGTTTCCGCTGATCGTGAAGAGCCTCATTCACGAGGCGTCGCTCGGCATCTCGCAGGCCTCGATCGTCGACTCGGACGAGAAGCTGCGCGAGCGCGTGACGTTCATCCATCAGCGTCACGGCTCGGACGCGATCGCGGAACAGTTCGTCGAAGGGCGCGAGTTCTACGTCGGCATCATCGGCAATACGCGCACCGAGGTATTGCCGGTGTGGGAGCTGGTGTTCGAGAACATGCCGCCCGGCGCGAGCTCGATCGCGACCGCGCACGTGAAACACAATCCGGACTATCAACGCCGCCGCGGCATCTATCAGCAGCACGCGGAAGATCTCGAGCCCGCGTTGCGCGAGCACATCATCCGCACGACACGCCGCATCGCGCACATCCTCGACCTCGATGGCTACAACCGCGTCGACTACCGGCTCCGCGAAGACGGGAAGCTGTACTTTCTCGAGGCGAATCCGAATCCGGACATCGCGAAAAGCGAAGAGTTCGCATCGGCCGCGGAAGAGGCAGGGATGACGTTTCCGCAGTTGATTCAGCGGATTTTGAAACTGGGGTTGCAGCGAGGCCGATGACTGGAGCGACGGGCTCTTAGCCCGTCGGTTGCAGCGCTCGACGGGCTAAGAGCCCGTCGCTTCGGATCTACACCAGATACGCCGCCGCGAACCCCACCTGCGCGGCCATCATCATCAGATACATGTGCCGCCAGCTCGGGTGATTCTCGGTCGACGTCAGCTGGTCCGGATTGCGCACGATCAGCCATACCGTGTAAACGCCCCACGCCGCGAGCACGAATCCGAGAATGGTGATGAACGTCGCATTGCCGGTGAGGACGCCGGTGCGTGCACCGATCGGCATCAGGAGCCACGGCAGCACGAAGAACGGCGCGATCATCCACGCCGCCTTGCGCACGCCGAACGCGATCGGCAGCGTGCGGCAGCCGCCGGCGCGATCGCCTTCCATGTCGCTGAAGTCCTTCGTCGATGCGGCGCCGAGGAGGAAGAGCATGAAGATGATGCCGATGTACCAGGGCTCGGCATATGACGCGCGCGCGACCATCGTCCAGCCCGCGACCTTGAGCAGGCAACCGCGCGGAATGGCGATGGTGAGGTTCGCGCCGAGCGGATGCGCTTTCGTCCGCCCGAACGCCGGCACGGAGTAGACGAACGTCGAGATCAGCGCGATCACGTAGATGAAGAAGCACTCGTGCCACGCGAGTGGCGCGAACAGTTTCTGCGTGAACGTCGTGTACGGATAGACGACCACCAGCCAGGTGGGAATGGTGCCGAGCGCGTACATGCTCCAGGTGAAGATCCACGCCTCGCGGATGGAGAGCGCGCCTGTCACCAGCGGCCGAGTCGGTTTGTTGATGCGATCGATCTCGAGGTCGTAGATCTGATTCAACGCGTTGTTCGCGGCGTTGAGGAACCCGGCGCAGAGCGAGCCGAGGGCGGCGGTGAGGATGACGGAGGCCGTGACGGCGCGGGTCGGATCGGGATTGTGCGCCGAGCCCCACGCGCAGATCGCGCCCGAGATGATGCCGAGCAATGGCGGCAGCAACGTGAACGGGCGGGCCAGTGTCAGGTAACGATGCACGGCCGCGTAGTGTAAATGCAGATGAGTTAGACTCCCCGCGTGCCACGCAAGCCTGTCTATGACGGCGATGAGCCCGGCGACTACGGGAACGCGCCCTCCAACCGAATGAGTGAAAGCAAGATCGCCCTCTTCATCGACTTCGAGAACATCGCCATCGGAGTCACCGACGCCAAGTACAAGAAATTCGAGATCGAGCTGGTGCTCGAGCGTTTGCTCGAGAAGGGGAAGATCGTCGTCAAGAAGGCGTATTGCGACTGGGACCGCTTCCCCGATTACAAACGCGAGCTGCACGAAGCCGCGATCGAGCTGATCGAGATCCCGAGCCGCAAGTACTCCGGGAAAAACTCGGCCGACATTCGCATGGTCGTCGATGCGATGGACATGGCCTGGTCGAAGGACCACATCGACCTCTTCGTGATCGCATCCGGCGACTCCGATTTCTCGCCGCTCGTCTCCAAGCTCAAGGAGAACGACAAGTACGTCATCGGCGTGGGCGTGAAGAACTCGTCGAGCGATCTGCTGATCGACAACTGCGACGAGTTCATCTTCTACGAGGACCTCGTGCGCGGCACGCAAAAGGTGCCGACGGTCGCCTTCAAGGACAAGAAGCAGGCCGAGGTCTTCAAGCTGCTGATCGACTCGATCAAGGCGCTCATGCGCGAGAACAAGGAGATCCTCTGGGGATCGATGGTCAAGCAGACCATGCAGCGCAAGAAGCCGACCTTCAACGAGGAGTATTACGGCTACAACACCTTCAGCGACCTGCTCGAAGACGCGCAGAACAACAACATCATCAAGATCAAGAAGGACCAGAAGAGCGGGTCCTATGTGATTACAGGTGTCGCGCAGCCCGCGTAATCCGACTGCCATCGTCATCGGCGCCGGTCCCGCCGGCCTGGCCACGTCGCGCGAGCTCCTCCGCCGCAACATCGATCATGTCGTCCTCGAGCGCGGCGAAGTTGCGGAGAGCTGGTCGCGGCTCTATGACTCGCTGACGCTGCACACCGGCAAGCACATGTCGCATCTGCCGGGGATGCGCTTCCCGCGATCGGCGCCGTTGTTCGTGTCGCGCGACCGGTTCCTCGAATATCTGCACGAGTACAAGCGGCGCTTCGCGTTGCCGGTGGAGAGCGGGCGCGAGGTCACTTCACTCGTGCGCGACGGCGATGTCTGGAACATGAACGGCGGCGAGCTGATCGCCGATGCGGTGGTCGTCGCCAGCGGCATCATTTCCAATCCGCGCGTCCCGAACATCCCCAGCCGCGATGAGTTTCGCGGCGAAGTGCGGCACAGCATCACGTACCGGCGTCCCGAGGAGATGCGCGGCAAGCGTGTGCTGGTGATCGGCGTGGGCAATTCCGCGGGCGAGATCGCGAGTGAGCTTGGACGAGCCGGCATCGACACGACCGTGGCCGTTCGCTCCGGCGCCAACGTCGTGCCGCTGCAACTGCTGGGGATTCCGATTCAGTACCTCGCGTACATGATTCGCTCGCTGCCGCGTCCCGCGCGTGAAGTGATCGTCTCCGCGATGCGCAAAATGACGGAGCTGCGCAAGGGGCCGCCGGTGCTGCCGCGGTCTTCCGTCGGTCCTCTCGACGCGATTCCGCTGATCGGATTCCGGCTCGTCGACGCGATCCGCGACGGCTCGGTGAAACTGCGCGGCGGCGTGGAGCGGTTCACCGCGCACGGCGTGCGCTTCGCGGATGGGTCGGAGGAATCGTTCGACGTGGTGCTGCTCGCGACCGGATTCCGCGCCGCGCTCGGGTTCCTCGGCGATGCGGTGCAGCTCGACCAGCGCGGGTTCGGCATGCGCAGGGATCGGGTGGTGAGTGTCGATCGGCCGAATTTGTTTTTTGTGGGACACAACTACGACGCGACCGGAGGGATCACGAATATTCGCAGAGACGCGCCATTGGCGGCGGAGGCCGTGAAAAGGGCCAAGCGGAGCTAGAGACGGGCGAATGCGTACGTGAACAGAAACGCAGCGAGCACCCAGTGGAAGACGATCGGGATGCGGCCTTTGCTCGAGACAAAGAACCGCACGACCATCCCCAGCGCGTACGCGGTCGCGAATGCGAATACGCCAATCGCGAGGCCGCGGTTCGCCGGGACGCCGTTCGCGACCTGCCGGATCATGGCCATCATCAGCACGATGATCGCAATCTGCGATGGCAGCAGATAGCGGTATGGCATCAGGCCCGAATACCACGCCTCCATCGGTGGCAGCCATCGCGGCGCACGGAGCGCGACCACGAGCTGGCCGAAGACGCGCGCGATGAAGAGTGCGAGGAGGATGATCAGAAGCGCGACGCTCATCCGCCGTTAGAATACGCGCCGTGCCGGGTCTCAAGAACCGCGAACACTATCCCGCGCTCGTGATCGGGACCGGCATTGCCGGACTCACGACCGCGTTCGCGCTGGCCAGCGCGGGCATCCGCGTGCTGCTGGTGACGAAGGCCACCGATCCCGCGGACTGCAACACGTCGTGGGCACAGGGCGGCATCATCTATCAGGGTGAGAACGACACGCCGGCGAAGCTGATCGGCGACATCATCCGCGCCGGCGCCGGCATCTCCAACGAAGAAGCGGTGCGCTTCCTCGCCGAAGAAGGTCCGAAGGTCGTCAAGCAACTGCTGCTCGAGGAGATCCATGTCCCCTTCTCCACGACCGTCGAAGGCGAGCTCGATCTCACGCAGGAAGGCGCGCATTCGGTGTCGCGCATCATTCACGCCGGCGACGCCACCGGCCGCGCGATCGAGACCTCTCTACTCAATCGCGTAAAGTCCGAGCCGAACATCACGCTCGCGACTGACGTGACCGCGATCGACCTTTTGTCGACGCACCATCATCCGAACGACATCCAGGTGCGTTATCGCCTGACGAACGAATGCGTCGGCGTGTATCTGCTCGACAACAAGACCAACGACGTCTACACGATCTTCGCGGACTACACGGTCCTGGCGACAGGCGGCGTGGGCCAGATCTATCTCCACACCACCAACACCAAGAACTCCCTCGGCGACGGCGTGGTGATGGCCAGCCGCGCGGGCGCGCGCATCATGAATGCCGAGTACGTGCAGTTCCACCCCACCGCGCTCGCCGACAAGAAAGCCAATCACTTCCTGATCTCCGAAGCGCTGCGCGGAGAAGGCGCGCGCCTGCGCAATCAGCGCGGCGAATACTTCATGGAGCGCTATTCGCCGGAGTTGAAGGACCTCGCGCCTCGCGACGTCGTGGCGCGCGCGATCGTCGAGGAGATGACCCACAACAAAGAGGAGTTCATCTACCTCGACCTCGCCAATTTCTACCACGGGCCGCAGCCGATCGCGGAGCGCTTCCCGAACATCCGCGCGGCATGCGCGGCGATCGGGGTGGACATCGAGCGCGATCCGATTCCGGTCGTTCCCGCCGCGCACTATTTCTGCGGCGGCATCCTCGTCAACCCCCTCGGCGAAACGACATTGAGCCGGCTCTATGCGATCGGCGAAACATCATGCTCGGGAGTGCATGGTGCCAATCGTCTCGCGTCGACTTCACTGCTCGAAGGATTGACGTGGGGCTATTACGCGGCGCAATCGATTCGCGAGAAACTCCATCGGCCGGCTTCGAGCGCATCGGCATCCGCGCTGCGCGCATTCTCATCGCTGCAACCGGGCAGCGGCGCGTTTCCGGATGCAATCGTGTCGACGATCCCCGACTGGCAGCCGCCCGGAAAGCAGAACCTGGAGGACCCCGCACTGATCCTGCAGGACTGGACGATCATCCAGCACACGATGTGGAACTACGTCGGCATCGTGCGCACGTACGAGCGCCTCAAGCGCGCCCTCGCCGACATGCAGCACCTCGGCAACCGCCTGACGAAGTACTACCACGAGTCGACGATCAGCAAGTCGATCGTGGAGCTGTTCCACGGGCAGCAGATGGCGTCGATCGTGGCCACGGCGGCGATCCGCAACCCGCGCTCGATCGGGGCGCATTTCCGGAACGGCTAGTTTCAATAACGTTATGGTATAACGCCATAACGCTCAAAAGCGCCACGCTTTTCTTCGTGGTGGCCCTGCTGTTCGCTCTTTCCACACACACCTCTTGCTCACGAACAAAAACGACGGGCACGAAACGCCGGTGTGGGGTCTCGAGCCGGTTTGTGTGGTCAGCGCGTGTATCGATCCACGTTTTCGCAACACGCTCCGTATCTACAGCACGATGCAGATGCGCGTCTCGGTCGCGGTAGGCAACGTCACGATTCTCGTCGAGCACCTCACGGTCCCGTTGCCGATCCAGACGTGGGCGTTCATTACCGTCGCCAACAACGAAACGCAGGCGATCTCCACGATCACGCCGCAGCCGTAACGGAGAAGAATTCGATGCGATTCACGATCAAGCTCACGCTCCTGACGCTGCTCGCGACGTTGCCGCTCGCGGCGCAAACGAGCTACACCATCACTCCGGACAACGGTCCCACCTCCGGCGGCACACACGTCACGATCAAGGGCGACTTCGGCCAATGGCCGTATAGCGTGGACTTCGGCGACATCTCTGTGCCCGCGACTCGCGTTGATGAGCACACGTTGACGGCGATCACGCCGCCGCACATGCCGGGCCGAGTCGACGTCGTGATCTTCGAGTACGACATCGGCATCACGACCGATCTCACGTTCGAGTACATCGGGACCATGCCGGATGACTATGCACGGTTGCTTCTTCCGGTGTTTACGCCGGCCGTGCACGGCGCGTTCGGCTCGATCTTCGTCAGCGACCTGCGCGTGCTCAATTACGGAGGCATGTCGGCATCGATCCACGGCCTGGTGGCGGATTGTGCGCCGGTGATTTGCATCCCCTCCGAAGGTCCGTACGACCTCAGCCCGGGATCGGAAACGACGAACTTCGTCCCGAATGGCAATCCCGGCCGATTCGTGTACGTGAAGAAGGACCAGGCCGTGGGGCTGGCGATGAATCTGCGCGTATACGACACGACACGCGAGGCGCTCAACTTCGGCACCGAGATCCCGATCGTGCGCGAAGACGAGATGCCGCTGAACCGCGTCGTCTTCACGGGCGTCCCGACCGACCCGCGTTTTCGAAACACTTTGCGCATCTATTCGACGTTCCCATTCACGGCGATCGTCACCGTGGGCAATCGCGCGCCGGTACGCGTGCGGATGTTGGACACGACCGGGATCTACGATCCGTCTTACGCGATCTTCGGTGACTTTCCGGCGGACGGAAATCCCGTGCGCGTGACGATCGATGCGGAGCTCGACTTCCAGACGCTGCTGCCGGTCGACGTACCGATCTGGGCGATGATCACGGTCACGAATAACGAAACGCAGATGATCTCGACGATCACTCCGCAACCGTAATGGAGAAGATTTCGATGCGACTTACGCTCAAGCTCACGTTCCTGGTGCTGCTCGCGACATCGCCACTCGCGGCGCAAACGAACTACACGATCACTCCGGACAACGGTCCCACCTCAGGCGGCACACACGTCACCATCAAGGGCGACTTCGGCCAATGGCCGTATGGCGTGATCTTCGGCGGCGTCTCTGTGCCCGCGACGCGCGTCGATGAGCACACGTTGACCGCAGTCACGCCGCCGCACATGCCCGGCAAGGTGGAGGTCGTCATCTTCGAGTTCGACATCGGCATCAACACCGATCTCACGTTCGACTACATCGGGCCGGTCCCGGATGACTACGCACGGTTGCTCCTGCCGGTATTCACGCCGCCGGTGCACGGCGCGTTCGGCTCGCTGTTCTTCAGCAATCTGCGCGTACTGAACTACGGAGGCGCGACAGCATCGATCTACGGGCTCGAAATGGTCTGCGCGCCGATCCTCTGCATCCCGTTCGAAGGTCCGTTCGACCTCGGCCCCGGCTCAGAATCGACGGACTTCGTCCCGAACGGCAATCCCGGCCGCTTCGTGTACGTGAAGAAGGATCAGGCCGTGGGGCTGGCGATGAATTTACGCGTGTACGACACGACGCGCGAAGCGCTCAACTTCGGCACCGAGATCCCGATCGTGCGCGAGGAGGAGATGCCGCTGAACCGCGTCGTCTTCACGGGCGTCCCGACCGATCCGCGTTTTCGCAACACGCTGCGCATCTATTCGACGTTCCCATTCACGGCGATCGTGACGATCGGAAATCGACCGCCGGTGCGCGTGCGGATGTCGGACACCAACGGCATTCACGATCCGTCGTACGCCCAGTTCGGCGACTTTCCGACCGACGGCAATCCAGTACGCGTGACGATCGACGCGGAGCTCGACTTCCAGACGCTGCTGCCGGTCGACGTACCGATCTGGGCGATGATCACGGTCACGAACAACGAAACGCAGATGATCTCGACGATCACGCCGCAACCGTGACGAGGGGTCCCTCGGGTTCCTCGGTTCCTCGGGTTCCTCGGTGGGATAGGTTGCCCAATCGCCCACCCCGAGGAACCCGAGGAACCCCGAGGAACCGTTTTTCAGTCGCAAGGCCGGTCCGGCGTACACAGGACCGCCGGTGCGAGTGCGAGACCGGCGAATGGATTGATGGGGCGCGCGTGGCCGGCGCAGAGTCTGTCCTCTGACGGCACAGGAACCCAGATCCACCACTTTTCCGGCGTGCCGGAGAGTGAGCCGTACCAGACGCCGGACGCGGGGCCACTCGTCGACGATGGATGCAGTTCGCGAACGCGCGACACGTCGACGAGCTCCGGCTCCGACCATGTCGCCACCGTCGGATCGAGCGATGTCGCGGTCTGCGCGTGCATCACATCTGCGAACACATACGCGTGCAGCCAGCGGCCGTTGCCGAATTTCACGTCGCCCGCGCCGAAGCGGAAGCCGGCTTCCTGCACGCCGTTGTAGAGCTCGAGCACCGCGTTGCCTTCGTCAGGCGGCAACTGTGCGCCGGTCGGATCATCGTCGTACGCCCACACCAGTCTGCCGGAATGCGGCTGCCAGCGGCCTTCGAGAAAGATCTCGCGCACGCTGCCACCGAATCCAAACGGATGATCGGCGTTGTAATCGAAGCGATAGAGCACCGACGACAACGCGCGGTCGTAAGTCGGATTGGAACTGCGCGGATGGTAGTACTGGAAAAACACGTAGAAAAGACCGTTCTCGAATGCGACCTGCACCTGTCCGATGCCCGACGGCGATGTACACGCCGGCGCGCTGAACGGCGCATTCTCGGATTGCGTGTACTTCGCGTAGATCACCGGTCCCCAGTTTTCGGTTTCGGCAACGAGGCCGCGCGCATAGACCTCCCACACCTCACCGTCATTCGAAACCGCCCAATAGATCTTGCCGTGGATGAAATCGGCGTTGCCGCCGACGAAGGCCATGTAGTAACGGACGCCGGTCGGGCTGTTTTCATTCGGCAGCCGGACGACCGACGGACTGGCAAGCGGCCCGGAGTGGAACCATGATTCGAATCCGCAGCGCCTGTACTGTCCGGTGATCGCGGGACAGACATTCGCGTAAGAGTCGACGTTCGCAGGCAACGTCCACGCGCCATCGAGGCCGTTGCGCGCGCCGCGGAAAAGCGTATCGAGCGCGACGTCGGTGCAGTAGTTCGGCGCCGCGGCCTGCGCCATGACTCCGAGATCGATCCCGTTCGGCAGGAGATGAATGTCGGGGTCGTACCAGGTGCGGCTGCACGTATTCGTGCCCGCTGGTGTGGCGATCGGGAGCGAGCGATAGATCGTGCCGATGGAGTACTGGGCGATTGCCTTCGATGAAAGCAGCAGCGCGATGCCGGCAATGACAACGCGGGACATGACTTTAGAAGAGTTTGCCTTCGTGCGCGCCGCCGAGCGGGTAGCCGAGATGCGCGTAGGCAGTACGGCTGGCGACGCGGCCGCGCGGCGTGCGTTGCAGGAAGCCGATCTGGATGAGGTAGGGCTCGTAGAGATCTTCGATCGTGCCGCGATCTTCGCCGATCGACGATGAGAGAGCGTTCACACCGACCGGGCCGCCGCGGAACCGCTCGATGATCGTCGTGAGCAGCTTGCGATCGATCTCGTCTAGGCCGTACTCATCGACCTCGAGCATGCTCAGCGCGCCGCGCGCAATCGCCACATCCACTCTCCCCTCATGCCGCACCTCGGCGAAATCACGAACGCGGCGCAGCAGACGATTGGCGATGCGAGGTGTCCCGCGGGAACGGCGTGCGATCTCCACGGCCGCTTCCGGAGCAACTGCGATGCCGAGGATGTCGGCGGAGCGGCTGACGATGACGGTGAGCGATTCGACGTCGTAGAAATCGAGGCGATGCACGATGCCGAATCGCGCGCGCAACGGCGCCGTCAATAGTCCCGCTCGCGTCGTTGCGCCAACCAGGGTGAAGCGCGGCAGCTCGACCTTGAGCGTGCGTGCGGCCGGACCCTGGCCGATGACGACGTCGACGTGAAAGTCTTCCATCGCGGAGTACAGCACTTCTTCGACGATGGGAGGCAGACGATGGATCTCGTCGATGAACAGCACGTCGCCTGCTTCGAGGTTCGTTACGATCGCGACGAGGTCGCCGGGCTTCTCCAGCGCCGGACCGGAGGTAGAGCGCATGCTCGCGTTCATCTCGTTCGCGATGATGTTCGCGAGCGTGGTCTTGCCGAGGCCGGGCGGGCCGAAGAGAAGTACGTGATCGAGCGATTCGCTGCGCTTGCGCGCGGCGCTCAATGAGATCTCGAGGTTCGCTTTGACCTTGTGCTGGCCGATGTACTCGCGCAGAAGGCGCGGCCGCAGCGAGAGCTCGGTCTGAAGATCTTCCTGGTCTGGTGTCGGAGCGAGGATGCGGTCGTCCGTGGTCACTGCGCCGTAGTGTAGCCGAGCGTCGATGATGCGGCCGCGGACGCAACGCGCGTGGGCAGCGATACCGTGATCGAGCTGCCCGCGCCTTCGCTCGACGTCACGTCGATCTTCCCTCCATGCTCCTGCACGATGCGATACGAGATGGCCATGCCCAGGCCGGTGCCGGTGGGAAAGTTCGTGCGGAAGGGCTGGAAGAGGCGGCGCAGATCGGCTTGCGACATGCCGCGGCCGTTGTCGGAGAACGTGATGCGATACGAGCCGTCGACGACAGTCGTGCGGACGGTGAGCACACCACCTTGCGGCATGGCCTGCACCGCGTTGCGCGCCAGGTTCCAGAACACCTGGCGGATCTGGTCGGCATCGCCGACGAGATGGAACGACGGCGGATCGATGTCGCGGCGGATCTCATGATTGCGATGGAGCTCGGGCGAGTTCTGCAAAAGATCGAGCGTTTCGGAAAGGTTGGCTGCGACGTCGTACTCCAGCGCGCGTTTTTCCTGCGGACGGACGAAGCGGAGAAAGTCGGAGATCGATTTATTCAACCGCTCCGATTCTTTCAGCACGATCGACATGAGGCGCTGTTCCTGCGCGGTCAGTGACGTCGATCCTTTGAGCACTTGCACCGATCCTGCGATGGCGGCGAGCGGATTTCGGATCTCGTGCGCGATGCCGGCGGACAGCTCGCCCACCGCGGCCATCCTGTCCTTGAGGCGAAGCTCGGCCTCGAGCTTCTTCATCTCGGTGAGGTCCTGAAAGATGAGCGTGTAGCCCGCGGCAGCACCTTCCAGCGTGCTGAGTGGACTGACCGCGAAGCCGATGTTTCGCGCCGCGCCGGCCACGGTCACGTCGTCGATCTCCTTGCGCACGACGACACCCGCCGCGAGCTCTTCCCGTGCCTCGTTCCAGTGGTCCATGTCCAGAAAACCGAGCTCCGTCACGTGCCGGCCGAGAATCGCTTGCGGTTCCATCTGCAGGATCTGCGAGCCGGCGGGATTCACGAACGATGCGGTGCCGAACGACGAGAGCGTGATGAGGCCGGACGGGATCGATTCGACGACGTTCTGATTGAGCGCGCGGAGCTCGGCGAGGTTCTGGCGATTCGCATCGAGCTCGCGCGCGGTGCGCTGCAATTGTTCGGAGAGATACGACGTGAGCAGCGCGGTCGCGTAGAAGCCGAGGAAGTTCGCGGCCATGTTGAAGTAGAGGCGCGAGGCGGACCAGTCGATCTCCAGCGACTGCGACTGCGCGGGCATCGGCAGCACGCGGTAGTAGAGAAGGTCGACCAGAACGCCGTAAAGGATCACCGCGCCCGATGCGGCGAGCAAACCGCCGCGCCGATAGAGCAGCATCGACGCGGTGATGATCGAGACGAGATAGAGAAACGAGAACGGGGAATCGAGTCCGCCGGTAAAGTAGACCAGTAGTGTCTCGACGAGCAGATCGCCGGCGATCTGGATCATCACGTTCACGGCGCGCGACGGGACCGTAAAAGCGAGCCCGATGTAGAGGAGCGTGAGCGCGTACGTCACGCCGGCGGCGATGTAGAGGTAGTCGATGGGCAGGACTTCGCCGACCGTGTATTGAATGATGAGCGCGGCCAGCAGCAGCGTGGTGACGACGACCACGCGGACCGCGATGAGCATGCGGGTGTCGCTGGACATGGTCGGCACGCGACTCATGGTAACCCTCGCCCCGCTTGCGGGGAGAGGGTGGCGCGCAGCGCCGGGTGAGGGGGACCCCTCATCCGCCTGCGGCACCTTCTCCCCTCGCGGAGGGGAGAAGGCTACCTGGGCGGCGTCTATCCGATCTGCGAGATCAGCGAGAACATCGGCATGTACATCGCGATGACGATGCCGCCGATGGCGACGCCGAGGAAGGCGATCAGGACCGGCTCGAGGAGTTTCATGAGGCCGGCCACCGCGAGATCGACTTCGTCCTCGTAAAAGTCGGCGATTTTCGAAAGCATCGTGTCGAGCGCACCGGTCTGCTCGCCGACCGCGATCATCTGCACGACCATCGGCGGGAACACTTCGGTGTCACCGAGCGGCTCGCTGATCGTCTTGCCCTCTTCGACCGACTTGCGCGTGGCCATGATCGCGTCCTCGATGATTGAATTGCCGGCGGTGCGCGCCGTGATCTGCAGGCCGTCGAGGATCGGAACGCCCGACGAAGTCAGCGTCGACAACGTGCGGCAGAAACGGGCCACGGCGATCTTGCGCAGCAGCATGCCCAGGACCGGCGCGCGCAGCAGCAACCCGTCGATGACGCGCTTCCCTTTGTACGTCTCGCGATACTTGCGCACTGCGTAGACGGCGACGATGGCCAGGATGGTGATGAGCCACCAGAAGTCGCCGATGAAGTTCGACATCGCGATGACGACGCGCGTCGGCAGCGGCAGCTCCGCGCCGAGGCTGGCAAAGAGGGAGGCGAACACCGGGATGACCTTCCAGAGAATGATCATCACGACGATGACGGCGATGCTGATGACGGCGACCGGATAGATCATCGCCGACTTCACCTGTGAGTTCAGCTTGACCGACTTTTCGATGTAGGTGGCCAGGCGCTGCAGGATGGTGTCGAGGATACCGCCCGCCTCACCGGCGGCGACCATGTTCGTGTAGAGATCGTTGAAGACCTTGGGGTGCTTGCGCATCGCGTCGGCGAGGTTGGAGCCGGACTCGACGTCCTGCCGCACCTGGATCAGCGTGCGCTTGAAAGCCTTGTGATCCTGCTGCGAACCGAGGATCTCCAGACACTGCACGAGTGGGAGACCGGCGTCGATCATGACCGAGAACTGGCGCGTGAAGATCGCCACCGACTGGGCCGGAACGCCGCCGCCGAACTTCGGCAGCGCGATCTCCTTCCCTTTTTCCTTGACGGCGGTGACGACGATCTGCTGCCGCCGCATCATGTTGATGACGGCGTCTTTCGAGTCGGCCACCAGCACACCTGTCTGCGTCTGACCGTTTCTCGCTGTGCCCTTCCACTCGAATGTCGGCATCGTTTCCTCCCATCGCCCTGGAGCGACGGGCTCTCAGCCCGTCGAGCCCTGCATTTCGACGGGCCGAGAGCCCGTCGCTCCAGTTCAGCTCCCGATTTTACGCCGGTCTTGGTCTCGCGCCCGCCGACGCAGGCGGACCCTGCGGGACGATGGCGCCCGCGCCGCGCGAGATCATCTCCTGCAGCTCGTCCGGATTGGACGAGCGCGCCAACGCGGTCTGCAACGTGATCAGCTTCTTGAAGTACAGGGTCGCCAGCGACTGATTGAACGTCTGCATGCCGTACTTCGCCTGTCCGGTCTGCATCATCGAGTAGATCTGATGCACCTTGTCTTCACGGATGAGGTTGCGGATGGCGGGGTTCGGTACGAGGATCTCCATGGCCATGGCGCGGCCTTTTCCGTTCGCCTTGGGCAACAACGCCTGGCAGAGGATGCCTTCCAGCACGAACGACAACTGCGCGCGGATCTGCGGCTGCTGGTGCGCGGGAAAGACGTCGACGACGCGGTTGATCGTCTGCGCGGCCGAGTTCGTGTGCAGCGTGCCGAACGTGAGGTGGCCCGTTTCGGCGATGCGCAGCGCCGACTCGATGGTCTCGAGGTCGCGCATCTCGCCGATGAGTACCACGTCGGGATCCTGACGCAGGGCGGACTTCAGCGAGTTGCCGAACGAGTGCGTATCGGCGTGCAGCTCGCGCTGGTTGACGATGCAGCTCTTGTGTTGATGGAGGAACTCGACCGGATCTTCGATGGTGATGATGTGCTGATGGGTCTCGCGATTGATCTTGTCGATCATCGCGGCGAGCGTCGTCGATTTGCCCGAGCCGGTCGGACCGGTGACGAGCACGAGGCCGCGCGGCTTGCTGCAGATCTCTTCGACGACCGGCGGCAGTCCGAGCTCCTTGAAGCCGAGGATCTCGTACGGAATCTGCCGGTAGACCGCGGCCGTCGCGCCGCGCTGGTTGAAGATGTTCGCGCGGAAGCGCGCCAGCCCCTTGATGCCGAACGAAAGGTCGAGCTCGAGGTTTTCCTCGAAGCGATGCTTCTGCGCGTCGGTGAGCACCGAATACGCGAGCTGCTTGGTCTCCGGCGCGGTGAGCGGCGGGATGTCGAGCGGCACCAGCTTGCCGTCGATGCGAATCTGCGGAGGGGAGTTGGTCGTGACGTGGAGGTCGGAGCCTCCGCGCTCGACCATCGTCTTGAGGAGCTGGTGCAGTGTGATGGCCATTGGTCCTGTCTCTCCAGTGCTACATGCTTCGCGAGTGGAAATTGAAAATTGAAAATTGAAAATTGAAAAATCGGACTCCGGGTCGCGCGAGGCACCGACTTTCGTTTTTTCAATTTTCAATTTTCAATTTTCAATTTCGTTTTCTCCTAAGCGACCGTCTCGCGAACGACTTCCTCGACGGTGGTCATACCTTCCTTGATTTTAATCAGCCCGGAGCGGCGCAGCGTGATCATGCCGTTCTCGATGGCCTTCTTCTTGATGTCGATGGCGGTGCCGCCTGCGAGAATGAGGTCGCGGATGTCGTCATCGATCTGCATGACTTCGATGAGACCGACGCGGCCTTTGTAGCCCGTGTTGTTGCACTTCTCGCAGCCTCGGCCTTTGTAAATCGTGAACGTCCCCACTTCCTCTTTCTTGTAGCCGAGGTTGGCGACGGCCTGATTGGTCATGTCGACGGCCTCCTTGCAGTTGGCGCAGATGCGCCGCACGAGACGCTGTGCGGCGATGAGCTGCGTCGCGGTGGCCACCAGGAAGGGCTCGATGCCCATGTTCATGAGGCGGTTGATGGTCGAGGGCGCGTCGTTCGTGTGCAGCGTCGACAGCACGAGGTGACCGGTCAGCGCAGCCTTGATCGCGATCTCCGCGGTTTCGAAGTCGCGGATCTCGCCGACCAGGATGATGTTCGGATCCTGGCGCAGGAACGAGCGCAGCGTGGCCGCGAAGTTGAGGCCGATCTGCTCCTTCATCTGCACCTGGTTGATCCCCGGCAGGTTGAACTCGACCGGATCTTCGGCGGTCATGATGTTCACTTCGGGCGAATTCACCTTCGAAAGTGCCGAGTACAGCGTGTTGGTCTTGCCCGAGCCGGTCGGCCCGGTGACGAGCACCATGCCCCACGGCTTGAAGATCGCTTCCTCGAAGCGCACGAGCGATTCCGGCTCGAATCCGAGCTTGGTCATGTCGAGACGGAGGTTGTCCTTGTCGAGCAGCCGCATGACGATCTTCTCGCCGAAGAGCGTCGGCAGCACCGAGACGCGGAAATCGAGCTCCTTGTTCTTGTCCTCGAGCTTGATCTTCAGCTTGATGCGGCCGTCCTGCGGCAGGCGCTTCTCCGAGATGTCGAGCTTCGAGAGAATCTTCATGCGCGAGGTCATGGCGTCCTTCAGCTTCAAGGGCGGATTCATGATCTCGTACAGGATGCCGTCGATGCGGAAGCGGACGCGATACTCCTTCTCGTACGGCTCGATGTGGATGTCGGAAGCACCGCGCTTGATGGCATCGGTAAGAATCAGGTTGCACAGCTTGACGACCGGCGCCTCCTCGGCGGAATCCGCGAGGGCGCTGACATCCATCTCCTCGTCTTCCTCGAGCACTTCGAGGTCGGCGCTCTCCTGGGTCTGAAGGTCTTCCATGACCTTCTTCAGCTCGAGCGAGGAAGTGGTGCCGTAGTAACTGTCGATGGCGGCCTTGATCCCGAGCTCGGAAGCTACGACCGGCTCGACGTTGTAGCCGGTCATGAACTTGATGTCGTCCATGGCGAAGACGTTCGTCGGATCGGCCATGGCGATGGTGATCGTGGCGCCGGTCTTGTTGACCGGGAGGATGTTGTACTTGCGGGCGACGTCGCCGGGGATCAGCTTGATCACGCCGGCGTCGATCTCGAAGTGCTGGAGGTTGATCGACGGCACACCGAACTGCTGGCTGAGGCACTCGGTGATGTCTTCTTCGGAGACGAAGCCGAGCTTGATCAGCGTTTCGCCGAGCTTGCCGCCGGTCTCCTTCTGGACGCGGAGCGCTTCCTTGAGCTGATCCTGCGAGATCAGGCTCGCTTTGGTGAGCAACTCACCGAGACGGACACTCATACTTTTTTTTCTTTGACTCCCGAGGTGAACCTGCTCGCCCGGAACCGACCGGCGAGTTTAGCACCCGTGGTCGCGGGCGCGGACGGACCAGCGAGTTATTTTAACTGCACGTCAGCGCGGCAGCGGCGGCGGGTCACTGGCCGTCACGCCCTCGGTGACTTTGTTGAGCGTCGCGGTGATGCTGCCGAACTTCACTTCGGTACGAATGCGCAGCGGCAGACGGCGCTCGTCATCGGAGTACCAGATGAACAGCTTCTCTTCGCGCTGCACGCCGGCGCTGGCCATCTGCGGCTCCACCAGCAGCGCGTTGAACGTGCCAAGCGGCGTCGTGATCTGCTCGCGCTTCACCACGTTGCCGTACACGGTGTAGAGCTTGCCGCCGTCGATCAGTTTCAATTCATACGACTTCCCGGGTGCGAGCTCGAGCGTCCGGAAGTAATAGATGACGGAGATGGGATCGAAGATCGGACGGGGCACCGGCGTCTTGCGGATCTTCTTCCGCTTGCGAGACGCGACGCCGTCTTCGATGGTGATGGTCTCGCGCATCTTGTCGCCGCGCTCGTCGAGGCTCTTCACGATCTTGATGGTGGAAAAGTCTTCGCGCGCGACGGTGGTCTCGATCTCGTCCCGGATGCGGAAGAGGCGGCCCAGACCACCCCCGGACTTGGCCACGGAAGTGATGCGATAGTGCGCGTCGTCGTGCGGCGAGATGGTCATGCGCGCGGTACCGCCCGTGACCTTCATCCAGGTGACGGTGAAGTCGAGCGTCTCTCCTGCCTCGTACGTATCGTGGAGCGGACCGGCGATGGACGCGGAAACCGCGAAGAGAACCGCGAGCGCAAAAGTCACTCCGCGGTGACCCTTCCCAGCATCGTCATCACCTCTTCAACACTTATCGAGTCCATCCATTTCGTGGTGGAAAAACGGTCGATGCAATGTTGCAGTTGGTGATACGGACCGTTGCGCCGTGGATTGGTCGGGCCGTAGAGGCCGATGACCTTCGTCCCGAGCGCGTCCGCGAGGTGCAGCGGGCCGGTGTCGCCGCCGATGACGACCTCTGCACTTTGGAGCAGACCTGCAAGCTCACGCAGGTTCGTCGACGGCGCGATACGAGCTCCGATCGCTTCCGCGAGCTCCCGTTCTCCCGGCCCCCACGCCGCGACCGCGCGCGGACCGATGCGCTTTGCGAGCTCGCGAAAACGCTCGACGGGCCACAGTTTGTTGGCCTTTCCGGCACCCGGGAGCAGGACGATGGAGTTTTCATAGCCAGGAACCGGAACCGCGAAATCGTCCCAATTCTGGAGCGACGGGCTCTCAGCCCGTCGGGTCTCGAGGTCGACCGGCTGAGAGCCCGTCGCTCCAGATGCGAGCTGCAGGTTTTGATCGATGACGTGCGACGCCGCATCGACACGTACGTGGCGGTTCGTGAACAGGAGCGCGGCTTTCTCGCGGATGGCGTGGCGATCGAATCCGTATCGCGTTTTCGCACCTGACAACCATCCGAGCGCCGCCGATTTGATCAGTCCCTGAAAGTCGACAGATGCATCGAAGCCGCGCGCGCTGCGAATCGCGCGAATGGCAGCTCGCGGTTCTTTCTTCATGCGCACCGGCAGCACCTCCACACCCGCGACGATCTCCACGAGCTCGCGATACGGCGCTTCGACGACCCACGTGACGTCCGCCGCGTTCTTGAGCGACACGACCGCGGGGATGGTGTGAATGACGTCGCCGAGTGCTGACAGACGAAGGACGAGCAGACGGCTCATCGCGCCCGCAATTTCTGGAGCACTGCGGTCGTCGAATGGTCCTTCGGGTCGCCGACGATTGCCACGCGTCCGCCATAGGACCGCACGATCTCGGCTTCCGGCACGGAGTCGGCCGTGTAGTCGGTGCCTTTGCACTGCACGTCGGGCCGCAACGTCTGCAGCAAGCGGCCGGGATTCTCCTCGCGAAAGATCGTGACGTACGCGACACCGCGAATCGCCGCAATGATCTCGGCGCGTTCGTCCTCCGGCATCACAGGCCGCCCCTCGCCTTTCAGCCTGCGCACCGATTCATCGCCGTTGACGCCGACCACGAGCACGTCCGCTTCGCGTGCCGCATCCTGCAGATAGCGGATGTGGCCGACGTGCAGCACATCGAAACAACCATTCGCGAACGCGATCGATTTGCCGTTCGCACGCTCTTGCGCGAGCGCATCGACCAGCGCTTGCTCATCGAGGATCCGAGCGTTCATTCATTCAACTCTTCGTCGCGCTGAATCGCGTGCGCGAGCTCGTCGTTCGACACCGTTGCCGTCCCCATCTTCATCACCACGATCCCGCCCGCATAGTTCGCGAGCTTTGCCGCTTCCGCGAACGACGCACCAGCCGCGAGTCCAAGCGTGAACGTGGCGATGACCGTATCTCCTGCGCCCGTGACATCGGCCACCTGATCGGTGCCCGACACCGGAATCAACAAAGGCGCACTCGCATCCCGCTCCAGCAACGCCATTCCTCGGCTCCCCCGAGTGATCAGCACCGCATCGCAATCGAGGCCCTGCTGCAGCTTGCGCGCGACGCCGCCGACCTTCTCTTCCTCGCCGTTCCATAGCGATGTGCCCGCGGCGGCAGCGGCTTCCTCTTCGTTCGGCGTCGCCGCGGTCACGCCGCGATAGCTGAGCAGGTCGTAGCGCGAATCGAGCGTGACCGCTTTTCCGTCCGCGCGCGCCGTCAGCTCCGCGACCACGGACGGGCGCACGACCCCGTATCCGTAGTCGCTGACGAGCGCCGCGTGGCTGTTCGCGATCGCGTTGCGCAGGATGGCCGTGAAGTGTTGCGCTTCTTCGTCCGTCATGACGAACTTGTCTTCGATGTCGTAGCGCACGATCTGCTGCCGGCTCGCGTGCGGCATGCCGCCGAGGATGCGTACTTTGGTCGGCGTGTCGTAGCGGTCGGTGCGCTGGATGCCGTCGCACGAGATGCCGTTCGACGAGAGATGCGCGACGAGCGTGTGCGCCGCGGAATCATTGCCGAGCACCGACACCGGCACCGGCAATGCGCCGAGGGCGTGGATGTTGTTGATGGCGTTGCCGGCGCCGCCGAGGAGGATGTCGTCGCGGTACTGGCGGAGGATGAGCACCGGCGCCTCGCGCGAGATGCGCTTCGGCGTGCCGTAGATGAAACGGTCCGCTACGATGTCGCCGTAGACGACGACCAGCTTCCCCTTCATCGCTTCCGTGAGCTGCAACAGGCGGGAGCGGCTGAACACGCGGGGAGTCTAAACGATGACTGACGAACGGCGCTTGATCGAAGGTGTGGACTTTTACCGCGAGGGACCGTACGTCGTATTCACGGAGAAGTATCTGCGCGAGCGCGGATACTGTTGCGAGTCAGGCTGCCGGCATTGTCCGTATGGGTTCAGCAAGGACCAGCGCAGTGACGTGCCGTGGGAACGCCGCCGTCCCGGCGGCTGAGCGGGCGGCGTCTCGCCGCCGTCCCCCTCCCGCGGCGAGACGCCGCGTGCTCAGCCGGCGGGGACGCCGGCGTTCCGCAGGTCGGCTTCGCGTAGTTCCACCTTCTCGTCGCTCGTGAGCACGTTCTCGACGTCGATCAGCAGATAGACCTCTTCGCCGAACGGAATCACCGCGATGAGCAACTCGCCGCGGATGCCGCGAATGAGCGGCGGCGGCGGGAGGAGCGTGTCGGGCCCCACGTTCACGATGCGCCGCACTTCATCGACTTTCAGGCCGATCACGCCGGCGCTGGTGTGCGTGATCAGCACCAGCGGCTCGGGCTTGGACTCGAGCTTCGGATAAAGACGCTGGCGCAGGTCGATGATCGGAATCACTTCGTTGCGCAGCACGACGATGCCTTCGATGAACGCGGGCGCGGTCGGTACCGTGGTCGAGCCGGCGTACGGCACGATCTGCCGCACGGCCATGATGTCGAGCACGAACGTCTCCGGCCCGACGCGGAACGTGATCATGCGCAGGTCGGCCATGACGGATCAGCCCCTGACGCGGAACTTCCTGACTTCACTTTCGAGGCTGCGAATCGCGTCGTTGAGGAGCGTGATGGCCTCGCTCATGTCGCTCGCCGTGGAACGGTTGCCTTCGGCGATCGCGCGGACCTGCTGCATCGTGGCGACGATCTTCTCGGACTCCGACGACTGATCGGCGGCGACCTGGAAAATCTCGTGGATCATCTCGATCATCCGCTCCGCGGCCGCCGAGATCATCGACGATCCCGACTTCTGTTCGACCATCGCCTGGCGCACGTACTTGGTCACTTCGCGCATCGATTCGACGGCGCGCATGATGTGATCCGAGCCCTGCGCCTGCTGGCGCGTCGCGGCGTTGATCTGGCCGACCATCGACTGCAACCGCTCGACGGCGCGCGTCACGGTTTCGCTGCCGATGGCCTGCTCGCGCGTCGCGTTCGCGATCTCTTTGCCCATGTTCGAGGCCTTCGACGCCGAGTCGAGAATGTTGTTCAGTGCTTTGCCCGCTTCATGGGAAAGCGCGACGCCGTTCTCGACGAGCGATGAGCCGGCGGACGTCGCCTTGAGCGCGTTATCGACCTCTTCCTGCACGCCGCGAATGAGATTGGCGATGTCGCGCGTCGACGAGGCCGTCCGCTCCGAGAGGTCGCGAATCTCGGCCGCGACGACGGAGAAGCCTTTGCCGTATTCGCCTGCCTGCGCCGCGAGAATGGCCGCGTTCAGCGCGAGCAGGTTCGTCTGCTCCGCGACGTCTTCGATCACGTTCAGGATCTTGCCGATGGCAACGGAACGATCGCCGAGGCGCGAGACGACGGAGTTCGCTTCGACGACGGACTGGCGAATCTGCTCCATGCCGTCGATCGTCTCGCGCACCGCGTTCATCCCCGACTCCGCTGCGTCGGCTACGGCGAGCGCGAGATCGTACGAGCGCGCCGCGTTCACCTCCACCTCCGCGATCGACGCGGACATCTCCACCATCGACGATGACGTGTCGGTGACGAACGTCGTGAGGTAGACGACGTTCTGATCGACTTCGCTGATCGAAGACACCATCTGATGGGTTGCCGACGCGGTGTCTTCGACGGACGTGAAAAGCGTGTCGGTGTGGCGGCTCACTTCCTCCATCGACGCGACCATCTCGAGCATCGACGATGACGTCTCTTCCGACGATGCCGAAAGCGCCTCGACGTTGTCGGTGATCTTGCGAACGCCGCCGTTGAGCTGATCGATGGAGAGATACGTCTCGTCGATGACGGAGCGCTGTTCGTCTACACGTGCGATGACGAGACGCGAGCGGCTGTCCACTGTCTCGACCACGGACTTCAGCTTCGCCTGCGACTGCATCAGGTTCCTGACCGTCCGCTCGAGATCGCTCGCCATCGCGTTGAACGCCTCGGCGAGACTGCCGATCTCGTCGGTCGTGCCGACTTCCGCGCGCTGCGTGAGGTCGCCTTTCGCGATCTGCCGCGCCGAGGTCACGAGCGCGAGGATCGGCCGCACGATCAGCATCGATGCGAACCACGCCAGCAGACTCGCAAGCGCGAGCACGACGGCGGTGATGCCGAGGTTCATTCGGAAAAGAGAGGTGAGTGCACTTTGCGCCTGCGACTCGTTCATCAGCAGGCGAAAGTGGCCCTTCGGCGCTCCTGTCGCGGCACCCGTTTCGAAGAATGGCACGGTGTACACATGGTGCCCTTCGCCGACCAGCGCTCCTTCTTCCGCGCGAATCTCGCGACTCGTGAGGGTCGCGGGGAGTTCCGCTTTCGACGCGGCGAGGATCTTTCCGCTGCCGTCGCGGAACTCCGCGTACTCGACGGATGGATTCGTCGCGAGCTTGTTGACGATCGCCTTCAGATCGTCGGTGAGGCCGAAGATCACGTAGTAACCGGCGGTCGCTTCGATCGTGCGCGAGATCGCGGAGCCCTGCTCCACGGTCTGCCGGATCATCGCGCGCCGCACGAGATACTGCTGCAGCAGCAACAGCAACAGCGCGATGAGGATGGTGCCGGTGGCGAACACGAGCACGAACTTGGAGCGCAGGCCGAACCGCACACCTTCGTCATTCTGATTCTCGACCGCCATAGGACGGCGGGAGTTTAGCAGCACGGCGTCCGGCCGCTGCTATCATCCCGGCCATGCCTCAGATCCGCTGTCCTAAGTGCGGACAGCTCTACGACATCCCCGGCGTCGTGGCCGTGCGGCTGCCGAACTCGATCGCCACGTGTCACTGCGGCGAATGGCTCTCCGGCAGCAAGGCGGCGGTGCTGGCGCGGCTGGTGGACGTCAATCAGATTCGCGAGATCGATCTGAAGCCGTATCGCGTCGACGCCGCCGAGCCTTCGACCGGAGAAGCGCACAGCGAGCCGATGATTGCGCCGTCAAGGCCGCGATCGGTGCGCATCGTCGCGCGCGGCACGAAGGAATCGGTCAACATCGTCTTCACGATTCACGAGCATCCGCTCTGGATCGGCCGCAAGGGATGTCACGTCGAGCTCGCGGAAGCGGAGCTGTCGATCCGCCATTGCTCGATTGCGGTGCGCGGCGAGAACCTCGTCGTGCGCGATGCCGACTCGCACATGGGAACGTTCCTGGACGGTCAAGCGATCGACGAGGCAGTCATCGGCGACGGCGTTCATCTGCTGCGCGCCGGCGCCGCGCTGGTCAGTGTCGAGCCGACGGACGAGCCTGGAGTGCTGGTCGGGCCGATCGCGCTCGACGACGCAAGCGTGACGGACGAAGGGGCGCTTGCCGCGAAAGTGCGCAGCGCACGCTCGACGCAACCCGCTCCCGCGGCGCGCGTGGTGTTGATCTGCGTCGAAGGCCCGCTCGCAGGCCAGGAGTTCGAGGTGCCGAGCGGCGGTCTGGTCGTCGGACGCGAAGGACACGTGCGCGTGCCGGACGAGTTTCTCTCGCGGCGACACTTCGAAGTCGCCCGCGAAGACGACGGCGCGATCCGCGTCCGCGACCTCGGCAGCCGCAACGGCACCTTCCTCAACACGCTTCCCGCGCGCAATACGAAAGTGCACGCGGGCGACGAGATCCGTGCCGGCGTCAACCGGTTCAAGGTCGAACATCGGGCCTGATTCCTTATTGATGGCGCTTCCATCATTGCGCGTTGGCTCGACACGGGCGCGGGTGGCATACTTCGCCCCTCTCTCTCAAGGACAACACGTATGCACATGTTCGAATCCGTCGCGGCTCGGGTTCTCGAACCCATTTCCGAGTTGCTGCAGAAGCCTCTCTCTCTCGTCGACGGGCAATCGCATGAAGTCACCAGCGCGTTTGCGATTCGCCTGACTGCGCCGCGCGTCGCGATCGTCTCATCGGACGGCGTACCGTTCACGGAACGCGAGCGGCGTGTCATTGAAGACCTCTTCGGCGTGGTGCGGCTGGTGAGCGAAAGCGAGTCGCGATACGAGGAGCTCGAGCAGCGGATGCTCAGCCTGCAGCGCGAGAACCTCGATCTCGTCGTGAAGAACCGGATGTTGTCGGAGGTATCGTCGCGCGATTCGCTGACCGGGTTGTACAACCGCTGGTTCGTGATCGAGAAGATCGACAGCGAGATCAATCGCTCGCTGCGGCACGGGTCGCCGATGTCGCTGCTGATGCTCGACATCGATCACTTCAAGCGCGTCAACGACACCTGGGGACACGGCGCGGGCGATCAGGTGCTGCAGGCCATCGGGAAGCTGCTGCGCGACAGTTGCCGCGTGTACGACGTGCCGGGGCGTTACGGCGGCGAAGAGTTCTGCATCGTGTTGCCGGAAACGAAGCCGGGAAACACGACCGTGGTCGCGGAACGGATCCGCGCGCGGCTCGAATCGACGGCGCTCGCGTGTGGCGACGCGTCGATCACAGTGACGGCGTCGATCGGCATCGCCGGGATGGATACGGCGGATTCCGGCGAGCTGCTCAGTCCGGCGGCACTGATCGAGCGCGCCGACCGCGCCCTCTACTCCGCAAAAAACCGCGGACGCAATCGGGTCGAATTATGGGACCATGCGGTACTACAAGTCGGCGGCGAGTCCACCAGCCATTGAATTTCTCTCGACGGTGAGCCCGGTCACGGCTCGCGGTGGGCTGTCGCCGTAGATTGAGCAGCACCAAAATCGGACACGAGGGGACAATGCGAATCAAACTTCTTTTTGTCGTACTGTTGACGTTCATTGCGGGCAGCGCGCTCGCCGACAAGCCTTCGCTCGGCGTTGCCGAGTTCAGAAACGACACTTCCGCGGGCTGGTGGAGCGGCGGCGTCGGCCGCGAGCTGGCCGGCATGCTCACCAATGAGCTGGCGGGTACGGGCAAGTTCAAGATGGTCGAGCGCGAGAAGCTCGATGCGGTTCTCGAAGAGCAGGACCTCGCTGATTCCGGCCGCGTCAGCAAGAAGACCGGCGCGAAGATCGGCAAGCTGACGGGCGCGCAGTATCTCGTCGTGGCCACGCTCTCCGCGTTCGAAGAGAACGTGTCGGGCGGCGGTGGCGGCGTGAGCTTCCGCGGCGTCAGCCTCGGCGGCAAAAAGGAAGAGGCGTACCTGGCCGTCGACCTGCGCGTCATCGACACGACCACCGGGGAAGTCGAGTTCACCCGCAGCGTCGAAGCGCGCGCGACGAGCAAAGGCCTCGCCGTCGGCGTCTACCGTGGCGGCTTCGGCGGCAACCTCGGCAAGTACGAGAAGACCCCGACCGGCAAAGCGATCCGCGCCGTGATCATGGAGATCAGCGAGTACCTCGCCTGCGCCATGGTCGACCAGGGCGATTGCATGGCCGAGTACCAGGCCAAAGAATCGTCGCGCCGCGAGAAGACCAAGAAATCGATCAAACTCGACTGAGTCGGGTCCGCGACAACTGTGGGAGAAAGCCGGCCCGAAAAGGGCCGGCTTTTGTTTTGGGAGGTGGGAAGACGTTTCCGCCTCATTCTCGCGTTACTTACGCTTTTCGTCGTTACTTACGCTTGACTTTCGCCCTGTTACCGCCTACATTGCGTTCCGGAGCGGCGGAAATGAAATACCTGACAGAGCGGCAGCGTGACATTCTCAACTTCATCCGCGACTTCCAGAAAGAGCGGGGGGTGGCGCCAACCCACCGCGAAATCTGCGACCACTTCGGGTTCTCCTCCTACGGCACGGTCTACAAACACCTCTCCCTGCTCGAGAAGAAGGGGCTCATCCGTCGCGACTGGAACCAGAAGCGAGGTGTCGAGCTCGTGGAGCAGGCGGAGAAGCCGGCAGCGATGCGGGAAAGCGCGCCGAACACGCGCGAGCTCCCGCTCTTCGGCTACATCGCAGCGGGCCGGCCGCTCGATGTCGAAGTCTCCGCCGAGACGATCACCGTCCCGGAGCACCTCACCACCCGCGGCGAGAACTACGTGCTGAAGGTGCGTGGCGACTCGATGGTCGAGGACGGGATCCTCGACGGCGATCTGGTGATCATCGCCCGCCGCGAACGCGCCGACAACGGGGAGATGGTCGTCGCGAACGTGAACGGGGAAGTCACGCTGAAGCGTCTCTATCAGGAAGGCGAAAAGGTCCGGCTGCAGCCGGCCAATTCGATGATGAATCCGATCTACGCCGCTGCCCGTGACGTCGCGGTGCAAGGCGTGGTGGTCGGTCTGATGCGCAGGTTCTGAGTCGGTTCTTGTCGAAACAGCGGTTTGCAAAAGGAAGAGGAAGCCATGGATCTCGTATTGAAACTCCGTGAAATCCGGAAGCTCCGCGGGCTGAGCCAGAAGGATGTTGCCCGCCTCTCCGGCGTCGGAGAGAAAACGATCAGCTCATTCGAAACGGGCCAGCGCATCGGATCGCTGAAGCTCGCGCAACTCAAGAGAATGCTCGGCGTGTACGGCTTGACCGAGGCCGAGTTCTTCGGCGGAACGGTGGAACGCCAGATTGCGCCGTGGGAGCTCGATGACGAGGAGAACGCAGCACACCGCCTCGTCGAAGAGCTTCGCGTACTTCCGCGGCCGGTGCAGAAGGCGATGGTCGCAAAGTTCGAGTTGATGCTGGAGACCGCGACCGCCGTCGATCAGGTCAAGCGCGCGGACCAGGTCAAACGGATCAGCGAAAAGCGGCCGTCATACATGCGCGAAGAGCCCGACTGGCACATGCTGACGTCGCGCAACTGACGTCACGATTTGGAGTGCGGCAACGCCTGCTGGTGCCGCACTCCAAAACCCGCCTCACTGCATCGCCGCCGCTTTTGCGCTCCACCTTGCCGCGGCGCTTCCGTTCTCCACCACAGTCCACGTTTCGGCCGCCAACTGCGCCGTTGCCGCCGAGCGGTTCGCGTTGAACATCCGTTGAAGCGTCTGCTCCGCATCCGGTCCACGGCCGAGCATCGCGTACAGCACCGCGAGTCGCGTATACGCCTGGCGATTGTTCGGAAACGCCGCGATCTCCGCGCGAAACGCGCTCTCCGCTTCGGTGATGTGTTCCATCCGCGCGAGCGCATCGCCGCGCGTCATCTCGAGATCCGGCACTGGCTCTCGCGCGCTCTTCTTCACCTCATCGAGCAGCCGCAGCGCCTCCGCCGGCTTGCCCTGATCGATTGCGATGAGTGCGAGCAGCACACCGCCAGCGTTGCGGTAGAGCGAGTCGTCCATCGCGAGACGGGCTGCACGCTCGGCACCGGCGCGATCTCCACGCGCGAGCGCAATGCGGCCGAGAAGGTGGTGCGCGGCACCGGGCTGCGACTTCAGCGCGAGGTTCGCGTGCGCCGCTGCTTCGTCGAGCTGGCCGAGCCGCAACTGCAGCGATCCGACTGACACGGCCATCTGCTGCGCAAGCATCGGCGCCGCGTTGATTCCGGCGCGGTACGAACGCACCGCATCCTCGAGACGTCCCACTTTTTCCTGCGCGACAGCGAGACGGAACCACGCGTCCGCAAACTGCGGACTGCTTTTCACGATCGATTCGTACTGCGCGATTGCCGCCGAAATCTGACCGCCTCGCTCGAGGACCGACGCCGCCTTCAGTTGCTCGAGGTCCGCAATGCGATCTTTCGGATCCGGCAATGCTCCGCCGTCGCCGTTCGCACGCGTCTGCCCGAGGTATCCGAGTGCGGCCAGCTTCGCGGCTTCTTCGGGATCGACATTCCCCGGCGCGCTCAAATCCGCCGCGTGCGCCGCGATCGCCTGGCGCATGCCAGCCAGCACGCGCCGTTCTTCGGCAGCGATGTTCGTGCGTTCGCCCGGATCGCCCGCGACGTCATACAACTCGACGCGCGGCGCTTCGATGAAGTGATGACGCGCGTCGACGAGCGAGCGCAAACCGCTCCATCCGAAATGAATGCGCGGCAGCATGGTCTCGCTGTAGATGCGACGCGGTTGCTGCGATGCCGCGAGCAGCGAAGTCCCGGCGAGCGGCGCACGCGATGTTGTGCCGGTCAACGATGCAATCGTCGGCGCGACGTCGATGAGCTGCACGGGATGCGCGATCGTTTCTCCGCCTCGTTCCGACTTCGGCAATTTCAAGAGCAGCGGTACGCGCATTACCTCGCGATACAGAAACACGCCGTGCTCACCTTCGCCGTGATCGCCGAGTCCTTCACCGTGGTCGGAGAGCAGCAGCACGGTCGCGCGATCATAGACGCCGAGCTCTTTCAGCCGCGCAATGAATCGCCCCACCGCTGCATCGGCAGCAGCAACTTCCGCGTCGTACGAATTCGTGAAGCGCGAACGAAACGGCTCAGGCGCTTCATACGGCCAGTGCGGTTCGAAGACATGCAGGAAAAAGAAGAACGGCTTCGATGCATGTTCCGCAACCCACTGGTCGGCCGCCGCAACCGTCGCGTTTCCCTCGCGCGCGAGATCGCCGATCGCGACGTTCGAAGCACCGCCGACGCGATCGTCGTAGAAGTCGAAGAGCGGACCGACGCCGGTACCCGACCGCAGCACGTACGCCGACACCGCCGCGCCAGTCGCGTATCCCGCGCGTTTCAACATCGCGGGCAGCGAATCGAACTTGCTGCCGTCGAACGTGTATCCGAGGTTGTTGCGGACTTCGTGCTGATACGGGAGCAGGCCGGTGAGCAGCGAGAGGTGCGACGGCAACGTCATTGGACAGTGCGAATACGCGTTCTCGTAGAGGATTGCGTCGCGGCGAAGGGCATCGATTGCCGGCGTTTCCACACCGCGATATCCGTACGCTGGTAGCCGATCGGCGCGCAGCGTGTCGATGGAGATGATGATCACCGGCGAACCCGGTGACGCAACCGGCGCGGTGTCGCGCGCGGTCTCGCGCCCGCACGCAAGCAGGACGGCGATCGGGATGAGCGTGGCCAGGCGCCGCAGCATCACGCTAGGCAATCAAAAAAAATGCCCCGGCGATTCCGCCGGGGCATTCACTGCATGCTGCGAGTCGAAACTTAGAAGCGGAACCCGAACGAGAACTGGAACGTACGAGCGAGCTGATAGCTGGCAGAGCTGCCTGCCACCGGCTGGCCGAAGGTCGGGGTGAACGCGTAGTGCGTCCCTTCGATCGGTTCCGTTCCGGAAAACGGGTTGAAGCTCTGGCAGCGCACCGCAGCGCCTTCGGGGCTAACGCAGGCGAGGTTTCCATTACGACCTGAGATGACGCCGGTCTGGCCGGCAATCTGCGCCTGGTTGTTGAACGCGTTAAGCACCTCGGCTTCGACGAACATCTCGGCACCGAAGACCGGCAGGCGGTAGTTGACCGCGAGGTCGGTGCGGTTGATGTCATCCCAGCGGAAGCGGCCGCGCTCACCGACGAAGTAGATGACGCCAGCGTTGTTGGTCGGGGGGCTGACGTAGTTCGTGGCGCCAGCCGTGGACTTCGCGCAGTTCGTCGGCAGGGCCGCCGTCGCCGCCTGGCCGCAAGGCGTGATCAGCATGGCCGACGAGAACGGACGGCCGGAGTCGAAGCGGTGCAGCGCGCTGATGTTCAGGATACCGGCCGGGCCGAGCGGGACGTCCACTCCAGCCCACGCACGAAGCTTGTGCGTCTGATCGCCGGAGAGGAAGCCGATCGGCGCGTTCTGCTCGAAGCCCTGGTACTCGGGATACTGATTGACAAAGCCGCCCGTGGAGACCGGACCGCTGCCCGAAGTCTCGCCCTCGACGTTGCCGCGGAGCTCAGACCACGTGTAGGAGCCGCCGACCTGCAGGCGGTTGAAGAAGCGCTGGTTGGCCTGGAGCTGAACGCCGCGGTAGGTGCGCTCGAAGACGTCGCTGTTTCCGACGATCGTCAGATCGGCGGTTGCACCGGTGCTGGGAAGGGTCACGCGACCAGTTTCTGCGTTCGTGATCGAGGTGTAGAAGTTGTTCCACTCGCGGTTGATGTAGTCCGCGCGGACATAACCGGTGGGTGAATACTGGAAGCCGGCGCCGATCGTCCACTCGTCCATCGACGGGGCCTTCACGCCACCTTCCTGAAGACGCGTGCTGAAACCGCCGATGCTGACGAACTCCGGCGGATTGAGCGTGGCGTTGAAACCGCCGCGGGCATTGAACCAGTCGATGACGGTCTGGATGATCTGGCGCGAATTGCCGGTCACCGTTTCGCCGTCGTAGTACCAGCTATAGATGTTCGGCGATCCAGCGTTCGCGCTCGCGCCCTGAACGCCTTCCGCGAGACGGCCAACGTAGCGGCCGAACGTGGCGCCGAAGCGCAGACGTCCATTTCCGGTCGGGTCATACGTCGCACCGAGACGCGGGCTGAAGGACGACTCATCAGCGGTGGGGTTGGCGGCCTGGTCGACAGCCTCGGTGGTGTCGAAACGGCCACCGATGTTGAACGAGAAGTTCGGGTTGAGGTCCCACTTGTCGTTGATGAAGAATGAATCGGTGGTGAGATCCGAACCGAGCGACGGATTGTCGACGCGCCAGTTCACGAGCTCATCGCCCGGATCCAGCGTGAAGATCGGGGTGTTGTTCACGACGACCGGGTCGGTCGAGTAGTTGTACAGCGTCAGGCCGCTGGCGGACTGCCAGTTGTTGGACTGCAGCAACTCGACATAGCGCTCGGCGCCCGCGACGAGGTTGTGCGTGCCGAGACGCTGGGTTCCGAGGAAGTACGTGAGTTTGGCAGTGGTCTTTTCGGAGTCGCGGAACTCGTCCGAGCAGACGCCGCAGAAGGCCGGCGCATTCGCGAACGTGCTGTGAATGGCGGCGTTCGCCGGACGCCAGATCAGCAGCGGCGTACCGAGAACGAGATCGGTGTTATCGCCGCCGAAACCGATGAACGTGAACTGGCGCTTATTGTACGAGACCTCGCCGAGCAGGTTGCTCGTGAAGATGCCGTTGTAGTGCAGGGCGCGGAAGCTCTCGTCCTGCTCCGCGAAGGGATCGACAGCGCCCAGGTCCCACGCGCGGAACTGCGTGTCGTTCGTGAACGACAGCGGGTTGTCGAGGTAGTTCAACATCAACGAATGGCTGGGGGTGATCTGACCGGTCAGCTTGGCTTCCCAGCGCGTGTTCTCCGTTTCGGAGTTGATCACCGTGCCGGTCTGGCCGACCAGGTCCGGATTGCGCGACGGCGCGGTCGAGTCGGCGTTACGGCCGGCGAGGAAGAACCACAGGCGATCGCGGATGATGCGGCCGCCAAGCGTTGCTTCGTAGACCGGGTTGGTCTGGTCGACGCCCTTCGGCTCACCCGCGGCGCTGACTTCAGTCCACGACGGATTGGTGAGCGAGTCGCGAAGAGAGCCGGTGAACTCGTTGCCACCCGACTTCGTGATGCTGCTGACGACGCCGCCCGTGAAGTTGCCGTACTCCGCCGAAACACCGGCGGAAAGGACGGTCGTCTCCTGGATCGCGTCCTCGATGTACAGCGGACGGGACGAGCCGCGGACGTTGTCCTGCACCACGGCACCGTTGACCATGATCAGGTTGTCGCTCGACATCGCACCGGAGATCTGCAGGTTGTTGCCCGGACCGTTGTTGGTGACGCCGGGCGCGAGGTTCGCGATGGCGACCGGGTTACGGCCAAGCGGAAGATCGTCCACCTGCCGCTTCTGGAAGTTGGCTTGCACTTCAGTGGTCTCGAGGACCGCCGGCGCGCTGGCCGTGACGGTGATCGACTCCGTCACCGACGACACCTTCAGGTCGACGTCGACGCGAGCCGTACCGGCGACCGTGACTCGCGCGGAACGGGTCGCTTCCTGAAGACCTTCCAGGCTGAAGCGAAGCGTGTAGTCGCCTGGTGGCAATGCCGCCAGGTTGTAGTTTCCGTTCGCATCGGAAACCGCGGTGCGTGTGCCCTGGAGCTGCGGCGACGTCGCGGTGACGAGCACGCCCGGAAGCGGCGCGCCATCGGAAGTCACCCCACCGGTGAGCGCACCGGTGACAGCACTCTGTGCAAACGCGCCGACAGTTGCGAGCAGGAGCATCGCAACGACTGCGAGATAGCGATAAAACTTCATCCAATCCTCCTTTGGTTCTGGGTGGCGGGCCACCGAACGCGGACCCATTGCATGTTCTCGCCCAAATCACCAGTTCGGGCAAGTCTCTCAAGCCGCGCGACTTATATCATGCGAAGAAATCGAAGAAAAGTCTCGGCGTTCGGCCTTTTGGAGAGCCGCACGCGGTTTGTTGAATCACGCCCCGCCGAGCTCGCGAGCGAGGGCCGCATCGAGCGCCGGTCTCGCGAACACGAATCCCTCCGCCGCCGCACGCCGCGGCACCACGCGTTGCCCGCCCAGCAGCACCTCTTCCGCCATCTGCCCGAACATGACCCGCAGCGCCAACGCCGGCACCGGCATGAATGCCGGACGATGCATCGCCGATCCGAGGGAGCGCGTGAAGTCGCGATTGCGCACTGGTTGCGGCGATGTCGCGTTGTAGACACCGCGCACGCGGTCGTGATCGATGGCCCACACGATGATCCGCACAACATCTTCGCGATCGATCCACGACATCCACTGCGCACCGCTCCCGATCGGTCCGCCCGCGCCGAAGCGGAACGGCAGCATCATCTTCTTCAGCGCGCCGCCGCTGCGATCGAGCACGACGCCGAAACGCAGCACCACCAATCGCGCCATTCCTTCGGCGCCACGCGCAGCGCTCTCCCATTGCTCGACGAGATCGGCGAGAAATCCATCGCCGCGCGGTGAGCTTTCGTCCAGCACTTCATCGCCGCGATTTCCGTAGAAGCCAACCGCGGATGCGTTGACCAGCACGCGCGCGCGCGACGGCGCGCGGCGCAATGCTTCGACGATCGCATTCGTCGCCTCGATGCGACTCGACACGAGCCGCCGTTTGCGCTCCGCGGTCCAGCGTCCTTCGCCGATATTCTCGCCGGCGAGATTCACGATCGCGTCGGCGCTCGCGACTGCGTCCGACCACGCGCCCCGCGTTTGCCCATCCCACTCGAGCGGCCGGCCCAGGCGCACGTGCGACGCGTTGCGCGTCAACACCGCAACGTCATCGCCGCGCGCGAGCAGCGCCTCGACGAGCGGCTGCCCGACGAACCCCGAGCCTCCGGCGATGACGATCTTCACGAAGCGATTCTAAACAAGATCGCCGCCGGCCCACGCGGCCGGCGGCGATCTTGTTTACTTCAGCAGGAGAGTAGGAGGATTGATCTGTCGCTTCTCGCTTCGTTTTCGTCGCTTCACACATTCAGACGAACGGATCGCCGAAAAGTTTCGTCAGGCGATCCGAGAACGAGCCTCGACACGCCGCGGATCGCCGGCGTTGCCTTTTTGTAACCCCGCGAACGCGATCATGGCCGCGTTGTCGGTGCAATAGCGCTTCTCCGGCAGGCGCACCACCACGCCGCGATGCTCGCCCCACGCGAGCATCCGCTCGCGGATGACTCCGTTGGCCGCCACACCGCCTGCAAGCGCCACCGCTTCGGGCTTCTCCCCTTCCAACCGCTGCCATATCGAATCGAGGCGATCGAAGAGTTGCGCGACGAGCGCTTCCTGAAAGGTCGCGCAGAAATCCTGGAACAACGGGCTCTCGGCCCATTCCGGATTTTCGTCGGGCTGAGAGCCCGTCGTTCCAGCCTGGATGGCGTGCTCGCGCGCGAGCCGGATCGCACCCGCTTTCAGGCCGCTATACGAAAAGTCCAACGACTCGTCGCGGAACTGCGGCACGACGAACGGGAACCGCTTCGCATCGACCTTGCCGGCGCGTCCGTGTTTTTCGATCTCCGGCCCTCCGGGATACGGCAGGCCAATGAACTTCGCGACTTTGTCGAAGGTCTCGCCGATCGCATCATCGCGCGTGCGATTGAGCTGGCGGATGTCGCTGCCGCGCACGTCGTAGATCGCGGAGTGGCCACCGGAGATCACGAGCGAGAGAAAGCGCGCCGGCAACGGCAGCGCCGCTCCTTCGCGTTGCAGAAAAGGCGAGTAGATGTGACCTTCGAGATGATTGACGGGCATCAGCGGAATGCCCAATCCGTACGCGAGTCCCTGCGCGCCGGCCACGCCGACGAGCAACGCGCCGATCAATCCCGGACCCGACGTCACCGCAATCGAGTCGACGTCACTCCATTGCGCATTCGCGTCACCAAGCGCGCGCTCGACGAGCGGAAACAGATGCTGCAGATGCTCGCGCGACGCGATCTCCGGCACCACGCCGCCGAACGGCTGATGCCGCGCGATCTGCGAGTTGATCAGGTTCACGCGCACGTTCCCGTCGCGCTCGAGCAGAGCGACGGAAGTCTCGTCGCAGGACGTTTCGATTCCGAGGATCACTCGCGCGGTAACGCGCGTCGGGCGGCGGAACGTTCCCGGCGCCGGGCGCAGAGTCTCAGAGTCTCAGAGTCTCAGAGGGTCGGTGGGACTCGCCGTTTTCAGAGCGGAGCAATCCGCGTTACCGGAAATTCAGAGAAACGCCCGTCCCCACGACCCTCTGAGACTCTGAGACTCTGAGACTCTGAGACTCTGAGACTTCACGCAACGATCCGCACGCGTCCATTCGCGCGACGCTCCGAGCACGCGCCCTATAATGCCGGCCCTCGCGATGAAAGAAGAACTCGCCACCCGATACGAGCCGTCCGAATTCGAGCAGCGCATCTACGCCTCATGGGAAGAGGGCGGATATTTCACGCCCGTCGCCGACCGCGAGCGGCCGAAGTTCTCGATCGTCATCCCGCCGCCGAACGTCACCGGCCGGCTGCATATCGGCCACGCCCTCGTGAACACGCTGCAGGACATCATCGTGCGCTGGAAGCGTATGTCGGGCTTCAACACGCTGTGGCTTCCCGGCACCGACCACGCCGGCATCGCCACGCAGATGGTCGTCGAAAAGCAGCTCGAGAAAGAAGGCATCTCCCGCTTCGACCTGGGGCGCGAAAAATTCGTCGAGCGCGTCTGGCAATGGAAGGAACAACACTCCACCGAGATCAAAGACCAGCTCACACGCCTCGGCGCTTCCGCCGATTGGTCGCGCGCGCGCTTTACGCTCGATGAAGGTCTCTCGCGCGCCGTGCGCTATGTGTTTGTGAAGCTGTACGAGGACGGCCTGATCTATCGCGATCTGGCGATGGTGAACTGGTGCCCGCGTTGCCGCACCGCGATCTCCGACGTCGAAGTGGAGTTCCGCGAAACGAACGGCAAGCTGTATCACATCGATTACCCGCTCGCCGATTCAGCATCGGGCACGGATCGCCGCCTGGCCGTTGCCACAACGCGTCCCGAGACGATGCTCGGCGATACCGGCGTGGCCGTGCATCCCGAAGACGAGCGCTATCGCGATCTCATCGGAAAACACGCGACGCTCCCGATCGTCAATCGCTCCATCCCGATCGTCGCCGATCCGATCCTGGTCGATCGCGAGTTCGGCACCGGCGTCGTGAAAGTCACGCCCGCGCACGACAAGAACGACTACGAAGCCGGCCTGCGCAACAATCTTCCGCAGCTTCAGGTCATCGACGAACAAGGACGCATGACCAACGCCGCGGGCGCCGAGTTCAGCGGCCTCGATCGCAGCGAAGCGCGCGAGAAAGTCGTCGAGCGGTTGCGCGAGCTCGGGCTGCTCATCAAGGTCGAGAGCCACCTGCACAACGTGGCGGTGCACGAAAAGTGCGACACGCCGATCGAGCCGATGATCTCGCGGCAATGGTTCGTGAAGATCGAGCCGCTCGCGCGTCCCGCCATCGACGCCGTGCGCAACGGCGAGGTCACCATCACGCCGCAGGCGTGGGAAGCGACGTACTTCAACTGGATGGAGAACATCCACGACTGGACCATCTCGCGCCAGCTCTGGTGGGGCCATCGCATCCCCGCGTTTCATTGCGCGAATGGCCACACCAGCGTGTCCATCGACGATCTCACCACCTGCGCCGAGTGCGGCGCACCAGTCACGCAGGAGACCGACGTGCTCGACACGTGGTTCTCGTCCGGACTGTGGCCGTTCTCGACGATGGGCTGGCCCGACGAGGGCTCGCCCGACTATCAAACGTTCTATCCGACCGACACGCTCATCACCGGTTTCGACATCCTTTTTTTCTGGGTGGCGCGCATGATCATGATGGGCCTGCGCTTCACCGGAAAAGCGCCGTTCTCGCAGGTGTTCTTGAACGGTCTCGTGCGCGACGAGCAGGGCCGGAAAATGTCGAAGACGATCGGCAACGTCATCGATCCGCTCGACGTCGTGAACGAAGTCGGCGCCGACGCGCTCCGCTTCACGCTGGCCGTCAACGCCTCGGGACGCGACATTCCGCTCGGCCGCTCGCGCATCCAGGGTTACTCGGCGTTCGTGAACAAGATCTGGAACGCGTCGCGCTTCGCGATGATGCATATCGACACGGAGCTGAAGAGCGCCGGCCCGATCGAGCGCGACAATCTCAAGACCGTCGAGCGCTGGATTCTCTCGCGCCTCAACTCCGTCACGCGCGAAGTGAACAAGCAGCTTTCCGTGTTCCGCTTCGACGAAGCCGCGAACGCGATCTACCAGTTCTTCTGGCACGAGTTCTGTGACTGGTACATCGAGATGGCCAAGCCCGTGCTCCTCGGCAAGCACGGCACCGATGACGACCGCCGTCTCGCGCGCCGCGTGCTGCTGGAGGTGCTCGACCGCTCGCTGCGTCTGCTCCATCCGTTCATGCCGTTCGTCACCGAGGAGATCTGGCAGAAGCTCGGCGGCGTCGAGCCGTCGATCATGATCGCGCCGTATCCGATCACCGAGGAAGTGCTCGAGGATCCGGATGCCGAGCGGCTGACCAGCGCGGTAAAGGCGATCATCACCACCGTGCGTAATCTGCGCGCGGAGCGCGGCTTCACGCCGAAGGACCGCTTTACGCTGCACATTCGCGGCAACGATCCACGCGAGTCGAACTTCTTCCGCGAATACGCCTACCTGCTGCTGGAACTGGCGCGGCTCAACGAAGTGATCGTCGAAGGCACGCCACCCACGGGCGCGCATCAGGACGTCGTCGAAGGCTTCACGATCGCGATCGTGTTCCCGGAGAAAGTGGTGTCCGAGGAACAGCTCGAAAAGGTACGCCGCGAGATCGAGAAGACGCGCAACGAGCTCGCGTCGATGGATGCGAAGCTCGCCAACGAGCAGTTCGTGCGCAACGCGCCGCCGCACATCGTGCAGGGCGCGCAGACGCGTCAGGCCGAGCTGCGCGCGCGGCTGGAGACGCTGCAGCAGAATCAATGATCGACACGAAGCACATCGTCCCGCGCCTCACGACGATCGAATCGCTCGCGTACATCCCGCGCGTGGCGTCGACGAACCTGATCGGGCGGCGCATCGTGACGGAGTGCGTGGAGAACGAGCTGTCGCTGCCGCAGGCGATGATCATCGCGGGCGAGCAGTTCGCGGGCCGGGGGCGCAACGAGCGGAGCTGGTCGTCGCCCGCAGGCAAAGGGATTTACGCGACCACGCTGATCACACGGCCGGCGCAGGAGCTCGCACTCGTGCCGCTCGCGATGGCGAACATCCTGGCCACGTATCTGCGCGAAACGTTCGCGATCGACGCACGCATCAAGTGGCCGAACGACATCCTCGTCGCGAACAAAAAAATCGCCGGCATTCTCACCGAGGCGCGCGTGCAGGATGAGCGCGCGTTTCTGATGATCGGCACCGGCATCAATGTCGAGCCGTGGAGTGATGATGCGCGTCCGAGCTCGACATCGATTCGCGAGAACACGTCGCGCACGAGTGATGTCGAAACGGCGATCGTCGCGTTTGTCGAGCACGTCGATGCGCAGCTCGCACGGGCGTTCGATCACGATGACGTGCTCGCGCGCTGGCGCGAGATGACGATCCATCAACGCGGCGATCGCATTCGCTCCATCCTCGGCGAAAAGACCGTCGACGGCACGTGGTCGCACCTCGATGAAGACGGACGGGCGGTGCTCAATACGGCCGATGGTGAGATGGCGGTGAGCGCGGGCGACGTGGTGATTCTCGAATAAACTTCTCCAAGCGAATGTCGTCCAACCTCCTCGTCGTCGATCTCGGCAACACGAACATCGTCCTCGGCCTCTATCAGGGCGACGCGCTGGTGAGCTCGTGGCGGCTTGCCACCGCGCGCGAGCGCACCGCCGACGAATACGGCATCCTCGCCAAACAGCTCATCGGCGACGCGCTCCGCACCCCGCTCGAAGGCGCGATCGTCGCCTCGGTCGTGCCGCCGCTCAACAGCGCGATCACGTTCATGATTCAGAAGTACTTCAGCATCGATCCGCTGTTCGTCGAGCCGGGCGTGAAGACCGGCATCGCCATTCACGTCGACAACCCGCTCGAAGTCGGCGCCGATCGCATCGTCAATTGCGCGGCCGCGCACGACGCATATGGCGGGCCGGCGGTGATCGTCGACTTCGGCACCGCGACCACGTTCGACGTGGTCACCGCGAACGCGGAGTTCATCGGCGGCGTGATCGCGCCGGGCCTGAACATTTCGGCCGAGGCGTTGTTTGCACGCGCGGCGCGTTTGCCGCGTGTCGATATCCGCCGGCCCGATCACGTCATCGGGACGAACACCGTGGTCAACATGCAATCCGGCATCTACTTCGGCTACCTCGGCCTCGTCGACGGCATCCTCGCGCGCATCCGCCGTGAAGTGCCGGACCTCAAACGCGTCGTCGCCACCGGCGGCCTGGCGTCGCTGTTCGCTGAAGAGAGCGAGCACATCGACGAAGTCGATCCCGAGCTCACGCTGAAGGGATTGAAGATCATCTACGACCGCAACAGGATTGCGCGCCGCGCACGCAAATGAAACGGGCGCTCATCCTGCTGTTCGCGGCGATGCCGCTGGTTGCGCAAGTCAACGCGAAGCGTGGTGCGCTTTCGACGGCGCATCCAATCGCGACGAGGGCCGGCCTGAAAGTGCTGCAGCAGGGCGGCACCGCGGCCGACGCGGCGGTGACCGTCGCCACCGTGCTCGCCGTCGTGCATCCGCAAGCCGGCAACCTCGGCGGCGGCGGCTTTCTCGTTTACTACGACGCAAAAACGCGCGGCGTGTGGACGCTGGACTTCCGCGAGATCGCACCGCGTGAAGCGGTGCGCGGTGTGTTCGACAAAGTCCCCGCCAGCGGTGCGCGTGCGGCAGGCGTTCCCGGCACCGTCGCGGGACTCGACGCGATGCATAAGAAGTTCGGCGCGCGTCCGTGGAAAGAACTGCTCGCGCCCGCGGTCTCCGTTGCACGTGATGGCGCACGAAAGGATGCAGAGCTCGCGGCGGACATCGCCGATGCGACGCGCGATCGCAAGCTCGATCTCCCGAAGACGCTGCCGGCGCCGGAGCTAGCGGCAACGTTGCAGCGGCTGGCCGATCACGGCGCGCGCGATTTTTACAGCGGCACGATCGCGAAGAAACTGATCGAAGGCGTGCGTGCGGGTGGCGGCGTCTTCGGCTTCCGCGATCTGCACGAATACGAGCCGGTGTGGCGCGCGCCGATCAAGCTGCGCTACGGCGCGTACGAAATCTACACCGTCGCTCCACCATCCGGCGGCGGAATCGTCCTCGGCGAAACTCTGAACATCCTCGCCAACGACGACCTCTCGGCGCTCGGCTTTCAGACGAAGGCGTCGCTGCACCTGCTGGTCGAGGCGCAACGCCGCGCCGGCATCGATCGCGAACGTTACATCGGCGATCCGCTCGGCGCGCGCATCCCCTATCGCGATCTGCTCTCCCAGCAACGCGCGGAGAAGTGGCGCAAGACCATCGACGCGAATCGCGCCATCGCCACGAGCGTGCTGGCCGAACCGCAACAGCTCGCCGCGGAAGGCGAGCACACGACGCACTTCACGATCGCCGATGCGCAAGGCAACGTCGTCTCGTTCACCACCAGTCTCGGCGAGAACTTCGGCAGCGGTTTTCTGGTCCCGGAGCTCGGCTTCTTTCTGAACGACGCGCTCACCGATTTCACGACCGGCGCGAATGCACTCGATCCCGGCAAGCGGCCGGCCACGTCGATGTCGCCCGTGATCGTGCTGCGCGATGGAAAGCCGTTTCTGGCCATCGGCACGCGCGGCGGCACCGCCGTTCCGACGACCATTCTGCAGGTCTTTCTGAATGTCGTCGTGTACGGCAAGTCGCTGCCCGCCGCGATCGCCGCGCCGCGCTATCACCACGGCGGCATGCCGGACGAGCTGGCGTACGAGCTCGATCGGACGCCGCAGCCGATGCTCGAATCGCTGCATGCGATGGGACACGGAGTGAACGCGCGCAAGTCCATTGGTGACGTCCACGCGATCCTGTTCGAGAATGGCCGCCTCATTGCCGTCGCCGATCCGCGGCGACCCGGCGCAGCGGGAGGATATTGATGTCGTTGAAGATCGAGGCGGCGCGCGCCGCACTGCAGGAAGTGCGCTCCGGGATGTCGCTCGGCCTCGGCACGGGCACCACGGCCAACGAGTTCGTCAAGCTCCTCGGACAGGCATTACGCGACGGCACTCTGCGCGACATCCGTTGCACGTGCACTTCGGAAAACACGGAAGCGCTCGCACGCGAGGTAGCGGTGCCGACGTTTCCGCTCTTCGACATCGTGCCGCTCGACGTCGCGGTCGATGGGGCGGACGAAATCGATGCGCAACTACGCCTCATCAAAGGCCGCGGCGGCGCGCTGTTGCGCGAGAAGATCGTCGAGCAGCAGGCCAAGCGTTTCATCGTCATCGCGGACGAGTCGAAGATCGTCGACAAGCTCGGCGCCGGATCGCTGCCCGTGGAAGTGACGCCGTTCGCGCGCGAGGTGCTGGAGCGGCGCTTTCACGAAATGGGACTGGCGCCCGTGCTGCGCATGCATGACGGCTCACCGCGCGTGACTGATGAAGGACATCTCATCCTCGACGTGAGCGTCCCGAGGAACGCCGACATCGCCGATGTCGTGGCGCGCATTCGCGAGCATGCGGGCGTCGTCGAGACCGGCTTTTTCCCGCATGAAGCGACGGAAGCGATCATCGCCGCGAGCAACGGCATCCGTCGCGTCAAGCGGCCTTAGTCTTCCGCACGTTGACCTCGAATTTCCACTGGTGCTTGGCGTACCAGAACGAGACGTTGGAGACGTACGGCGTCTTCAGCGGCTTGTCGATCTTCGTTTCGAACAGTGGATACAGCGCGCGCGGATTGTCGTAGTGCCACACGAGCTCCGCGTGACCGACCGTTTCTTCGCTGGGATGTCTGACGAAGTTGCGCAGACCGTCGTAGACCTTCTCGCAGATCTGCGCGCGATAGACGGGACCGCGATGACTGGGCGCGGTGCCGAGAATCGGGAAGCCTTTCTTGGTGACCTTGGCGATGTATTCGGCGGAATCCGAGGTCACGGTTTCCGTGACGGTGATGAGGCCTTCGCGCTCCAGGTTGCGCAGCGTGCGCACGGCTTTCTCGTCGTACTCGTCCTTGGGCGCCTTCGGCGTCCACCACACGCGTTGCGGCACCTCGGCGTACACAGGTTCCCGCTTGAACATCCAGCTGGAGACGATCTCCTTCGCCTTCGCCTCGGTGAGAGGCTCCCTCTTCTGGCAGCCGGCCAGCGCAATCAGCACGCTCAGCAGCACCATCACTCGACACGTCATTCTGCGCATGCACGCTTTGTAGCAAACACATCGCCATGCTGTCGCGGATTTGGTTATGCTTCGCCCCATGAGTCAGAAAGCCCTCACCATTCCGTCCGTCGTGGTCGACCGCCTGGTGCGCGGCCGCGCTGTCGCCGACATGCTGCTCGTGATCGGTGCAAGCGCGTTGATCGCGATCGCGGCGCAAGTGGCGATTCCGCTTCCCTTCACGCCGGTCCCGCTGACGCTGCAGCCGCTCGCGGTGATCTTCATCGGCGTCGCACTCGGATCGACGCGCGGCGCGGCCGCCGCGGCCCTCTATCTGCTCGAAGGCTTCAGCGGATTGCCCGTTTTCGCCGAAGGACACGGCGGGCCGCTATGGCTCATCGGCGCAACCGCCGGTTTTCTCTACTCGTATCCGTTCGCGGCGTGGGTCGCCGGTTTCGTGTCTGAGCGCGGCTGGGGCTCTTCGCTTCTTCGCGCTGTGACCGGCATGCTGCTCGCGCTCGGCGTGATCTACCTCGGCGGCTGGTCGTGGCTGGCGATGATGACCGACGCGCGCACCGCCTTCGCACTCGGCGTTGCTCCGTTCGTACTTGCCGACATCGTGAAGGTTGCAATCGGCGCGGCGCTGCTGCCAAAGGCGCAACAGATCCTTTCGCGCGTCTGATCCCCTCATCCGGCGCCTTCGGCCACCTTCGCCCCGCGCCGCGGGGCGAAGGCTACGAGGCGCGTGCCAAGGTGCCGAAGGCGGATGAGGGGTGTGCTACGCCTGCCCCACCGGCACGTGATCGTGGGTCGCCGGTTCCGGCTCCGGCAGCGGATGTGATTCCCGTCCTGCGCGGTCCGTCGTCTTCTGCTCCGCCGCGTCCTTCGCCAGCAGCGCGATCTGCAGCACGTCTTCGACGTGTTCCACGAAGTGGAACGTCATGTCGCGCTTGATCGGTTCAGGCACGTCGACGAGATCGCGCTCGTTGAGCTTCGGCAGGATCACGGTGTTGAGCTTCGCCGCACGCGCCGCGAGTACTTTTTCCTTCACGCCTCCGATCGGCAGCACGTCGCCGCGCAGCGTCACCTCGCCCGTCATCGCCACGTTGCGGCGCACGGGACGTCCGGTGAGCACTGAGATGATCGCGGTCGTAATGGTGATGCCGGCGGACGGTCCGTCCTTCGGAATCGCACCGGCCGGAACGTGGATGTGAATGTCGTGCGTCTCGAAGTAATCCGGCGGAATTCCGTTCTCGTCCGCATGCGCGCGCGCATACGTCAGCGCAGCCTGCGCCGATTCCTTCATCACGTCGCCGAGTTGTCCTGTTAGTGAAAGCTTCCCTTTGCCGCGCACCGCCGTGACTTCGATGAAGAGGATGTCGCCGCCGACCGCGGTCCACGCCAGTCCCGTCGCCACGCCGACCTGATCGCGCTCGAGCAGCTCCTCCGCGAAGTGCTTCATCGGTCCGAGGTATTTGTCGATATTCGCGTCGGTGATGCGGTAGTTCTGCTCGTTCTTTCCTTCCGCGACCTGCACCGCGATCTTGCGGCAGATCGTGCCGATCTCGCGCTCGAGATTGCGCAGTCCCGCTTCCTTCGTGTATCCGGTGGTGATGCGCATGATCCCGGAGTCGGTCCAGGTGACCGGCACGTCCTTGATGCCGTTCTCCTCCATCTGCTTCGGGATGATGTGCGTCTTGGCGATCATCAGCTTCTCCTCGTCCGTGTAGCCGGAGAGGCGGATGACTTCCATGCGATCGAGGAACGCCGGCTGAATGGTGTCGAGCACGTTCGCCGTGACGATGAACATCACGTTCGAGAGGTCGTACGGCACGCCGAGGTAGTGATCGCGGAAGGAGAAGTTCTGTTCGGGGTCGAGCACTTCGAGCAGCGCCGAGGAAGGATCGCCGCGATAGTCGGCGCCGATCTTGTCGACCTCGTCGAGCATGAACACCGGATTGCCGGTCTGCGCCTGGTTGATGCCCTGGATGATGCGGCCGGGCAGCGCGCCGACGTACGTGCGGCGATGTCCGCGGATTTCCGCTTCATCGCGCACGCCGCCGAGGGAGATGCGCACGAACTTGCGATCGAGGGCACGCGCGATCGAGCGGCCGAGTGATGTCTTGCCGACACCGGGAGGTCCGACGAAGCAGAGGATCGGTCCTTTCATCTTCTGACCACGCAGCTTGCGCACCGCCAGATATTCGAGGATGCGTTCCTTGATCTTCTCGAGGTCGTAGTGATCTTCGTCGAGCACGCCGCGGGCGCGCGCGAGATCGTGATTGTCGGCGGACTGCACGCCCCAGGGGAGGCCGGTCATCCAATCGAGATACGTGCGGATGATCGACGTCTCGGCGGAATCGGGATGCGAGCGCTCCAGCCGCTTGATCTGTTTCTCGATCTCCTCCTTCGCTTCGCCGGGGATGGACTTCTCTTCGATCTTCTTCCGATAGTTCTCGACTTCTTCCGCGAGCTCTTCGCCTTCGCCGAGCTCCGACTGGATGGCCTTGAGCTGCTGCCGCAGGAAGTACTCGCGCTGCGACTTGTTCATCTCGCCCTGCGCCGCGGACGAGATCTCCTGCTGCATGGTGAGCAGGTTGATCTCGCGCGTCAGCATCTCGTTGACTTTCTTGAGGCGCTCGACGGGATCGATTGTTTCGAGAATGCCTTGCGCTTCTTCGAGCTTGAGGTCGAGGTTCGACGCGGCGAGGTCCGTCAATCGCGCCGGATCGTCGAGGTTCGCCGCGATCACCATCACCTCGGGCGAAATGTTCTTGCCGAGCGAAACCGCGCGATCGAGATTCTGCTTCACGGCGCGGATGAGCGCTTCGACCTCCAGGCCCTTGTCCTTGGTCACCGGCTCTTCGATGCGCGTGATCTTCGCTTTGAAGAACGGCGCGGTCTGGATGAAGTAATCGATGCGCGCGCGGGAGAGACCCTGCACCAGGATGCGGATGCGGCCGTCCGGCAGCTTGAGCATGCGCATGATGATGGCCACGGTGCCGGTGCGATAAACGTCTTCCTCGCCGGGGTCCTCGTTCTGAAAGTCCTTCTGCGCCGTGAGCATGATGACGCGGTTCTCGGCCAGCGCCTGATCGACCGCGTTGATCGACTTCTCCCGCGAGACCGAGAGCGGCACGATGATGAACGGAAAGATCACCAGGTCCTTCAGCGGCAGCACCGGCAGGACGTCCGGAATCTTGATGGCTTCTTCTTTCGCGGTTTCGTTCGCGTCGGTCATTCAATCCTCACAAATTCGCGGGAGAACCATGCGGCGGGTTCTGCAATGGCTGTTCCCGTAGTTGAGTACCTCGGAACTCCGAGGAACCGTTTCATTTCAACCGGTGTAACTCCTTTACGAACGCATCGACGTCCTCGAACCGGCGATACACCGATGCGAATCGGACGTACGCGACCGGGTCGAGATCGCGCAATCGATCCATGACCAGCGTGCCGAGCGCCTGCGACGAGATCTCGCGCTCGGAGGTGTCGGACATGGCCGACTCGATGTTGTCTGCGATGCGTTCGAGCTCCGCCTGCGGCACGGGCCGTTTGCGGCACGCGATCTGGAGCCCACGCATGAGCTTATTACGCTCGTAGGCCTCGCGGCGTTGATCGCGCTTCACGACCTGGAACGTCGGCAGCTCGATCTTCTCGTAACTGGTGAAGCGGCGCTCGCAGCGGGCGCACTCGCGCCGGCGACGGATGACCTCTCCTTCGCGCCCCTCGCGCGAGTCCACCACGCGGTCTTCGAGATTCCCGCAGAACGGGCACCGCATAATCGGCGCGGTATATCACACGGAGGGAGTTCCTCGGGTTCCTCGGTTCCTCGGAGGGGAACGCGATGTGATGCTCCTCCCCTCCGAGGGACCCGAGGTACTCCGAGGAACCCGAGGAACTCACTCGCGCGGCGTCACGTCCTTCCAACGAAAGCCTTCGCGCGCAAACAGGAACAAGCCCGTCGTCAGCACCGGCAGCGTTCCGATGACGTGAAACAGGACCGCGACGGCGACGCTCGCATCGATGCTGAACTGATAGAAGCGCGTGAGCACGAGCTGACACGCTTTGTGGAATCCGCCGATCCCGCCCGGCGTCGGAATGGCCAGCCCCACCGTGGTCACGCCGGTGACGAAGAAGCTCGCGTCATACGGCAACGGCTGGTGAACGGCTTTCGTCGCGAACCAGAACTGCGATGTAAGACAGAGCCACACACCCATCGTGCAAAGCACGACCTTCGCGAAGACGCGCCGGTTCTGCGTGATCTTCAGCGTCTCGGTGAAAGTGTCGAAGAAGTGCATCCAGGCGTTGCGGAAACGCTCGGGCAATAGCCGGCCGAGTTTCTCGTGCAGCCGCCGGACGCTCTCGCGAAAGAAGCTCAGGCTGATCATGAGGATCGCCAGCGCGACGAGCAACACCGCCGACGCGATGGCACCCGCGCGCACGATGTAGAACCACGCCGCCGTGGAAGCGTCATGCGAGAACTCGTTCCAGCGCAGGATGGCGAAGAAAACGAACATCGTCAGGATGCTCGTGAGGTCGAGCACGCGCTCGGTCAGCACGGTACCGAGTGCGCCGGAGAAACGATGCGATGTGCGCCGCGCGAGCAGCGCCGGCCGCGCGACATCGGACGCGCGAATGGGCAGGATGATCGAGAACATGTAGCCGACCGTGTTCGCGAAAAACGTCGCGAAGAACGGCGGAGGGTCATCGGGATCGAGGATGGTCCGCCACCGCAAGGTGCGCAGCAGCAGCGCCGTGGCGTTCGCGATGAAGCCGACGATCACCCAGCCCCAGGAAGCGGCGGCGAGGATGCGTCCAACCTGCTGGAGGTCGGCGTTCCGCAGGAAAAGCCAGAGGAAGAAGACCGTCAGCGCCGCAATGAACGCGATCTGTAGAATGCGCTTCAAACGAGCGGCATAGTCTCACGATGTTGACGATCTACACGCACCCCGTCTTTGCGCGCCACGATACCGGGTTCGACCATCCCGAACGCCCCGCGCGCCTCGACGCCGCACTCGAAGGCGTGACCCGCGCCGGCCTCGCCGACCGCATCGTGCGCAGGCCCGAAACGCATCCCGACACGGAGCGCATTATTCATAAGGTGCACTCCGCCGATTACGAGCGCGAATTCGAACAAGCGGTGCGCGGCGGCTCGCGTTTTTTTCATTCGCTCGACAATCCCATCTCGTCCGCGACTTTTGCAGCCGCGCGCGCCGCAGTGGCCACTGCGTTGACCGCGGTCGCGGAATCGAAACGCAGCTTCGTCATCGCACGTCCGCCCGGCCATCACGCCGAACGCGTCGCGGCGATGGGCTTCTGCTTCTTCAATACCATCGCGTGCGTCGCGGAGTGGCTGCGCGAGCAACCCGGCATCGAGCGCGTGTTCATCTACGACTACGACGTGCATCACGGCAACGGCACACAGCATCTCTTCGAAGAACGCGATGACGTTTATTACGCGTCCATTCATCGCTATCCGTTCTATCCCGGCACTGGCGCCGCGGATGAAATCGGGACCGGCGCAGGCGGTGGTTTTACGAAGAACATCCCGGTCCGAGGCGGAGAAGGCGACGCGGCGTGGCTGCGCGCGACTGAAGACGTGATCGTGCGCGCCATCGACGAATACCGCCCGGACGCGATCCTCCTCTCCTCCGGATTCGACGCCCATCGCCGCGATCCCCTCGGCGGCATGAACGTGACCGAACAGGCGTACGGCGAGCTCACGCGCCGCATCGCGGAAGCCTCGGAGCGACACTGCGAAGGGCGCGTGTTCTCCCTGCTCGAGGGGGGCTATGACCTCGAAGGGCTGGCCGCCAGCGTGAGCGAGCACGTCAACGCGCTCGATGACGGCGCTCGGTGACGAGCGCAGCATCGTGCAACGCACGGACTCATCGCACGTATGAAGCAGGCGTGATGCGAACGATTGGCCTGGCGACGCTCCTTCTCTTCACTGCTTGCGCGACACTGCCGCAGCCATCGCTCGCACCGTGCACGATCGACGAGGTCGCGGGCGATGTTCGCTGCGGAACGCTCTCGGTACCGGAAAACCGAGCCGCGTCCGGCGGACGCACGATCCCTCTGCGCATCGTCATCCTCGCGGCGCGCGGCGCCGCCACACGCGATCCGATCTTCATCTTGCAGGGAGGACCAGGGCAGGCCGCATCGACACTGGCCGAGTTCTACGCGCGCACCTACGACGGCGCACGCGATACACGCGACATCGTGCTCGTCGATCAGCGCGGCACCGGCGCCTCGAACGGATTGCACTGCCGCATGACGAACGACATCGATGGCGTCACCGTCATCGGCGAGATGTTCCCACCCGAAAACGTGCGGCGCTGCCTCGACGAAGCGCGCCGGCACGCCGACGTCGCACACTACGGCACGGCCGACGCGGTGCTCGACCTCGAGGACGTCCGCCGAGCGCTCGGCTACGAAGCACTCAATCTCTACGGCACGTCCTATGGCACGCGCGTGGCGATCGAGTACGCACGCCGTTTCCCACGGCGCGTGCGCACGCTCACCCTCAAAGGAAGCGTGCCGCCGAGCGTCGTCGTCTCCACCGCCTTCGGCCGCGACTCGCAACGCTCTCTCGATCTGTTGTTCGACGATTGCGCTGCCGATCGCTCCTGCGGCGCCGCGTTCCCTGCTCTTCGAACGGAGTTCGACGCGGTCCTCCGTCGGTTGCGCGAATCGCCCGTGGCAGTGAGGCTCAGCGATGTACGCGGCGCGACAGGCGAAGTCCTGGTGCGCATCACGCCAGGCTTATTCGCAACGGTGACGCGCAGTCTTTTGCAGTCCACCGGCAGCGCCGCGGAATTGCCGCTGCTGATCCACGAGGCGGCCGGCGGCGACTTCGCGCCGTTCGCGCGTCTTGCGGCGCGTTTGCGCCTCGGCGCCGAGAAGGAGCTCAGCTACGGGATGACATTCGCGGTCAGCTGCTCCGAAGACTCCGCCGCCGCTGCGCTGGCCGCAGACGCAGGAGAAGGGACGTTTCTCGGCACCTACTGGCGCGATCAGCTGGTGGCCGCTTGCGGCGTGTGGGGCAACAGCTCGGTTACCACACATCGCCAGCCACTCCGCAGCGAACTGCCGACGCTCCTCATCTCCGGAACGCTCGATCCGGCCACTCCACCGAGCTATGCGGAGGAGTTGCGCGCGCAACTGCCGAACAGCCTGCATGTCGAAGTGCGCAACGGTAGCCACTCCTTCTCCGGAATGACGGGCTGCATCGACCGGATCATGGTGGACTTTGTGAGCAAAGGGACGGTGACAGGCCTCGATCGCGCGTGCGCCGCCGCGATCAAGCGCCCGCCATTCGTCGTGTCGCGCTCGAAGTAGAAGCGCGCTTACCGCTTCTTCGAACGGCAAATGGACCGGTACAGCTCCTCTAGTCGCGTGATCCGCAACTCCTTAGAGAACCCGTCGGCGACATGCACGCGCGCGGCGCGGCCCACGTCGACCGCGCGCGCAGGGCTCTCGATGACCTCGAGAATCGCATTGGTGAGAGCCGCGCGGTCTTTCCTCGGAATCAACCATCCAACCGATGGCGATGACACGAGCTCCGCGTTCCCGCCGGCGTTCGTCGCAATGACGGGCTTCTCCATCGCCATCGCCTCGCGCACCGTGCCGGTGATGCCGGTGCCGGCCCACGATGCGTCGACCACGAGATCGCACGACGCGAACACGTTCGGCATGTCGGTCCTGTATTCGACTGGCGTGACGTGATCCGCAATCCCCACCTCGCGCGCGTACGTCATCACCTCGTTCTTCTCTGCGTCGCCGCGACAGCCAATCAGCAATAAATGCACACGCGAATGTTTCGGCGCGACGTCCGACACGGAGTTGATCAGTTCCTTCCATCCCTTCCAGTCGCGCACACCCACCTGCGCAATGACGAAGCGATCGCCGGCAACACCTTTTTCTCGCCGAAACACACGCGCATCCCATTTCGCGGGATCGAACTGCGTCACGTCCGTCCCGGCATAGACGACCTGCACCTTCTCCTCGGGCAGTTTTCCGCTCTCGACGATCACATCTTTGATCTGTTGGCAGACCGTGACGATGCGGTCGACGCGACGCGTGCGGTATTTGCCGCGATTCCAGACGTCGAGCGGAAACGACACGCCGCGATTGACCACGAACGCGGCGACGGGATTGCGCCACGCCGCCGCCATCGACAGTCCGTGCGCGATTCCTTTGTGCACGTGAATCACGTCGGGCCGCTCCTCCCGAATCAGCCGCCGCAATGCGCGCACGGTCACGAAATCGAACTGATTGCGAAACGGAAACCCGTGGAAGCGGACGTCGCGCTCCGCCGACTTCGCCGCCAGTACCGCGTCCGGCCTGCTCACCACCGTCACGTCGTGTCCGCGCTCGCGTAACCCGGTGGCCGCCTGGAACATCTGATGGACCGAGCCGGTGTTGAACTGATTGAATTCGAGGATCTGGAAAATCTTCATCGGAATCGCGGCCGGGACTCTAGCAGAGGGCTGCCCCTCTTCTGGTATCGTGACCGCGGGAGGCGGCCTTTGCCGAACGACAAGCCGACACCGAAGGAACTGAAGGTCACCGATAAGCGGATCTTCACGCCCGAGGGAGACATTCGCGAGGAGTTTCAGAAGGAGATCAAGCCGGCTGAACCGACGCCGGCAGCGGCGCCCGAACCGCCGCGCGAGGAGCGCAGAAAAGCGGACGAGCCGCCGAAGCCGCCGCGCGAGGAACGACGGCGCTCGATCGCCGACAAAGCGACGAGTCCGGGCACGCCATTCGCGAACTTCCTGCAGTCGCTGGTCGCCCAGGCCTATCTCTTCCTGGGCATGCTTCGCGATCCGCGTCAGCCGCAACCGATCTTCGACGCGCAGGCGGCGAAGGAGACGATCGACATCCTCACGCTGCTGCGCGAGAAAACAGCCGGTAATCTGACTCCCGAGGAAGCGGACTTTTTCGACACGCATCTCGGCGATTTGAAGCTCGCCTACGTACAGAGGACCAAGAGCATCGGATGAAGCGCCGTATCGCTGTCGCCGCGCTCGCCTTCGCCGCCATCGCGGCCACGGGCGAGCTGTGCGCGCAGCAGGCGCCACCGCGCGATCTGTGGCCGCAGGCCGTGACCGCGGCGCGCGAAGGCGACTTCGACATGGCGGCGAAGCGGTCCGTGGAACTGGTCACGACGGGCAAAACCTACGGCATCACCTCGTACCCGCAATACGCGGCGTCGGCGGCCGGTCTCGCCAGTCACTCCGAGAAAAACGTGGAGCTCGCGCGGTGGGCTACGACAATGGCCGCGCAGCTCGACGGCGCTTCACCCGCGGTTGCGTTTTCACAGGCGGATCGCGCGGGGCGGCGTCAGGCGTGGGGCGAGGCAGTGCCGCTGGTCATGCGCGGATTCACGCGCATGCTCGGCGACTATCGCTCGAGCTTACTCAGCCGCGCCGACCTGTTGCTCGTCGCCGCGATCGCGATCGTGCTCGTCGCGATTCTGCTTGCGATCGCGCTCTTCATCCGCTACGGCCGCGCGATGGCGCACGACTTTCGCGAAATGCTGAGCACCCGGTTCACCGGCGGCTCGGTGACCGTGCTCGCGTTCGCGCTGCTGTTCCTGCCGGTGTTTCTGTGGCTCGGCCCGATGTGGCTGCTCTTCTATTGGCTGGCGATCTTCTTTCCTTATGCGAATGTCGCGGAGCGCATTGCGGTCGCAGTGCTGCTCATCCTGGTCGCGCTGCTGCCGGTCGTGGTCGATTACACGGCCACGCGCGTGTCCGGCGTCGATAGTCCGGTGGTCATGGCCGCGATCTCCAGCGCCAATCAGGCTTATCAGCCCGAGGCGTTGCGGCGGATGCAGGAGCTGATCGCGATCGTTCCCGATCATCCCGTGCTGCATCTCTTCGCCGGAAACATGCAGAACTTCGAAGGCAACGACGATCAGGCGCAGCAGCATTACAACCGCGCGGTCGAGCTCCGCCGCGGCTACGCCGGCGCGCACGTGAACCTCGGCAATCTGCTGTTCATGAACAACGAGTTTCAGGCGGCCATGACGGAGTACGGGAAAGCGCAGGCCGCTGATCCGAAACTGGCCAGCGCGTTCTACAACCACTCCGTGGCCAGCGGCGAGACGTACAAATTCGATCAGCAGACGGCCATGCTCGAGAACGCGCGCAAGGCGAATCGCGCATTCGTCGAGCGTCTCACACGCACACCGCCGCCGCAGAAGGTCGTGATGTACAGCCCGTCGATCGACGAAGCGTGGGACGTCACCGCGGAGCTCGCGAAGCGGCCTGCGGCGCGTGCGCTCTTCGGCAACTACGCGGTGTTCGACCTCACGCGCAGCGCCGTCAACCCGCTGACGATCGGCGCGCTCGTGTCGCTCGTGCTGGCGTTGCTGCTCTGGCTGCGGCGCAGAACGAAAGGCCTCGCGAATGCGTGCATCAAATGCGGGCGCACGTTCTGCCCGCGTTGCAAATCAGCGCGTGAGAGCACGACGTATTGCACGCAATGCATTCACATCTACCTGAAACGCGACGGTGTTTCGATCGACACGAAGCGCAAGAAGCTCGAGGAAGTGACCGGCCATCAGCACGGGATGATTCGCCGCAACAAAGTGTTCGCGACGTTCCTCCCCGGCAGCGCGCAGATGATGGAGGGCCGCATCGTCGCCGGCATCGTCGGCGGGTTCTTCTTCTCACTCTTCCTGGCGATGGCCATTCTCGTAGGACGGCTTGCACCTGCGCTCGGCCCCGCCGCCGACGTCGCGCAAATGCTCGTCCGCATCGCCGCGATCGTGCTCGCCGTGATCGTGTGGCTCGTGCTGGCGCTGCCCGTGTACCGCCGGAGGTCGGTGGCCTGATGGCTCTCGAAGGCACACTCCGGGACTTCAGTCTCGCCGACATCTTCCAGCTCATCGGGCTGCAGCGAAAGACGGGAGTGCTCACGCTGCGCAGCAAGGACGACACGGTGACGGTGACGTTCCTCGACGGCAAAGTGGTCGGCGCCGACTCCCTCGATCGCCGTCTCGAAAACCGCCTCGGCTCGGTGCTGATCCGCACCGGCTACCTCACGCAGGACCAGCTCAATCGCGCGCTCGAGATCCAGCGCGAGACGCTGCAGCGCCTCGGCTTCATCCTCACGCACTACGGGATCATCTCGCCCGAGTCGCTGCGCGAGGCGATCCAGTTGCAGATCACGCAGATCGTCTATCGCCTCTTCCGCTGGCACGACGGCGATTACCACTTCTCGCAAGAGACGACCATCGAGTACGACCGCGACAACGTCACGCCGATCAGCGCTGAATCGATCCTGATGGAAGGCGCGCGGATGATCGACGAGTGGCCGATCATCGAGAAGCGGATCCGCTCGTACGACATGGTCTTCCGCAAGAAGCTCACCGATCAGGAGATCGTGGTGGTGGGCGCGGATGATGCGGACGAGATCGACTTCGACGGTACCGCGGCGCGGCGTCGCAAGCACACATTCACCGAGTCGATCCGCATCACGCAGGAAGAGAACGCGATCTACACGATGGTGGACGGCACGATGACGGTCGGCGAGATCGTCGAGGTCTCGCGGCTGCCGGAGTTCGACACCAACAAGGCGCTGTACGAACTGCTCACGCGCGACCTGATCGAAGAAGTGCGCGGCGCAAGTGCGGCCGCCGTGCTGCAGCAGGCCTCGCCGCTCGATGAAGTCGAAGTCGCGGAGACGCCCGTACCGCTGCCGCTGGTGTTGTTCCTCGTGGCGCTGGCGGTGGCGTCGCTGGTGACGTCGTTTCGCAATCCGCTCAACAGTCTTCGTCCGTTGAGCGGTGGACAGTCGGCGATCGCCGAAACGCGCAAGTCGATCTCGATGCAGCGCATCGAGGCCATCGGCCAGGCAGTGGAACGGTTCAATGACACGCAGGGCCGCATGCCGACGACGCTCGCGGAGCTCGCGCCGCATTACATCGGCGCATCGCTGCTGCGCGATCCGTGGGGCAATCAGTACAAGTACCTGCAGCCCGCGAATCGCTATCTCGTGATCGGCTTCTCCGCCGATGGCCGCCCCGACACGGATCTCTATCTCGAGCGCGCCGTTGGCGCCCCCGCCGCACCCGCGGCGACGAAGGTGGAGACGGGCGGAATCACGCTGGTGGAGTGACCGCGCGATATGGAGTGCGAGGGCCGAGCGGAAGCTCGCGCTTCCGCGATGAAAGCGGCGGCTGCGCCGCCGCACTCCATAGTCAGCCCGGCACCATGACCCGCAACCGCGCATCACAAAGGCCAAACGACACCGGCGTCCTCGTGAGCGGCTCTCCATCCGCGTATACCGCCATCGGCGTCTCGCTCGCAAAGTGAAACGCGCGGCCGCGCGCCATCTCCACGAACGCACTCTTCACATGCGCGCCGGTGTACGCCTTCGGCAGCGTCTTCAGCAACTCCACGCGCGTCGTCTTGTGCACGATGCAGAGGTCGAGCAGTCCGTCATCGACCTGCGCTTCGGGTGTGATGCGAATGCCGCCGCCGTACTGGCGCGTGTTGCCGATGGCCGCGAACATGATCTGTTCGTTGCGCGTCCCGTTGTCCATTCGGATCTCGACCGCGCGCGGAGTGAAGCGCGGCAGCACGCGCAGGATCGCGTACAGATAAACCGCCGATCCGCGCAGGAAGCGCACGTTGCGATTCGCGAAATCGGCCACCTCGGAATCGAAGCCGAGACCGGCGACGCCGAGGTAGCGAAGGTCGTTCGCGAGCGCGACGTCGACTTCGCGCACGATCCCGTCGATGATCAGATCGCACGCCTTGCGGACATCGCGCGGGATGCCCATCACCTTCGCAAAATCATCACCCGAGCCCGTCGGGATGACCGCGAGCGTCCCGCGTGCGAGATCGAACTCGCGAACGGCGAGGTTGATCGTGCCGTCGCCGCCGCACACGACCACGCGATCGAAACCGGCGCGCGAGCTCTCCGCCGCGATGCGCACCAGATCCTGCGGTCCCGTGCTCGGCTCGCAGTCGACTCGTGCGCCGCGCCGGCGGAGGTGCTCCTCCACCAGGGCGACGTTGCGGCGCGCACGTCCGCGTCCCGCCGACGGGTTGTAGATGATTTTGAGATGCACGGCGTTGGCCGCGCAGTCTAGCGGGAACGAGTCAGGGGGGTCGAGCGTTTCTCACTTGCTGCCATGAGAATGCTTCGCACCTTCATCGCGCTCTCCCTGATGTTCGGCTGCGGCAAGCCGATCGCCGAGTCGCAAACCACGCAACCGCGCGTCGCCGCCGCGAATCCGATTCCGGCGACGGTCAGCGCATCGCGCCGCACGCCGATCGTGGTCGTCGCGCACAACGTGTTGCCGTCCGTCGTAAACATTCAAACCGAGGCGACGATGCGCAGGCGCGCCGTCGATCCGTTCTTCGATCCCTTCGGCTTCTTCGGCGGCGGCCGGGAGCGCTCCTACACCTCGCAATCGCTGGGCTCCGGCTTCGTCTGGTCCAGCGACGGCATCATCGTCACGAACCATCACGTCGTCGAAAGCGCGTCGCGCATCACCGTCAACTTCAACGGCGGCCGCCAGCTCCCCGCGAAACTGATCGGCGTCGATCCCGACAGCGATCTCGCCGTGTTGCGCGTCGATGAAAAGGGACTGGCCGCAGCGCCGATCGGCACATCGTCGGATCTCATGATCGGCGAGAGCGTCGTCGCGGTCGGCAATCCGTTCGGTCTCAGCGGCACGGTGACGACAGGCGTGCTCTCGGCGCTCGGACGCTCCGTGCCATCGCAGGACCAGACGCGCACGTTCACCGATTTCATCCAGACGGATGCTTCGATCAACCCCGGCAACTCCGGCGGTCCGCTGCTGAACATCGAAGGGAAAGTCATCGGCATCAACGTGGCGATCTACGCGCAGGCGCAGGGTATCGGTTTCGCGATTCCGGTCGATCGCGCGAAGAAGGTCATCGAAGACATCCTCCGCTACGGCAAGGTGCATGCGGCGTGGATCGGTGCCGTCACCGCCACGCTCACACCCGAAGAAGCGAAGCGCCTCGGGCATAACCTCCAGCGCGGCGCAGTCATCGTGCGCATCTTCGAGGGCTCCCCCGCGGACACGGCCGGGCTGCGCGGCGGCGATGTGATCACCGAGGTCGCCGGCAGGCCGATCGACTCGCGTGAAGCGTTTTCCACCGCGACCGCAACGCTCAAGTCCGGACAGAACGTCGCGCTCACGATCAATCGCGAAGGCGCGGCGCGCACGATCAATGTCCGCGCCGGCGATCCCCCCGGAGATCTCGGACTGCGCATCCTGGCCGAGGTGGCGGGGATTCGCGTCGCGGATGAGCGGCGTTCGGTCGTGGTCGACGATGTCGTCGGCCGTTCACGCGCCGCGGAAGTCGGACTCCAGCCGGGCGATCTGATCGTCGGCGTGAACGGCGCCGAGGTGAACAACACGCGCGAGCTGAACTCGCAGCTCATCGCGGGAGCCGAACGCTCGTCGATCGTGTTGTCGGTGGCGCGCGGGAGGTATGTGTACAACCTGACGTTCCCGATGGGGGTATGACGGAACGCCGCCGTCCCGGCGGCTGAGCAGGCGGCGTCTCGCCGCCGTGGGACGGGAGCGGGACGCTCCCTGTTCAGCCGGCGGGACGCCGGCGTTCCCCTAGAACAGCGACGCTTGCACGGGTATCGGGAAAGCGGGCGCGATCACGCGTTTCACCGGCTTCGGTCTGCCGAGAAGCAGAAAGAGGTTGCGGCGGATCCACTCCTGCGATTCGCGGTGATAGCGGAACTGCCGCTCGTGCTGATGGAAGCGGCGGTTGTGATGCGGTCCGAGGACGTGGTGCAGGTACTCGTGATAGATCACGGATTGCACGAAAAATGCGGGGATATTCGGCGCGTTCAGGATCGGATGAATGCGCACTTCGGCCGTGGCGTGATTGTAGGAGCCGAGGCGGATGCTGCGGCGTTTCTTGCGCGTGATCTGCTGGCCCCAGCGCACCGGCAGCGGCGGATATTTGAAGAAGTAGGTGCGATGCACCTCGCGGGCGAGCGACTCGAGGCGATCTTCCGGAACGAGCAACGGGATGCGCTGTGGCGGCATCGCCGTGATTATACGGGCTAAGTCGACGGGCTGAGAGCCCGTCGCTCCAGATGGCCTACTCTCCGCGAACCTTGTCCATTACCTGCGACACGTTCGCCATCGCAGCGGCAGAGACGAGCGACGTGCCGGCGGCGATGATCTCGTCGCTCTTCTTCATCCCGAGCCAGATGCCGACGCCGAGCCCGAGCGCGACTGCCGCGACCGGGAAGGTGCGGATCTGATCGCGCCACGATTCCGGCAGGAGGTTCTCGATCTCATCGAGCAGAGCTTCCGGACCTTCCTGCACCATCTTCGCCCCCAGCGCTTGAGCTTTTTCGCGAATGGCACCGTCGTCGAAATCGAGTCCGGCCGCCGAACGCTCGTGTTGATCAGGATTGCGTTGTGCCATGAGAGCTAGTCCTCGTCGCGCCGAAGGAGCAGGCCGACCAGAAAGCCGACGCCCACCGAGATCAGCAGCGCTTTGCCCGGGTTGGACCGGACGTAGGTACGCACCTGATCGGTGAGCGCGCCGAAGTCGACGTCCTCCACCTTCTCGCGCATGGTGTTGTAGCCGTCGCGCACTGCACCCGAGGCGGATTGATATTTGTCGCCGACGTATTCTTTTGCGCGTCCGAAGCGGCCCGTTGCCTCCTCGCCGCTCGCGGCGCCGCCGCCGGTTCCAGTGTTGTTCGTCTCGTCCATTTACGTACCTCCTGTGTGCGCGCGACGATATCACCTGCGCTCTTCGCCGCGAGAGACGACCAGAGGCCTCCGGCGGCCGGGGCCGACGGCCCCGGACCCCATTGGTTGGCCGAGCCTCCGCGACACGTTTTCGCAAGAATCAACAAAGTGTCGCGGAGGCTCGGCCAACCAAATCGGGTCCGGGCCCGTTGGGCCCGGCCGCCGGAGGCCCCCCGCCGTTCCTTGCAACGGAGAGCGCAGCGTGAGGGGGGATTTGCAAATCGGAAACCATACAATCGCGGCGGTGCGCGTCTCGCTGCAGAACGTGAGTCATGACTATGGGCCGAGCGATGAATCCGCGCCGGTGCATGTGCTCGACGACATTTCGCTCGACATCGCCAGCGGCGATTTCGCGGTGCTGATGGGCGCGTCGGGCAGCGGCAAGTCGACCATGCTCAACCTCATCGGCGCCGTCGATCGGCCCACGCGCGGCCGCGTTTTTCTCGGCGATGTGGAAACGTCGTCGCTCGAGGAAGCGCGGCTGACGATGCTGCGGCGCAACTCGATCGGCTTCATCTTCCAGTTCTTCAATCTCATCCCGACGCTCAACGTCCGCGAGAACGTGGCTTTCCCGCTGTCGCTGGCGAAGCGGCCGAAGGCGGAGATCGCGCAACGAGTCGACGAAGTACTGCGCGGCGTCGGACTGGCACATCGCGCCACGCACTATCCGAACGAGCTCTCCGGCGGCGAGATGCAACGCGTCGCCATCGGCCGCGCGGTCGTGCATCGTCCGCCGCTCATTCTGGCGGACGAGCCCACCGGCAACCTCGATTCGAAGAACGGCGCGCTGATCCTCGATCTCATTCGTGATCTTCACCAGGAACTGCGGCCGACCATCGTGATGGCCACGCACTCCGATCGCGCGGCCGCGTTGGGCGATTACGTGATCCAGATTACGGACGGACGCGTGGCGAGATGATCGCGCGCGCGTTGATCCTCCGCCCGCTCCTGCGCGAGAAAACACGCACAGCGCTGACCATCCTCGGCATCGCCGTCGGCGTGGCAGTGGTGGTTGCGATTCAGCTCGCGAATCAAAGTGCGCTGCGCGCGTTTCGCGAATCGGTCGACGCCATCGCGGGCCGCGCGAACTATCAGGTCGTCAGCGACACCGGCCTGCTCGACGAGCGCGCGCTGCTCGCGCTGCGTCCGCTTTGGCGCGAAGGCGTCCGCTTCGCGCCGGTCATCGACGTCGAAGGCCTGCTCGAGCCGGCGCAACCCCTCACCCCCGGCCCCTCTCCCCGCTTGCGGGGAGAGGGTGGCCAACGGCCGGGTGAGGGGCAACATCCGGTGCGCATCCTGGCCGTCGATCTGCTCAGCGATCTGCACTTCCGCGACTACCGTTACGCGCGCATCGAGACCGGCGCGAAGCATGACACGCTCGGCGATTACTTCGCGCTCTTCGGGTCCGACTCGATCATCGTGCCCGCGCCGTTCGCGAACGAGCGCGGGTTGCGCATCGGCAGCCGCGTCACGCTGAACGTGCTGGGGCGACGCGTGCCGATGGTCGTGCGCGGCGTCCTCGAAGCGGAAGGTCCTGCCACCGCGTTCAACGGCAACATCATCGTGTGCGACATCGCCACGGCGCAGAGCAGTTTCGGTTTACTCGGCAAGCTCTCGCGCATCGATCTGCTCGTGCCCGAGGAGCGCGACGTCTCGCGGATCGCGCTGCCGCCGGGCTCGCGCATCGAGCGTCCGTCGCGTCGCAATGAGCGCGTCGAGAAAATGCTGCGCGCGTTTCGCGTGAACCTCTTCGCTCTGGCCGGCGTCGCGCTGCTGGTCGGGATGTTCCTGGTCTACAACACCGTGCTGATCTCGATCCTGCGCCGGCGCCGCGACGTCGGCGTGCTCAAGACCGTCGGCACCGCGCCGCGGCAGATCTTCGGCGCGTTTTTGATGGAAGGCCTGGTCTTTGGTTTGGTCGGCTCGATCCTCGGCATCGCCCTCGGCTACGCGCTCGCAAGCGCGATCCTGCGCACGGTCGGCCGCACGATCAACACCTTGTACGTGACGTCCGAACCGCAGGCCGTGACACTCACACCCGCGGTGGTTGCCATCGGTCTCGCGGTGGGCACGATCCTGTCGCTGCTGTCCGCGCTGCAGCCCGCGCTCGAAGCATCGCGCGTGCGGCCGAGCGCGATGATCCGTCCCGGACTGCAGCAGCGCGTGACGCATCCGCGCATGCTCGCGGCGCTCGCGATGTTGTCGTTCATCGCGGCCGCGCTGATCTCGCGGCTGCCGCCGATCGGCGGCATCGCGGTGGCCGGCTACGTGGCCGTGCTTTGCGTCGTCGCGGGCTTCTCGCTGCTTGCGCCGTTCATCGTGCGCACGACGTCGCGCATCGCGTCCCCATTGCTCGAGCGCACCTTCGGCATCGTCGGGCGATTGGCCGCGGCATCGCTGCCCGCATCGCTTCGGCGCACGTCGGTCGCAAGCGCCGCGTTGTCGCTCGCCACCGGCATGATGATCGCGGTCGCGCTGATGGTGGGCAGCTTCCGCGAGACCGTGCGCATCTGGGTCGATCAGACCGTCAGCTCCGATCTGTGGCTGCGGCCGTCGAAAGGCCTCGCCAACGCGCAGGTCGCGCTCTTTCCGCCGGAAGTCGCGGACGAGTTGCGCGAGCTCGACTTCGTCGACGAGATCGATCGCGCGCGCGGCTTCGACATCCTCTACGACGACACGATGATCACGCTCGGCAGCGGCGACTTCCTCGTGGCGGCCCGCTACGGCGACCTGCCGATGATCGCGCCGCGCTCGTCCGCCGATGCTCTGCGCGCCGCCGCACAAAAAGAGGGCGTCGTGGTCTCGGAAAGCTTCGCGCTCAAGTTCGACAAAGACGTCGGCGACACGATCCGTCTGCCATCTGGAGTGGCAGGCTCTCAGCCCGCCGTCGATCAACGCGCGGGCCGGCGGGCTAAGAGCCCGTCGCTCCAGGGGTACGCCGACTTTCCGATCACCGGCGTCTATCGCGATTACTCGAACGATCGTGGCGTCGTGGTCATGGATCGCGAATTGTTCGTGCGCACGTTCGACGACGCGAGGCTGAACACGATCGTCGTCTACCTGAAAGCCGGCGTGGACCTGACCCGCGCGCGCATCGAGCTCGAGAAACGCTTCGGTCCCAAATATGGCGCGTTCGTCGTCACCAATGGCGAGATCAAAGCGGAAGTGATGAAGATCTTCGATCAGACCTTCATGATCACCTACGCCCTCCTCGGCGTCGCGATCGTCGTCGCCGTCCTCGGCATCGTAAACACGCTGGCGGCGCTGATCCTCGAGCGCACGCGGGAGCTCGCGCTGCTGCGCGTGGGCGGCCTCTCGATCGGCGAGCTGCGCACGATGATCCTTCTCGAATCTACGCTCCTCGGCGCGGCGTCAACGGTCGCGGGACTGGTGATGGGCTACGCGCTGTCGTGGATCCTCATCTACGTGATCAACAAACAGTCGTTTGGCTGGACGATCGACTTCCACACGCCCACCGCGCTGATCGTGGCGTCACTCGCGGTCACGCTGCTCGCGTCGGCGCTGGCCGGACTCGTTCCGGCGCGCCTCGCGCAACGCATCGACATCGCCTCCGCGATCAAGAGCGAGTAGACTCGCCTTCCATCAAAAAGGAGCTATCGATGATGCGACGCGCTGTCCTCGTGTCCCTCGCCGTAATGCTGCTCGCCACTGCCGCTGCCGCGGCCCCCAGCATCGTTCTCTTGTCCGGAAAAGTATTCACGGGTGACACTACTCGTCCGTGGGCCGAAGCGGTCGCCATTGAAGGGAATCGCATCTCCGCCGTCGGCACGGACGCCGAGATCCGCGCGCTCGCCGATAAGAAGACGCAGGTGATCGAGGCGGGCGGACGGGTGGTGATTCCCGGCATCAACGACGCGCATACACATCCCGGTTTCGCGACGCAGGTGTTCGGGATCGATCGCGGAATGAATCCGAGCCGCGCCGACATCGAGCCGGCGATTGCGAATGGGGTCGATGAAACACCGGCCGACTTCTGGATCGTCGCGACGATCGGCCCGTCGATCCTGTCCGATCCCGCCGTGAACGCGCAGTCGCTCGACAAGCTCGCGCGCAATCGACCGGTGATGCTGACGATGTGGACCGGTCACGGCGCGATCCTGAACACGGCGGCGATGAAGGCGCTCGGCATCGCGCCGGACTCGACCGATCCGCGCGGCGGCTGGTACGGCCGCGACGCGAGCGGCCGCCTCGATGGACGCGTCTTCGAATACGCACAGTACCCGCTGCACCGCAAGCTCGCCGACATGGCCACTGATGAAGACCTCATCGACGCAATCCGCACGATGTCCGATGAGGCGATCGCGCTCGGCATCACGTCCGTGCAGGCCATGCCTTCGGGCAAGGAATCGCGTTTCGCCGCCGCGCTCTCGCGCGCGAACGTGCCGCTGCGCGTGCGCATCATCGACTTCCTCGATCACGGCGACGTGAAATCGGACGCGGTGAAGTGGATCATCGACGGCACTCCGCTCGAGCGCAACGCCGCGCTGCGCAAGTCGAAATACGAAGGCGGAGGACAGGGACGCGAGAATTTCACCGACCTCACACCGCTCGTGCAGGCCGCGGCGGACGCGAAGCAGCAGATCCTCATTCACGCGGTCGGCGATCGCGCCGTGGAGTCCGCACTGAAAGCTTTCGCGAAGCATCCCACGCTGCAGCGTCCGCGCATCGAACACGGAGATGGACTGCAGCGCGATCTCTTCCCGCTCGCGAAACAAACGGGCGCGGTGGTCGTGCAGAATCCGTCGCACTTCAGCGCGCGGCCGTTCTTCCCGGCCGATGGCGAGTACCAACTCGTGCGCTCGCTCCTGAAAGCCGGAATCCCGCTCGCACTCGGCTCCGATGGTCCGATCAATCCGTACCTCAACATCCTCTGGGCTACGGAGCGCCGCGATGCGGCGGCCGAGGCGTTGACGGTGGAGGAGGCGGTGCGCGCGTATACGTTCGGTTCGGCGTACGCGGAGATGAAGGAAAAGCAGAAGGGAACGATCGCGGCGGGCATGCTCGCCGATCTGGCCGTGCTGTCGCAGGACATCTTCAAAGTGCCGCCGGGCGCGCTGCCGGAGACGCGCAGCGTCCTCACGATGATCGACGGAACGGTCGTGCACTCAGACTTGCCGTGATTCAGAAAACCCTCACCCGCCTTGTGTAGCCTTCTCCCTTTCGCAAAGGGGAGAAGGTGGCCGAAGGCCGGATGAGGGGTTCATGCGCGCTGCCGTAGCGCTTCGTACAGCGCGATTCCGACACACGTCGACAGATTGAGCGACCGCACGTGCGGTGAGTGGATCGGCATGGTCAGCATGCGATCGGCGTAACGTGCGTGGATCGCATCGGGCAGGCCTCCGGTCTCGCGGCCGAAGATCAGCACGACGTCGTCGGGCAGCGACGCGTTCCAATAGGTGCGCGTCGCTTTCGTGCTGAAGAAAAACGGTTCGCCGAGCGATGGCAGCTCGCGCTCGAACTCTTCCCATGACGGCCACACGCGCAGCGGCACGTGCTCCCAGTAATCGAGTCCGGCACGGCGCACTTCGCGCTCATCGAGCGAGAAGCCGAGGGGCTCGATGAGATGCAGCGTGGCGCCGGCGGCGAGACAGGAACGGCCCGCGTTGCCGGTGTTCCAATGAATCTCGGGGTGGACGAGGACGACGTGGATGGCCATACTCTGCCGCACACGATAAAGCGATTCCTCACTTCGACATGCGCGCCCGCATCCTTTTGCTGCTCTTTCTCGCTGCGTTCCCCGCGCTCGCCGCGAAACAACGCTCGGTCCGATTCACTCCCGCCGTCACCGCGCCGACGTTCAGCAACGAAGTCGTGCGCATCTTTCAGCAGCATTGCCAGAGCTGTCATCACGAGGGCGACATCGCGCCGTTCTCGCTGATGACGTACGCCGAAGCAAAACCGTACGCGACGCTCATCAAGTTCATGACGCAGAGCCGGCAGATGCCGCCGTGGAAACCGAGCGACGGCTGCGGCGACTTCGTGGAAGCGCGCAAGCTGACCACTGCGGAGATCGACACGATCGCGAAATGGGTCAATGCCGGCGCGCCCGAAGGGAATCCGGCGCAGCTCCCGACCCCGCGCGACTTCAGCGCCGGCTGGATCCTCGGCGAGCCCGACCTCGTCCTCGCCAGCCCCGAACCCTACACACCCGCCGAAGGGAAAGACACGTATCGCTGCTTCACGATGCCCGCGAATACGATCGCCGAAAAGTTTGTGCGTGCCATCGACGTACATCCGGGCAATCGCGAGACCGTTCATCACGTCATCAGCTTCATCGACACCACCGGCGCATCGCTCCTGCTCGACGAAGCGGATCCCGGCCCGGGCTACACGTGTTTCGGCGACGCGGGCTTTAACGCTACCGGTACGCTCGGCGGCTGGGCGCCGGGCAGCCGTCCACTCGAGCTGCCGGACAAAGTCGGCTTCTCGCTTCCCGCCGCGTCGCGCGTCGTCTTGCAGGTTCACTATCACCCGCATCATGGCGCGCCGGGACCCGATCAGACTTCGATCGGCATCTACTTCGCGGAAGAAGAGCCCGAGAAACTGATGTACGTGATCCCGCTCATCAACGACACGTTCACCATCCCGCCGCACGATGCGAACTATCGCGTCGAAGCGGGCGTCCCATTCATCCCGTTCCCGATCAAGATCTGGTTCATCGCGCCGCACATGCATTTGCTGGGCAGAAAGATGAATGTCGTACTGCAGCCGCCGAACGGCGCCGCGCAATGCCTGATCGACATCCAGGACTGGGATTTCAACTGGCAGGGCTCGTATCGCTTCCAGGAGCCGGTGCAGGTTCCGACCGGTTCGAAAGTGTCGCTGACGGCGTTCTACGACAACTCATCATCGAATCCGCGTAACCCGAACGATCCGCCGAAAGCGGTCTCGTGGGGCGAGCAGACCACTGACGAGATGTGCATCGCGTTCCTCGGCATCACGCTGGATTAGCGGCCGCCACCCCTCACCCGGCCTTCGGCGCACCCACTCCCCGCAAGCGGGGCGAGGGCTACACGGCGCGAGCGTGGCGAGTCGCCTTCTCCCCTCTGCGAGGGGAGAAGGTGCCGAAGCGGATGAGGGGTCACGCGCGTACAATCGCGCGCAACCTCACAATGTCACGCCGCGCTTCCGAGCCGGTGGTCCGCTTCGATCTCGCAATCCAGCGGAACCACGTCTTTGTCTATGCGCTCGGATTTCTCACAGGCCTCGCCGGCGAGGCGTTCGGCGTTTATCCGGTGCGCACCGAGATCGCGCTGCTCGTCCTCGGCATCTCCTGCACCAGCGCCGCCACGCTCTACGTTCTTTATGCACGCGGCATCGATCGTCGCGTCCTGAATCCGATCTGGATGTCGATCGACGTCGTCTGCTGCACGCTCGGCGTGTACGCGACCGGCGGCATCATCAGCCCCTGGTACATCTGGTACGCCGCCGCCGCGTCAGCCGCGGCGTTTGCGGCCGGCAAGAGGCCCGCGTACGCCGTGAGCCTCGCCAGCGTCGTCGCCTACATCGGCATGCTGATGCTGATGGGACAGGCGAAATTCACGAACGGCGTGATGCTCCTGGCGATCACGCGCATGCTGTTCGTTTATGGCGCGTCGTACTTTTTCCTGATCGGCATCGCCAACCTGCAGGAGAAACGTCTGCGCATCCGCCAGCTCGAATCGGAGGAGAGCCGCAAAGTCGAAGAACTGACGCGACTCGCGCAAGAGCTCGAAGAAGCGAATCTGCGCATTCGCGAAGCCGACCGCATGAAGTCGCAGTTCCTGGCCACGATGAGCCACGAGCTGCGCACGCCGATGAACTCGATCATCGGTTTCTCCGAGATCCTCACCGAGCGACTCGCCAATCGCATCGAGCCGAAGCACCTCGGATTTCTGCAGCACATTCACACCTCGGGACGACACCTCCTCGGCATCATCAACGACATCCTCGACCTCTCGAAGATCGAAGCGGGGAAGATGGAGATCTATCCCGAGGTATTCTCGGTGGAGCGCGTGATCGAGGGCGTCTGCCAGGTGATGCGCGGCATGACCCAGAAGACGCCGAACCTCGTCATCGACGTCGAGCCCGATCTGCCGCAGATCGAGACCGATCTCGCGAAGTTCAAGCAGGTGCTCTTCAACCTGCTGTCGAACGCCGTGAAGTTCTCGCCGCCAGGCGCGCCGATCACGGTGCGCGCGCGGCTCGAGAACGGCGCGATCACGGTGCAGGTGCGTGATGAAGGCATCGGCATCGACCCGTCATATCACGCGATGATCTTCGAGGAGTTCCGCCAGGTCGACAGCACCGCGCGGCGCGAGTTCGGCGGCACCGGCCTCGGTCTCGCGCTCGTGAAGAAGTTCGTGGAGCTGCAAGGTGGACGCGTTTCCGTCGACAGCCACCTCGGCGAGGGCAGCACGTTCTCATTCACGCTGCCGGTGCGCTCGCAGGCCGCCGTCGTGACGCGCACGCCCGAGCTGTCCGATCGCACCGATCGAGTGCTGGTCATCGAAGATGATCCGAACGCGTACGAGCTGATCTCCGCCGCGCTGATGTCGGCCGGCTTCGTGCCGGTTCATGCACGGCATGGCGATGAAGCGTTGCGGCTCGCGCGGGATTCGCGGCCGATCGCCGTGACGCTCGATCTCGTGCTGCCTGGCATCGATGGCTGGGAAATCCTCAAGCGCCTGAAGAACGACGATGCGACGCGGCACCTGCCGGTCGTGATCATCTCCCTGGTCGACAACCGCGACCTCGGCCTCGCGCTCGGTGCCGACGACTACTTCATCAAGCCGGTCGATCGCCCGCGCCTGCTCGAGCGTTTGCGCGCGATCGCCACCGGCAATGGGCGTCCGCGCCTGCTCGTGATCGATGACGACGCGGCCGTGCATTCATTACTCGACGAGGACCTCTCCGGCCTCGGCTACGCCGTCGTGAATGCCTACTCCGGCGACGAAGGCCTTCGCGCCGCCATCGACGTCGCGCCGGACGTGATCATCCTCGACCTGATGATGCCGAACATGAGCGGCTTCGAAGTCGCGGACTCACTCAAGGACGATCCGCGCACCGCGAACATCCCCATCCTCGTGCTGACGTCGAAGGACGTGTCGACCGAGGATCGGAAGTTGTTGCACACGAAAGTGTCGAGCTTCGTGCAGAAGGGAAAATCGGCGAAGGAACAACTGGTGCGCGAGATCCGCAGGGTCACAGCCGCGCACTGAGCGCACTGTCATCGTCACGGCTGCCGGAACGCCTTGTCGTAGCCGGTCATCTCCACGTATCCCTCGCCACGGACGGCGTTCCCGCCGAACGACCCCGTGACGTCGACCGCACCTTCCCAATAGGTCACGCGTGTCGAGCCTTTCGTGATCAGCTCCTGCTCGCGCAGCAGCGGCCGCAGCGTCAGCGCAACTCTGAAACGCGGCAGCTCGACGCGCCAGCCCATCGGATACGTCGCGCCGCTCTCCTTCGATTTCCAATGCGCCAGCGGCGTGATGCGCATCTGCTCGCGGCCGATCGCGATCACATCGCCCGCGCTCGTGATGATCGAGCCCGACGACGTCACATCGGGCGAGCCGTCCGTGCGGCGGATGATGTACAGCATGATCTCGGCATCGTTGTCGAGCTGGATCGAGAACCAGTCCCACCCCTGCTGGTTCTCGCGCAACGCGGCACTGCCGAACTCGTGATCCATCCATGCTTGTCCGGTGCAACGCTCGCCATTCACGACGCCGGTCACTTCCATGCGCGTCATCGAGTAGTAGTGCGACGCGAAGCCCTCGCCCTGTGCCTTGATGCTGATGCCGTTCGCGCCATGAATTGCCGGCGCTTTGCGCGAGCGCAAGGTGAGATCGATGGAATCCTTCCCTTCCGCGGCCACGAGCTTCCAGGAGCCGTCCGGATTCGTCGACACGCGCCAGCCTTCGTTGAAGACGTCGAGGCGATTCACGGTCGCATCCGCCGTGAACGGCGACGCGCGATTGAGCTTCTCGTAATAGCGGAAGCGCTTCGCCGCGATGTCGGTGATCGCGAAATGCGCCGGCATGACGTGCTGCAGGTCCCACTTCGTCACCTTTGCGACGCCGGTCTCGATGCCGACGCGGAAGAACGTGACCTCGAATCCGTACCGCTTGCCCGACTCGGTGCGCAGATGGCCGGTGTAGTACCACCATTCGGTGCGGTAGTCGGGATGGCTGCCGTGATCGCGCGGGAACTGGAACTCGTAGCCCGGCAAGGCCAACCGGAACGCGAACAGCAAAAGCACCGCAAACCGCATCCTCCCTATAATGACAGTCCCCATGGCAGAACAGCCCGTCGGCTCGCGCGCACGTTTCCGCACTCTCGCTGCGGAGACTGCGCTGCCCATCGACGCCGACGACCTGCTCGCGCTCGCGCGGCGCTACTCCGATCAGGGGATGTACGACGAGTCCATTCATCTCTATGAAATGGCGGAGAAGTTGCGGCCCGGTTCGGTCGCGTTGCGCATCAACCTGGCGCGCGTACGTGACCTGAAGAAGCAGGCCGAGGATGCGCGGTACAAGGATGTGAAGGTCGAGGTGGTGGCCGAACGCGCGCGCGACGAGGTCGATTCGTCGCAGTACGTCGGGCTCGCGCAGTACTACATGGCCAAGGACCAGACCTCGAAAGCGATCGAGCTGCTCGAGATTGCCAAGATCAAGACCCCGAACAATTACCGCCCCTACGAGATCCTCGGCCGCCTGTACTACTCGCAGGGCGAATGGGACCTCGCGCACGAAGAAATCGAGAAGGCGCGCCAGCTCAATCCGTTCGATCGCGGCCTCGCCGAAGTCTCGGGACGCATCCAGTTCGAACTGAAGAATTTCGATCGCGCGCTGAACGACTTCGTCGACGCGTTCCTGCTCGCCACCGATCAGAAGGGCGAGACCACCGAGCCGGTGCGCCGGATGATCAACACGCTCAAGCGCGTGCACAACATCGAGGCGAAGGAGCTCAACGCGCGCATCAAGGAGCGCGTCGAACAGCTGCAGCTGTGCACCGAACGCCTCGAGCTGCGCAAGGAGAACCTCTTCCGTTTCGATCCGCGCAAGGATCTGAAGATGATCCTGCAGAAGATCACGCGCGCCGCGGAGAAGCGCGAGGACCTGATCACGACGTCGCACGACATGCGGCGTCTGGCCGTCTTCCAGCACATGAAGGACGAGCAGATCTTCCGGCTGTCGCGTTTCGCGCGCGTGGAGGGATACGCGACCGGCGATTACGTCTTCCGCGAGGAAGACAGCTCGATGGATTTCTATGTCGTCAAGGACGGCCGCATCGAGATCCGCAAGGAAACTCCCTTCGGCCCGCAGATCCTCGGCACCCTCACCACCGACACGATCTTCGGCGAGATGAACTTCATCGACCGCACGCATCGGTCCAGTGACGCGCTGGCGACCGAAGCGTCGGCTTGTTACACGTTCTCGTTCAGCGCGCTCGATCAGCTGATGGATGAGGAGAAGGAGCTCGCCGTCGGCTTGCACTGGGCGTTCTGGCGCTCGCTGACCGAGAAGGTGCGCGACGCGAACGAGCAGCTCAAGCTCTTCTTCCAGGAAGACGCGAAACGCGGCGCGGGCCGCAAGCGCGCAGTCGACGGAAAACGTGAAACGCAGCAGGTCACGGTCAAGTCCGAAGACAAGGTGGATCTCTTCCGCGAGCGCGGCCTGTCCGCCGCGGAAATGAAACTGCTGGCGACGTTCTCGAGTGAGGAGCGGTTCCGCGAAGGATCGATGATCTTCCGCGAAGGCGAGCGCGGCGAGAAGCTCTACATCGTCCTCGACGGCCGCGTGCGCATCTCCAAGTTCATCCCGGGCGTCGGCGAAGAAGCGCTGACGGTCCTCGATCGCGGCGACTTTTTCGGCGAGATGGCGCTGATCGACGACAAGCCGCGCTCCGCCGACGGCAAAGCGCACGAAGGCGACGCGACGGTCCTCTCCATCGATCGCGCGACGCTGAACGAGATCCTTTCGATGGACCCGCACGCGTCGCTGCAGTTCCTGAACCTGCTGTGCCGCATGATCAGCCGCCGCCTGCGCGAGATCAACGACAAGATCGTGCAGTGGAAGTACATGTCGGGTGGCTTCTAGCCCTTGATCTTCATCGCCGGCTACCTCGCCGTCCTCCTCCTCCTCTACCTCGTCATCCTCGGCGTCGGGCCGCTCATCGAGCGTGCGCTGGCGCGCTCCGCGAACTGGACCGCGCGCTTCCGCTACCACGACTACCTCCCGGTGTTCGTGGTGCTCGCCGCCGGCCTGGCGGCGACGGCGATGGGCGGCGACGGGTTCATGGACATCGCCGAGCGGCTGCATCAGGAGTCGTCGAGCATGCACCAGGTGGACAGCGCGGTGCACTCGTGGGCGCACGAGACGCGCAGCGACGGCTCGACCACGTTCTTCACCATCATGACCCTGAT